>NZ_QPQT01000014.1 GCF_003605125.1 Shewanella algidipiscicola
CCTAACCGATGGCGTCTATGAAGGGGCCGAAGATTTCACTGTCACCATCGACAGCGTCACCGGCGCCGATGCCACCATTGGTACTGACAATAGCGCCGACACCACCATCGTCGATGCGCAAAACCCTCCAAGCATAGGTAATATTACCAATGTAGCCGTATCTGAAGAGGGTCTAACCGATGGCGTACCTGATAATATCGGCGATACGGATACAACTGATGCAGTGATCGCTAATGGTACCATTGAGCTGCAGGATCCAGACAACGACGAGCTGGAAGTGACTCTCAGCGGACCCGCCGATATTACCTCTGGCGGAGTCGATGTCACTTGGAGTTGGGATGCAGACACTCAAACGCTTACAGGCTCAGCAGGCTCAACTGTCGTGATGAGTATTTCGCTCAAAGCCCCTGATGGTAACAGCAGCGGTGATTGGACTTATGAAGTCACACTGCATGCACCACTGGATCATCCGGTTGCCAACGTTGAAGATGTGCTCAATCTGAATTTCGGTATTGATGTAGCGGATGGTTCTGGAGCGACAGACTCAAGTTCATTCCAAGTTACGGTCGAAGATGATTCGCCCGTTGTCGATTTTGAAGCCATTCAGAATGGGGTTAACACGATTGGCACCTATACAGGAGTCATGAACACGTCAGGTGCTGATAAAGACTATAGTGCCGATCTAAGTAGCAACGTCAATGGATGGGATGCCAACTCTAATACATACTTTGGCGCTTCAGACATCACCGCTGGGGGTAAGACTGTCTTCTTCTTCGTCGATCCGGCCAAGCCAGATCAACTGCTTGCCTATACAAGCAATGAAAATCCTGTGGCCGTTTATGATGAAGATAATCCAGAACAAACATTGATCTTTACGCTCAGCACAGATCCAAACAATGACAGCTATCAACTGGATATACTGCAGAGCATAGATAAGCTCGAAGAGATCGACATAGGTGCATTAGCCGGTGGTAAGGGAGGGATCAGTGGCACCGTTTATGTCACATATGACAGCGCTTCTGACGAATACAACGTTTATAACGATATAAACGCTATTCCCTTAGATGCCAACGTTTCCTTTACCTTATTAGGCCAAGACGCCAATGGTAACCCAGCCGACGTCAATGGTACTAACAATGGTTTCGGGGTTGCTAACCCATGGGTTTCAGAGGGAGAAACTCTGATCATTGAGTACGCTGAAACAGTTGCCAGTGCAAGCTTCAACTTTAATGTGGGTAATGGCGATCCTGAGATGGTGTACTTCAAGGCTTATGATGCCAGCGGTAATCTGCTAGGTGAAGGCGAGATAGGCCCTAATGAAGTTATTAGTGATCTCGGTGCCATAGACTATATAGAACTAAGCGCTGTAACAGCTGATGGCGCCAAGTTCCAACTAACGGGCACGACAGCTCAGGAAATTGTAAGCTCCACAGAATCTTTGGATCTAGGCTTTAACGTTGTTGTCACAGACAGTGATGGCGATCAAACCGATAACAATCTTGATATCCATCTAGAAGCCCCTGGAGAAAACCCAAGCGCTATTATTTCCCACGCATTGGCTAACTTAGACGAATTTGGCTTGCAGGATGATAACCTAGATACGGATCAACAGTCACTGCGATTCAAAGCTGGCGACAGTGAGCTTTCCAACTTTGGCTTCAACTACCATAATGATGATTTCAGCGGAATTACTGTTGAAGGTATCAGAGAAAACTTCCCATTAAGCTGGAGACTGGAAGACGGTTATCTGATTGCCTCTATGCCAGGTAATGGGCCCAATAAAGATGTGCTTAAAATTAGCCTCGATTGGTCAGCCATCGAGGCAGGCAGTGAAGGTAATGTGATTGTTCACGCCGAACTGATGGGCAATCTACCACATAACATAGATGTCGACTCCTTAAAGATTTCGGGAATTGAGATTGTCGGCACAGATAACAACAATCAGACTGCAGTATCGACTCTGGATGTTAAAGTCGACAAATACACTGCGGCTGTGGATGACTTCAAGGAAGTCAGCGAAGGTCAACTGGCTATCGGTAACATTTTTGAAAATGACACAGGTGAATTCAGCAATGGTCAAGACCTAGAATTGACTAGCTTCACTGTAGCCGGAGATAGCCAGGTTTACAGCGCAGGAGAGAGCGTTACAGTCGAAGGTGGCAGCCTGAGCATAGACTTAGATGGTAACTATACCTTTACACCAGACACGAACTGGAACGGTACTGTGCCTGTTATCACCTATGTGACCAATAATGGTGATACTGCGACCCTGACCATCAAGGTCAACAGTGTCAATGATATTCCCACGATTATCACGGCAACAAATACTATCGTCTCAGAGGAAGGACTTATCAATGGCTTGCCAGACTCCGTTGGCAGCAGTGATACAACTAACAGTACCGTGGCAAATGGCACCATTGAGCTTCTAGATGCAGATGGCGATGCCTTGGCAGTCACCCTGACCCCACCAAACGGTGTTACCTCTGGCGGCCAGGCTATCACTTGGCAATGGGATGCAACGACTCATACCCTGACCGGCTCAGTTGGAAGCTCGGCCGTGATGACAGTAACATTAACGCCTCCAGCCACTAATGGCAGCGGTGATTGGAACTATGAGGTTAATTTACTAGGGCCCATCGATCATCCAGATACCAGCATCGAAGATGTCAATGATATGACTTTCATTATTAATGCTGTAGACGGTAATGGTGGCTCTGTTTCAGGTGGTTTTGTGGTCAGCGTTGAAGACGATGCTCCGCACCTGCCCGATACCACACCGGTAACGGTAACAGAGACAGATATTCCTGACACTTTAACAGGTACATTCGATCTCACTTTTTCCGATGATGAGAGTGGTGATAGAAGTGAACTGGACTTTAATGGCTTTACCATCACAGCTAGGGGCTTTACTTCGTCTACAGACCATACTCTGATCTCAGCCAACATCAATGGTAGCGAGTCGGGGATAGGAGTCTCTAGTGTCGGTGCACCTTATCACAACATCGACAATGAGGTTGATTTCCGCGAATTTGCTGATGGTACCGGCGTATCTGAAGAGATCGTCATCGATCTTGATCCCAACACCTTGGCATTTGGCATGAAGATAGGATTTGCCAACATCTTTGGTGGTGAACTCGAAAGCGGCGTGGTTGAATTCTGGCGCGATGGCCAACTGATATCCACCCAAACCTTTAGCTCCGATGATGATAGTGGCGACTATGCTGCCAACTTCAGCGTACAGGATGGTGGCTTCGACCGAGTCGTAATCAAAGCCACCGACAATGGTACCCCTCTCAATAAAGAAGATAACAGCGATTTCACTATTGAATCCATCGAATTTACCGGTACAGGAAATGCACCTGCGATAGCCTATGCTTCAGGTGAAATATCAGCCGAATGGGGGGCCGATGGCCAGGGCAGTCTGGCATTAGTCGGTATGACCGACAGCCCTCTCTTCTCAGCCTCTGGAGAGGCAATTGAAATAACAGTATCGGGCAACACTCTACTGGGACAGACAGATTCTGGAGACTTAGTTTTTAAACTGGAATTTACGCCAACCAGTGGTCATTGGGATTTCTACCAGTATCAGGCCATGCAAGGTACCGATGATGGTGATTTGGACTTTGCCGTTGCCGTAACCGACCGTGATGGTGACTCCTACACGGGAAATATTGCCATTGTACCTGTATTCAATTACGAAGTTACCGAAGCGGGTCCAGGCGATCAAACGCTTGATCTTAACAACGCCGAAGATATTGTTATTGGTGATTTTGATGGCACAGTCATTAATCCAGGACAGGACTATAATATCGCCTTTATGGTTGATAGTTCCGGTAGTATTAGCCGTAGAACACTAAACACAATGAAAACCCAGCTTGAACAGGTATTCGAAACCCTCAAAGAGAGTGCCGATGGACAGCAAAGTGGTACCGTCAAAATATTCTTAGTGGATTTTGACACTAGAGTAGGCAGTAGTATCAGTGTCGATCTGAATAACTCTCAAGCACTGGAAAAATTACAAGACATATTAGACAACATGAAAAGTGGTGGCGGAACTAACTATGAAGATGTCTTTACCACAACAGCCAACTGGTTTGCCAATGGCGATGCTCAGGATAATAGTGATGCCACCAATTTAGCTTTCTTTATTACTGACGGAAAGCCCACCTATTACATTAAAGATGATGGTTCTTTGGGAGGAAATGGTCAAAATACCACAGCGACAACCATTGCAAACTCCAAAGCAGGTTTTGCACTCCTTACAGATCAAGGCATCATAGTCGAAGCCATAGGTATGGGCTCTAATATCGATGAAGACGACTTGGAGTCTTATGATACGGACGGCGATGTACAAACCAATATCGATGCCGACGAACTTGCCGACGCCATTCTCGGCGATCAAGTCTCCAACCAGCCAGGATCAGATACGATTGACGGCGGCGCAGGTAACGACATCATCTTCGGTGATGTTGTTAGATTTGACAATATTCAAGGTCAAGGTTTTAACGCTATCAAGACTTATGTGGCAGGTAAGCTTGGGCAAACAGAGGTAACCAATGCGGAGATCCACAACTATATCCGCGACAACGCCACAGAGTTTGATAGCTCAAGCAGTAATGATCGAGCCGATGCCATTAATGGGGGTGAAGGTAACGACACCCTCTTCGGCCAAGGTGGTGACGATGAGCTTAATGGCGGTAGCGGCAATGATTTATTGTTCGGCGGTACGGGCAATGATGAACTGATTGGTGGTGCAGGTGAGGATGTTCTCATTGGCGGACTAGGTGATGACACCTTAACTGGCGGCGTTGACGCTGATACTTTCGTCTGGCAACAAGGCGATACAGGTACCGACCATATTACTGACTTTAACGTCTCTCAAGACAAGCTCGATCTAAGCGACCTGCTTCAAGGTGAAACTATAAATAACTTAGAAAATTATCTGCACTTCACTGTAGAAAATGGCAACACAACTATCGAAATTGATGCCAACGATGACGGTAATATAGATCAGATGATTGTACTTGATGGTATCGATTTATTTGCTGAGCTTGGTGTTAACAGTGATGCCGAAGTGATTAATTCACTCTTAGGGACTAATGGCGATGGAGCGCTAATCATAGACGATGCAAGTTCTGCTTATTCTAGTAGCAGTACTGAACCGTTAACCCTCTTCACCCCACAAGAGCTTGATACCAAAATTATGTAGTGGATACATAAGATTTGATAGCGCTAATTAGCAACGCTAATTGGCGCTATCAATCATTTTGTTATGTGCGGTTTATACTTCTATAATAAAATCACAACAATGTTTAATAAAATCTTAAGGATATGTTTTTAAGGTGCACTCTACAGCGTCTCCAAAAACTGAGCAATGGACGATTTCAGCCTCGCAACGAGTGACTGTAGACCCTTTGTTAGACAGTTTAGTATTATTAACCGAGTATTTCGGTAGTCCCTGCTCTAGCGAATCTCTGGCCGCAGGTCTACCGCTGTCTGGCAGTGTTTTAACTCCTGAACTTGTACCTCAAGCGGCAGGCAGAGCCGGGCTCACAGCCAAACTAACCCGCAAAGGTTTAGATCAAATTTCGCCTATTTTCCTCCCCTGTATCCTGCTGCTTAAAGACCAAAAGGCCTGCTTACTTCGTGAAATAGATTTAGAAAACGATCGCGCCGTCATTCAGCTGCCCGAAACCGGTGGTGAAGAGCAGCTGACCATAGAAGCGCTCGAAGCTATGTATGTGGGCTATCTCTTTTTAGTCAAGCAACAATATCGTGGTGACATGGGCTTTGATATGCACCTACACGATAATAAAACCCACTGGCTATGGCAGACCCTAAAAGATTCAGCGCCTATCTACCGTGATGCATTAATCGCCTCGGTATTAGTTAACTTATTTGCACTGGTATCGCCGCTATTTATCATGAATGTCTACGATAAAGTGGTACCAAACCTTGCCTTTGAATCTCTGTGGGTATTGGCGATTGGGGCGGGTATTGCGTATATCTTCGATTTTATTATGCGACAGCTACGCGCCTACCTAATTGATGTTGCTGGTAAAAAAGTCGATATTATCGTGTCATCACAGCTCTTTGCCAAAGCCATTGGTATCCCATTAGAAAAACGTTCTCCCAGTGTAGGGGGAATGGCTAGGCAATTGGGTGAATTTGACAGTATTCGCGAGATATTAACATCGGCCACTATCACCACCTTAGTGGATCTTCCGTTTGCCATATTTTTCGTCATCGTCATCTATATCGTGGCTGGCGACTTGGCAATTATCCCCTTAATTGGGGGCGCCATTATTATCGTCTATACCTTATTTATGCAGCCTCGGCTTAAGGTCGCTATCGAGGAGAGTAATAAATTTGCTAGCTTAAAGCATGGCCATCTTATTGAATCGCTTGCCTCTTTAGAGTCAATCAAATCTAGTGGTGCTGAGGGGCTAGTGCAAAAAAGCTGGCAACAGATGATAGGCCACACCGCTAACTGGCAATTAAAGGCAAAAAAAATATCAACATCAGTCACCAATATTGCCAATTTCATAGTGCAACTGTCAGTCGTTTGCGTGGTTATTTTAGGGGTTTATCGAGTCGCAGATAACGCAATATCTATGGGTGGCATTATTGCCGCGGTGATTTTATCGAGCCGTGCCATCTCGCCAATGGCCCAGTTAGCCGGCTTAATGACCCGTGGTAATCATACCGCCAGCGCCCTGCGTCAGCTCGATCAGATAATGACGCAAGAAGATGAGTTTCAACATAAGGGGCACTTGGTCAGCAAACAGCGCCTACAAGGGCAAATTAACGCCGACCATGTCAGTTTTAACTACCCGGGCTCTGAACGACCAATACTGCACCCAATGACTTTATCTATATCACCGGGTGAGCGCGTTGCGATTATCGGCCGTAACGGCTCAGGTAAAAGTACCTTGGCTAAACTCCTTGTGGGCTTATATCAGCCCACTAAAGGTAGCCTGCGCTACGATGGTCTCGATGCTGCCCAAATACATCCTACCGATTTACGACGTAACTTTGGCTATTTACCACAGGACATTACGCTATTTCATGGCAC
Organism: Shewanella algidipiscicola; assembly: GCF_003605125.1. Lineage (GTDB taxonomy): Bacteria > Pseudomonadota > Gammaproteobacteria > Enterobacterales > Shewanellaceae > Shewanella > Shewanella algidipiscicola. The sequence continues at coordinate 7,076 of NZ_QPQT01000014.1, forward strand.
CATTCGTGACAACATTCTATTTGGAACGCGCCAAGTGACCGAGCATCAATTGATTCGTGCAGTACAACTCTCGGGCGTCAACCAATTTACCGATATAGAGACCGAAGGCTTAGATCAACAAGTAGGTGAAGGTGGGCAATCTTTATCACGCGGTCAGCGCCAAACCATTGCCCTTGCCAGAGCAACCCTTAACGATCCACCCGTTTTACTCATGGATGAGCCTACTGCAAGCTTGGATGCCCGCGCCGAAAAGCAATTTATTCGCGCCATGAAAAACGTCACTAAAGAGAGAACTTTACTGCTGATCACTCATAAAATGCATCTGCTTAGCTTAGTCGATCGCATCATAGTATTAGATCGTGGCCATATCGTGGCCGACGGTCCGAAAGACACCGTACTCAATCAGCTCACCAAAGGGCTATTATCAGGAGGTCCAAAGAGTGAGTAAACACTTAACGACCCATGATTTAGAGATGGTAGATGACGTTTATGGCGCCATGATGACCGATGCACCAACTAGCCATAGGCTGATTATTTGGGCTTTGTCGGCATTAGTTGTGTGTTTTTTATTGTGGGCCTATTTTGCCGAATTAGATCGCGTCACTACTGGCATGGGTAAAGTCATTCCCTCGTCGCAAATTCAGGTGATCCAAAGTTTGGATGGCGGCATTATGCAAGAGCTATACGTTCAAGAAGGGATGATCGTCACTAAGGGGCAGCCTTTAGTACGTATCGATGATACCCGCTTTAAATCTGACTTTGCCCAGCAAGAACAAGAGGTTTATAGCCTGCAGGCTAATGTATTGCGCCTGCGCACCGAACTTAACAGTATCACCATTTCCGATGTCGCATCGGATTGGCGCGAGCAGGTCAAAATTGTTAAACAGCCACTACTGTTTTCGCAAACACTCATAGATAACGAACCCGACTTGGTTCGACGTCAACAAGAAGAGTATGAGGGACGCCTTGATAATCTCAGCAACCAACTTGAAATTTTAGCGCGCCAGATCCAGCAAAAACAACAAGAAACCCAAGAGCTGGCATCAAAAATATCAACGTTAACCACCAGTTTTCAGTTGGTAACACGAGAATTAGAGCTAACACGTCCACTGGCTAAAAAAGGCATAGTGCCAGAAGTTGAGCTACTCAAACTCGAACGTATCGTCAACGATATTCGCGGTGAACTGGCTTCGGTTAGATTGTTACGCCCAAAGGTTAAGGCATCACAAGATGAAGCAATTTTAAAGCGCCGAGAAGCATTATTTGTATTTGCCGCTGATACACGAACTCAGCTCAATGAGATGCAAACTCGCCTGTCTCGTATTAATGAGGCGCAAGTGGGCGCGCAAGACAAAGTCAGCAAAGCCGAAATAGTCTCGCCAGTCAACGGCACCATTAAAACTGTTCATATCAATACCTTAGGTGGAGTTGTTCAGCCTGGCATTGATATTATCGAAATTGTACCGTCAGAAGATCAGCTACTGATTGAAACCAAAATTTTGCCAAAAGATATCGCGTTTTTACATCCTGGCTTACCCGCCGTTGTTAAAGTGACCGCTTATGACTTTACCCGTTATGGTGGTTTAAATGGCGTTGTGGAGCACATCAGTGCCGATACAACACAGGACGAAGAGGGGAACAGTTTCTATCTTGTAAGGGTTAGAACTGAATTATCAAGTTTGACGAAAGACGATGGAACCTTAATGCCCATAATTCCGGGGATGTTGACCTCGGTAGATGTAATAATTGGGCAAAGGTCCGTGCTGGAGTACATACTTAATCCAATTTTAAGAGCAAGAGATACTGCTCTACGTGAACGTTAAGTTCACAAAAATTAACCAGGGGGGTTACAACATGAGTAAGCAAACTGTACGTCAGCTAAAACGCAGCGCCATGGCGCTAGCTATTAGCGCGATGTTACTACCAGGAGTCGGTTCTAGCCAAACACTAGAACAAGCAGTCGCTCACACACTGGATACCAATCCTGATATTCGTATCGCGTTTAACCGTTTTAAAGCACGTGAAGAGCAAGTGAGCCAAGCATATGCAGGCTACATGCCTACGGTCGATATTAGCGGTGGTTATGGCTGGGAGCAAACCAACAGCCCATCAACCCGCAGGAAGGCCGGCCAAGGCGATGTTGATAGCGATGGCGTTATCGAGCTCACTCGTGGTGAAGCCGGCTTTAGCATCAAACAGATGTTATTCGATGGTTTCTATACCTCTAGCGAAGTCGATCGTTATAGCTTTGAAGCCAGCGCCGATCAATGGGCACTGTTTGCCGCAGCCGAAGATATTGCACTCGATGTTGCCAATGTCTACATCAACTATATCCGCGCCGAACAGGTATTAACCTTGGCAGAAAAAAACCTGCAAAGTCATAAAGACATTTACGACCAAATTAAGCAGCGTACCGATTCTGGCTTAGGCTCTATTGCCGATTTATCACAGATAACGGGTCGTCTTGCACGCGCCAATGCCAATGTGATTTCGGCGAAAAACAATTTTTATGATGCCAAAGCGCAGTTCATCAGAATTGTCGAAAAAGAACCTGAAAACCTCATTGTCCCTGTACCCGATGATGACATGCTACCAGCGGACTTAAACAGCAGTATTCAAATTGCTCAAGACAATCATCCGGTACTAAAATCGGCGGCTAGCGATATCTCGGCAGCCGAATATGAACGCTCATCGGCACAATCTAATTATTATCCCAAGCTGACTTTAGAACTGGGTGGTAATTGGAATAACGATATCGACGGTGAAGATGGTTATTCACCGATTGCCTCGCAAAATGTGGGCGGGCATAGCAATGACTTAGTGGCCATGGTTCGAGTCAAATATAACTTGTTTGCGGGTGGTAAAGATGTGGCTCGTGAAAAAGAGGCCGCCTACAAACTGGGCGAAGCGAAAGAGATTCGCCAACGCGCTTATCGTCAAGTCGTCGAAGGGGTTAACTTAGCCTGGAATGCCTATGAACTGCTCGAGCCTCAAAAGATGTATATCCGTGACCATGTTATTGCTGCCAAAGATACTCAGGTAGCTTATAGCCAGCAGTTTAATCTAGGTCAGCGTACTCTGCTCGATTTACTCGATACAGAAAACGAACTATTTGAAGCACGTAAGGATTATTTAGAAGCCGAGTACGATGAGATCATTTCTGAATACCGCATTCTCAATGCCACAGGAAAATTATTAGAATCACTTCGTGTTACTCGTCCCGATGTATGGAAGGGTGAACGTGAATATGAAGGGGGAGTTAAATAATGAAAGCTCTATTAATACTCGTCAGTATCGCCTTAATTGGTGGCTGTTCTATGCGTGACACAGTCAACATGGACACTCCTACAGAGCAGGCATTTGACCTCAATGACAATGACAGAGATGGTGTCATTGTTGCCAGAGAGCGCTGCAACAACACCATCGAAGGGGCAACTATCGATAACTATGGCTGTGGTAAAATCAAACCGATTAACGAACGGCAAGAGTTAAAAATATTGTTTGCTAACGATTCTTTCTACATTGATCCTCAGTATTATGACCAGGTAGAAACCGTTGCGACATTTATGAGACAGTACCCTAATACCCAAGTTACAATCGAAGGCCACTGTAGTAAAACAGGCTCTTATGATCACAACTTAACTCTGTCACAAAACAGAGCAAATGCGGTAAGCTCATTACTGTCAGAACGTTTTGGTATTGATAATGGTCGAGTGACTGCCATTGGCTACAGCTATGACCGCCCCGTTGATCCGACTCACACGCCAGAAGCGCATAAACGCAATCGCCGCGTGATCGCTGAATTAACCGGGGAAGACACCACTGCCGATATGAAGTGGAATATCTATACTGTGGACGAAGAAGTTAAATAACCCAAAATAGTCGGAGAACATGAACACAAAATTTGGCGGACATCGACAATTATTAAAGGTCTGCCAACTTAGTGTGGTGGCGATGACCTTAGGGTTCTCATGCCTATATGCCTCTCCGACTCATCAACTGGACGCAAACCGTATCACCTCAACTTTAGAGAGCAGATACGGTGAGCGCGCCGGGAAACGCGCTAAAGCCTGGTTTAAGGTACTTAATGAAGCGCAGGGACTGAACGAGCTAGAAAAAATCACTAAAGTGAATAATTTTTTCAATCTATTTCGGTTTGTCGACGACATTAAGCTTTGGGGTGATAGCAACTACTGGGCTAGTCCAATGGAATTTATTGGTGTCAATGGCGGTGACTGTGAAGACTTTTCTATCGCAAAATATTTCACCCTGCTGCAACTTGGCATCGACGATGACAAATTACGCATCACTATGGTCAAAGCCACCTCAGTTAACCAATACCACATGGTGCTGGCCTATTATGAAACACCAGGCTCAATTCCCTTAGTACTTGATAATCTCGATCGCACCATAAAACCAGCAACGCAACGAAACGATCTTATTCCTGTATACAGTTTCAATGGTCGACAGCTGTGGTTAAACAAAGAGAAAGGACGAGGTGTGCTTGCAGGCTCATCTGAACGTCTTGAAAAATGGAATGATCTCAAACAAAGATTGGGTGTAGAGCGACTGAGAATGCCCAAATTAAGATTGGAGTAGCTAGAACAATGACACTGTTTCGACAGATATACTCACTGCTTTTGGGCCTATTTTTGGTCGTTGTCGTTAGCTTGGCTTACGTGCAGTTTACCGAGACCCAAAGTTTCTTAACCAAACAGATGGAATCTGACCTGAATAACACCAGCCACAGTTTAGGGATCATGCTAGTTCCCGACTTAGAAGCTGGCGACATTGTCGGCGCCGAAACCTTGATAAATGTGATCTTTGAAGGCGGTTACTATCAGCAAGTCAAACTGACATGGTTGATTGATGGTAAGCAACAAGTATGGGAAAACTCAGTTAAAATTGAAGGCGTTCCGCAATGGTTTATCGATCTAGGCTTTTTTGATACCATCAGCCGCGAAAGCACCATCACCTCAGGTTGGCTCCAATTAGCCAAGCTAGAAATAACCGCTCACCCAGGCTTTGGGTATAACGAGCTATGGCGCACCATGACTAATTCTATTATAGCGATTTCTATTCTGTTTTTAATCGCCATTATGCTGGCTCGCTTCGGACTTACCTGGATTCTTAAACCTCTGCACGATATCGCGGAACACGCCACAGAAGTGTCCAAGCGCAAGTTTGGTCCAGATTTGCCACTGCCAAAAACCACTGAGCTAAAGTCGGTCGTATCGGCCTTTAATAGCATGTCTCATCAGCTGAAAAAAATATTCAACTCACTCGATGAAGAAGTGACTGAGTTAAGAAAGAAAAATTTAGTCGACCAAGTTTCAGGCCTGCCTAACCGCCAATACATGATGGCACGTATCCATAGCTGGCTAAGCGAGCCTAATAATGGCGCATTAATGATGGCTAAGTTCGACTGGCTAGAGGAGGTGCACAGTAAATATGGTTACCAAGTACGTGATGAGACCATACGTTTACTTGCACAAAGACTGCAACAACAGCTCGATGAAATAGCGCCTTCTGTAATTGCCCGTATTGCTGCGTATGAATTTGCTTTTCTAATCACCAGCGCCGAACAAGAGCAAAGCAGCAAATACTTACACACGCTCATTAGAACTGTGAATCAGGAAATGTCTAAGGCAGGCTGTAAGCCTAATGAACAATTTGCTATCGGTATCGCCCACCGTACAGATTCGATGACAGTTTCAGAGTTGTTGTCACAAACAGACAATGCATTACAACAAGCTATCGCCGAAAATAACGTTTTCCACTGGTTTGAAAGCGATGAAAAACAGCTCTATAGCAAAGAGCAGTGGCGCGAACAACTTAGCGCGGCGATCACGGAAAAGCGCTTTCAATTTAAATGGCAGTCCGTGTATCTCAATAATCAAACCACAGTGTTACAGCGCGAGCTGTATTGCCAATTAACCATTGGCGAGACAGAGATCCATGCAGGACAATTTATGCCTTATGTTGAACTCTTATCATTGGGCTCTTTACTGGACCGCTGTCTTATCGAGTCCATTGTAGACAATGGCATTATTGAAAAAAATGATGAACCTATTGCGATTAATCTGACATTCCACAGCCTACGTGACCTTGAATTTCACAAATGGTTAAATCAATTTCTCCGCAATAGCCATTTTAGCCAAAGGATTGTTTTTGATATTCCCGAAGCGGGTATCTATAGCGATCCTGACGCCTGTCAGGCTCTGTGTGCCATTATTAGAGATAATGGTGCACACTTTGGCATCGACCATTTTGGTCGTCAATTTGGCTCAATGGCTTACCTACAGACACTACGCCCAAGTTATGTCAAATTGGATCAGTCCTTCGCTTACTACGATGAAAATGAACACAGTAGCGAACTCTGCCGCGCCCTAGTTAACGTGGCTAAAGGCCTCGATATTCAGGTCATTGTCACAGGTATCGAAGAGCAAGCGCAGCTAGCTAGGTTTGAACCACTCAAAACCGAGGCTTATATGGGTTATATTTCTCCACCAGAAAAAGTGCTCAACTAATAATAAAAAAGCTGCCAATGGCAGCTTTTTTATTATTCACAGACCAGCAGTAAAGACTGCAACAGACGGATAAAAATCGATGGGCTCTGGTTAAACTTCAGGATGTAAGCCGGCAACACGAGTGCAGATGCAGAGCAACCAGCATGATGATCGCCAGCATAAATCGCCGCCATTACAAATAAGACAAATAAGCTTCTCTGTCACAGCCCATACACTAGGACCTGTAGATCTTTGCTGGTTGAATTTTGCTCGAGACAAAAACGTTTTAATCGAGGCGAGTGGATTGCAGCCTAGTCATCTAAGCAAAATTCACTTAACAAAGAGTAAAGCGTTTTTAGCCGAACTCTTCGGGCAGCGTTTGTTGGGTATTTCTACTGCGTTCTCAGCTTTTTATGTTAATAACTACACCACAAAGCTTCTGCCTTGTATAAATACCCAACAATTCGCGGCAAAAACAACCTTGAAAGATCAACAGGGCATACAGGGCAACATAGCCAAAACGAAAAAAGCCTTCTGACTATTCAGAAGGCTTTCGAAAGTGGTCGGTGATAGAGGATTCGAACCTCTGACCCTCTGGTCCCAAACCAGATGCGCTACCGGGCTGCGCTAATCACCGAAAATCTTTAATTTATTGCAAATATCGAGACAGGCTCGCTATTTTATAATGTGGTCGGTGATAGAGGATTCGAACCTCTGACCCTCTGGTCCCAAACCAGATGCGCTACCGGGCTGCGCTAATCACCGAGTCTCTACTTAAACAGTAGTAGATGTTTAATGAGGTCACCCTCAATGTTGGATAAGAAGTAATGGGGTGACTGATGGGACTTGAACCCACGACAACCGGAATCACAATCCGGGGCTCTACCAACTGAGCTACAATCACCACTGATATTACTGCTTACTTGCTAACTTTAACCTCAAATCCAACTGGTGCACCCAGAAGGATTCGAACCCTCGGCCTCACCCTCCGGAGGGGTGCGCTCTATCCAGCTGAGCTATGGGTGCCTGCCTTGTTAGCGCCGCATATAATATGGATTAATTACCTGTTCGTCTATAGCAAACATCGATTTTTTTATGCGTTTGCTCAACTTTTAACAGATTTACGCCTCTGACAGCCCATTTAGGTCAAAATTCACTGCAGTAGTCAAAATAATGACTTGGTACTGTTTCTTTTTTATGCTATTTATAACCCTCATCTAATACAGTCACAGATATGATAATTATAAGAAATTGGCGGTGTCATGTTTAGGGAAGAAACAGACCAACTTGCAGATCGTGATATAGACAAATTAAGCAAAAGGATTACCCGCTTAAAAAGTCTGGCGCGAAAATATAAGCGCTCTGAGGTGATTCAGAATGCTTTACTCGATATTTCCAATATTGCTGCAAGTGCAAAACGTGCCGATGATTTTTATTCAGGCGTTCAACGAAACCTCAACAAACTTTTACCTGCTGATAATTTTTTCATTGCCCTACTTAACAGTAATACCAATGAGTTGAATGTTCCCTTTTTCATCGATGAAAAAGATCCCCACCCCAGCCAGCTTTTTCCATCGGAAAAAATTTCCAATGCGCTATACAGCGGATTGACCGGCTATGTGTTTCGTCAACAACAAGCGTTACTATGCGACAATGACAAGTTTAATCAGCTAATCGCAGCCAAAGAAATTGTCAGTCGCGGTTCTACTTGCCATCAATGGCTTGGGGTTCCTATCTTCAGCGGTGGACAGACCATAGGTGTACTGGCCGTTCAAAGTTATAATCCAGAGATCAGTTATGGCGATATTGAACTCGAACTGATCACCTTTATTAGTCAACATGTCTCAGGTGTAATTGAACGGGTGCAGTATCAGCACAACCTTGAAACCGCTATCGAGCATCGAACCAAAGAACTGAGTCTGGCTTACGACAAGCTCAAGCAAGAGGTGAATGAAAGACGCCGAGCAGAGCATCTGCAAAAATCACTATTTGAAATTGCCGAACTGTCTAACTCAAATATCGATGACACTGTGTTCTACACTGAATTACATCGGGTGATAAGCCATCTGTTACCCGCTAATAACTGCTACATCGGCTTGCTCGACGACAGTGGCCGCTATTTAAACTTTCCCTTCTATGTGTCTCAATTAAACACTGATATACCCTCTATACGTCCGCTCGCCGACGGTTTAGTTGAATTTATACTGAAACACAAGAAACCCATATTACTCGAAAAGTCTGATATCAAAGCACTGATCGACGCTAAGCAACTGTATGCTATCGCGCCCCAACTCAATCATACAGATACCATTAATCAGTGGATCGGCGTACCACTGTTTATCCAAGGAGTGGTCAAAGGTGCCTTGACCATTTACAGCTTTAGCGCTTCTCACACCTATCAAGAAAAAGATCTCGGCCTATTAACTTTTGTGTCGCAGCATATTGCCACCGCTATTGAACGTAAATTATCGGCCGAATCATTAAAGCAAAGTTATGAACAGTTAGAAGAAAAAGTCGCCCAGCGTACTCGCGCATTAGCCATGCTTAACCAAGACTTAGAAAAAGAGATCAGTCAGCGGCGCAAAGTTGAGCAACAGTTAGTACATGATGCCTGCCATGATATTCTGACCGGCTTACCTAATCGGGCACGGTTTATGGAGCGCTTAGGTCAAGCGGTTAAACATGTCAGACGCCATGGCTTAGACCGTTTTGCTTTACTGTTTATCGACTTAGATCGTTTTAAGCTGATCAATGACACCTTAGGACATTTACAAGGCGATCGTTTTTTGATTGAAACGGCTCGACGACTTAACCTGTGTATCCGTGATAACGACACACTGGCACGCATTGGTGGTGATGAATTTGTCATCCTGCTCGATAGCATTCACGACAGCAATGACGCAATTGAAGTAGCCGAACGGATTCTCGGTAAACTATCGATTCCTTACCAGCTAGCCCAGCAGAGCTTTACCTCCGGGGCCAGCATTGGTATTGCATTTAGTGGTCAAAACAACAACGACACCAGCGAATCTTTGCTCAAAGATGCCGATACAGCTATGTATCAGGCAAAATCGAATGGTAAAGGCTGTTATGTTGTCAGCGACAACCGCACAAGAGGAAAACAGGCACACGACATCACTTTAGAATTAGAATTGCGAGAAGCCTTAGTCAACAAAAGTTTAGCTCTACAATACTTCCCCATTATGACTCTAGACAGTCAAGAAATATTGGCCTATGAGCCAAGACTCTATTGGCAACATGAGCAATTGGGTAAGCTTAAACAGGCACAACTCAGTAATATCGCAGAGCATTGTAATCTCACCAAAGAGCTCGACCTTTACTTATTTGAGCAACTTAATCTCGATTACCCTCAGCTAGTGACCCTAAGTGGCCCGATACAACTGCATTTACATGTTTCTAGTCGCCACTTAAAACATAAACATGCGGTGCGCAAACTTAAAAATCGCCTTAAACAGAGCTGCAGCAAACCTGAAATGATCTGGATGTTTTTTAATGAAAAAGCGTTTGTGCAAGATACTGAAAGCCATATCAATGCGTTTGAAATGTTACATAAACTCGGCATCAATCTCGGGCTGCATGCCTATGGTAGCGCCCACAGCGCCTTGAGTAGCCTTAGCTTTTTACCATTAAGCGGCCTTAAGCTTGACCCCAGTTATATTAGCCACTTAAGTCACCCTCAGCATCAAAAGCTGCTTACCGCCCACCAACTCGCTGCTAACGCATTAGATTTAAAAATATTTGTGCAGGGGGTCAAAACCGAGGTTCAGCACCAACAGCTGCTAAACCTCGGTTTCCATCAGGGGCAGGGACTGGCACTCGGTAAGTCGATTGATTCAAAAACCTTACCCCAAACCAAGCGGGAATCTGATAGTTTGTATGCCTAATGACTCAACGCCATAAGGTCAGCGCAACACTACTTCTTAAACATATCACGTATGTTGGCAATATTGGCTTTACCTGATTGCACCCGCTGCTGCTCGGTTTGTGCAGGCTTGCGGTTTTCCCAAATCAGATCGTCTTGAGGCAACTCAAGCAAGAAGCGGCTAGGTTCACAACGCATTACCTCGCCAAACTGACGCCGCTCACGGCAGATCATAAACCACAAGTCCTTTTGTGCACGGGTAATGCCCACGTAAGCCAGACGCCTTTCCTCCTCGACGTTGTCTTCGTCGATACTGCTTTGGTGCGGCAAGATGCGCTCCTCAACCCCGACCATAAACACGTAAGGAAACTCCAGCCCTTTGGAGGCATGCAAGGTCATTAGCTGTACTTGATCGCCCGCTTCATCTTCGCTGTTACGCTCCATCATGTCGCGCAATGTTAAACGCGTCACCACCTCAGGTAAGGTCATGCCCTCATCAAGATCGTCACCTTGCAGCATTTCGGTCACCCAGCGATACAGCTCCGAGATGTTTTTCATGCGCATCTCAGCAGCCTTGGCGCTGGTGCTGGTTTCGTATAGATAATCTTCGTAATTGATATTACGAATAAGGCGCTTAACCGCTTCTACGGGTTCACCACGATTGGCCTCTTCACCCATATCGACGATAAATTTGCCAAACTTATATAACGACGCCATTGCCGCAGGTGGTAAATGATGATTAAGCTCGCCTTGAAAAATCGCCTCAAACATCGAAATTTGTTTTTCGTTGGCATAATTGCCTAAACGTTCCAGTGTCGCAGGGCCAATACCACGTTTAGGCAGATTAACTACCCGTAAAAAGGCATTATCGTCGTCAGGATTTACCACTAAGCGCAAATACGCCATGATATCTTTAATCTCGGCGCGGCCAAAAAATGAGGTGCCGCCACTGAGCTTATAGGGAATGCGATTGGTCATTAAGGCACGCTCTAACAAGCGTGATTGATGGTTACCACGATACAAGATAGCGTAATCACCAAACTGGGTTCTACCAACAAATTTATGCCTGATCATCTCGGCAATCACCCGCTCAGCTTCTTGCTCTTCATTGGCTGCCATCAATACCCGCAGCGGCTCGCCATAGGCCAGCTCACTGAACAGTGACTTGTCATATACGTGGGGATTATTGGCAATCAATATATTGGCGGCGCGCAAAATACGCTGGCTGGAGCGATAGTTTTGCTCGAGTTTAATCAGCCTTAATGAGGGGAAATCTTTACCCAATAACACTAGGTTTTGTGGTTTAGCGCCACGCCATGAGTAAATAGACTGATCGTCATCACCCACCACAGTAAAGCGGGCACGCTCACCCACCAGCAATTTAACCAGCTCATATTGGCTGGTGTTAGTATCTTGGTACTCATCGACCAATAAATATTGAATCCGCTTTTGCCAACGCTCTCTCACCTCTTGATTATGCCTTAGCAGCAACGTAGGCAATAAAATGAGGTCATCAAAATCTAATGCGTTATAGGCCTTCATATGCTGAGCATAGCGCTGATATAACAAGGCAAATAACTGCGACTGCTCATCTTTGGCGAGTTTGCGCGCCTGAGCGGGGATCACCAAATCGCCCTTCCAGTTTGAAATAGCAGTCATTAACAGGCGCAGCAGATCTTTATCCCCATCGAGTTCGTTTTCAGTTAACTCTTTAAGTAGCGCGAGGGAGTCTTGATCATCAAACAGTGAAAAGCCGGGCTTTAATCCCAATACTTTATACTCACGTTTAATGATCTCCAGCCCTAAGGTGTGGAAGGTTGAAATCCATAAACCGCGCGCTTCTTTACGCCCCATAGATTGAGCGACACGCTCTTTCATCTCGCGAGCCGCTTTGTTGGTAAAGGTCACCGCGGCAATCGTTTTGGCTTGATATCCGCACTTTTGTACCAGATAAGCAATTTTATTAATGATCACGCGTGTCTTACCACTACCTGCGCCAGCTAAGACGAGGCAAGGGCCTGAAACATAATGAACAGCATCATTTTGACCGGGATTGAGCTTCATGAATTTACAACTACCAAGCAGATAAAAGGGTCTAAATTAGAGGCAGATCATACCAGAATCTGCGCCCATCTATTGAGATAAAATAACCAGCGGCTTTTTAATTTGTTATCCGCAGTAGCTCAGGTACAATTCTCAGCATATTGACTTGATTGCCCAGAGGCGAAAAACCATGATTAACCCAAAGAAAATTGAAGAGATGGCTAAGCAGCTTAGCGATAACCTTCCTAGTGGCCTAAAACAATTTGCTGGCGAATTCGAAGATAAAAGTAAGCAAATTTTACAAAATCAGCTGATGAAACTCGATGTGGTGTCACGCGAAGAGTTTGACGTACAACAACACGTTCTGCTTAAAACCCGTGAAAAACTCGAAGCCCTACAAGCCCAAGTCGATGCCTTAGAAGCCAAGCTCAACCAAGCCGCAGGTGAATAAGCAGAGCCAAGGCGATGTCGGCGCGATGTGATATCAATATTGATGTTGATTCAACGAATCAAGCTTGAGCAGTAAGGGCAACCTGCAAGGTCGCTGTAACCTTTGATTTAACGGTTTTGTGCGAGGTAACTGGTGTGCAAGGTAACATTGTGACACTCTCAAGGCGCTTGCTATCGGCGCTGACTCTTGGATGGTTACTCCTACTCCTAGTGCCAGCAGGGCTGTTGCTGAGTGGTACGTCGCTGTTTCCGTTAATCGCGCTTGACTCCCCTTTGGCCGAGTTGCTCTATTGGGTCACCACCTCAGGCACTGCGCCATATGGGGCCTTAACCGCCATAGTGTTACTCGGCGTTTGCTTCACCATGGTGCCTCGCCGACAATTTATCGCGCTGGTGCTCGCCGTAGGTCTGAGCATGCTCACCACCTTGGGGCTCAACCATTTTTTGAAACCCTTTTTTGGCGAGCCTAGACCCAACGCGGCTTTGATGGCGCAGCAAAGCCTGCTGCAATTAGAGGAGTTTTATCAACTTCCGGCCGCCCAGCGCCGTCCTATGGTAAGCCAAGCCCTTAACCAGCTTACAAATGTCCCATCAATGACCACAGCACCCGAGATCAAGTTGTCGAATAAAATTGCCGCTCACTGGCAACACGAAGTCGGCTTCTCTTTCCCCTCGGGCCACACCTTATTTGCCGTCACCTTGTCGATGGTGTTAAGTTATTTTCTCTTACTCAGCGGTCAATACCTGTTGCCATTATTCTTAGGCTTATGGAGCTTAAGCATGGGATTGAGCCGCATGTTACTGGGAATGCATTGGTCGCAAGATGTACTGGCGGCTACGGTCATCGGCGGATTAATGGCCTTGCTGTGTATCGCAATTATCCTTCAGTTCCAGCAAAAAGTATTACCCACTAGGGCGACTGTATCGAATCACGACGCCCGATAGCGACACCTTCATTTACGAGCACCCGATGACAACAATGCAACTCGATAAAATTGATATTAAAATCCTATCGCTACTTCAACAACATGGGCGCTTATCGAATCAAGAGTTGGCTGCGTTAGTTGGCCTGTCTCCCTCGCCCTGCTCGCGCCGAGTTAAGGCCCTTGAAGATAGTGGCATCATTACTGGCTACGCCACCTTGGTGAGTCCAGAGTTCTTTAATCTGCATCTCACTGCCTATGTGCAGGTCAGACTGGAAAAACACAACCAAAGGGTTCTCAATGCGTTTGAACAAGCAATGAACCACTACGACGAAGTACTCGAATGTTGCCTGCTCACAGGCAGTGACGCCGACTATCAGCTCAAGGTGTTAGTCGCTGATATGGAGGCCTTTAAACACTTCCTGCTAGAGAAGCTCACTACCAACCAAGATATCGCCGGTATTCGCTCAAGCTTTGTGCTCAAACAAGCAAAAAACCACACCGCGATACCATTGCCTAAGTCATACGACTGACCTCTCCATAAGCCAACCTCAGCCAAACATTGAGATAATCTGCACGCATTAACGATTATTTACTCACGCAATCTAATTGCGTCACTCAACCATGCCGAGCAATCAACACAATATAATCACGCAAAAATAAACTATCTGGCAATAAAAGCCCAACACTAAGCATTTTTAAAGAAATACTCGTTAAAGCGAAGGCACTTTAAAGCAATATTTACCTGTTGACCTACTCATTGTAAACGCTATGATGCGGCCTCTTTGCTAAAGGAGCGCACAACCCAATGAGTTCAAACGATTCAAGCCATTTTAGTTCAAGAGTTGGCTTCATTATGGCCGCAGCGGGCAGCGCTGTCGGTGTTGGTAACATCTGGGGCTTTCCAACCCAAGCGGCCACTCATGGCGGCGGTGCATTTCTGCTGGTTTATCTGGTTCTCATCCTTATCCTTGGCTATCCCATGTTAGTTGCTGAGCTGATGATTGGCCGCCATGGCCAAACCAACCCTGCCGACGCCATGGCTAATGTTGGTCAATCCTCTTACAGTCGTTATATCGGTAAAATTATCGGTTTTGCCTCTATCATCACCGCCACCTTGATCTGCACTTTTTATATGATCTTATCTGGCTGGTTTGTCAGCTTTGCTGTTGCGCCCATAGCCGAAGTTACCGGTTTTAAGCAAACGTCAACCTGGCTAATGGCCTTCTCCGTTGAGCGAAACTTGCTTTTTACCATCGTCTTTACCTTGATGGTTGTAATGGTTATCCGCCAAGGCGTGCAACAAGGTATCGAGCGTTGGTCTAAACGGCTAATGCCAATGCTGTTGGTAATATTGGTGATGGGCGTTGGTTATATTCTTACTCTGCCTGGTGCTGCTGACGGGTTAACTGCACTACTGGTGCCTGATTTTAGCCGGATTTTGGAAACCGAGGTCTTAGTCGGTGCGCTGGGGCAGACCTTCTTTTCTTTGACCATAGGCACTGGCGCTATGATGGTTTACGGCGCCTACCTCAATAAGCAGGAAAACATTGCTACGCTCTCCGCTTATGTCACCTTAACCGACACCTGTGTGGCCTTTCTTGCAGCGTTAATGATCATCCCGGCTATGTATGTGGCGCAGCATAATGGCGTGCAGATCTTCAGCGCCGACGGTAGCCTGTTAAATGCCGATACTCTGGTCTTTACGGTATTGCCCGCGCTGTTTGACACCTTAGGTGGTGTGCTAGGGCCGCTGATTGCCATCATCTTTTTTATACTGATGACCATTGCAGGCTTAACGTCTGCCATCTCGATAGTCGAAGTACCGACCAGCTATATTGTTGAGAAAACCAACATAGAGCGCCACCGCGCAACTTATTTGGTAGCGGGCGTTATCATGCTTCTGTCGACTATCATGGTATTTAACTTTGAATGGTTGTTTGGCTTGATCATCACCATCACTACCGAGCGCGCCCAGCCCCTGATTGCTTTGGGTATCGCAATCTACCTTGGCTGGGTATGGAACCGACACAGTCTCATGACAACAATCCGAGCCCAAGAAGGCGCCAATGCCGATGGTCTTTTTTGGAAAATTTGGCCTATTTACGTCAAATTTGTTTGCCCGGTATTAATCACCCTTATTATAGTGCAGTTGGTTTCTGGTTAACCATTAATAGCTCAAAGGCACCGCTTGATTAATGCTGCTCAATTAAGAGTTGAAATGAGCCATTGACCGATCTTTTAAAGTCTTCACAATCAAATTCGCTTAACAGCAATGGTGATCCTGTTTGCTATAACGCTAATTATCAGCCACAAAAAAGGGGAATTTAATTTCCCCTTTTTTAGTGTGCCAGCCATCAGCCGTGACTAACGCAGTACCTCTTCAAGCGCTCGTAAACATAAGGCCACATTTTCACGCCTTGCACTAAAGCCCATCAAACCGATACGCCATGCTTTACCCGCTAACGCGCCAAGGCCTGCGCCTATCTCTAGATTATAGTTTTCCAATAATTGCTTACGCACTAAGGCATCATCGACCCCTTCAGGAATATAGACAGCATTGAGTTGCGGCAAACGAGATTGCTCATCGACTACAAATTTAAGCCCTAATGATTCTAATCCTTCGCGCAGCACTTGATGCATGTTTTGATGTCGCGCCCACGCGTTTTCAAGCCCTTCTTCGGCAAGTAAACGAAGTGATTCGTGCAATCCATACAGCGCATTCACAGGAGCGGTATGATGATAGCTGCGCTTGCCACCAGCAGCTTGATCGCCGCTCCAATAGCCCATCACTAAGCTTTGATCTAAAAACCAGCTCTGTACGGGTGTTTTACGTGCTTTAAGTTTCTCTACCGCCGCAGGCGAAAACGACACAGGCGATAATCCTGGCACACAGGAGAGACATTTTTGGCTGCCCGAATAGATAGCATCTATGCCCCATTCATCCACTTTAAGCTCTACACCACCTAATGAGGTCACCGCATCGACAATAGAGAGACAATCATGCTGCTTGGCAAGCGCACATAGACGCTTGGCATCTGACAAGGCGCCAGTTGAGGTTTCTGCGTGGACAAAGGCTAAAAACTTCGCATCAGGGTTAGCTTTCAGCGCGGCCTCAACATCGCTAACCGACACAGGCATGCCCCACTCGTTGTCGACGACCACCGCAGTAGCACCAACGCGCTCAACGTTTTGACGCATCCGCTCGCCAAACACCCCGTTGCGGCACACTATCACTTTTTCGCCGGGCTCAACTAAATTAACAAAACAGGTTTCCATACCCGCACTGCCAGGCGCCGATACCGCCAGAGTCATGGCATTTTCAGTTTGAAACGCATATTGGATCAACGCTTTAAGCTCATCCATCATGCCCACAAACAGCGGGTCAAGATGACCAATTGTCGGACGAGCTTGAGCGGCCAATACTTCAGGGTAAACGTCCGAAGGGCCTGGACCCATCAGCGTTCGACGTGGAGGGTTAAATGCGTTTACTTTCGGTGCTGCTAACATCTTCTTTCCTCTATAAAGCCTTCGCTTTATCCATTAGGGTTCGGGCTAACTGTTGGTTTATATGGAAGCAAGAGATTGACGCCTGCCCTACCACATCCCTACGTATTCACAGTTATGTCTGTGCCATGAGTGGCATCTTATTAGTGTCGTTAATTATTCGCGCTTAGTATACGAATTCAATGTGTTACCCATAGCAAGATAACATATAAAAGGACGCAGCAGCGTCCTAAAATCGTCTCATTTAACCGCAAGCATATCGACTAATCTCGATTATCTAAAAACAGCTTATAGGCTGGGCTATCGGTTTCCTCTTGATAGACAAAACCTACATCGGTTAAAAACTGCTGAAACGCGATAGCATCGCTTTCTGGCACTTCAAACCCCGCAAGTACCCGACCATACGCGGCGCCGTGATTACGATAATGAAACAAACTGATATTCCATTTACTCTGCAAAGTTGTCAAAAACTTAAACAAGGCACCGGGATGCTCTGGAAACTCAAAGCTAAACAGGCGCTCCTCAAGCTCCTCTGGCGGATGCCCCCCCACCATATAACGTACATGCAGTTTTGCCGTCTCGTCATGGGAGAGATCTTGCACTTCAAAACCATCGCCCTCTAATCTGGCAACTATCTCATCGAGCTCAACCTGCCCCTGTGACAAACGAATGCCCGCAAACACCACCGCCTTATCACGACTGGAAAAACGATAGTTAAACTCGGTCATGGCACGCTTGTCTAATAGCTCACAAAAGCGTAAAAAGATACCGGGACGCTCTGGCACTTTAACCGCCAAAATAGCCTCTTTTTGCTCACCCAGCTCACAGCGCTCCGACACATAACGTAGGCTGTGAAAGTTTACGTTGGCACCGCTTAAGATAGCAGCGACCTTCTGGCCTTTACCCTCGTCACCAATATATTTTTTCAGTCCAGCCAGTGATAAGGCACCTGCCGGCTCGGCTATCGCGCGGGTGTCTTCAAAAATATCTTTAACCGCAGCGCAGATCTCATCAGAGGTCACGGTCACCACGTGGTCGACATATTCACGTGCTAATCGAAAAGGCTCTGCGCCAATCTGTTTTACCGCCACACCATCGGCAAATAACCCCACTTGCGATAACACCACACGCTCATCGGCTGCAAGCGCCGCTTTTAGACAGGCAGAGTCTTCTGGCTCGACCCCGATAATCTTCACCTGCGGCATAACCGCTTTGTAATAAGCGGCGATACCCGCGATCAGGCCGCCACCGCCAACAGGCACAAAGATCACCTCGAGATCGCGCTGTTGCTGCAACATCTCTTGCGCAATCGTACCTTGACCTGCAATAACCGCCTCATCATCGAACGGGGCGACATATACGCGCCCCTCATCTTGAGCGAGTTGCTGGGCATACTCATTGGCCATATCGAAAGACTGACCATGCAGCACCACAGTGCCACCGAGACGGCGCACCGCATCGACCTTAATTTCGGGAGTGGTTTCTGGCATCACGATCACCGCGCTTATTCCACGCGCCGACGCCGACATCGCCACCCCTTGGGCGTGGTTGCCGGCAGAGGCGCATACTACGCCGCGCTCACACTCTTTTGCATCAAGCTGAGCGATACGATTATAGGCGCCGCGCAGCTTAAACGAGTGCACAGGCTGCATATCTTCGCGCTTCAAAAACACTTGGCAGCCTAAACGTGCAGAGAGCTTATTCAGGCTAGAAAGCGGGGTGATTTTTGCCACATCATAGACAGAAGATAACAGTATCTTCTGCAGATAATAGTGCGCTAAATCTAACTGAGATTGTGAGGCTAATGCCAACATATTAATCCTCCAGCTTGCTAACATCTCGCACTGCGCCTTTATCGGCACTGGTCGCAAGCATGGCGTAGGCTTTAAGCGCAAGCGATACTGCGCGCTGTCGATCTTTGGGTTTCCAAGCCTGTTTGCCACGCGACTGCATCTCTGCGCGGCGACTCGCCAGTTCTATCTCGCTAACCGCCAGCTTAATGGTACGAGCAGGGATATCGATTTCGATTCGATCCCCGGTTTCAACTAAACCTATGGTGCCACCAGCTGCGGCTTCTGGTGAGACATGACCGATAGATAAACCCGATGTGCCGCCAGAGAATCGGCCATCGGTAATAAGCGCGCAAGCCGCACCAAGGCCTTTAGATTTCAGATAACTGGTTGGGTAAAGCATCTCTTGCATGCCAGGGCCACCTTTAGGGCCTTCATAGCGAATGACCACCACATCACCCGCAACCACTTCACCACCTAAGATACCGGCGACGGCATCATCTTGGCTTTCATAAACTCGAGCACTGCCCACAAAAGTATGATTCGCTTCATCGACGCCAGCGGTTTTGACGATACATCCATCCAGCGCAATATTGCCCGACAAGACAGCTAGGCCACCCTCTTGGCTAAACGCAAATTCACGGGTACGAATGCAGCCCGCTTTACGGTCGACATCGACACTTGGCCAGCGGCAATCTTGGCTAAAGGCTTTGGTGGTTGGAATACCGGCTGGCCCTGCTGAGAAAAACTTGTGCACCGCTGCATCACTACTTTGGGCGATATCATATTTAGCCAATACCGCTTTAAGGCTTTCACCGGCAACATGGCTCACATCGGTATGCAGCAAGCCGGCTCTGTCTAGCTCACCTAAAATGCCCATTACGCCACCAGCACGATGGACATCTTCCATATGATACTTGGGTGTCGATGGCGCCACTTTACAAAGGTGCGGCACCTGACGCGACATTCTATCGATATCGGCCATGGTAAAATCGACGCCGCCCTCTTGAGCCGCTGCTAACAGATGCAATACGGTATTGGACGAGCCGCCCATGGCGATATCCAGTGCCATGGCGTTCTCGAACGCTTTAAAGTTGGCAATATTGCGTGGCAAGGCTGATTCATCGTCATGCTTATAGTAGCGAGTCGCCAGCGCCATTACGCGGCGACCCGCCTCTAAAAAGAGTTCACGGCGATCGGCATGGGTCGCGAGCATCGAACCATTACCCGGCAAAGATAAACCTAGCGCTTCGGTCAAACAGTTCATCGAGTTGGCGGTAAACATGCCCGAGCATGAGCCGCATGTTGGGCAGGCGCTACGCTCAATTTTTTCACTGTCTTCATCTGAGATACGGTCATCCGCCGCGGCCACCATGGCATCAACCAGATCCAGCTTAATGATCTTATCCGATAGCTTAGTCTTGCCCGCTTCCATCGGCCCGCCCGAGACGAACACCACAGGAATATTAAGACGTAGCGCCGCCATTAACATACCAGGGGTGATCTTGTCGCAGTTTGAGATACACACTAACGCATCGGCGCAGTGGGCATTGACCATATACTCAACGCTATCGGCGATCAGCTCACGTGACGGTAGACTGTAGAGCATGCCGCCGTGGCCCATGGCAATACCATCATCAACCGCGATGGTATTAAACTCTTTGGCGATACCGCCTGCGTCTTCAATGGCGCCCGCCACTAACGAGCCCATATCTTTCAGGTGGACATGCCCCGGCACAAACTGAGTAAAGGAGTTGGCAATGGCAATAATCGGCTTACCGAAATCGTTATCTTTTACCCCTGTCGCTCGCCAAAGTGCACGAGCACCGGCCATATTGCGACCTTCGGTACTGGTAGCTGAACGTAATTTTGCCATGAGATTGCTTCCTTTTTATCGATAGGCGATATCACATCGCCTAGCTTTGAATGTTTGCCCTCTGATAACGCTATCGCATTGTCGGGCTTTTAACTAACCTAATCTTTTATAGCAACAACTGATGACTCTGTTATACAAACAGCGACTCTGTCGTCAACCGCTTAGAGTGGCTCTAGCCAACCCCACTTGTCTTCTGTTTCGCCATTAAATAGCCCAAAGAAGCTCGCTTGAATGTCTTTAGTAATAGGCCCGCGCTTACCCACGCCTACCTCGATACGGTCCACACTTCGCACCGGCACAATTTCGGCGGCGGTACCTGTCATAAAAATCTCATCGGCTAAATATAAAAACTCGCGCGACATCGGCTCTTCCACCACTTCATAACCCTTATCTCGCGCCAAGGTAATAATGGTGTCACGGGTGATGCCCATTAAGATCGCTGCCGTGGCTGGCGGGGTATACAGCTTATGCTTTTTAATGACGAACAGATTAGCGCCCGCGGCTTCGCTGACGAGGCCATTGACATCGAGAGCGATACCTTCGTCAAAGCCATTACGTTTTGCTTCTGTGGAAATTTGCAAAGATGACAGATAGTTACCACCGGCTTTCGCTCCAGTCGGAATGGTATTTGGCGCAAGACGATTCCAAGAAGTTACCGCCACATCGACGCCGCGCTCCATGCTGTCTTCGCCTAAGTAGGCACCCCAAGGAAACGCAGCCACCATTAATTCACATTTGGCATCTTTAGGCGGAGTGATCCCCATCCCCACATCACCATAAAACGCCAATGGGCGGATATAGGCACCATCTAACTTGTTGGCGAGCACAATATCTCGGCAGGCTTGCATCGTTTGCTCAAAGCGATAAGGAATTGGCATACGGTATATTTTTGCCGAATCATACAGTCGCTGCACATGCTCAGTTAGACGAAAACCCGCTGGACCAAGATGAGTCGCGTAAACACGAATCCCCTCAAAGACTGAGGTACCATAATGCAGCGCATGCGACATAACATGCACCTTAGCATCGCCCCACGGCATGATCTCACCATTAAACCAAATCAATTCTGCAGTTTTTGCGGCCATAATATTTTCTCATCTATAGGGCTTAGGCGTTTAGGGCGCTAGCGGGTTGTATTTGTCTTGTAGATAGTCTTGTCGTGAGTTTTGTTGATAGCTGTTCGGCCGATAACACTTTGCACTCGGTGACATCAATCAGTTTATTAAGCTGATGGCTGAGCAGCTCTAGGGCTCGCTCGCTCTCCACCACCATGTCGACCTGTGTGGTGCCGTTAGCAGCCAACTGCATATCTAGGGTAGTGACTTTAAAACCGCGATGGCGCACGACACGTAATACGCGCTCTAACACTTCGGGCTGCTGAACTAAGGTTAAGGCTAGGTTATAGATCATGTCTGTTTCTCCATCTCATCCATCATGTCGCGGTTACACGCCCCAGGAGGTACCAGTGGCCATACGTTATGGGCTTCATCGATTCTCACATGCAGCAGAAACGGCCCTTGAGTGTTAAGCATTTCATCAAGCGCAGCGTCAACCTCAACGCTGTGGGTAATGGTGCGCCCTGGAATATCAAACGCCGACGCCATAGTGACAAAATCAGGGTTATCGGACAGGTCGGTTTCACTAAAGCGCTCTTCAAAAAACAGCTGTTGCCACTGTTTAACCATGCCCAACTTCTGATTGTCGATAAGCAGAATTTTGAGTGGAATTTGACGACGCTTAACTGTGGTGAGCTCCTGCACATTCATCATAAAGGAACCATCGCCCGATACCGCGACCACACAGGCATCGGGACGCGCGACTTTTGCGCCAATCGCGGCCGGCAAACCAAACCCCATAGTACCAAGGCCAGCGCTAGACAGATGATCTTCAGGGCGTCGAAACCACATGTGCTGCGCAACCCACATCTGGTGCTGACCCACATCACAGGCAATCACACTGTCTTCGGGTAATTTATTTGCCAGACTATTGAGCATTTTAGGTGCAAAAATCAGCTCGCCTGGCCTGTCATAATTCCATTGATGTTGTGCCTTCAAACCAGCAATTTCAGCCAACCAAGGGGCGATAGCCATCGGCTGGGCAATTGCAGGCAATATTTGGCGTAGATCCCCTGCAATGGCCACATCTGGGCGACGCAGTTTACCGAGCTCGGCGACATCGATATCCAGATGCAATACTTTGGCATGTTCGGCAAAGGTGGCTAACCGCCCTGTCACGCGGTCATCGAAACGCGCGCCCACCACGATAAGTAAATCGCACTCCTGCACGGCAATATTCGCCGCTTTGCCGCCATGCATCCCCAGCATACCCAAGTAACCTTCACTATCATGGGTAATACTGCCAAGCCCTTTGAGCGTCGCGACCGAGGGGATACCAGTCACATCGATGAAATTTCGGAGCTGCTCAACCGCACCCGCCATGCCCACACCACCACCCACATACAGCATGGGTTTGCTCGATTTTGCTAGCAGTACTCTGGCCGCTGCAAGCTGACTTGCATCCGCCTGAGGCTCTGCCATTAAGCCCAATAGCGGCGTTTTGTAATCGAGCATGGCTATTTGAATATCTTTAGGAATATCAACCAGCACTGGGCCTGGACGGCCAGATGCGGCAATCTCAAAGGCGCGATACAGAGTCGGTACAAGCTCATCGATATCGGTCACCATAAAGCTATGCTTGGTACATGACAGCGACATACCCAATACATCAATTTCCTGAAAGGCATCGGTGCCAATCACGGCAGTGGAAACTTGACCGGTAATAGCGACCAAGGGAACCGAATCAAGCAGGGCATCGGCCAGCGCAGTCACAAGGTTGGTCGCACCCGGCCCCGATGTGGCAAAACAGACCCCAGTTTTACCACTCGCTCTGGCATAGCCTACGGCAGCAAATGCGGCCCCTTGCTCATGACGACTGAGCAGATGTTCAACCGGCGCGCCATACAGGGCGTCATAGATGGGCATAATTGCGCCGCCTGGATAACCAAATACTGTGGTTACACCATGCGCGGCAAGTACTTTGATAACGGCGTCTGCGCCTCTGATCTGCGGCCCTATTTCCATGTACTACATCCTGCATTTTAAGTGTTGTCGGGGTTAAGCAAACGGCCTAAACCGCTAAAAACAAAAAACCCCCGGTCCTTTCGGAGCGGGGGTTCTTGTTGCAATCTTGACCTAATTAGGTGGTTTGATGCGCCATACGATGCCCCCGCTGTGATTTAATAATCACCACGGTAATAATCTCGATAATGAGCAGGGCAGCTTGGTTAAACATAATGTATGGGTAATTCCTAATCAGTGTGTTTGCTTAAATTCGGTATCTACAATGTTAAAATTCAGTAGACCTTTTAATCAATACCACAAAGCCTGTGAATAACACAACCAAAACCTGCAGCTATCTGTAAAAACTGTTAATCGTCTCTGTCGAACGACGACTTCAGATAAGACTACCGCGATAACCTTTCCACTCATCGGACAAAATTATCCGCTATGTTCAGTCATCCTAGAGCAAACATAGCTTGGTATTTATTGCTTTAAGCCCACTGGTTTAAGCTGGGCTAATTGATATTGAATTAATTAAGCTTCTTCAACGATGCGCTTCATTTCGGTCATATAACCGCGAAGTTCAGCACCGATATATTCAACGGCGGTATGACGAATCGCCTCGTTAACCTCGATTAAGCGCAGGTTATCGACACCATTGCCCTCATCTTTAAGCCCACCACCTAAATACTCTGGTGACATCTGGTTGACATAATCACGCAATAACGGCACTGCAGCGTGGTTAAATAGATAACAGCCATATTCGGCGGTATCTGAAATAACCACGTTCATCTCATACAGGCGCTTACGTGCAATGGTGTTGGCAATCAGCGGCGTTTCATGCAGTGACTCGTAGTAAGCCGACTCTTCGACAATACCGGCTGACACCATGGTATCGAACGCCAGCTCTACACCCGCTTTAATCATGGCCACAAGGAAGATACCCTTGTCAAAATATGCTTGCTCATCAATCGCTTCATCGCACTGTGGCGCATTTTCAAAGCCTGTTTCATTAGTCTCGCTGCGCCACTTAAGCAAGTTAGCGTCGTCATTAGCCCAGTCTGCCATCATGGTTTTCGAAAACTCACCACTGATGATGTCATCCATGTGCTTTTCAAATAACGGCGCCAGAATGCCTTTTAGCTCTTCTGCCATCTCAAAGGCTTTAATTTTTGCAGGGTTAGATAGGCGATCCATCATGTGAGTGATACCACCGTGCTTAAGTGCTTCGGTGGTGGTTTCCCAGCCTTGTTGGATCAGTTTCGCCGCATAACCAGGCTCTACACCGTCGGCAACGAGCTTGTCATAACCTAAAATGGCACCCGTTTGCAGCATGCCACATAAAATAGTCTGCTCACCCATCAGATCAGATTTCACTTCGGCGATAAATGATGAGTGCAGCACGCCAGCGCGGTCACCGCCCGTGGCGCTCGCATACGCTTTAGCCACTTCAAAACCGTCACCCTTAGGATCGTTTTCTGGGTGTACGGCAATCAGGGTTGGTACACCAAAACCACGCTTATACTCTTCACGAACCTCAGTGCCCGGACACTTAGGCGCTACCATGATCACCGTGATATCTGGGCGCACTTGCATTCCCTCTTCGACAATATTGAAGCCATGAGAATAAGACAGCACTGCGCCCTGTTTCATCAATGGCATCACACTATTAACGGCATCGGTGTGCTGTTTATCGGGAGTCAGGTTAAGCACTAAATCCGCATCAGGAATGAGCTCTTCGAACGTACCAACGCGGAAACCGTTACCGGTCGCCTTTTGATACGAAGCGCGCTTTTCTGCAATCGCCTGTGGGCGAAGTGCAAATGAGATATTGAGGCCCGAATCACGCATGTTCAAACCTTGGTTAAGGCCTTGAGCGCCACAACCTAGGATCACAATATTCCACTCTTTAATGTAATCACAGCCTTGGCTAAATTCGCTGCGGTCCATAAAACGACATTGACCTAGCTGTGCTAATTGTTGACGCAAATTCAGAGAATTAAAATAGTTAGCCATCAGATATTCCACCTTTGAGTGAGGACTTAAAAACGGGCTCAACCGACGATGGCTAAGCTGTGATTAAAATCACTATAGCCTATGGCGCTTATTGCTTAAAATGATATATTCGAAACATCACATTGCATTTTATGCAACAATATTCTTAACGTTACACTACAAGGCACCGAGGGGATTTCGTGGATATTCGCACCATCAAATTGTATCTGCACCTGTCTAACTGCCTGCACTTTGCGAAGACCGCCCAGCAGATGCATGTGAGTCCTTCAACATTAAGCCGCGCTATGCAGCGCTTAGAAGAGGAGGCGGGCGCTAAACTGTTTGAACGGGATAACCGTAACGTGACCCTGACAAGTGCAGGGGTGGAATATCGCCACTTTGCCGAACAAACTTTAGATAATTGGAACAAACTGAAATATCGGCTCGATCCTAAGCAAGATAGGTTACGTGGGCGACTTAATCTTTACTGCTCGGTAACGGCAGCATATAGCCATCTGCCCGGGTTATTGGACCGTTTTAGAAGCGAGCACCCATTGGTGGAAATCGCCCTCATCACTGGCGATGCGGCTAACGCTGTAGATATGGTGAAACAAAACCGTGCCGATATTGGTATCGCCGCCAAACCAGACACCCTGCCAGAATCACTTAGCTTTATTAAAATCGACGATGTGCCTCTTGTTATCATCGCACCCACCTTTAAATGTGCGGTGCAGGAGTTACTGTGTGAGTCGTATATCCCTTGGGATAGACTACCGTTTATCATCCCCGAACATGGTCCGGGGCGGCAACGTATCGATAACTGGTTTAAGCAATTAGGGCTTAATGCCAATGTCTATGCCCAAGTCTCTGGCCAAGAAGCCATTGCCTCTATGGTCGCGCTAGGCTGTGGCGTCAGTATTACTCCAGAGGTGGTGATCAATAACAGCCCGGTAAAAGATAGGATCCAGCAGTTAGCATCACCTGTCGCAATTGCGCCTTTTGAGTTGGGGTGTTGCAGTAAAAAAAGCCGCGAAGACGAGCCCGTCATCGCGGCATTTCTGCAAGAGTTACAACGCATGAGAAGGTCGTAAGCCACGCCAAAGTGTTAACCAACATGCCCACAACTAGTCGATGGGGAGCAAAGGTTCATCCTGCGTATCGATGCGTGTCACCATCAACTGGTCAACTTTATAGGCGTCAATATCGACCACTTCAAACTTGTAACCAGCGTAATTAACAAACTCGGTACGCTTAGGGATTTTACGTAGCATATGCATCATAAAGCCGGCAATGGTTTCGTAATTTTGGCTCTGTGGAAATTGCTCAATGTTAAAGGCACGCATCACATCTGTGATGGGCGTTACCCCATCCACCAGCCATGAGTCTTTATCACGGGCAATGATCTGCTCTTCACTCTCGTGCAACGACCACGCGCCCATCACCGCGCTTTGCAGATCGTTGGTAGTGACAATCCCCACAACCAAGGCGTATTCATTCATCACCACGGCAAAGTCTGAGCGGGTATTTTTAAAATATTCCATGGTTTCAGACAGGCTCAAACTATCAGGGATAATTAAGCAATTACGCACCAATGGGCTGCCCTTAAGGGTGATGCTTTGACCATTAATCACTTGGATCAACAACTCCTTAGCGTCTACCACCCCTTTAATGCAATCAAGCTGGCCATCACACACTAAAAACTTGGTATGTGGATCGTTAGTGATTTTACGCTTGATATCCTCTTCGCTGTCCTGCAGCAAAAAATAGACCAAACTCTCACGCGCCGTCATCGCCGAAGTGACAGGAACGGTTTGCATTTCAAACACATTCTCCATCATCTGCTGCTCACCCTTATCGAGTACGCCCGCCTCGGTCCCCGCAGCCATAACCGCGTAAATATCATCCGAGGTCACCTGATCATTACGCACGGTTTGAATTTGCAATATTCTAAACACAAAAGTGGCTAAGCCATTAAAAAACCACACTAATGGACGCAGTATCACTATACATAACATCATAGGGCCAACCAAGGCCACAGCCACACGCTCGGGGATCGCCATCGCGATCCGTTTTGGCATTAAATCGGCAATCAAAATAAACAGGCTGGTAACTATGGCAAATGACAAGATAAAGCTTAACTGCCCCAGCCAAGGTTCAGTGACCCAGCCAGTTAAAGCCGCTTTAACATAGGGGGTAAATGCCGACTCACCGACAATACCGCCCATAATCGCCACAGCATTAAGCCCTATCTGTACGACAGTAAAAAAACTGCCTGGTTGAGCCTGTAGTTTAAGCACTCTTTCCGCCCGTAAATCACCTTCATCGACCATTTGACGCAAACGGATTTTACGCGCCGCAGCCAAAGCAATTTCAGACATGGAGAAGAAGCAACTGATGCCAATTAACAACAAAATAATCAATGCATTATCAACAAAACTCATTTTACACCTAATTCTTCAAGGCAGTGGTCAATAGCGACCGAGCAGCCACCTCTACGCGGTACATTGGCACTTAAGTCATATGTACATCTAATCGTAACAAGATGTGAGCTGCCAAAGGTATCGGCTCTAGTGCCAACAGGATGCAACAAGATCAAGATAATGTCAGCTCAAGCCCATCGAAAACCCAATCTCGATGCCAATATGCCGCTCGACAAGATAATGTCACAATCTGGCGTCTATATATCAGAAAATAGCCAATAGGCAACATAAATCGACATATTTTGCTTAAATAACGGGCCTATTTTTAACTGCTACACTTACACTTGCGTACTTAGCGCTACTTCTTACAACCTACAAAAGACTAAAAACAAAAGGATTTGTTTATGGCGATTGCCTGTGTCACCACCAGAGCCAGTTTAGGAGTCGAAGCTCCCGAAGTTATCGTTGAAGTCCACCTCAGTAACGGTTTGCCCGCCTTCAATTTGGTCGGTCTGCCGGAAACCTCAGTCAAAGAGGCTAAGGAACGAGTGCGCAGCGCGATAATCAATGCTGGATTTGAATTTCCGCAGCGACGAATAACCGTCAACCTCGCCCCAGCGGATCTCCCTAAACAGGGAGGCCGTTATGATCTGCCGATCGCCATCGGCATCTTGGCGGCATCGAAACAGATCCCTGTCGCCATGTTAAAAGATCATGAATTTGTCGGTGAACTCGCATTATCTGGGCACATTCGTCAATGTCAGGGCCTCTTGCCTGTGATCGTTTTTGCCCGCAAGCACCACAAGTACTTAATCTTGCCCCTCGGCAACCGCAGCGATGCCGAATTAGTCGGATACCACAACAGCTTTTTTGCCACTCACTTACAAGGGGTCAGTGCCTACCTTCACGGACAGCAATCCCTACCGAGTATTGCCACAGGTTTAGAGTGGATTGCTAGCGATGCGCCGCCGCAATCAACCTGCTTAAGCGATGTGATCGGTCAATATCAAGCCAAGCGCGCCTTAGAGATTGCCGCAGCAGGTAACCATAACTTATTATTTTTGGGGCCTCCTGGCACAGGTAAAACCATGTTGGCCAGCCGGATCATTCAGCTGCTGCCGCCTTTGAGTTATGACGAAGCGTTAGAGGTGGCGGCGATCCATTCTGTCGCGGGGCAGACCGTACCCAAAGCCCAATTTTATCAGCGCCCTTTCCGCAGCCCCCACCATACTAGTTCGCCTATCTCACTCGTCGGCGGGGGCAGCCACCCCAAGCCAGGCGAGATCTCTTTGGCTCACCGAGGCGTCCTATTTTTAGATGAAGTCGCTGAATTTCCAAGAAAAGTGCTCGACTGTTTACGTGAGCCTATGGAAACTGGTGAGGTCGTCATCTCACGGGCGGCGGCTAAACTCACCTTCGCCAGTCGCTTTCAGCTTATCGCAGCCATGAACCCCAGTCCCTGCGGCGATACCGCTAACGCACGGGCAACACAAGATCAAATACAGCGCTATCTGTCACGCTTATCGGGCCCATTTATCGATAGGTTTGACCTGACCATAGATGTCCCACGACTGCCCGAAGGCACCTTGACGCAGCAACAGCACGCCGCCGAAACCAGCGCGACAATAGCGAGCAGAGTGAAGGCCGCTCGAGAACGCCAACTGAGCCGTGCTGGCGTATTGAATGCTGAGCTGAGTGGCAAACAGCTGAC
Source organism: Shewanella algidipiscicola (assembly GCF_003605125.1). GTDB lineage: Bacteria > Pseudomonadota > Gammaproteobacteria > Enterobacterales > Shewanellaceae > Shewanella > Shewanella algidipiscicola. Next base: position 37,242 of record NZ_QPQT01000014.1, read on the forward strand.
GCAAACCGGAGGATTTTCGCAAACGGATCTGGAATTTTTAGAGCAAAGTGTCAATAAACTTGGGCTTTCAGTAAGAAGTTATCACCGACTGCAGCGTGTAGCTCGCACTATTGCCGACTTAGCACAATCTCAAACGGTAGATCGCAGTCATATCGCCCAAGCCTTAGGTTATCGCGCCATGGACAGGCTACTTAACAGCCTGAAAAATAGTTATTAACGCCTCTAACCTATTAATCATTTTGCGCTTAGTTTTCAAGTTTGATGTTTTTATGGAAGGCTTGAGCGATGATGCTTAGCCTGCTGCGATGGCTTATGTTACAACAGCCCCCTCCCACCACGTAAAGAATCGCACTTTTGAGCAATTGATACGGCGTTAAAACAAGCAGTATAAAAAATGAAAAATACCCTCTGATATTAAGAGCATTGAGCTAAAGCCTTAGGCCGAGTAACATAGGTCTCCAAATTTTTTATGGGGAATTTAATGGGCTCTGTTATATCGCTAATCAGAGGCAGCCTAGCATTTAGCTGTTATGTGATTAACACCATCTTCTGGGTAATACCTATCTTATTGGTAAGTATAATAAAAATAATCCCAATCGGGCCATTACGCACTGGGTGTAGTTATATACTCGATCATTGCGCGACAGCATGGATCAGTGTTAATACCTTCATTGAGCGTATCTTTCATCCGGTCGAGATTCTAATTGAAGGCGATGCCGAGCTGTCGCCAAAAGAGTGGTATATGGTGATCGCGAATCATCAATCTTGGGTCGATATTCCGGTACTACAACGCATATTTAATCATAAGATCCCATTTTTAAAGTTTTTCCTCAAACAACAGCTAATTTATGTGCCCGTTCTGGGCTTGGCTTGGTGGGCACTCGACTTTCCTTTTATGCGCCGCTATACCAGCGCGCAACTGCGTAAAAACCCTAAGCTTAAGGGCAAAGACATAGAGATCACCCGTAAAGCCTGTGAAAAATTTAAATATAAACCTGTGAGTGTAATGAATTTTGTCGAAGGTACCCGCTTTACTGCGGCCAAACATCAAAAACAAAATTCTGAGTTTAAACATTTGCTTAAACCCAAGGCTGGCGGAATGGCATTTGCTCTGTCAGCGATGGGCGGACATATCCACAAGCTGGTCGATGTGGCTATCTATTATCCTGGCAATACCCCCAGTTATTGGGATTACATCTCGGGTAAAGTCAAGCAGATAAGAGTCCATATAAAGGTATCTGATATCGCTAGTGAAATGCGTGGGGACTACCTAAACGATAGAGCGTTTAAAATCGGTTTCCAGGATGAGTTAAACCGTATTTGGAAAGAGAAAGATAGCGTATTAGACAAGCTAGCTAAGCAATAACATGTAATAAAAAGGGACTTCTAAAAGATGTTAAATTTTTTGCCCGGCCCAGTATTATTCGCCCTCAGCATGATGTTGTTGATCATCAACACTGTCTGGTGGAGTAGCCTCATTTTTATAGGCGGTCTAATCAAGCTTCTGGTACCGATAACCGCCTTTAGAAATATGCTGACCCACATAATGAACCGCTTTATGTGGGGCTGGGCGTGCTGTAACGGCGGTATTTTATATCTCATCGCCAAGATAGAGTGGGATATTGAGGGGCTAGAAGGGCTACGTAAAGATGGTTGGTATCTACTGATTAGTAATCATCTTAGTGGCTTCGACATTGCTGCTCTCACCTACGTATTGCGCAACAACATCCCGATGTTAAAGTTTTTTCTCAAAAAAGAGCTACTATACGTCCCGTTTCTTGGGCTAGGTTGTTGGGCCTTGGATATGCCATTTATGAACCGAACTAGCGCTAAGCAACTAAGGAAGAACCCTAAGTTAAAAGGTAAAGATCTACACACTACGCGGCGCGCCTGCGAAAAATTTAAAACTATCCCTACTGCTATTATCAACTATGTCGAGGGCAGTCGTTTTACTAAAGAAAAACACGCACGCCAACACTCACCTTATCGCTACCTGTTACGTCCTAAAGCGGGTGGCATCGCCCTTACGATTTCGGCCATGGGCGAGCAATTTACCAACCTATTAAATGTAACCTTGGTCTATCCAGATTCTAAAGGCGACACCCTTTCAGAAGTGATGCAAGGCAAAATCAAACAGATTGTGGTCCGCATAGAAACCTTGCCCGTTCCAGAGGTTGATGATGCTCGCTATTTTAATGATGCTGATTGTCGCGCTCAATTTCAACGCTGGCTCAATGGAGTTTGGCTGCAAAAAGATGAGCAGATCCATCAAATTTTGCAGCGTTATCACTCACACCAACTAGTGACTGACAAGCTAACATCTAGCCCAACTCAGCAGTAACTCCCGCTACCGATAAGCGCGCCCAGTCATAGCGCGCTCATTAACCACTAAATGTGGCCCTAGTTTCCCGTTAGTCATGCATTTTTGATTCACTCTTGACGGTTAACATGCCACTCGATTGTGTTGTCAACCTCATAAACTAATATTGTGATCCTCAATGACGCACTGCGCCAATACGATGCCTGAGCGTGCTAATGTCACCATATTACTCGACGAATAGAGCCGCCAAATGGCCTAAACATTAGATAAAAAACATATAAAAAAAGCGCTAAGAAAAGCGCTTTTTATGAATATCACGGTAATGACTAATGCGATATAACTGGTTCAACTCGCTCAACTCGTCCAAGCCAACCGCTTGGCGCTGGGCGCAGCCCTTTTTGAATATCGGTTAACACTTGGTAAATACGCCGAGTATGCTCACCCACTTCACCATTACCTACCGTGACCACACGGTTATCTTCGAAAATATAAGAACCTACCGGAGAGACCACCGCTGCGGTGCCAAACCCACCCGCTTCGATAATTTCACCAGACTCAATATCATGAATAAACTTATCCAGCATCACCGTCTCTTGGCGCACTTCGCAGCCTAACTGCTCACCTAAATCCAATATTGATTGCGAGGTAATGGACTTTAAAATGGTATCGGTAAATTTAGGGATAATAATGGTGCCATCTTTGAGCACATGGAAATGGTTCATCGCCCCGACTTCCTCAATCTGCTGGTTATTAGCATCAAGATAAAGCACCTGCGCAGCACCATACTCGGCAGCAGCCTTACCTGCTTTCAACGACGCTGCATAGTTACCCGCCGCTTTAGATGCGCCAGTACCACCAGACACCGCACGATGAAAACGCTTACTTATAAGCAGACGAATTGCCTTATCGAAGCCATCAGCATAATAAGCACCACTCGGGCTCAGCATCACACAAAAGGTGTATTGCTGACTCGGACTCACCGACAGCCTATCTTCAGTGGCGAAGATGAACGGCCGAATATACAAACAAGCCCCCTCTTGCATCGGGAACCATAAACGATCGACGTCAATTAAGGCATTAATACCCGCCAGCTGCATCGCTTCGGGCAACGCTGGAATACAGAGAATATCGGCACTGGTATTAAGACGCTCGGCATTTTTATCTAAACGAAAAGTATAGATCTCACCATCTTGGTGCATAAAGGCTTTGGCGCCTTCAAACACGGATTGGCCGTAATGCAGTGCAATAGCACCAGGCGCGACCTCAAACGGGCCATAAGGGACAATTCTCGGATCTCGCCACTCACCGTCGCGATAATCCATCAAAAACATATGATCAGTTCTTAGGTTACCAAAACCCACATTGGTTTCGGGCTCAAACTGCTCAGTACGACGTTCACATGCAGGTTTTAAATTATAGTTTATGTGCATTGCATACCACCTTGATTACTGAATAAGCAGACTATGGATGCATCGCAATAAAGTCAAGCCAAACGACAGCGTTCAGTAAGCCCGTAGGCATATGCTTTAGTACAAATTTATGGACGCCAAAGTAAAAATTTTATGTGTTAACTAACCCTAAACTCGTGTCTGAAAAGTCAGCGTTAGTAGTCCTTTGCTTTAGTCTGCTTAAAATCGGGCTCTTCACCGACATGGGTCAATTGAACAGTATTTGCAGCAATATGGCGCTGAATAATCAAGTCCAACATCAAGGTTTTGTCCGCAGTAATCAATTGCGCTAACTGTGCTGGCATACAATGAAATTCGGCACTTTTATAATAAGTAAAACCACTTTCTGGCCGAGCGACCAACTTAATCCCCAATTTACCTGCACTGATTTTGGCTAGCTTTCGGGCATCTAGATACAAGGTGATCACATTGCCATTGACACTATTACGCTGCTTATCAATCACTAAGCCTCGCGGTAATTTACCCGGATGATAGTCATCACCCGCTAACAGATAGAGATCAAAGTCGGTGACCCGATAGCCCAAATGATCACTAATACGCAGCACCAACATACAACAGGGTGAGCCCGTACGTTGACTGGCTGACGCATGTGACATTTGCGCGGATAATTGTCGATAGTCATGGCTGTTCGTTACCGACAAACACGCTAATATCCTTTGCACCACCGGCTTTTTATCGGCATTACGCCGAGTGACAGAGTTCAGGATCCCCATTTTCTTATGACTGTGGCTAGCCCGCGGCAACACTTCAAATGCGCACTCTTGCTGTGGCTGCTTTAATTGTTGCAGCGTAAACCGCTGCTCGAATTGGCCATTATAACTGCGACATTGAGCCTCACCTTGCTGTAATACACCATAGACAAAATTCATGTTCGCAGCGCATACCCGCACCACCCCATCAGAGCCAACTTCGCCTGTATAGCTATTCACATAGTCATATAGGGCCGAGTCGATACTTTCGCCAGTGAGTACAAACGGATAAATCTGTGCTGATAAAAGATCCCAATTGAGCCACTGCAGGTTGAGTCGATACTGACCATCGCTGCCAAGCTCTAACCAATCTAATACCTGCTGGCCCGGCTCAACCCCATCAAACCAGGCTTTGAGACGACTCACACGCGACTTACCCAATTGTGCTAGCGCTGAACCATGGTTCGCTGGGGCCAACATCACTAAATGTGTTAATGGTGAGCGCGATAAGCTGGCCCTTAATTGCTCAGCAGATCCACCAGCCCCCCCTTGACCTAAGTGGCTTACCCCATCGGTAGCCGAGCCATAATATCGCGCCAACCATTGGCGGATAAGGGGGCCGCCCGTTGAATGGGTGATGACCGAAAACTCGCTATCACCGAGTTCACGCAAGCGCGCCGCTTCAAATGCAATAGCAATATCATCTAAGGTCACCGCATCATTAAAGCTAATGTAACGCCCCAAATAGATATGCTGTACTTGCAATGCTAATGACGCAGGCGCCAACTTAACCAAGGCTTGTGGCAATTCGCCGTAAGTGGTGGTGCTAGTCACTCCCCACCCATGTATAAACACCAACTTCATGGTCTGATCCCCTCTCTTCAACTTAACGGTTTGCCAACCATAGCGATGGATTGTTTGCTCGAGCAGATTATCTGTGGCTTTGTTGATAAAAAAGGCTTAATTATTCATCTAGATATTATTCAGTTATCGTTCAGCTCGCTTGAAATACTATGGCCTCAACGAAAGACAGTAACACTTTATTTCATCAAGGAGCATATTATGAGCAGCAAACAATTAGCCCTAGCAGTAACCGTTGCAAGTGTATTATCAGCCCCAGCCATGGCCGCTGATTGGTTCATCGGTGGCGGTGTAGGCGCCCAGCAAAATACCTATAAGGGGGCTGGGCAGGGAGTCGATCCCGAATTTAATAATGATTATTTTTCTATTAAAGAGCGTGAGAATGACGCCGTATACGAAGTCAGAGCAGGTGCGTACTTAAATGATAATAATCGTATCTATACCACTTACTCCTATAATTCAGACGATCTAGCCAAGCAGCAAAGTTTACTGCTTTCATATGACTACTTGCTTGGTCTTGATGCCAGCAATAAGCTCAACTGGTTTGTTGGTGCTACGGCAGGGGTTAATCACGTCAGTCCCGACACCTCATACCTCTCGTCAAAAGACCGTTTTGTCTGGGGTGGTCAAACGGGATTGATGTATAAAATTAACGATAATTTAAGCTCAGAGATTGGTTACCGCTACCTTAAGCAAGACTATGATGCAGGGATCAGCACAGATGCTGGTTCAGCCTCGTTCTCACTTGACGATAGCCAGCAAGTCTACCTGTCTGTTGATTACCGCTTCTAATCTAGACTCGTTCACCACACAAGGCCGTTATCTATGGATAACGGCCTTGTGTTAATAAGTCATTCCCCCTTTAAATTGAGTGACAATGACGAATATATCGCTTTCCACGCCCTAAACAGATCTAACCCCACGGCATCGCAATCGCTAAGCTTATCTCGTTAAAATAACGGCAAAAATGTTACCTATGCCAGCAAGCATAAAAATAAACGATGTTTAATCGAATTATCGAATGATTTTTAGACAATTAGTATAAATTAGCTATTCACTGTGATAGCGGCGCTGATAGAATCATAGACCCATCCAGAAACTATTAGGACTCCCGATGAGCCTTGAACTACTGTCCAAGCTGGAGACAAAAATCCAAGCTGCACTCGAAACGATTGAGCTACTAAAAATGGAGCTCGAAGAAGAGAAACAAAAGAACAGCAGCCTAAGCGAAAAAAACCAACAATTGAGCCAAGATCTTCATTCATGGAATGAAAAAGTCACTGGCCTTGTGGGTTTATTAAATGACGAAGTGAGCGAGTAAATTCACTCACTAACAGCGAAGATCTAAACCATCTTCGCTTCGTTATGCTGACGTTCTATTAACTGATTCAACTCGATAATAGCTTGCTTCACTCGAGGTAAACTTTGTCGTGGCAGTAAAAACCGCCCTTTATCGAATTCCAGTCGACCCAAATCCTTGACCCAGATAACACCTGAAACAAAAATGCGTGCATGTTTTACAATGAGTTTAGGGGCGTAAACGGGGAAAAACCTCATGAGACCTCCAAGCAAACGGCTCTGCGTTATTGTAATTATTGTTAAATTTGACCTCATTAATCCCCAGTAAGTTTCCTCTCAACTCACCTTTTTTTAGCTATTGTCGTAACACATCACATAAACGGGAATAATCGCCTTGTCTATCAGACCAATAAACAGCACTCGCCATTAAAATGTCACTTGCCAACTATTTGACACACTGATAGATTAGCCCGGTTACTCAGGGTAAATAGGGTTTGATAGCCCAATAACCGTATTTTCAGCATGGCCGAAAATGCGGTTTTTTTTTGCCTGCACAGCCCGAGCAATGATGGGGATTGAATCGTTAATCACACCCATAACCCCATGATGAATTGGCACAAAAAAAGGAGCTCAGAGGCTCCTTTTTATCATTGACAGTAATACTTACTTAAGCGTTGTTAAGTAAAAAGCAATGTCTAGCAGCTCATCATAAGATTTAATCGCCCCTGTTTCGACACGATACTTACCATTAACCACTAACGCTGGTACACCAGACAGCTGAGCGTTTTCGGTAGCGCGCTTCATCTGCGCCATCTGTGCGCTGACCATAAACGAATTGGCTGCTGCATCAAACTCTTTACCCGATACGCCATTGGCAATAAACACTTGGCGAATATCGTCACGATTAACAAAGCGTTGCTTCTTGTCATGAATAGCGGCAAATAGCGCTTGCTCAATCTTATCTTCCACTTTTAACTGATGCGCAATGGCAAACGCGCGCGACATTTCTGTGCCCATTTCACGACCAATAAACTCAACGTGATTTTGCTTAAACACTACGCCTTCGGGCAGGTTAGCCTTGATCTGTGGTACCTGTACCTTGGCAAAGCTATAACAATGAGGGCAATAAAAGGAGAAAAACTCAGCAATTTCAGGTTTAGCCGTCGCAGGGCCCTTATTTACCACAGTGTAGTGCACACCCTCTTTATAATCGGCAGCCAATGCCGCCATAGGGGCCATTAATAATGCCAATGCAACCAGTAACGCTTTTTTCATGATGCTTCCTTTTGGGTGCTAATGCACCATCGACAATAACAATTTCGAACATAACATAATGTGCTTTGGAGTGTACCTCAAGCGCATTAGTTCATTTTTTTCTGTTACAAGATACTCACTTCCCCCTGGTTAATATTGAGGGATTAAACTAAGTGGCGGCTCATCTAATAGGGCCAACTGCTCTTTAAAGGCCAAAATTTGCTGCTCCCAGTACTTTTCCTCGGCGTACCAAGGAAAGTTCATCGGAAAGGCAGGATCTTCCCAACGGCGGCTCAACCAAGCATTATAGTGCAACATTCTCATGGCGCGAAGCGGCTCGATAAGCTTGAGTTGGCGCTTATCAAACTCGCAAAACTCTTCATACGCTTCCAGCAAGATTTCAAGTTGTAAGGTTTGCTGCTGCCGATCACCGGCTAGCATCATCCAGAGATCTTGCACTGCGGGGCCCATTTTGGCGTCATCGAGATCGACAAATCCCGGCCCGTCTGGGGTCCACATAATATTACTCGGATGCAGATCACCGTGCAGGCGCATCGATGTTGCATCTACTTCGGCCCATAAGCGTTTTGCCTTGGTAAGCACTTGCTCGACTATGGTGAAGTAGGCTGTCTCTAGGCTCTGCGGTACATGACCCGAAGCCTTTAGCCAAGCGAGTGACTCATCGCCTAACAATGCAGGGCTTAAGGTTTCGCGGAAAGTGAAGGTTTTGGCTTGTGCGTATTGATGCATGCGCCCGACAAAACGGCCCACCTCTTCGAGTTGGTCAAGATTATCCACTTCAAAGGCACGTCCTCCCATCGATGGAAATAGTGCAAAACGAAACCCCTGATAATGATGTAATGATTGCCCCTCAATCAGCACTGGCGTGGCGATGGGGATCTCTTGCTGCGCCAGCTCGGCTGAAAACTCATGCTCTTCTAAGATCTGCGCATCGCTCCAGCGCTCAGGTCGATAAAACTTAACCACATAACGAATTTGTCGATCGCAGCGAAATTGATAGACTCGGTTTTCATAGCTATTGAGCGCTAACAATCCTGTTTCTGGATAAATACCTAAGGACTCAATCGCATCGAGAATTAAATCTGGGGTTAATGCCTGGTAGTGAAAACCCGCAGGGGTTGACGTATCGCTCATCGAGAAGACTCCAATAATGTCGCTAAGTACTCTAACACCTCAAACTCTTCATCTGACTCAACCGAAAGCCAGCAGATATCGCCGTAAAACTCATAGTGCAGCCCAATCAGCGTGCCTTCGAAATCTAACTGCCACTGATGCCTGTCGGCTCCCCAGTGACGCTCAATGACTCGGCAATCCAACCTTTGTACTAACGGAGTCGCAAAAGCCTCAAACTGATCAAAATCAATGTCACCATTGATCATTAAGCTCTTTGCATTTTGATTAAGTGAATAGTTCATCGTGTCGGTTGCTCGAAACGGTCGCATTGAATGCTCCCCGCTTCCCCCTCTTTACATTGATAACCACATTGGTAGGCCCCCTGGCCCGATTGACTCAATCTTGCCATACCGGCCCCCTTGGCGAGGCATTGCTCTACCTGCTCATAATAACCGGCAATGTAGGGGGCCAGCTCCCCTTCGCTCACCTTATCTTGCTCGGGATAATAAAATAATGTCCATTGAGGCACTTGCGTGCATGCCGTCAATGACAATAAAAGCGCGCAGCAGGATAATAATTGATAGCGAGTTTGCATAACTTCTCCAAATAACGGCAATGTAACCTCTCCGTGAGCCTCAACCTAAACGCTCTTAAAAACGCTTATGGGTTTCCATCCATGGCCCATCGACAAGCATTAAATACACCAGACATAAATGTTCCAGACATAACGCCTATTTGTTTCCATCCATGGTCAATCGACAGACATAAATGTTCCAGACATAACGTCTATTTGTTTCCATCCATGGCAAATTGACATAAATGTTCCAGACATAACGTCCATTTGTTTCCATCCATGGCAAATTGACATAAATGTTCCAGACATAAAAAAGGCGACACCCTGTTCGCCTTTAACGTCAATATAAATGCCAGTTTACACGGCTTATGTCCGTGTTGCAGTAGATTACTGCGATGCCTTGGCCTTGGCTCTTTCGATACGCTCCATGCGTCCCTCAAAGCCGGTAATGGTGCCGTCGCTTAAACCATAATCGATAGCCAATTGACACAGGTTCAATGCAGCATCGTACTGACCACAATCATTGAGCAGGGTCGACAACTGCATAAAGCCAGTGCCTTTTTCTTTCTCTGGAGCCGCTAAACTGGCAAAAATCGACTGGTAGTGAGGTGATAACTGGGCGCCATATTCACAATACTTCTCTTGCTTGCGCTGTTTATAACACTCACCTATCACCTGCAATAGGGCGTTGTGTTTTGTATCTACCGAAAGTGCTTGTTGATACTCATCAAGCGCCTTCTGCAACTTTTCGTTAGCCCAAGACCCATCTGCAAGCGGTAATACTTTATCGTCTGGCTCTGGCTCTGGCTCTGGCTCTGGCTCTGGCTCTGGCTCTGGCTCTGGCTCTGGCTCTGGCTCTGGCTCTGGCTCTGGCTCTGGCTCTGGCTCTGGCTCTGGCTCTGCAGCAAGCTTAGCCACTTCATGCTCAGTTGCAACAATGGGGTCGATCTCTATCGACGGGGATTCATCGGCGACTGTCGATTCGGCTTTATCGACTGGCGCGGTTGTCGACACCACAAGATCCTTATCTTCGCCCGATACGATCTTCTCAACAGGTTGTTGTACCTCCTGTTGCTCCTCTTGGGCTAATCGCTGTGCTCTTCTATATAAGAATATGCCGACAGCTACTAGCAAAATAATGGCTATATATTTCATTATCATCCACCGTTGGTTGATCGCGCCTCATGTTCGGGCTGATTTTTGTTTACATAATATGTACAGATAGTAACCGATATAACTCATCGATTCTCTTGCTATAAATCAATTATTTATACCTCTTTTTCACTCGGGTATCAAAAAGTAAGGCTAAAAATGCCATTTTCGGCTTAAGTTTGCGGTTAACTCATAGCAATACAAGTTTAAAGCAACACTAGGGCCTGTTGATCTTTGCTGGTTGAATGTTGTTCGAGACAAAAACATGTTAATCGAAGCGAATGGATTGCAGCCTAGTCATCTAAGCAAAATTCACTTAACAAAGAGTAAAACGTTTGTAGCCGACCCCTTCGAGCAGCGTTTGTTGGGTATTTTAACTGCGTTCTCAGCTTTTTATGTAGAATAACTACACTACAAAGCTCCTACCTTGTATAAATACCCTGCGATTCGCTGCAAAAACAACCTTGAAAGATCAACAGGCCCTAATAATGTTTATCTTTAAAGTACTATTTTGTGCGCACCTTCATAAAATATGTGATGACTTTTGTGTTCAATATCTACGCACGCTACTCTCAACATAACCTAGCAAATAACTCGGGTAACCCAATGGACGACGTACTGCTCAATGGTAGATTAAAGCGTGAGTTTGAGACTATTAAGGCAATGGTCCAGATTTATTGTAAGGCTCACTGCCCAGCCAAAGGTAAGCTTGAAGCGTGTCAGCAATGCCAGGATTTCTTGGCCTACGCACACACAAAACTCGACCGCTGCCCCTACGGGCAGGCCAAGCCTACCTGCAATAAATGTCCGGTACATTGTTATAAACCTGAGCTAAAAGCCAAAGCACGCCAAATCATGGTATTTGCCGGGCCACGCATGCTGCTGCCGCACCCGATTATGGCAATGCGCCATTTGTGGGCCGAACGTGCCCCCGTGCCAAGCAAGCCTCCTGTTGCAAGCTCGAATCGACACCAGCGCCTGGCTCAAAAATAATGGCACTGGCAAGATCTATAGCGTCTCACAACACTCATATTATGGTTCTACTCAATACTTAATGGCTAAAGCAGACCCGAATAACGTTAAATACTTTATTAAAACAAAAGCTTAATCAGGTCAGTCCATTTAAGGTCAATATTTTTCAGTAATAAATAGCTCGCTGATTTACTTGCTCGCCCAAACACTCTGGAAAATCCCCACTACGCTTAAAAATAATACAATTTACTTGCGTCAACGCCGCAAATGCATTGAATATAGGAAAATGACCTACAACGACTTTTTATACGAAGGCTATTGGTGGCTCTCTCTGATCGGCGGACTTCACTGCATCGGATTAGGCCTCTATATTCGTCATGTTTATCGCGATAAACATGACAACCACAAGTTATTGGGCGCAATATTTAATCTGTTAGCCTTATACTTTTTAACCGGGCTTATCAGCAAAACCAATTCTCCAGTGCCCTTACCCATGTTGTTTATTCTGATTATTCCGGTGTATTTTCTGCAGATGCCACTGCTGTATCTTTACTGTTATCGCAGCCTACACAATATCCATCGTGACATTCGCATGTCTGGTCACTTCTACCCCGCGCTAGCACTCATGGTGGTCATTAGCTTAGCCTTTGTACTGGACGCCAATGTTTACCTCAACCTCAGTGATGACCCTATCACCAATCTAAGTCATGTCACTGTATTAGGTGCGGTATTACCTGCACTCCTGAGCCTGCAAGCTCTTATTTATTTCTATTTGATCATCAAATTACTCAATCAATTTCGGGGACGCTCGCGCCGAGTCCATCAAGACAGCCTTAAAGACATTAAATTTAGATGGCTACTTGTATTGACCTTGGCAATGTTAATCAATTGGGTCGTGCGCACCGGACTCGTCATATTGCCCTTTTATTTTGGTGACCATGTGTCTATCACTGCCCAAGCCATCACCCGCTTATGTTTATTATTAACCGTCTACGTTTTGGCCTTATATGGCCTAAAACAGATCACCCTTGCCGCCTATCTGAGGGGACGCCTGTCGTCAAAAATGACCGATCCCAATCAACGCCCATCCAGTCAGCAACTACTCAATGCCGAAGAACTCAATTACCTGCAACAGATCTTAAACGCTGACGATACCCAAGATAACCCTGCAAATAAACCCTAACACATTTGCGCAAAAACCATTTTGAGTTAAGGTATCTCACGGCTGCTAAGCCACTTAAAAAATAATGATAAATGCACTACTGAAGGGATCAAGATGGGAAGAGTAAATAAGCTCACCGTACTTGCGGTGATCTCCACAGGACTAATGGCACTAACAGGCCAAGTTGTTGCTACCGAACGCAACCACCAGATCACCAATAACGATTTTTTCGACATTGCCAATATGAGTCATGTGCAATTAAGCCCTAACGGCAAACAAGCGGTATGGTTAGAATCGCGTTGGGATAAAGCGTTAGATAAAGCACAAAAAGATCTTTGGCTAGTCGACATCAAATCACGAAAAACCAGCCGCCTCACCTTCACCAACGAAAGTGAAGCTAGCCCGCAGTGGAGCCCGGATGGTCAATATATTTACTATATAGGTCAACAAACACACGAAGATAAAAAAGCGCCATACAATGGTAAAGCCCAAATCTTTAGGCTGTCGCTACAAGGCGGCGAAGCCGTCCCTGTGACCAAAGAAACCGAGGGTGTTAAGGCCTTCCAAGTCGGACACGATGGTCACAACCTCTATTTTTTGGCTAATAAAACCACCACAGAAACCGATATCTGGGCCGATATGCGTGCCAGCCACAGCACCCCGAAATATGGCCACGGTAAGATCACCACTAACCCTCTTTATAAGTTAGATCTCGCGCATTACCAGCAAACATTACTGCTCGACGACGATAAGGTGGTATGGGAATTTAAGGTTACCCAAGATGCCAGCCAAATTGCCCGTATCACCACTGCCGATAATGAATTGGTACACTATGAAGGTTGGTCAAACCTCGAGGTATACAACACCCGCACTAACAGCAACATTGTGCTACCCGATAGCGCTTGGCGCCAAGATGCACCATCACCTTATGGCTGGTTGCTCGGTCTCGACTGGCACGCCAACAACCAACAGCTAGCCTTTAGAATCGATTTCGATGGTCATCCGGGTAAATTATTTGTCGTTACACCACAGCAAAAACCAGCCAAACCGCTCGACATTAAACGCAGCGGCGATATCACCCTCAATGGCAGCGACATCCATTGGCGCCCCAATAGCGATGAGATCTGTTATCGCGGTGCCGACCATGGCCGAGTTAAACTGTTTTGCACCGACATCAACCAACAACAGCAGGGTGACACGCGCACTGTGATCGCCGGCGATTTGGTGATGGGCAGCTACAGCTTCAGCCATGACGGCAAAAAACTCGCCTTTAACCACAACGGGCTCGATCATTTTAGTGATCTGTTTATTGCCGATGCCGCCAGCAAAAAAGCCAAATATAAGCGCATCACTAACATCAATCCGCAAGTCGATAGCTGGATTTTACCTCAAATATCTGTGGTTAAATGGACCGCGCCAGATGGTACTCAAGTCGAAGGGATCCTCGACTTACCCGCCAACTACAAACAGAGTGACGGACCACTGCCGCTAATTGTACAACTGCATGGCGGCCCAACGTCCGCCACACCGTACGCCTTGCAGCATCGCTCCTACGGCCGCTCAACCTTTACCGCCAATGGCTGGGCACTATTGTCGCCCAATTACCGCGGTTCGACGGGCTATGGCGATAAATTCTTAACCGACCTTGTAGGCAAAGAGCATGACATCGAAGTTGCCGATATCATGTCGGGAGTCGATCACCTTATCGCGCTAGGCGTTGCCGACCGTGACAAAATGGCGGTGATGGGCTGGAGTAACGGCGGTTACCTCACCAATGCCCTCATCAGTACCACCCAGCGCTTCAAGGCGGCGAGCTCTGGTGCCGGGGTGTTCGACCAACGCCTGCAATGGATGCTCGAAGATACCCCAGGCCATGTAATTAACTTTATGCAGGGCCTCCCTTGGGAAAAGCCCGACGCTTACACTCATGGCTCTTCGCTCACCCACGCCAGTAATATCAACACACCGACCCTAATTCACATTGGCGAAAACGATCAACGCGTGCCACTGGGCCATGCTCAAGGGCTTTATCGCACTCTAAAACATTACCTTAATGTGCCTGTTGAGTTGTTGGTGTATCCCGGTGAAGGTCACGGACTGAGTCAATATCAACACCGACAAGCCAAAATGGATTGGGATAAAAAATGGTTTGAACACTATGTATTAGGTAAAGAGCAACCTAAAGCGGCTAAGTAAAATCGTGTCATAAATGACAACCACAGTGAGCAGGGCTGAACCTTAGCTGACAACACCCAATAAAAGCGCCTTAATAGGCGCTTTTTTCATCAAATAACATTCAATTTTTGGCTATCTGTGCGTATGCTATTAACAGTCCACATCAATAGATGAAAGTTAGGCAGGGGTTGATAAGGCAAGTGACAGACCAAATATAATCCTTAGCGCGATTCATCCTATGCCGTACAGCTTCTATGCTGACTTTTACCATCGCCGCTTTATGAAACGAATATTGATAACAGTGGGTATAACCTTATTTGAATACAAAGGAGTGCATCATGAAAAAGTGGATATCACGTTTGACCGCTAGCTGCTGTGTCATTGTTGGCTTACTATTTTCCCAAGCCTCATTTGCCACCGATAGCTACAGCGAAGCACTAAACAACTTTAAGAAAGCCCCAGACACCCAAGAATTTTTTAATAGCGCCTATGGCTACGCTATCTTCCCCACCGTAGGTAAAGGTGGCATAGGGATTGGCGCAGCATATGGTAAAGGTCGCGTTTATCGTGGCGGTATTCATACTGGCGATACCAGCTTGTCGCAACTGTCGATTGGTTTCCAGCTCGGCGGTCAGGCATACAGCGAAATTATTTTCTTTAAAGATGCCAAAGCGTATGAAGAATTTACCAGCGGTAGTTTCGAATTTAGCGCTAATGCATCCGCGGTCGCGATCAATGTCGGCGCCAATGCCCAAGTGGGCACCACAGGTAACTCGGCGGGTGCGGGACAATCGGGCAGCAACAAAGCTGCAAGTGCCTCATACATCAATGGCATGGCGGTATTTACCGCCGCTAAAGGTGGCTTAATGTATGAAGCGGCGCTCGCAGGCCAATCCTTCACTTTTGAACCCAAATAGCCATCATCTAGCAGAGGGAGCCAGATGGCTCCCTCTGCTCTATTTAAACTTCTTCCCGCCTAGCTTATGGTTTTTAGCTGAAGTTTTTAGCTGAATTAGTTTTTAGTTGAATTGGTTTTTATTTATTGATGGTAGCGTTAACCTGCATCGTTTTAAATTGCTTACCGCAGGCTATTCGTGCAGGTGCTTCTTCGGCATCGCTGACTTTTTGTTAAACAAGAGCCATCCCTAGGCGCTCTGCGATTTCATCCCTGAAATCGAAGGCCTCAGCCGCACCTACACCGACTTATCTATCTCTTCGATTTAACCTGAACGGGTATGACTCGGACAATCAAAGGCTAAATTGTTTTTGGGCAAAAGTATCTTGGCCTTCGAATGAAGGTGTTGGCATTTTTTGGCTTGTAGCATTTAGTCGAGTTTGTTTTTATTGATTGATGGTAGCGTTAACCTTCATCATTTTGAATTGCTTGCCGCAGGCCTTTCGTGCAGGTACTTCCTCGGCACCGCTGTAAACCCATCCTTGGGCGCTCTGCGATTTCATCCCTGAAATCGAAGGCCTCAGCCGCACCTACACCGACTTATCTATCTCTTCGATTTTGCGTTACAGGTGTCATTCTGGGCATTAAAAGCTAAATTATTTTTGGACAAAAGTATCTTGACCTTCGAATCAAGGTGTTGGCTTTTTTGGGCTTGTAACATTTAGTCGAGTTAGTTTTTATTGATTGATGGTAGCGTTAACCTTCATTGTTATGAATTGCTTGCCGCAGGCTATTCGTGCAGGTGCTTCTGTGACACGGTGAGTGAAGCCCAGCTTCGCGCTTACGAACGAGAGGCATGGATGCCGAACTGGCTTTTAGACATGGACGTTGTTCAAGTACAATCCCTGTAGGCTCTGCCGTGACATCCATGTCACGGAAGGTCACAGCCGCACCTACACCGACTTATCTATCTCTTCGATTTTGCGTTACAGGTGTCATTCTGGGCATTAAAAGCTAAATTATTTTTGGACAAAAGTATCTTGGCCTTCGAATGAAGGTGTTGGCTTTTTTGGGCTTGTAACATTTAGTCGAGTTAGTTTTTATTGATTGATGGTAGCGTTAACCCACATTGTTATAAATTGCCTGCAGCATGCCTTTCGTGCAGGTGCTTCTGTGACACGGTGAGTGAAGCCCAGCTTCGCGCTTACGAACGAGAGGCATGGATGCCGAACTGGCTTTTAGACATGGACGTTGTTCAAGTACAATCCCTGTAGGCTCTGCCGTGACATCCATGTCACGGAAGGTCACAGCCGCACCTACACCGAGTTCTTAATCTCTTCGATTTGACCTTACTCGTGTCATTCGGACAATCAAAAGCTAACTTATTTTTGATCCAAAGCTTGTTAGGACTAATGTTCTAATTGGTATGTTTCAGATTAATATTTGTATAGATTAACGCCCGGCTAAGGGGTTGACAACGCACCGCCGAACTCAAAAAACACACCGTAAACACTGAACTTTAATTTTGTACTAAAGCCGCCACGCGTTGGCAATCCCTCTTGAGCCGTTTGTTATGTGAATTTTTTCAAGCACCCAAAAGAGGAAAGTTTTTACGCTGCTGATAGGTTAAAGCTAGCTCTAAACAGGATTTGATTGCTGTTTCTGGCAACGGTTTCGATAAGGACAGCACTATTGCTCTGTTTCCCTGAAACTCCAGTTCTTCACAATACAATTCCCGAAATGTATCGACTAGCTTAGTTTGGCAATTAAAAAACAGGTAATAATTATTAGGAGACTTCAGCTTCCAATCCATTCTTAGTGGACTGCCTGTTTTTACGCTGTAGCTTGGCTCACCCCATTTTAGAGATTCATCGACATCACCCAGATCCAATTCAGATACGATTTGAAAGACTAGATTTCGCAGTTCCTCTAACCTAATACGAACATTTTCCGGATATTCATCGAAGCGATCTTTGACTACCTTGTCCATTGGAATCTCCCATTCACATAACAGCTTATTGAATAGCTGCTCAATAAACTGCTTAAAATTTAACTTACAGCAACTATGACACGCTAATACATTGAAATAAAGCGATAAAGTGAACATCGCATTCATAAAAGTTGAATAAGTTCCCCGCAAAACTGAACGAGTTGATGTAGAGGTCTCTACAACTAATTATAAAATTGCAGGCAGTTTATCGAGCATAAAAACAGGTTTTTTGCTCTGTTTTCTAGCGCGCATCGAACGTGGCGAACGTTTGTTAGCTTTTGAACTAACGGCTCACACCAAGTGAAGCTAAATCGAAGAGACAGAATAACCCGGTGTAGATACGGCTGAGGGTACCGAAAACAGGGACGTTTTCGTTAAGCGGCCAAGGACGGCGAAAAGCGCCCCGAAGCAGTATCTGCACATTAGCCTGCTGCAAGCAATTAACTCACATTGAAGGTTCAACCTTCACCACTTTCAATAAATAAAAATGCAGCCAGCCGCTACTCAAGCAAATGTCATTGTTCTTCATGCCAAGGCCAACAAACTTTGGGGCAAAAACACGTTAGTTTTTGATTTGCTATTCGCTCCAATTGAAGCCAAATCGAAGAGGCGTTAGAGATCGGTGTAAGCGCGGTTTTGGCCTTCGAAATCATGGATGATTTCGCAGAGCCCACACGGACGTGCTCACAACGATATCCCTATCTAAAAGCCAGTTAGACAATCCCTGTCTCTCGTTCGTTAGCATGAAGCGACGCTTCACTCACCAAACCAAAAGAGCGCTTGCACATTCCCCGCCGGACAGGCGATTAATAACAGTGAAGGTACACCTTCAAACACACTCTCAAAAAACACGCCGCTCAAGCAAACATCAAATACCTAGCCTTTATTCCAAGGCCACGGCTATTCATGCCCCCAAGGCGCTGGCGGCAACGCTACTGGCTTGGTCAAATCAAACTCCACCTTAAAATCGCGATTTTCTCGAGTTAAGCGATACATAAAACGGGTATCGGTGATCCCCATGTGCCACACATTGGTGACTGACTGGCTAAGGCCATTTTGCTTGAAATTATCGATAGAGAATTGATCGACCGGAAATGATTGCAGCTGGGCGCTGCCACTGTCGATGGTATCGCCACCATACATAGTGACTTTATCTTCGCTGCCATCTTGATGACGATGATCGTGCTTTAATCTAAGTCCGGTATCGATTTTGGTTATCACCCAAGTACGTGAATGATCGTCACCAACATGAAACGGTACTTTTAACTCGCTATCTCGGCATTCTCGCACATGCATCACCAGCTTTTTACCGCTAAATGCCGAGTCGGCACTATTACCTGCCGTTACGACTCCCTCATATGCCTTGCCGCAATGCTTGGTGATGGCATCAAAAAACACATCTTGCACCGCTACATTTTGCCCTTGAGCCGCACCTGAGGCCAACAAAGCAATCATTAATCCTACTCGTTTCATTATCTATTCCTTATGCTAATAAAGTCCCTAGTCTAAGTGACTTAGTTGAAACCAAGCTTAATCCCTAACTCAAGTAGCGCCTTGACTACAAGTAACAAGATCACAATTAAATAGATTATATTTAATTTCAACTATTTAATAGAATTAATTCACACTTTCAATGTAAAACCACCGAAAACATTAATTTCATCAACAGCAATAAGGACATTTCGACTATTCAAAAACAGGAACCATTTCATGTTTTAAGTAATTAACCTTTATCAATGTGATCTTAAGCTTAGTAATTGCAAAATAATAAACTCATAGTAATCCTTCAAATGGTGGGGGGATTATAGAAATGAAAATGGACAACCTTAATTACACTCAATTGAAAGTTTTATTGTCCGTATACAAACATGGACAAGGAAATTTAGCCGCAACCGAATTAGGCATATCCAATTGTACTGTGAGCAGGACGTTAAATTCATTACGTGATGTATTTATGGACTCATTATTCATTAGAAAATCAAACGGATTAATTCCCACTAAAAAAACTGAAGAACTCATTCCTCATGCAAAATTACTAGTAGAACAATATCAATTGCTTGAAAGAAAACATTCAATATTTTCTCCAAGTCAATCTGGTGGTCATTTTGTTATACGGGCATACGATGAATTTGTTTACGCTGTCCATAATGTTATAGATGATTATATTTTACCCGAAGCGCCAAATTTAAGGTTCGACGTTCGCGCTCTCAGTCATGATTGTAGTCAAGAGGTCATTAGTGGTGATATCGATTTCGTCGTCGTTTACGAGGGTTTCGATGATAACCGGCTTAACTATGAAATTTTTTCTGAAACGGGTGATATATATATTCTTGCTAATAAAGAACACCCTGTTTTCTCCGAATTCATGTCCCTAGAATTACTCGCAAATTATTCACTTCTTGAAATAGATAACTATAACGATCTTATCTGCCCCTTACTGGTCAACCTCTGTCGTGATAGTGGATTACAAATGGATGTTGCAGGTTATACAGACAGTGTTGCGACTGCGATGCAATTGTTAGCTAAATCAAACAGCATTACCCTTAGTTGCAATCAATTTACCCGAAACTTCGTCGATATGATTCCAGCTATAAGTTATCGACGATTACCTGATGAAATGATTAAAACAATAAAAGAAATACGAAGCGAACACCGCGCCGTAGGCAATTATATTCTATATGGGAATATTAATAACTCCCCAGCATTCAACTGGGTTAAATCAAAACTTGTTTATGGATTAGAACGAGAGTGGCGCTTAGCTACGGCCAAATAAAACATAAATCACAAATGAAACACGAGGTATTAAATGGAGTTCACACTTTTTTGCATCGCGGCCTACGCGGCCTATCTTGTTTATAAGAAACCTGAAAAAGAAAAATTAGCAGACAGACTTCTTTTCAGTTGTATAGGAATGAGTTTCTTTATTTGGATCATGATGTCTTGGGGCATTTTACTTCCAGTTGGAAATTATTAGAGAGATATTATGAAAGAGCATACATTTAATAAGTTAGCATCGTTTGCCTCGATAATTATCATGGCTTTACCCGTCGGAATAGCCTGTTTCTTTTTCGGATTCATTCTTCTTGATAACCCATGTGCATTTTGCTGGCAAGAGCGCACAGCCATGATACTGGTGTCGCTTACCGCGCTCTACATCGTTCGCTTTGGTATCAAACCTAAATATATAGCGGCTTTGGTATGGCTAGGTATTTATGGTGCTTTTATGGCATTACTACACACCTCAATTAATTTGGGAAGTGATATAGGTCAAGGATTCTCATTAAAAATAATGGGCGCTCACACTTATACATGGGCATTACTTGTCTTTGTCATCGTTTTGGTCGTCGTCGCATTACTGATGCTCACACTGGGCAATAAATTCCCTGATAATGCCTATAGCAAAAAACCTTTCGACACCTTACCGAAGCTTGCTTCTTGGGTATTTATTTTCGTCATTGCTGGCAACATAGTGCAAGCATTTACCCAAACAGGTCCTATTCCGTTCGTGGGCCAAGACAGCCCGGGGCGAGTTTCCTTCAATCCCAAGTTTATCAGCTGGGAGTTAGATCACTGGCCAACGTACGCCCCTAATGCTCGTGGCGCTTATGGTATTAGCGATCCCGATATTGAACAGTGGCAGCCAGCATCACCTCTATTTACTGCGGCTCCAACAGCTAAATTACTCAGCCAGGCCTCACTACCGAATACTATCTCTGGCCGCGTAACCGCCATTGATTATCAAGCCGAAAAGCAAATTTATGCCATAACCACCTCCAATAATTGGGTCTATATCCTTGACCATGAGCTCAAGTTACTCAATCAAGCGCAGATCGACGGTATGTACATGCTGCATATTGAGCAACTCAACGGAGTCGCCTTCACTTCTACAAATACTTTGATGGTCATGGGGTTTAACAAGGCTTGGGCCGAATTGGTTTTAGACCCTGAACAAAACTGGGAAATAAATTATCGCGGCTTCACTCAAAGCAGCGACGGCATAGGTGAGACAGCCCGTGGTCAGTTTAGCACCATCCGAGCCAAGACCAGCTACAGCCTGACGCTGGGTTACAGCAAGATGCTGGATCAATATATCACAGTCACCACCCGCGATGAGCTCAACGAAACATTAGTGGTATCGAGATTCGACAAAGAAGATACGACACTGTCTGCCGAAGCCAACCTTAAAGGGTTAACTGGTAAGGCGCTGCCGAAGCTAACTGGGATCAGCATCGATGGCGAGCAAGCTTGGTTACTCAATAATGATGCCAGCGAAGTGCTGCAGTTCAATTTAACCACAGGCGAAGTGAGTGCAATGACCCAACTCGTCGGCACCACTAATCCTCAAGGGCTTTTGGTTCACGACGGTCAACTCTTAACAGTCAGTCGAGTCAATGGCCAAAACCTACTTCAAACGTTCGTAATGTAACCCATCTTAGCCCTAGAGGGGAATATCCCTCTAGGGTAACGCTGGGTCAATCCCAGCAACATAAAGGCCTTAGGGCTAATAATCATAACCGACCAACGGTCCACATTATGGTGAGTGATGACGATGAAAATCAATAGACGCACATTTTTACAAGGAGCCAGTGCCACGGCGGTACTCTCTTCCTTATCAGGGTTAACGCCCGGAATGGCTAATGCTAAAGTTGCTGGAGTCAATTCGGGGCTGCTAGCTAAACGTAATGGCAGAGTCGTTTACCACAGCTGTTTACGCAACTGCGCCGCTCGTTGCCTGCTTAAGTTTAGAGTACAGGATGGCATAATGACCTATGTCACTGGAGCAGAAGAACAAGCGAAAACTGGCAAGGCTCCCTGCCTTAAGGGGCAAAGCTATGTACAGTATACTTACGCCGCCGACCGAATATTACACCCTATGGAGCGAGTGGGTAAAAAAGGCGAAGGCAAATGGCGCCGCATCTCTTGGGAACAAGCCTATGAGAAAATAGCCAAGCGTTTTAATCAAATAGTTAATGAACATGGTTCCGAAGCCATACTGCCTTACAGTTACTCTGGTAACTATGGTGCCATAGGCATGTCTGCATCGGGCGAGCGTTTTTGGAATCGCATAGGTTCCTCTATTTTAGAACGTAAAGTGTGTACTTACGCCGCCTACGATGGGCTCAAATCGCTTTATGGTACCTTTCTCGGTCCCGATCCTGAAGATGTCTTACTTAGCGATGTCTACTTAACTTGGGGTCACGATGAAGTCGTTTCTAACACCATCGCCATCAAGTTAATTAACCAAGCACGCGATCGTGGTACCAAACTACTCGCAGTAAACCCACAACGTACCCCACTCTGTTCTCAAGCCGATATATACCTACAACCACGCCCGAGTACCGACGTACAACTGTGTGCGGGCATTATTAAATACCTAGTTGAAAAAGATCTCGTAAACCACGAGTTCATCTCCGAGCAGACCGTAGGGTATGACGAGCTCCTCAAGCGACTCGATGAAATCAGCTATGACGAAATCGAAACTATTACTGGTGTTCCAAGAGATAAGATGTTCGAGTTTGCCCAGGTATTAGGGGAAAACGAAAAAACCATGCTACGGATGGGATATGGTTTCCAACGTAACTTTAATGGTGCCAGAATGTCACGGGCGGTCGCCATGTTACAAGCCGTGACCGGTAACTTTGGTAAACGAGGCAACGGCCTTATCTACGATAATGTTCATGCCGGTGGTGGGTTAAATCAATATCAGGCCAGCGGTAAATATATGCGCAAAAATCCAGATGCGCAGCGGATCAATATGACTGAGTTGGCTAAAGCGCTACATCCTAGTCATCCCACCAGCCACGATAAACCGAGTAAGCCGATCCATGGGATGATCATTTATAACGGCAATCCTGTGGTAGTGGCTCCCGATACCAACGCCGTCCTCGATGGCATGAAACGCGAAGATCTGTTTGTCGTCGGCCACGATATGGTCATGACTGACTCACTTCAATACTGTGACATCATTGTTCCTGCCGCGAGCCAGTTTGAGACCGAAGATATCGTCGGTGATTACCACGGCTATTATGTTCAAGTCTGCCAAAAAGTGATTGAACCACTGGGCGAATCTAAATGTAACTGGACCTTTTTTCGCGAGCTAGGACAAGCGATGGGCTTTAAAGATGAAGCGTTTCAAGCCAGTAATGATGACATCATCAAAGAACTCCTCGACACCGACTCGCCCTATTATAAAGGGGTCAATTATGAGCGTTTGATGAAAGAAAAGTATATCAAACTCGATGTACCTCAACCTGTCTTGGCTGATGGGAAATACGATACACCCAGTGGCAAAATAGAGTTCAGCTCTAAGCTCATGGCCGACGCAGGATTTCATCCGGTACTCGACTGGGGGTTACCAGAGGATGAGATGGAACCAAGAGAGCGTGACCTCCCCTTTAGATTACTCTCATCTGGCGTTCCTCAACGCGTTAACAGCTCTTTTTATAACGTTAAATATATTCGTGCCATTCCCGCTTATTACGTCAAAATCCACCCTAAAGATGCGCAGCAATATGAGATCAAGCATAACGACAGAGTCACACTGAGTAACCATAGAGGCGAAGCCAAATTTGTCGCTATGGTCACCACAGGCGTACCACAAGGCTCGTTAATGACCCCCAAATGCAATTGGCTCAGGCTCAATCCTAATGGGACTGACGGTTGCACAAATTCGTTAACGACAGACAAATTAACCGATATGGGCGGCTGCTCAGCCTATCATTCAACCCGCGTGGCACTGGCTAAAGCCTGAAGGAGATCCTCATGAAAAACAAACATCAACTCGGATTTGTCTTCAGACAAGAAAATTGTGTCGGTTGCCAAGCCTGCACCATCGCTTGCCAGATCCATAATGAGCTGCCTGAAGATGTCCGCTTTCGTAAAGTAGACCGCTTTGAAGTTAAGCGAGATGACGACATGGTCGATGTCTGGCTAAGCCATTCTTGCATGCATTGTGGGAATCCTGCCTGCCTAATGGTTTGTCCATCCCAAGCATATACCATCCGCAATGACGGATTAGTGGTACTCGATAGAGAGAAATGTACCGGCTGTGGTTTATGCATCAATGCCTGCCCGTATGATGCCGTTGTCATGCTAAAGACCGATGGAAAAGCCGCTAAATGTAACATGTGTATCGAGCTTATCGATCAAGGGCTTAAACCAGCATGTGTCGATGGCTGCCCAGTAAAATGCCTCGATACAGACAGAATAGAACAACTGTTAACCCAGAGCCACACCGTCAGTAAAGAGGGCATCGGTTATGGGCACTGCATTACCAAACCCAATATGGTGATCGTCAAGGAGCGGCTATGACAAAGCTTGAATTTGGCCCCGTAGCCCTTGGGTATCACGCACTCAAAGGAATGCTATTTACGCCAGCAAGCGATGAATCGCTGCAACAGCTCATCAACTGGCTGGAGTCACAGCCACGTTATGGCGAACTACTTAATGAAGCTCGGCAATGGCACGGATCGTCGTTAGAGTTGGAATGTGACTTTAATCGGATGTGCATCGGTCCTACCAAGTTGCTAGTGCCACCGTATGAGTCGGTCTATCGTGATTATGGCAGGCAAATTCATACCGAACGCACCGTAGCCGTAGCCGATTTTTATCAACAGTTAGGCCTCATTCCCGACTCTGGATTTAACGAGCCGGCAGATTATATCGGCAATGAACTGGAGTTTCTCTTCTGCGCCGAGGCCATGAGCTACCAACAAGTACAGCAAGATCCACAGGCTGCAGCCGAGCTGACGCTGTTAGCCCAGACGTTTTTACAACATCACTTAGGCACTTGGTATCAAGACTTTACCACTGGCATGTCTAAACATGCTCGGTTGAAGTTTTGGACTTGTTACGCCCAAGTCTTGGAGGATTTTCTTGCTGACAGACTGGGGACGCTCGAGATCAATAACCCAATTAAAAAGTGTCACTTAGATGCTTAAGGATTTGAAATGAAAATGATAACTGCTGTTATCGCTGGAGTGATGGCATTTATGTGCAGCTTTCACTTACTGGCAGCCGACACTCTGATACCTGAGCCACAACAATGGCAACCGATACAAATAGAAGTTGTTCAGGGAGATATCCCCGAACTCAGGGGGATGCCGTTACAGGCTCAGTTTCCCGCACCACAACCTTCGGTCAACCAAGAATACATAGAGATCCTCAGCCCTGCTTCATTCTGGGCCGATCTACTAAATTATGGCTTTTTCGGCATGATCGCCTTACTCGCGCTTTTTGTTGTCATCAATGGTAAAGCCAAACTCAACCAAGGCTTTTCTGGTAAAAAAGTCGACCGCTGGAGCGGTATGGATGTTCTCGTACATTGGGTCGGAGCAATTGCCTGCCTAGCACTGGTTATCACAGGTCTCATCATGACCGCCGGCCGCTTTTGGTTAGCCCCCAATATGGGGGCTTACCAATGGTTCGGCTTTATCGATACCTCTGTTGCTCTACATAATCTGATGGCATTTCCCTTCATGCTTGGCTGGGCAGTCATGGTGATAAAGTGGGCTAAAAAACAGTTACCCGAAGCCTGTGATATCGGCTGGCTTAAAGCAGTTGGTGGCTACCTCAATTTTGGGCCCTTTAAAGGTAAACACCCGGATGCCGGTTTCGCTAACGCGGGGGAAAAACTGTGGTTCTGGTGCTTCACCCTCTTTGGTGCATTAATGGTTGGCTCAGGCTTAATCTTGATGTTCCCAAGCTTAGTGGCCACTAAAGATGGTGCAAATTTGGCGCTCATCCTACACCTTGTGAGTGCCTTTGTGCTCGGCGCCTTCACTGTCGTTCATATCTATATGGCCACCGTCATATCTGAAGGCGGTATGGAATGCATGCTCAGCGGTCAATGTGACGAAAACTGGGCAAAACAGCACCATAACCTTTGGTTCAACGAACTCAAAAAATCAAGCAAAGTGTAAAACGATCTCGAGGCTTGGTGCATTAGCGCCGAGCCCTTCCCCCTTACAACCCATGTATGCAATGACTTGCTTAACGACCCTTAACATTAAGAGGTTGGCGGCTTCTTGCATACAAAAAATGGTCTACCACAATGAACATAAACCTTACTCTGCACCAAGGCACTCTCATTTTTGTAATGGGACTGTGTACCACATCGGCTTATGCAACGGAAAACAATACGTTGACGTCACAAGTTGAGGCGCTTAATCAACGTATCGCCCAACTTGAGCAACCTAAAAACCCGTCACAATTTAAAAACAGTCAAATCAGCCTCTACGGCTCTATTCGCCCAACCTTGAGCTATCTTGATGACAATGATGAACATACTTGGGATGTGCGCGATGCGCTATCTCGAATCGGTGTCAAAGCCAGCACAGCATTCGCCGACGGCTGGACAGCGATTGCACTAGGTGAATGGAGTATAGATATCGCCAATTCAGGCGACTTTGGTAATGCCCGGCAGGCTTATGCCGCAATCTCTTCACCATATGGCCAAGTGGCTATTGGCAAGCAGCGACCAGCGCAATACACCTTAGTTGCCGAATATGTGGACATTTTTAACCATGGCAACAGTCCCTATGCGTATGATCACGAAAGTCCATTTTTTGTCGATAATTTTGTGACTTATCAATTAATCACGGGTGATTTTACCTGGATGGCAGGCGCTCAAATTGACGAAGACAGAGGCGATGCAAATGCCGATATGATTAACATTGGGTTGGGTTATGACGTTGGGGCATTACACCTAGGGGTAGGCTATGTCACCCAAGATACCTTAATTAATGATCAGGTTGATGGCGATAACCAAACCCTTGGCGCTGTCGCTGCTTATACCTTCGACAACGGCTTATATCTGGCCGTCAGCTATCAAGATAAGCAGTATAACCTCGACAACCAAGCCCTTAACGCCGACCGAAGTGGTAGCACATTAGATACCGCACTAGCTTATCCACTGAACGATGAATACCAAATTAAATTGGGGTATTTTCAGTTTAAAGATGGCATCGATGGTAACCACTCTGCAAACTACAATGGCTTCAACTCCACACTAGAGTGGAATCCGCTCGATAACGTGCGCGTGCACTTAGAGTATCTCAATAAACAGATCGAAAATGGTCAAGACGATCAAGCTGTCACAATCGGCTTTAGATACGACTTCAACCTCACCTGGCAAGGTTAATTTAGCCCTTTTCTATTAATACTCATCAAAGAGGCCGATCGCCAGCCTCTTTCGCTTAAGCAACGTAATGCTAAGGCTTAGCATCAACAACTGTCACAAAAAAAACATGTAACGCTTTGTTATTTATAGGGTAACAATGTAAAATCACTTCTTTACTCCGCTAAATTTTCCAACTTATTTCATTGAACAAGGCGTTAGAATGGACTCATTTCCAAAATCTCAGATCATCGAATTTGATCGCACTAGCATCAACAGTATCGAGCAAGCATTAACTGAGTATCAAGTCAGGCTAGATGCGCATCAAGCCTTTAACGATGGCCATTTTGATATCGCCTTCATGGATATCAGCTGTGGCCATAGACAACACCTGCAACTGGCAGATACGGCCCATGCCGCTTTAGTCATCAAAGCCCTCAATTTGACGCCTGATGGCGGCTATAACTTACAAGATATCGTCAGTGAAGAGAGCAGCCTGTATATTTCAGAAGCCATTCTATTCGGCCTCGCCCTCGAACATGACGCTCTTAAGCCGCAACTGCGCCGAACCGCGCAAGCCATAGTTGATTATGCGCGTTATGAGAATGACACCAGCGAAATGTGGGTCGATGATATGCGTGTCTTTGGCGCCGAAGCGCTATATATGTTGGCCCAACAAGATGCCGAAGACGCGGTTTATCTGGCACAATTTTTTATTCCCTATTGGGACGATGAGCACGCTACCGGTTATGAACACATGCTGCTCAGCCTTGTCAAGCAGCATGGCTGGTGCGAGGCTATGATGAAAGCATTCATTTGGTGTGACAATACCGCCTTCCGCTTTGCCTTCTACGGTAGTCACTGGGAGGCCACATCTGCGCAATATGAACCGCTAGGGGTATACCTGCAGCAAAATCCACAACACTACCCGCGCTTTATTGAATTAATTAAACAACGCTTTGCCGCGCAACCTATGCTTGCCTACTGCGAAAGTGAAGATCTCGACAGCCAAAATCCGATCTTGGCCATCTACCAAACTCTGTTCCCCGAGTTTTGTAGTTGGGAGGAGGATGAAAACGACATTGAGCTCGGACGTCACTTTATCCATGATAGCCTCGAGAATGAGGCAATGGATCTACAGCTTCAGTTACAAAACGAGCTCGACGGCCCACTGATGGTCTACGCCCAGAGTGTGTATCAACAACAGCAAGATGAACGTCTTTATGATGCCCGCAAGGAAGCACGGCAAGCGGAAATGGGCGGCATTCATATGTTAACCGACTTCATTGCCACCTTAGATAATGGCGAAGCCATACTGGAATATGTGGTACTCAATAAGCAGCCGAGTGTCCTTGATAGCCTTGCCCCCTTCGATATTTGGACACATTGTAAAACCCATGCACCGTCATTATACGATGCCATGGATGACGCCTGTTGGAATAGAGGCAGTCTGGAAAATCTGCGTGAAAACTTGCACGAGGTATTACGCTACCCCGCCAACGATCTACTCGAAGAGGAAGATACTTTCGTTAGGGTTGAATTCGAACATGGCCTCTTGTCAAAAGCCTTTGTTACCCCAGATAAAAACAGTGTCGACCACGTTAAGTCGGCTCATATCATGCTGAGATTTATTGATATTTTTTACCACTTGTTAGGCCAACAGCCCCTATCTTCCCAGCTGTGTGAAATGCTCACGGGTGAAGGCGGCTACCAGGCCGTGATGACCACCGAGGCCTATTTTGCCCGCTATGATCCTGACCCCAGCAGCGCACCCGGCGAGCTTAACAAGCACGAAAAACATAAGCTCGAACAGCTTATCAATAGCTTTTACGATTTAGATGACCCCGTCACCTCCACTATGTTGCAGCAGGCAGATCAGCTGTTCCGTCAACGCGCATGCTATGACACTAACCTATGGCATGAGGATAATCTCGGTACCGATGCACTCAAAGCCTACCTGCTAAAGCAAGATAGCGATAAGCAGATTAATGACAGTTATACCGCAGCGCTGCAAGCGGAATTAACCGGCGTATTCAAGCGCGCGTTAGCCTTACTGCTCGAGCGCGCCGAGATTCAGGGCCAAGGTCATCGTAAAGAGCTAGGATTTACCCCTGCTGAGCTCGAGCAGGTCAGCCATTTTTTCACAGCCGATGAGGCCGAGCTCAGTCAGCAAGGGATCATCGAACTCTTCGATCAACACCTACACAGAGACGAGGTGTGCCGCCGATCTGATCTCTACTTCCCTAAGATCAGTGACAAGCAGATCAGCTACCACTGCTTCAAAGACTATGATGATGATTATCAGCGTGTAGCGATTATCTGCTTCTGGTTGAAACAGTTGCCAATAGCACAGGCTCATATCGCCGAGCGGTTGTGGCAACTGTTAATCGCCATGGCGCCAATGAAGATGATCCGTCACATCAGCCGTCTCTATAGTGAGCATGATTACCGCTTACGGTTTGATAACCCCCTCGATGAGATTAATTTCTATGAGATGCTAAACCACCACGGTATCGCCGAAGATTATACTTTAGCGTTTCAGGTCGAGCAGTCCATCTACAGCTCACAACGTGAGAACGATTACCTTGCTTTAGTCGAACTGATGCAAGCCACGACCCTCAGCGCCCAAGCGGATACCAGCATGATGGGCGCAAGACAACGATCCCAAGCACAGGCGTTGCTGCGGGGACTCGATTATACCTATCAAAGCCATAAGCTGAATTTTCATCAGGATGTCTCGCTCAGATTCCCTGAACTTCCCTTTGCATTAGATGATGATTTTAGACAATGCTTGCGCCACTTTATCGCGCTGAACATCCAATCGTGGGAGAACGTGATTGCGCACACATTTGCCGCATCGACACTGTTTTTTGGCTTTATCGGCGATACCAATGATTTACCCAAGAAGCTGAGACTGCCCGTCAAGTTGCATCCACAGGCCGAGATCAGTCAATCTCGCCATTGCGATAACATGAGTTGGATTAATGTCACCATTGCCCAACGTGTTGGCGACGAGTTGCAACTGTTAGTTGTCGATAAAGCCTCTGCCGCCCAAGAGCAATTCTACTTCGGCGGCCAACTCCTGATCCTTGATAGCAAGGTAGATGCCAGCGCAGTGCTCCATGCTCTGCATCAGTTACCCGACTTAACACAGCGCCAACACATTATCGACAATACCCTCTGGTCTTACTTACAGGGGGAAACCCCCTATGAGGCGATCGCTCCCTTATTTAACGCATATTTATCTACAGAGACCACCGTTGGTGTCGACCAATATCGTTGCTATAGCGTGGGACAGTTTTTGTGGTGCATCGATGTTGAGCGCCGTGAACGACTCATGTTGCTGCTGGCGAATCATAGCTACCGGGCTTACAAGATAATGATGGAGGAACTCGTCAAGGGCTATATGGATAGGCACGTACAAGAGGGCGCTATCGATTTGGCGACGCGCCTAACCCTCGATAGCGACGACTATGAAGATGACGCCTATCTGATGCTAACTGATTGGTTATTAAGCCATGATATTAAGCGTGAATTAATTGTGCTGTTTGCGATTAAAAACTATCACTCAGGCATGGGAGATCGCCTAGCGGCACTCGCCCGTGAAGGGACGCTCAAGCCGATATTGACTTATCTGCATGTGAGTAATCGCGCCGCCTTGGTGGATATCTTAGCCGAGCAAGCCGATGCGGCGACACTACTGACGATATTTAATGGCGATAAGTCACGTCAGGTGCGTGACCGCCTCGCCGCAGTGAGTCCCACTGCGACCGTCGCCATATAATATGCAGTCAGCACGCATATCCTGTGGCCACTGTGGTTAAAGATTCATGACCTTCAGGCTATGTGTTGTCGATAGATTCGCGTTAATCAAACCAAGCGGCGGTTTTTTCTGCCGCTTGGCTTTTGACATGGTCATCGACATACAGACTTACCATGGTCAGCGCCGCGGCAAGCGCGCCTAAATCATCGGTAAAACCGACCAGAGGTGTCAGGTCGGGAATCGCATCGATTGGGGCAATAAAATACGCTAACGCACCAAAAATAATGGTCTTGGCCCATTTAGGGGTGTCGGGACGTTGCGCTGCATAATATAAACACAAGGCATTCTCTATCACCTCACGCCCTGCTTGCTTGGCAAACTGTTTCACCTTTTGCCAAAAACTGGCGTCACTATAGGTGTCGCTGCCATCATTGGACGCATGTTTACTCATGGAAAGCTCCTTAAAAAAATAGGGCAATATCGATGATATTCCCCTATTTTGATGCATTTGACTAGGTCTGTGACCTAACTAGCGTTGATGCTTTGGCGTAGTACCCCAACCATTTTTAACTGGCCGCTTAGCCCCTTTGCCTGCGCCTTGCCCTGCAGGAGCCGATTGGCCTGAACCACTTTTATGGGCCGAGGGCTTCCCCTTGGCTTTAGGTTTACCTGCGTTAGGCTTGCCCGCCTTATCCTTACTCTTACGCTCATCAAACTGATCGGCCGAGAAGCGAGTCACAGCTTTCTTTCCTGCTGGCGTCTTGCCCTTAGCCGGCTTAGCTCTAAAGCCTTGGCGCTCTTGGCGGGTTTCTACCGGCACTAAACAATGGGCGCCGCTACCGATCAACTTCTCTTTGCCCATGGCAATTAAGGCTTCACGGATCATTGGCCAGCCAGCAGGGTCATGGTAACGCAGCAAGGCTTTATGCAGCTTACGTTGACGACCGCCCTTGGGTACTTGGACGGTTTCGCTGGTATGTTTCACATTTTTAAGTGAATTGAGCTCTGTATGATAAATGGTGGTGGCGTTCGCCATCGGCGACGGATAAAAGTTTTGCACCTGATCGAGCTTAAATTTTTGCCCTTTAAGCCACAACGCCAAGTTCACCATATCTTCATCTGTGGTGCCTGGATGCGCCGAAATAAAATAGGGGATCAAATACTGCTTCTTGCCCGCCTCAGCCGAATACTTATCAAACAGTTCTTTAAACTTGTCGTAAGTGCCCATGCCGGGTTTCATCATCTTATTGAGCGGCCCCTCTTCGGTATGCTCGGGGGCAATTTTAAGATAACCGCCCACATGATGACTGGCCAACTCTTTGACGTAGCGTGGATCTTCGGTGGCTAAGTCGTAACGCACACCCGAAGCAATAAGCACTTTTTTAATGCCCGGCACGTCACGTGCCGCGCGATACAGATCGATCGTCGCCTGATGGTCGGTGTCCAGATGACCACAAATGGCCGGGAACACACAGGATAAACGGCGACAGGTCTTTTCGGCTTTTTCGCTCTTACAGCCTAAGCGATACATGTTAGCCGTTGGCCCACCCAAGTCAGATATCACCCCAGTAAAACCGGGCACCTTCTGCTGAATATCTTTGATCTCTTTAATAATAGAGTCTTGCGAGCGGCTCTGAATAATTCGCCCTTCATGCTCAGTAATAGAGCAGAACGAGCAGCCACCAAAGCAACCACGCATAATATTAATCGAGGTCTTGATCATGTCATAAGCGGGGATCTTGGCATCGCCATAGACAGGATGCGGTACCCGTTGATAGGGCAGATCAAATACGCCATCCATCTCATCGGTGTTTAATGGCCATGCTGGCGGATTGACCCAAATCGCGCGCTCGGCGTGAGTCTGAAATAGGGCACGGGCACAACCGGGATTTTGCTCTTGATGCAAAATACGTGATGCATGAGCATAGAGATACTTATCTTCGGCCACTTTTTCATAGCTAGGTAACAACACATAGGTATTTTCCCAAGGCTTAGGCCGAGGTGGCTGCACTGAAATAGCCTTGGGCGCATCGTTGTCGAACACCTTAACATCGCTCGGCCCTGACAGATTTTGACAGCCCACATCGTCGGCACCATAAGGATTAGGAATAGGATCGATTTTATGCAACTGATCTATCTTGCGTGAATCCATGCCCTTCCAACCCGGCAGTGGCTCCTTACGAATCACTGTGGTGCCTCGCACATCATGGATCTCACTAATAGGCTCACCCGCCGCCATGCGGTGCGACAACTCAACCAGCGGACGTTCGGCGTTGCCGTAGACTAAGATATCGGCCTTGGCATCGAGAATGACTGAGCGGCGCACTTTATCTGACCAATAGTCATAATGGGCGATACGGCGCAAGCTCGCCTCGATGCCACCAATGACGACAGGCACTTGCTTAAAGGCTTCTTTGCAGCGCTGGGTATAAACGGTGACGGCGCGATCGGGGCGCTTACCGCCAATATTTCCTGCGGTATAGGCATCATCATGACGCAGGCGACGCTCGGCAGTGTAACGGTTGATCATCGAGTCCATGTTGCCTGCAGTCACGCCGAAATAGAGGTTAGGCTTGCCTAACTTCATGAAGTCATTTTTATTCGACCAATCAGGCTGGGAGATAATGCCAACGCGAAATCCCTGCGCCTCAAGCATACGGCCGATAACGGCCATACCAAAGCTGGGGTGATCCACATAGGCATCACCTGTGACAATAATAATGTCACATGAATCCCAGCCCAGTTTATCCATCTCTTTGCGAGACATAGGCAAAAAAGGTGCCGCCGGTTCGGTACGGCCCAAATACTTGGGATGTGTAAATAACGTGGATTCAACCTGCATGAATAATACTGCCTAACTATCAAACCAATAAATAAGTGTAGTCACTTAGGGAGGTGCCCCAATTGACCTTGTCATTTGCGCCAATTACAGCAATGATGCAACGCTCGCGGCGCAACATCAAAAAGGACGCGGAGTATAACAGCTCCCCCCTCATTATTGCGACCAAAAAAGCAGCAATCTGGTAATATTATGCGCCGATAATAAAATAGCCAATATTAACCACAGATAGCGTAAGGATAACGATCCAGGTCAATAACACTCCCCAAAACCGCCCAACATGATACCCCCCTTGCCCCAAGGTTAACCCTAGCGCATGCAGTACTCTGGCAAGCAGCCAAATTAGCCCTAAAAGATGCAAATAACCATGAGGCAACCCGTTCAGTTCAGCCACCAGCAATAAGATAAGCGCCATAGGCGCATGCTCAATCAGATTACCATGTACTCGGTTGGCAAGCCGCAATGTGGGCTGGTCATCTACCCCTAAACCAACCTTTAAACGCCGCCTTAACTTCACCACACGCAGCGCAAAATAGACCGCCATGATGGCGGTTAATCCGATATATAAACTGGATACTGTGACCGACATTGTCTCTCCTTGATGCTGTGGTTGACACTGTTATCGCGCCACAGCTGTTTTACGAGTAAGTTGCTGAACGCAGCAATTGTAAACCCAAGGTTAACATTAGATGACCCATACAGGTGATGCGCGTTAAAAAAACACCAAGCCGTTAACCTTTTTAACTTAAGATAGGGTAAGATGCGCTCGCTCGAGCACTCCCCATCAGCTTTATCATCACGGAACACGCAATTGGATAGCGAAGAATTTATAGAGAAGCGCAAGTTTATCATTAAGTTAGGTAAGTATTTGCATAAATTTGGCACCCCTGCTTACCGCTTAGAATCTCACCTTCAGACCATCTCTAAATTATTAGGCATTGAGGGATATTTCCTGATATCACCGACGTCGATGACCTTTGTGTTACAGCATGATGCCGACCAAGAATATAACCATGTGGCCCGAGTCAAGCCTGGCGATCTCGATTTAGGCTCGCTAGCGCGAACCGATGAGCTGGTTGGCGAGCTCGTTTCCGGTCAGCGCACCTTGCAAGAGGCCACCGAAAGACTCGAAGAGATTGCTAACAAACCCAGCCCTTACGGCACCCTATTGACCTTATTGGCCTTTGGGTGCTCGGCAGGCGCCTTTGCCATGCTAATGGGCACCAGTTGGCATGACGTATTTTGGTCGGCCACCTTAGGCGTTATGGTGTATGGCCTTGTTTACCGCGCCGAGCACTCGACACGTATTGCCGAAGCCCTAGAACCCTTGGCGGCCATCTTGTGTGCCATCGTCGCCTGCGGCATCGCCTATTTCGACCCTTTCATTAATATTCCGGTGGTGATTCTCTCCGGCATTATTATCTTTGTCCCCGGGCTGGCGTTAACACTGGGCTTAGCCGAATTGGCGGCGCGGGATTTAATTTCGGGCACCGCGCGGATCATGGACGCGTGCATGCTGCTGTTTAAGCTCTATTTTGGCGCCATCTTTGGCATGGTGATTGGCTCGGCAATTTTTGGTGAAACCATCTATTTCGAACCCGATCCCTTGCCTCGCTGGGCCATTTGGTCAGCGGTCCCCATCTTGTCCATGGCATTGGTTATCATCTTCAAGGCACGTTTAAAAGATGCCGCTTGGGGGGTGTTTGCCGGTATTATCGCCTTCTTTTCGGCCATGCTTGCGGGGATCTATTTAGGTGAATCTATCGGCATCTTTTTTGGCGCCTTGGCGGTCGGGATCTATTCCAACTTATATGCTCGTTGGATGAAGGCTCCCGCCTCCATTGCCCTACTGCAGGGGATCGTTATCTTGGTGCCGGGCAGTAAAACCTATATTGGTCTCAATACCCTCATATTGGGTGAAACCATGCTTAACCAATCGCATATTGGCTCGCAAATTTTCTTAATTTTTATGTCACTGATCGCCGGACTCATATTTGCCAACGTCGCTGTACCACCGCGCGGAACCCTATAATCTACGCACTATGCTGATGCAATACGGCGCATGCATCAGCATTTGCGTAAATAAAATCATTACCTTATTTCAATTCCCAGCTTGACTAATACTGACACTGGGTGTGTTATTTAAATGTATCTTTATTGTAAGTCATGGGTACTTTGATCATCACATAACAATAAGGTGGGTCGCTCCATGCCATATGTCGCTCGCTATCTCGCGCTATTAAGTTACCTGCTGCTAGCCCCACTGCATGCGGCGACCTCCCCTGAGCCGACATCTGCGCCAATGAATACCCAAGCAGGATTAGCCAACACAGCACAAACTGATCTCCAAACGGTAAAAACCCCGATCAACAATATCGTTGTCGTCAGCCATGCTATCTTCGATGAGTCCGATCCCGAGGCTTTTTTTATTCACCGCTGGGCCAACTTTCTGCACATCAATACGCGCGAGTCGACCATACTCAGCAAGCTCAGCTTCGACGCTGCCGATCAGGTGTCACAACAAGATATTGAAGAAGCGCAGCGCATCTTAAGGTACGAGCCTTACATCCGCGATGCCCAGATAACATTTGCGCAGCCCGATCCCGATGCGGATCCAACTGGCCCAGGAAAAACAGTATTAGTGGAAACGTGGGATAATTGGTCGCTACTGCCCACGTTTAGCGCCGGCAGAAGCGGCGGTGACAGTAAGCTTGCTATCGGTATTAAAGAAGATAACTTACTCGGTTACGGTATTCGTACTCGATTGAAATATAAAACCAGTACCGATCGCAGCGGCTACCAACTGGCCTTTCAAGCGCCCATGGATAACTGGGTAAAGCGCGCCACCCTCTCTGTCAACTTTTACGACAACAGCGATGGTGAGGCGGCCATGGTTGATTTTACCAAGCCATTTTATACCCTAGATGATACCAACATGTACTCAGGCCAGTATATCAATGATTTACGAACCGATACCCTGCGCCAAAATGGGAACGATGTGAATCAATTTGAGCACCAGATCAATTTCAATAATGTCCAGTATGGTTGGCGCCTAAACAAGGAAAATGACTGGCGTTCTCGTGTGCTGGTGGGGGTCACCCAAGATCAACATAGCTTTGAGCATATCGCCGAATTTACCGATGCGCCGCTGCCACAAGACAGAGATTACCTCTATCCCTGGATAGGCTATCACTACCTGCAAGATGACTTTAAGGTGCTCAATAATGTTTACCTTATCAACTATAACGAAGACATTAATCTCGGTTGGCAACATTATGTCAGTCTTGGTATCGAGACCCAAGACACCGATGACAGCTCCCCAGTTGGCTACCACATCAACTGGCGATCATCTCGGGGTTACCAAAGCGATGCTCAACTACTGCTGATGAACATCGATGGCGAAGGCGTGTTTGCCACCAGCCAACCCGACTATTTTAAGGTGAGTACGACAGCGGAATATTTTTATCAGATGTCGCCTAAGTGGACCGCTTACGCCAAAATGCGCCTGAGCGCATCACAAAATAACTATCTAGATCAAACATTTGCCCTAGGTGACAACACTGGAGTGCGTGGCTACCCAAATGATTACCAGCATGGCGATAATCAATGGTTGTTGACCGCCGAAATTCGTAACTATCCCAATATTAATCTGTATCAACTGGCCGAACTGGGCTGGGCGGTGTTTAGTGATTATGGTCATGCCACTGGCGGAACCGACCAAGATAATGAAGAGTCCGGCCCCATAGGGAGCTTTGGCATTGGTGCCCGCATTTACTCGTCGCGATCCAGTTACGGCAGTGTGGCTCATATCGATTTATCAGTGCCCTTTACCAGTGGCGCCGACGTCAACAGTTGGGAATGGCGCTTTCAAGTAAAACAGCACTTTTAACGGCTAAAGGCAACGCCAGCGTATAAACCTTCAAGGTGATTGCCATAACGATGTGATAAATAGCGACGTTATCACCAAAGCGACATGACTACGATAGCGCCCCCTACAGTGGCCACACCATAAGCAGTAACGGTAAGCTTATCGCCACGACTAACAGCTCTAGCGGCAATCCCATTTTCCAATAATCACCAAAGCGAAATCCCCCCGGCCCTAGGATTAAGGTGTTATTTTGATGCCCAATCGGGGTCAAAAAAGCACACGAGGCGCCGATAGCGACCGACATCAAAAAGGAATCCGGATTCACCCCTAGCTGGCTGGCGGTACTGATGGCAATGGGGCACATTACCGCAGCCGTGGCCGCGTTATTCATAAAGTCCGACAGGCTCATAGTGATAACCAGTATCAAACCCAAGGCAACGACTGGATGACCCTGTGCAAAATTATCGAGCAACGCCTTAGCGAGCAGATCGGCCGCACCAGTCGATGCGGTGACACTTGCAACAGGAATAAGCGCCCCAAGCAAGACGATAACCGACCAATCAACCGCATCGTAGGCGCTCTGCAGCGGTACTATGTTCAGCGCCATATAGGCTAGTACGCCCAAAGCAAACGAGATAGCCGTTGGGATTAAGCCCGTTGCCGCGCCAGTGACAGCCAACACCATAATAAACAATGCCAGCATGACTCTTTTGGTCACTATGATCCCAATCGCACGCTGAGCTAAGGGCATGCAACCTAAACTAGCGGCAAAATCACTTATCGCTTCGAGTTCTCCCTGCATCAGCAACACATCGCCCGCTTCGATGCGCGTTAATCGTAACCGCTTTATCGAACGCCGCCCCCGCCGAGAAATCGCCAGTAAATTAACGCCATAGCGTCCTCTTATCTGCAGCCCCTTTGCGGTTCTGCCACTGATGGCCGATCGCGGCATCACCACTAATTCCTGCAACACTATTTCATCCGATTCTGACTCTTTTTTTACCTCAGCAGGGGCTTCGTCGGCGCTGTCAACTTCGGCCGATTCAGACTGATTTGTCTTATCGACCTTAGGCGGTATGCGATCTTCCACTAATTTAAATTCAAACTTGGACAACACCTGTGACAGCGACTCAGGCTCGGCCTCGATAATCAGAATATCGCCAGCACGTAAAATTCTCGACTGACTCGGTGCAGACACCCTAAATGCATTGCGAACCAAGCCCACGACCTGAGCATCGGTCTCATCCATCTCATGATCAATTTGGCGTAAAGATTTACCCAGCGACTGACTGCCCTCTTCAACCCGCACCTCAGCAAGATAGGTCCCTGTGTCGAAACTGCTGCCAGCCGCCTGTTTGCGCGATGGCACCAAACGCCAACCAATAAGCGCCACAAACACTACGCCCACCACCGCCACGGTTAACCCTACTGGTGTAAAGTCAAACATGGCAAAACCTTGGGAACCTGTCTCGGCGCGAAAGCCAGACACTATGATGTTAGGTGGCGTACCGACGAGGGTCGTCATGCCCCCTAAAATCGTACCAAAAGCCAGTGGCATCAACACTCGTCCCGGTGGCAGTGATAACTTAGTGGCCACTTGTATGGCCACCGGCATCAACAACGCCATCGCGCCGACATTATTCATAAAAGCACTGAACAAGGCGCCTATGCTCATAAGTACAGTG
Source organism: Shewanella algidipiscicola (assembly GCF_003605125.1). Lineage (GTDB taxonomy): Bacteria > Pseudomonadota > Gammaproteobacteria > Enterobacterales > Shewanellaceae > Shewanella > Shewanella algidipiscicola. Next base: position 77,460 of record NZ_QPQT01000014.1, read on the forward strand.
ATCATCACTGTGGGGCTGTCGCTGGAGGGCAACATTTTTTGCATCATGGCATCCACCGCACCAGAGAGCTGCAGCCCTTTACTTAACACCAACACGCAAGCCACAGTGATCACCGCTGGATGACCAAAACCTAAAAAAGCTTCTTCAGGGCGGAGTAAACCCAGTAACACACATCCAAGCAACGCCGCCATTGCCACCAGATCATGCCGCCAACGCCCCCAGATAAATAGGATAACGGTTACGGCAAGGACAAGAAAAATCAGCATCTGTGGCTGGGTCATACACATGGCCTACATAATTTTTTAGGTAGCTCAATAACAGTTGATATTCCTACTTTTAGCAAGCCTGAGTGTTCACAAAAACAACCTAACCCAAGGCGCCCACACACCAGCAAACATTGTGTTGCATCATGGTTCTAGCGGCTTTTAACCTGTCTCTCATGGGGTATGAGACAAGCGTGTCATTGAGAGGCGCTAAACCATTGTTATGTCATTGCACCAGCGACCTAAGCCAGATTAATACCTACTGAGGGGGCAAACCGGTCTGTTTGGCATAATACTCTAGAAACAACTCACCCCTGACTCGCAAGTGTTAAGAAAACCTTAAGATTCGCCCACTAGATTGATAAGCATCACCTCATCTGGAATCGACTTTATGAAGCAATTGTTGCTACTGCTTAGCTTGACCTGTTCAAGTTTTCTCTCGCTGCCGACCTATGCCGCGCCTTCGTTATCGCACCCGGTATTAACCTCACAGGGCGAGCAAACCACGCTTAGCGAATTTAAAGGCCAAGTCGTTTATGTCGACTTTTGGGCTTCGTGGTGCGGCCCATGCCGTAAATCTTTTCCTTGGATGAACGCCATGCAAGCTAAATATCAGCAACAAGGACTCGCCATCGTTGCCATTAATTTAGATACCGAAAAAGCGTTAGCGGATAAATTCCTCAGTAAGTTACCGGCGCAGTTTCATGTGCGTTTCGACCCCGAAGGCACCACAGCTCAAGAGTTTAATCTTCAAGGTATGCCAAGCAGCTTTATCTTTAACAAACAAGGTGAGCTCGTTCAGAGCCACATGGGCTTTTTCGAAGAATATGCATCGCAGTATGAGCAAGAGCTCGTGACGCTATTAAAGGAGTAAGCAATGAAAAAAACAATTCTAACTGTGGCCATTATCGCCAGTCTATCGGCCTGCTCTAACCTAGGTGTAGAGCCGTGGGAAAAAGATCAACTGGCCCGTGCCGACATGGCGTTAGATGCCGAAAAGCTCGATTATGCCCTTGATGATCATATCTATTTCAGTAAAGAAGGTACCAGTGGTGGCCGCGCATTTGCGGGGGGAGGTTGCGGATGCAATTAACTAAACATCGTAATATTGCCAGTGCACTGGCAATGGCGAGTTGCTCCTTAGTTGGCCAGCAAGCGCAAGCAACTGAAACGAGCCCTGATGATTGGAAGGTCGATGCCGCCGTAATGTATTACGGCGAACAAGACAGAGTGCAAGCGGTCGAGGCGATAGGTAACGTACAAAAAGCCTTTGGCGACACCTCGCTACTCGACATGAAATTAGTCGTCGACAGCCTAACTGGCGCATCGGCCTCGGGGGCTGTGGCGCAAGACACCAGCCAAACATTCACTCGCCCCTCGGGCAATGGTGAATATGTGGTTGCCCCTGGCGAAACGCCCCTTGATGACACCTTTCATGACACTCGCGTACAAGCTAGCGTCAACTGGAGTGAAACCTTAACCCCGCAATGGAAGGTTAACGGCGGTATTTATGGCTCCAAAGAGTTCGATTATATGTCGATGGGTCTCAATGGCGGCGTAGAGCGCAGCTTTAATAAAGATAATACTACCTTAGCGTTATCTGGCTCCTATACCTATGATGTTATCGATCCCGTTGGCGGCAAACCGGTGGCATTTTCGGCAATGGTGCATCGTGGCGACTTTCAAAATGAAGATGATTATCGCGCGGCGTTCAATAGCACCCGTATCGAGGGCACCGAAGACAAGAGTACCGCCGATCTATTGCTAGGGGTGACTCAAGTGCTTAACCGTCGCTGGTTGTTCCAAGCCAACTACGGCTTATCAAGCGTCTCTGGCTACATGAATGATCCGTACAAAATATTAAGCCAAGTCGATAGCACAGGTACCACCCAAGACTACCTGTATGAAAACAGACCCGATTCGCGCCTAAAGCATAGCGTTTACATGATGACTAAAGGCGCACTGGACTCAGGCGTGGTGGATTTTTCTTATCGTTACAGCACTGACGATTGGGACATTCAATCACACACCTTAGAAACCCACTATCGCTACTATTTCAGTGGTAATTTCTATGGTCAAATTCACTTGCGCTACTATCAACAACAGGCGGCTAACTTTTATCAACCGTTTCTGCTCAGCTCAGACCCACTGCCTGAATATGCCAGCGCCGATTACCGCATTGGTGACATGACCGCTTATACCGTTGGCATTAAATTTGGTCAACGCTTAGCGGGTGGCCATGAAATGAGCTATCGATTGGAGTATTATCAACAAAACCCTGAAAATAATGGCACAGAGTTGATAGGCCAATTGCAAAACTATGATCAATTCCCTCAGGTAAAGGCGATCATGGCGCAATTTAGCTACTCATTTTAGCCAACCTCGTGCCCGCAGATGCGGGCCTTTAAGGATAGCCATGGCACCCAGTGACTCACGTACCGAAATGACGCAGCCCCCTTTAGCGCAGGGTGCAGAGCTGCACCCCCGCCCGTGGGGATTTTTGGGACAATTTCGCGCCATGGCCAGTCCTTGCGAATTACTTATCGCCACGTCAGATGTGACCACAGCAAGCCATATCCTTAACCTCGCTGCCCATGAAGCTAAGCGAATAGAAACCAAATACAGCCGATTTATCACCCATAATCCCCTTTGGCAGCTTAATCATGGCGACGGCAGCCCCATGCCCATCGACGCTGAAACCCATCGTTTGCTTAGCTTTGCGCAGCAGTGCTATAGCCTCAGTGATGGCCGTTTCGACATCAGCGCAGGCCCATTAATGCAGCTATGGCGCTTTGAAGATCTCCAACATGGGCGCATCCCCTCAGCTCAAGAGATCGACCACGCTAAATCCTTGGTCGACTTTTCGGCGCTGCACATCACCCCAACCAGCCTGCAGATGCCCAAGGCCATGAGTTTAGATTTTGGCGGCATCGCCAAAGAGTATGCGGTCGATAATACCGCCAGATTAATAGCCGAGCGGTGGCCAGCGCTTTCGGTATTGGTTAACTTTGGCGGTGATATCGCCTGCCCTGTAACGCGCACATCCCCCGAAAGTGCTTGGCAAGTAGGCATCGAAAACCCCAATGCGTTAGATAGCGCAAGCGCGTTATTACAGATCCGCCAAGGCGCTCTCGCCACCAGCGGCACAACAAGGCGCTACCTTGAAAAAGACCATAAGCGTTACGGCCACATTGTCGACCCGAGTAGCGGTTTTCCCGTAGCAAACGCGCCACTATCGGTCACCGTATTGGCACAAAATTGTGTGATGGCTGGCATGCTGTCGACCATGGCTATGCTCGAAGGCGCTAACGCCGAGGCCTTTTTGACGGCGCAAGGCGTCTATTTTCAAGTGTATCGATAATTCACTCACAACTTGATATAAATAAACTAATCGACCGCATCCTTGTTGGGTCATCGCAATAGGATCAATATGCGTATACTGCTTGTCGAAGATAATGATTTACTCGCCCAAGGGATCTGCCTGAGCCTCGGCAAAGTGGGCATGCAGATCGATCACCTTAGTAGCTATCAACAGGCCTTGAACTCAGTACACAACGAAGCCTTTAGTGCCATAGTACTCGACCTTGGCTTACCCGATGGCAGTGGCAAAAACCTATTAAAACATTGGCGTAAGCAAGGATTATCCACCCCTACCATAGTGCTAACAGCCAATACCGATTTCGACACCAAATTGGCCTGTTTAGATATGGGCGCCGACGATTACCTAAGCAAACCCTTCGATGTGCGCGAGCTAGCCGCGCGGATCCGCGCCATTGTACGCCGTCATCATGGGCAAAATAACAACAGCTTAAGCGTTGGCGCCTTGCACATGAACTTAAATACCCGCGAAGTGCAGTTTCGTGAGCGTGCAATTGCACTCTCTCGGCGCGAGTACCAGCTGTTACATGAGTTGGCGCAATCCGCTGGCAGAGTACTAACTCGCCACCAGCTCGAGCAGCTCACTTATGGCTGGGATGAAGTGGGTAGTAACTCTATCGAAGTGCACATTCATCACTTACGCAAAAAAACCACCAATGAATTGATTAAAACCGTACGCGGCATAGGTTATACCTTGGTTGAGACCGAATAATGTATTCACTACGTTTGATGCTAACTACGCTGATGCTGACAGGCATCGCCCTGTCGGTTGGCTTGTCGAGCTGGATGAGCACCCGTGATGCTTCAGAGCAGATTGAAGAACTCTTCGATGCGCAAATGATGCAAACGGCTAAAATGCTGGAACTGTTTTATCAACATGGCATTACAGCAAGTGATGCCCAAGCATTAACCGAACAGGCTCAGGTATTTCATGTTGAAAATAGTGATGTTGATACTTTTGCTGAACAGGCTGACGCCCTACAACTCTCCTATGAACACAAATTAGCGTTTCAGATCTGGTCAGATAAAGGCGAGCCTTTAATTCTGTCTGACAACATCACCGCCCAGCCGATAACCGAATTTGTCGCCGGTTATCATCAAAAAATCTTAGCCGATGAACTGTGGCATGTGTTTAGCTATTATTCAAAAGATAACCGTGTCTGGATTGTCACCGCCCAGCAAGACGAAGTGCGCCAAGAGCTGGTGTCACAAATTATGCATAATGCCGTTAGCGCTCCTTTGATGATCGCGCCAGTTGTGCTGCTGGCAATGTTACTGCTGTCTTATTGGCTATTTAAACCGCTCAAGGCATTTGAGCAACGGCTCAACCAACGAAGCCCCCATGATGTCACGCCTATCTCTATGCCCCTGCCTAGCGAACTTCTCCCAGTACAAACGGCGCTCAATTTATACATCAACCGCTTTGCCAACGCCTTAGCGAGAGAACGACGCTTCAGCGCCGATGCGGCGCATGAATTAAAAACCCCACTGTCGGTCATTAAGCTGCATCAAGATGGACTAGCAGAACTCATCCCCCCGTCACAACAAGCTAAATTACATTTAGCCGCCATTAACAGCGGCGTCACCCGCCTCAGTCATACCGTAGAGCAACTGTTATTACTCGCACGGGTCGATTCGATAGAAGAGCTCACACTCGGGCGCAGCCATGTACAAACTATGGTAGAGGAGGCGCTAAACCAACTTATGCCAGGGATCACCGATTTCGAATGGGCGATGGCGATCCCCAGTGACCTGTATGTGGCCGCCGACCATTTTTATATCGAATTAGTACTCAAAAACCTATTAGAAAACGCCTGTAAATACAGCCCAAAAGAGTCACTTATTCGCATTAGCGCGACAAGGAACGCTAAATACATTGATATTGGTATTACAGATAACGGCCAAGGGATGACGCCAGAGCAAATTGCTAATGCCGTAGAGCGCTTCTATCGAGTGAATGAAAATGAAGGTACAGGGGCGGGCTTAGGATTATCGATTTGCCACCATATTGTTGAGCTGCATCGCGGTAAACTCACCCTAACATCACGCCCACAAGCGGGACTCACTGTGACGGTCAGCTTACCCGCCGCCTAGCTAAAAATGCTTAGCGTAGCCATTAGCGACCCGATAAAGGCTCCAGAGCAAACAGCAAAGCACACACCCGTTTGAGCAGCGATGCTGGCAGCCATCATCTCATCCACTGACCTGCTTGGTCTTGGTATAAGTGGCTTTAGGCGGCCTAAGTTTGACTGACAACCTTAAACACTGGGATCTAAACCCTACTTGGGCGGTGTCTCTGACGGGGATGAAGATAATGTGGCAAAAGCGTAATTATTTTTACCTTGCCTTTTAACCTGATACATCGCCTTATCGGCCATTTTCACTAAGGTATCGGCATTATCGCTATGTTGCGGATACAAGGCTATCCCAATGCTCGCGGAGATAGCAACCTCAGTATCTCCATAGGTAAAAGGTTGTTTTAAAACATTAACGATACGTTCAGCGACCAATTTAACCGAAGCTTGATTTTCAATTTCTGTACATAAAATCAAAAACTCATCGCCGCCAATACGCGCCGCGATATCGATATCGCGAATGCTATAACTAAGACGCTGAGTGGCAGCGATTAAGAGTTGATCACCGGCATCATGCCCAAACGAATCATTGATCGCCTTAAAACCATCTAAATCAACAAAAAGCACGGCTCCATTGTGACTGTTTTCCGCCAGCAAAGCATCGTTAAGACGCTGCATAAAAAGCGTTCTGGTGGGCAGACCGGTTAACGCATCGTGATTCGCCAAGTGACGGATGCGTTTTTTCGCCTCTTTTAAATCTGTGATATCTTCCTTAACCGCCACAAAATGACTAATGTTACCGTCATGCTGTTTCACTGGCGCAACCGAAGCGATCTCCCAAAACAACTCACCATTTTTCTTGCGATTGTGAAACTCACCACGCCAGATATGCCCAGAAGTGATCTCTCGCCACAACTTTACATACTCACTGGGATTCATCTCCCCCGACTGTAATACTCGAGGGGTTTGCCCCATCAACTCATCAAAACTGTAACCTGTTTTCTCAACAAAGGCCGGGTTAACATAGTTAATCGCTCCCGTGCAATCGGTAATGATAATGGCCGACGCCGACTGCTCGACCGCCAATGACAAAATCCGTAATTTCGACTCTAATACCGAATAACTCAGTAAAACCAGTGAAATAGCAATGCCCCCCATAATAAACACACCACTTAATAACACACTGGAGGAGGTCACACTCGGATCTAAAAATTCACTATAGGAGGTAGAAAAAAGCGCAACGACACCACGAATACCATGGGATAACCCAAATAAACCACACATAACCGCAACCGCATAACCTGCGGTGCGCCACGGTGCATCTCTCTCTGCCAGTAAGGTCTTCACTGTCATTGCACAAATAATCACAAAAGCGAAGCTGAGTATGGCAATTCTAAAATTGATACTATTATCAATATAATAGAAGTAACTAAACAGCAGCAAGGTCAGCAGTGGAAAGCTAAAATCGACTAAAGTTATAGGTGCGCGACCGGTAAAAATACGCACACCACGATATATCAGCAGAAACCCAATTACAGATAGAGTATTTGCGATAACGATGGAGAGAAAATCTGGTAGGCTACCCCGCCCAAAAAGCAGCAAACTAGCTAACGCAATACAAGACATGCCCGACGCCCAAAAGCCTGAACCATTACGCTGATGTTGCGCCCGCCACAACGAAATTAGCGCCACGGCAGAGCCGATAGAAATAAGCGCGGTGACGACGAGTAAAGTACGATTATCTAATATTTGCATATGAACCGCGTAAGACCATTTGCATCGGTGAGCTCCATTTCAAGCCTTTCGGGCGTCGCATTAATGGCAAAATGAGCGGTGACCTTATTTGTATTTTTACAATGTTTATATTTAGTAATATTTAGCAGTGAGATGTTAACACAAAAAGGTCATTTGAGCTGTGATATAAAGCATATACGACTTTATTCTGTTGCGTTGAAAGAATGCAGTATTAATTTGTCACCACTCGATTAGAAAGAACTAGATTTAGATAAGGTGGAAAGTAAGATAACAGTCTGTACAAAAACAATGAGTACCGATACTTTATCCTACCAAGATTGGCAAAAGCATAAATACAAAAGGCCTCACATTGCTGTGAGGCCTTTTGTATAAAGAGGGTGAGTTGGCCGATAAGCCGGGTCCTGTCGTGGACAGTTATTCATCTAGGCCTGCAATCGCTCACAGGCTCAAGCGACCTACCCGGTTCCAACGCGAGCCACGCCATACGGAACCCTATTTGGTCTTGCTTCGGGTAGAGTTTACCTTGCTACGGACTATTGCTAGCCGCACGGTGCGCTCTTACCGCACCCTTTCACCCTTACCAACTTGATAAATCAAGCTGGCGGTCTCCTCTCTGCTGCACTTGTCGTCGGTTCACACCGCCCAGGCGTTACCTGGTACCCTGCTCTTTGAAGCCCGGACTTTCCTCCCCGTTCTTGCGAACGCAGCAACTGTCTGGCCAACTCGGCGCGGATTATAGCTTAATGACACTTGGCATTCCACCTAATCTTCGCCACAGACAAGCTAGGCTGGAGAATCGATTACAATCCGATCTCTAAGCCATATTTATATAGGGCATTTTTCTTCAATCCGTGGATCTGTGCAGCGATGGCGGCTGCCTTTTTTAACGGTAACTCTTCACTTAACAGTTTAAGGGTGTTGATAGCCACCGTTGGGATGCCTTCATCATCATTAATTCGATGACCATGGCACATCAGCACAATTTCACCTTTTTGCTGATTAGGATCTTGCTTTACCGTCTGCAAGATTTCAGCAGCCGGGCCTGAGAGGAAGGTTTCAAAGGTCTTAGTCACTTCTCGCGCCATCACCACATGGCGATCTTCGCCTAGTGCGGCCACGATAGATTCGAGACTGTGGACGATGCGGTGAGGCGATTCATAAAAAATCAGCGTACGTGGATCTTCAGCCAGTTCGGTTAACTTATCGAGGCGGCCCTTCTCCTTGGCCGGCAAGAAGCCTTCAAAAGAAAAGCGATCCGATGGCAACCCTGACGCACTCAATGCGGTAATGGCTGCACAAGGCCCGGGTAGCGGAATCACGTTGTAACCCGCCTCTCGTACCTGAGAAACCAAGTGATATCCGGGGTCTGAAATCAAAGGCGTGCCCGCATCAGAGATTAACGCGACCGCTTCACCATTGGACAGTTTTTGAATGATCCACTGGGCACGATCCCGTTCATTATGATCATGTAGTGCCGTTTTACGGGTTTCGATACCAAAATGGCTAAGTAATTTACCACTGTGACGCGTGTCTTCGCAGGCGATAAGTGACACCTGATTCAGCACCTCGATTGCACGAGTACTGATGTCTCCAAGGTTGCCTATGGGGGTTGGAACTATGTAAAGCGCGACCGACAGGTCCATATCTACCTCTGTAATGATTGTCACAAGACTTTCGTCAAGCTGAAGAGCAGGTTAAACTACAGCCAGCATCTTACCAGAGTGAAGTCCTGTGTTAAAAAGACTGAATACAACTAAATTTATCTTTATCGCGGTTTTATCAACGGTGTTATTTGGTTGTGCCACTTCGACACCTCCAGTTAAGGAGACCCAAAGCCAGGTATCCTTGAGCAGCGCGCCACTCAATGCCTCACAGTATTTAGCCGATGCTGCAAAGGCATCATCAGCAGAACAACGCGATAGACTCATGTTGCAAGCGGCCCACGCCTTTATTAATCAGAGTGATACCACTAATGCGGCGCAAACATTGGCGTCAATCAAAGCGAGCTTAGTGCAAAAGCCAGAACTGTTGGCGCAACATAAATATTTAACCGCACGCGTGCTAGAGCTCACCTCGACCTATGATGATGCACTCGCCCAGCTCAATTATCCAAGCCAGTGGCGCTTAGCCGAATGGCAAATGGCTAACTATTACCAGCTTAAGGCGCGCCTCTACCAACTGATAAAACAGCCTATCGAGCAAGCAAGACAATTGAGCCTGCTGAGCCTTTATCTTCCTAAGCCTGACTCATATCGGGTTAATGATGAGATTTGGCGGATTTTACAGCCACTGCATGAACAAACCTTGTTGTCATTTAGCCAAGATACCAGCACCCCAGTTTTTACGGGTTGGTTACAGCTAGCGTATATTGCTAAGCATTATGCCATAGATCCGCAAGTGCTCGTGCAGCAATTATCGGCTTGGCAACATGATAATCCACGCCACCCAGCAGCCATGAAGCTGCCGACGGATCTTGAGCAGGCGGTCAACGTTAAACCTTACAGACCCAAAAATATCGCGGTGCTATTGCCACTTAGCGGCTCGAGAGCCGCAATCGCCAACCCGATTAAGCAAGGTATCGTCTCGAGTTATCTGGCAAATCCTGATGATTCGGTCTCGGTGAACTTTTTCGACTCAGCCCAAGGTGCCGATATCGCCTACCAACAAGCGGTAAATGCTGGCGCCGAATTTATTATTGGCCCACTACTGCAATCGGAAGTCGCCACCATTATCGAGGCGCAAAATGCGGCGCCACAGAACACACCATTACCACAACTGTTTCTGAATAAGGCCGACAACATTACCCCTAATGCCGATCAGTTTTTCTTTGCCTTGTCGCCAACCGACGAAGCTATTGATGCCGCGCAAAAGCTGTTTAAAGACGGTATAGAAAAGCCGCTCCTATTAGCCAGCAATGATAATATCGGCCGCCGCATGGCCGATGCCTTTAACGAAAAGTGGCAAGCCCTGACTGAGGAAACTGCTGAGGTACACTTTTATAATAGCGGCGATGAAATGAAGGTGACGGTACAAAAGTCACTGGGCGTGATTGACAGTAAAGAGCGCATTGCGCGCATTAAAGCCTTACTGGGTAATCAAATTGAGGCTGACTTTCGCTCTCGTCGCGATATTGATGCTATTTACATGATCTCCAGCAGCCAAGATCTGCCCTTACTCAAGCCCTTCATCGATGTTAATTTCAGTGTGTTTGCTCAGCCGGTACCGCTTTATACCACCAGCCGTAGTCGTATTGAAAACAATTCCCGCGCCGCCGCACAGGAGCTCAATAATCTCACCATTAGTGATATTCCCTGGCTATTAAAAGCCAACGCCGAAACGGCAGAGGTGGCTAAGCTGTGGCCCAACTGGAGCAACAGTCAAAAACGCCTCTATATTATGGGTTATGATGCGCTGCAGTTGGTGAGTAAATTAGCCCAGATGCGAGCCTTACCGGGTTATCAATATTCTGGTGGCAGTGGACTGCTTTCGGCCGCGCCGGATGGTACTATTAACCGTCAGCTGAGTTGGGGACGTTACCAACGCGGAAATCTGCGACCATTATGACGCTGCCAGCCCATTTAAGCCGAGGCCGCTCAGCAGAAGATGCGGCGTTAGCTTATTTACAGGCTCAAGGGCTGATATTCGTCGAACGCAATGTGCGCTACCCGTTTGGTGAAATAGACCTCATCATGAATGAGGGTAAAAAATGGATTTTTATTGAGGTAAAATACCGCCAATCCAAGCAGTTTGGCGGTGCAATACACGCGATTAGCCGAGGCCAAATCGAGCGACTGCGTCGAGCAGCAAATCATTATATGCAGCGCAATCATATTGATGCACAATGCCGCTTTGATGTCGTCGCCATAGATGCTAATGATATAAATTGGATCACCAATGCATTTTAGTGATCACTAAGCCTCATGCACACAAGTAAAGGCTTGTTGACAGAGTTATTGTTTTTTAAGGACCTACCCATGTTAGAACGTATTAAAGATAGTTTTACTCACTCAATCCAAACTAAAATCGATGCTGCTGAAGCATTGCCTGAGTCGATTGAGAAAGCAGCTGAAATGATGGTGCAATGCCTATTAGGTGGCAACAAAATTCTAGCTTGTGGTAATGGCGGTAGCGCAGGGGATGCACAGCATTTCTCGGCCGAGCTGCTTAACCGTTATGAAATTGAGCGTCCACCGTTACCGGCTATCGCGTTAACCACTGACACCTCAACCATTACGGCTATCGGTAACGATTACAGCTATGACGAGATCTTTTCTAAGCAAATATTAGCCTTAGGTCAACCTGGCGATATTCTACTGGCAATTTCAACCAGTGGTAATTCGGGTAACGTCATCAAGGCGATGGAAGCGGCCCTGAGCCGTGATATGACTATCGTGGCCCTAACCGGTAAAGATGGCGGCGCTATGGCAGGCCTGATGGGCACTAACGATGTTGAAGTACGTGTACCCTCGAATGTGACCGCGCGTATCCAAGAGGTGCATTTATTGGTTATCCATTGCCTCTGCGACAATATCGATCGCACGCTATTCCCGCAGGACGAGCAAGCATGAGAGCTTGGCTCCCATTAATTGCTATTGCTTTACTGCTTCAAGGCTGCGCCGGCGCTGTAATGGTCGGTGCGGTTGGTGGTGCCATGATGGTAAACGATGAGCGGAGTTTTTCGACGCAAATCGAGGACACCAATGCGGACTTCCAAATATCGAGCGCCCTAGGCGCCCACGATGATATTAAAAACCAAACTAATATTACCGGTATCGCCATGAACGGCAATGTGCTGGTTATCGGCCAAGCACCTAACTCTATGTTGCGTGACAAGGCGATTAATATCATCCAAGGGCTCAACCTAGGGGGTAAGATCCATAATCAGATCCGTATCGGTAACCCAACCTCTTTTACCACGCGCAGTAATGACACTTGGATCACCACCAAAGTCAAAACGCGCATGCTCAATGACAACGCACTCGATATTACCCGTATTAAGGTGATCACCGAAAACGGCGAGGTGTTTTTGCTTGGCGTCGTCAGTCGCGAGCAAGCCGATCTGGCTGTGGACATCGCCCGCAATACTGCTGGCGTGCGTAAAGTGATCAAAGTGCTCGAGACGCCTAGTAGCTAGTGGGCGCTTGGCATCATGGCCTACTGTTAAGATAACGCCAGCTTTCGCTTGGCCAGTGCCAACTTAATTTGCGGAAAAATCAGCGATGGCAACACAATTAATGCCGCGCCAAACCAGCTGAGCCCATCGAGCCATTCATCAAACCATAACCAGCCAAAAAAGATAGCAAATAACAAACCACTGTATTCGGCCACCGCAATATCACCCGCCTGCGCGCGGCGATACGCCAATACACAAAACAGCTGATACGCCAGCAAAAAGCCATTACTTAATATTGCGACCCCTAACATTTGCCAGCTAAAACCAGTAAACCCCGTCAGCGCGGCAATTAAGGCCACCAGCGGTAGGCTGAGTAGGTTATATAGCATCACGGTGAGGCTTGCCGCTTCGGTGCTGGGCAGTTTACGTAGCGCCAATTGATTGCCTGCAAACATCATGGCAGAAAACAGCACAGCTAATCCTGCCAAGTTGAGCTCACTGGGACGTAATATGATCACTATGCCAATAAAGCCCAGCACAGCCACTACCACTTGCGTGCGCGTTAATTGTTCATTAAGAAACAGCATCCCCATGACAATAATCATTAACGGCGCCGAGTAAAACAGCGATCCCACTGTGGCCAATGGCAACGCTAATAACCCTGCTATCAAGCATAACGCCCCAACGGCGCCACTATTAGCTCGCAGTGCATGTAACTTCATAAACTGCGATCGCGGTCGGCCGGCATAGCACCATAGCGGCAGCATCATCACTATGGCCGTCACTTGTCGCAGCAGCAAAAACATCGCCGCGTTACTCTCTTGTGGCAACCACTTAATCGAGACATCGTATAGCGCACTAAATACATTGCCTAGAATCAGTAGTCCCAGCCCAATCACAATATTTCGCTGCATTGGCAGTATCTCAATTATCTCCCATAACGGCTGCATCATAAGCAGCAAAAAACTAAAGCAGAAGTGATGATTTCTTTTAATAGATGAATTAAATTCATACCTAGACTAAATGAGATCGCAAGAGACACGACAATGAGGAAAATTCCGCCGCTAAGGGCATTACAGGTTTTTGAAGCCGCCGCGCGTCAGCAACATTTCTCCCGTGCGGCCGATGAGCTGTGCATAACCCAAAGCGCGGTGTCCCATCAAATTCGGCTGCTTGAAGAACATTTTTCGCAACCTTTGTTTAAGCGTGAAGGACGCGTTTTAAAACTCACCGACAAAGGACAACTGCTCTACCAAGAAGCAGCACGAATTTTTAATGAATTGAGCGTGCTCAATCAACAGATGATTGGTGAGCAGCAACAAGCATTACGGTTAGCGGTATATAGCTCATTTGCAGTGAAATGGTTGATCCCACGCCTAAGTGAATTTAGGCGGCATCAACCCGAAATTCAGATCCGCCTCGACATGGTCACCGACGATCCTGTGCTGTCCCATAGTGAAGCCGATATGTTTATTACTGGACAAAAACAACAAAAAGGCTATTGGCAACAATTGCTCCATCGAGAACGCCTTATCCCGGTTTGCAGCCCCGACTTTGTCAATCAAGGCCAGACGCTGGATCTACCTTGGTTGATAAAGCAACCTTTACTGACCGTCGATGAGGGGCCACTGGGGCTCGATTGGCAGCGTTGGTTAGCCCATCATCAACTTACCGTCACACGCCATACTAAGCAGCACCTTTTTAGCCATGTGTTACTCGCCATTGAAGCGGCGATTGCAGGCCAAGGGGTGGCCTTAGCATCGGATTTTATGGTGGCCGACGATATTGCTCGCCACCGCCTCATCGCGCTGCCCTTTCCCAGCATAGATACCGGATTTGAGTTCAACTTTTTATGCAAACAACGTCGCGTCAAAGAACCCGCCATCGCCAGCTTTATCAATTGGCTCCTGCTGCAGCAGTAAAGCGTTTGCATTGCCACTAATGAAAAAAGCCAGCTTAGCTGGCTTTTTAACACAGAATACTGGCTATCGATTAGACGATAAGGCCAATCTTTTCGTATACTTTTTTCAGCGTAACCTCGGCTCGTGCCTGCGCTTTTTCAGCCCCTTCTTGCATCACTTGATTAAGGAAGGTTTGATCGGCTCTAAACTGATGGAAACGCGCTTGTAGTGGCTCTAACATATCCACTACGGCTTCACCCGTGGCCACTTTTAAATGACCATACATCTTGCCTTCAAACTCGGCTTCAAGGCTTGCAATCGACTGACCCGTACAGCCCGACATTAAACTCAGCAGATTAGATACACCAGGCTTAGCATCGACATCAAAACGCACCACTGGTGGCTCTTCACTGTCGGTCATCGCTTTTTTGACTTTCTTCATAATCGCTTTGGGATCTTCAAGTAAGCCGATAACATTATTACGATTATCGTCAGACTTAGACATCTTCTTCAACGGCTCTTGCAGCGACATCACCTTAGCACCCGTTTCTGGAATAAATGGCTCTGGCACCACAAAAGTATCGCCATAGGCATTATTAAAACGGGTCGCAATATCACGTGTTAACTCTAAGTGCTGTTTCTGATCTTGGCCAACTGGCACTTCGTTGGCTTGATATAGCAAAATATCGGCCGCCATCAATACTGGGTAATCGAACAAACCTGCGTTGATATTATTGGCATGTTTTTGTGATTTATCTTTAAACTGAGTCATACGATTTAGCTCACCCATTTGGGTGTAGCAGTTTAGCGCCCAGCTTAATTGCGTATGCTGAGGCACCTGAGACTGTAAAAAGACGGTGCTCTTTTTAGGATCGATACCGCAGGCCAAATAGATGGCTAGCGTGTCTAGACAGGCTTCACGTAATTTAATCGGATCTTGTCTAACGGTGATCGCATGGAGATCGACAACGCAATAAATACAGTCATGACTGTCTTGCATACCCACCCACTGACGCAGAGCACCCATGTAGTTACCAATACTCAGCTCACCAGATGGTTGAGCACCACTAAACACGATAGGTTTTGCAGTCATTCGTTTATTGCTCCGTTGATTCAGCACTTGAGTTAATTAATGCTGTTATTTCACTAAATTGTTCACATACGGCACTTGGGCCGCTGAGCCCGATATCTTCACCGTAGTTATACCCATAGGTCAAGCCGATTGAGGCAATACCCGCCGCTTTGGCCGCCAAAATGTCATTTTTAGAGTCGCCCACCATTAAAAGCTGCTCTGGTGTTAACTGCCACTGGGTTAATAGGTGAGTTAACGGCATAGGATCGGGTTTCATTTTGGCTAACGAGTCGCCACCCAGCACTAGGCTAAAGAACTCGGCAATACCGAAAGCCTCGAGTAATGGCAGGGTAAAACGATAAGGTTTATTCGTCACCACAGCCAAGCGATATCCGGCAGCATGCAACTGCTGCAATACCGGCTTAACACCGTCATACAATTTACTGTGTTGCTGTAAATTGGCTTGGTAATGGCGCATAAATAGCGGCATAGCATCGGCTAATTCGGCCGCATCTATCGCCCTATCATGAGCAAAACTAAGTGCTCGCTCGGCTAACTTTTCGGCACCATTGCCCACCCATGAACGTACCTGTGACTCACTACAGTTAGGCAGATTTAACTCGGCCAGCATAGCATTTGTGGCGGCGGCAAGATCTGGCACACTGTCGATGAGTGTGCCGTCCAGATCAAAGGCTATCGCCTTAATTTGCTTAGCATGGATCATGACTTAGCCTCTGTTGTCGCCAGTTCTGCGCGCATTTCATCAATGACAGCTTTATAATCTGGCTGACTAAAAATTGCCGAGCCAGCCACAAACATGTCGGCGCCAGCGGCAGCGATTTCGGCAATGTTGTCGACCTTAACGCCGCCATCGACTTCGAGGCGAATATCAAAGCCACTGGCGTCGATGCGCTCGCGCACTTGACGTAGCTTGTCCAGCGTTGACGGAATAAACGACTGGCCGCCAAATCCAGGGTTAACTGACATCAATAAAATCACATCCAGCTTATCCATCACATGATCAAGATAATGCAATGGCGTACCTGGGTTAAACACCAGCCCAGCCTTACAACCCGCTTCTTTAATCAACTGTAAACTTCTATCGATGTGCTCAGAGGCTTCTGGGTGAAAGGTGATGATCGATGCGCCCGCATCAGCAAAGTCGGGAATGATACGATCCACAGGCTTAACCATTAGGTGCACATCAATCTCGGCAGTAACACCATAATCACGCAGCGCCTTACACACCATAGGGCCTATGGTGAGATTGGGTACGTAATGATTATCCATCACATCAAAGTGAACGACATCGGCACCCGCACTGAGCACGGCATCAACATCTTCCCCAAGGCGGGCAAAATCGGCAGAAAGAATCGAGGGAGCAATTAAAAATGGACGCATGGTAAACTCGCTAGTGTGGATAATAAATACGCTATTCTACCTCAATGCCTTACTGCCACTCTAGGGCTTTACTAGCATTAACTGTGCTCAAACTCAGAAATAAGCGCTTTTATTCAAGCGACTTAATTACCTACGTAAATAGATGTTCAAAATATAAACGGCTTTGCTATAATGTTGCAAATTGTGACATTTACGTGTGATACAGGATGTAGAGATGAAAGATAAGCTAAAACTATTGAATAATATAAAATCAGTAGGTTTACTGGCAGTGGCAACTCTTGCTGTTGGGATGACAGCCGTAAACGTTAAAGATGATACCCAGACCGCTAACTCATCGGCCTGTGAATGCGATAGCAACGCTGTTTATAACTCGGCATTACCCGCAAGCCACCCGAGTAATCGCTGTGCGCAACCATCTGATAATGTTAGTTGGATAAATTGGTTAACGGGTAATAGCCGCTCGAGTCAGTTCCATTTTGTCGACCTACTAGAATTACTCCATGGGCATAAGACCAGTCCGATGGATGACATTAACCCAGCGAGCCAGAAAAATCGCTATTAAAGGGCACTCCCTCATCCAACTGTTATTTAGCACTTTAGCTGCTTTTTTTGGCGTGCAAAGCGATCAAAACCGCCATCGTGACTTTCAATCTCACTCGCCAACCCCCTATATTATCATGGGGATAATTTTAGCCATTGGCTTGGTAATGGGGCTAATCGTTATCGTTAATCTGGTACTGACTTAATCGTTTTCGCTATGATATCTATCATCATATAGCGCCATCAACTCATCTACTTTTTTACGGCCACTACCATTTTGGCTAATGTTACGTTGCACCTGAATCGTATCGAAACGGGCGCCGTGATAAAGCTCGCGAGTTAATGGTATATCATGATTGCTGATCAACACAGGTATACCTCGGTCAATCGCGGTGTGGCGCGCTTTTCGAGCCAGTAATGCCTGATCATCTAAGCTAAAACCTGAGCCCACATAGGTGGTAAAACTGGCTGTTGTCGATAGTGGCGCATACGGCGGATCGCAATAGACAACGTCACCACTTTGGGTAAAGCTAAACGCCTCTTCATAACCAATACAGCGAAACTCAGCTTTCTGAGCTTTGTCAGCAAATGCCATGATCTCATCGTGAGGGAAATAGGGTCTTTTATATGAACCAAAAGGCACATTAAAGCCGCCTTTTTTATTGTAGCGGCACAGGCCATTAAAGCCGTGACGGTTCATATAAAGAAAGTAGACTGAACGTAAAAACGGATCGCTTACCTGATTAAACTCACTGCGAACTTGGTAGTAGACTTGTTTGTCATTCTTAGTATCGCTGAACATCGCCTTAGCCGCCCGAATGTACTTTTCAGGAGTGGCTTGCACGATTTTGTACAAGTTAATCAAGTCATGATTAATATCGCATAACAGGTATTGCTGGTAATCAGTATTGAGGAACACCGAGCCAGCACCAACGAAAGGTTCGACTAATCGATCGCCTTGGGGAAGGTGTTGCGTGAGAGCATCAACCAGCTTAAATTTTCCACCAGCCCACTTAAGGAAGGCCCTTTGCTTTTTAATCATCTAAATCGATTGAATGCGCCATGAAAACAAGGTGCCGATTGTACTCTGTTTATTATTGAATTTCACGAGTCGGGAGCCGTTGTTGTAACTCATATTGAGATAAATCGCCCCACACCCGCAACCAAGGTGGTGCTAGCCCTACTTCATTTTGTAAGCGCTGCGCCTCTGCCATTGCCTGCTCGCGGGAGCTGTAACGCCCGTATAGCAAGACCCAGCGCTGTTTGTAGCGCGCCACTTGAATATTATCTGAGCCATTAAGTTGTTCAACAATTTCATTGAGTGACTTGAGCTTTTTGACGCTAGCCAGTTGTAATGTGTAACCCGTCTGCGGCATTTGGCGGTTTAATTCACCGTTATTATTCAGAGTAGGCTCAGGTTCAACCTCTTGCTGTGGCGCTGTCGTTATAGCTGTAACATCATCTTTAAGCGAAAAAATTTCCACCTTATCATTATGCAGCTGCATCTCTGCCCTATCGGTACTGATAGGCTCAAATTGCCCCAATTCACTATAATCGACCTCAGCCTCCACACCGTCACTTAACGTATTTTCCTCGCTCTGCTCAGCAGCAATTAGATTATCATGTCGCAAGGTGGCTCGCGCTATTGCACGTTCAGCAATATCCTCAGCATGGGGCGCTTGTAGGCCTAACTGACGCGAATCAAAATAGGGTGCCAGCAACGCCTCACCATAAGTAATATTGGCGCGAGTGGCACGAACAGAAGCGACAGTCTGTTGCTGAGGTAAGACTAACGGCTCAACATCAGGCAGCATGACAACATATCCAGCAACCAAGACGGCACAAGCAAGCAGAGTCAGTAAAACCGACTTAAGCCAGCCTCTTTTAACTGGAGTCTCTGGCTCCCCATCAAGCGCAAGTGACAGTAACGCCACCACCTCACTCGGTAAGCCTTGCTGCTGTTGCAGTTGGTCTTTAACAATATCTCTGGGAGTAAAAGTGGTTTGCTCACTGCGCTGCAACAAGGTGTAATAAAGCGCCTCGCGTTCGGCATAGCTTAACGGCTCGATCACCATGGGAAGTAACAGCTGATGCTGACTTTCTGGCAGTTGCGTTAATAACTGGCTTAAAAATACATTGGGGGTGGTGAGTGTTACCGAGAGACTTTTACCCACCAACTGCATTTGGCTTAACACTATACATTCTGCCCAAATCTCCAACGGGAGATGATGAGCATCATCGAGCACTATATGGCTATTAGCCGGTAAAGCTTGCGCTAAATCTAGCAGGGTTTCTGGCAGTGGCAACTCATCATCGAAGACGGGTTCTGACAATAGTTGCACTAAGATTTTACGACGAATTTCGGCGCAGTCAGCGTGCTGCGGGCACGTAACCAAGGCGGAACTGACATCATCGAGAGCATCGACAAGCGCTGTGACTATGGTGGTTTTGCCTGCACCATATTCACCTGTTAATACGGTTAACTGCTGACCATATAAGATCACGTGCTGTAAACGATGCAGCAAAGATTCTTGGCTAGGTAATAATATCGAAGCTTGATATGTCACAGGATCACCACACAAGTTAAGCGCGGCAAAGGATCTCTTCTAAAAGAGGCTCAGGAACGTTAGCATAAATCCCCGCTTGGCCTAGGCCTTCGGGTAACACTAACCTAAGCTTACCTTGAAGCACTTTTTTATCACGACGCATATGCTTAATAAACTGTTCAAAACCCATGTTATTAGGCGCTTGGATAGGCAGGTCGAAAGCGGTAAAGAGTTTTGCGATTCGCTCGACAACACTTTGCTCTACCAAATCCATTTTACAAGCAGTTTGAGCCGCAAGCACACTACCAGCAGCAACCGCTTCACCATGCAGCCAGACACCGTAACCCATTTCGGCCTCAATAGCATGGCCAAAGGTGTGGCCGAGATTAAGTAATGCCCGCACCCCTTGTTCGGTTTCATCTTGGGCGACGACATCTGCTTTTATCTGGCAGCAGCGAGCAATCGCATACTGTAATGCCGACTCATCTAACCGCTTTAACTCAGCGACATTATCTTCAAGCCAACAGAAAAAGGCCTGATCCCAGATAATACCGTACTTAATCACCTCTGCCATTCCGGCTGCAAATTCTCTCACCGGTAGTGTGTTTAAACACTGTGTATCTATGACCACTAGTTGCGGTTGATAAAAAGCGCCGATCATATTCTTCCCTAAGGGATGATTAACCGCTGTTTTGCCGCCAACAGAAGAGTCAACTTGGGATAATAAGGTTGTTGGTATTTGGATGAAATCAACTCCGCGTTGGTAACAGGCCGCTGCAAAGCCAGTCATGTCACCGATAACGCCGCCGCCCAGTGCAATAAGCACAGTATCTCGCCCCATATTCTGCGACAGCAGTGAGGTCAAGATATCATCCAGTGTTGCTAACGTTTTGTACTGTTCACCGTCGGGTAAGATGACCGGTGTCGCACATTGAAAAGGAGTTAATAGCGCCTGTACCCTTTCAAGGTACAGGGGCGCTACTGTATCATTACTGACGATAAGCACTTTTTTATTCTGGAGGTATAACTCGAATAACTCGGGCTTCTCCAGCAGATTCGGGCCAATATAAATCGGGTAACTACGTACACCAAGTTCAACCTGAATCCGTTCCATGCTTCCGCCTAATGATTAAAAACCTAACTGTTCAATAATTTGATTGGCAACCACTTTCGCACTCTGTTCATCGGTTTTCACGATGACATCGGCAATCTCTTCGTAAAGAGGGTTACGCGTTTCAGCAAGTTTTTCTAACACTTCACGAGGGTCATCTACTTGTAGTAACGGACGACGCTTATCTCGTTGCGTACGCGCAACTTGCTTGTCGATAGTCGTCTCTAAATAGACCACTATGCCACGAGCAGAAAGATTGTTGCGAATATCTTTACTCTCGATTGATCCGCCGCCAGTTGCTAAAACAATACCTTGTTTTTCAGTTAAGTCAGCGACAACTTGTGTTTCGCGACGACGAAAACCTTCTTCGCCTTCAACGTCAAATACCCACGCAATATCCGCACCAGTGCGGTTTTCAATTTCTTGATCTGAATCGTGGAATTCTAAATGGAGCATCTGCGCCAGATGACGACCTATAGTGCTTTTACCAGCCCCCATAGGACCTACTAGGAAAATATTACGTTTTTCAGCCATTGCTTTACGTCTGAATCTTATATGAAGTTTGCCTACGCCAACCAGAAAATCAGGCCGACCTTAAATGTTACCTTGCTCTAATGAGACTTGACCATGGATTATCTCAGTTATCCCACCTTAAAGGCAAGTGATGCGAGTAAATTCTGTGAAATTATACTCCCCCACTAAAAAGCCAGCGTTTATACGCTGGCTTTTTTACTATAGAGCATAGGTAGTTACAAATCTTCTGAAATGATTTTTGGGGTTACGAAAATCAATAACTCCTGGCGTTCATTTTTATCAGAAGTGTTTCTAAACAGGTAACCCACAAAAGGAATATCCCCTAATACAGGCACTTTGCTGACACGGTTGATCAGTTGCTGCTGGTAAATACCACCTAATACGATAGTTTCACCATGATCGACAAGCACCTGAGTACCAATACGTTGAGTATCGATAGATACCGCTTGCCCTAGCGGTGTATCAACCACTTTACCTTGTGAATCCTGCGTGATTTCAAGATCCAAGATCACTCGGTTGTCCGGGGTGATTTGCGGTGTCACGCGTAGCGACAACACCGCTTTCTTAAATTGCACTGTGGCCGCACCACTTGAAGCCGACTCGACATAAGGGATCTCGACACCTTGCTCAATATAAGCCGCCTTTTGATTAGAGGTCATAATGCGCGGGCTGGCGATGATTTCACCTTTGCTTTCTTGCTCAAGCGCACTCAACTCGAGATCCAGCAAGGTACCATCGGCCAACTTAGCCACATGAAATGCAATACTTGCAGGATTGGTAGCTGCTGCGGGTAGGTTAACATTGAGACGATCGCCAATATCGGGAACGATACCATTGGCAATATCATTGGCTCCGCCCAAACTACCTGAAGTGCCTTTACTGCCTTGCTGATCAGTGATGCCCCAGCGAATACCTAAGTCTTCAGAGACGTCATCTTTCACCGTGACCATGCGTGACTCGATCAAAACCTGACGAATCGGAATATCTAATACTTCGATTAAACGATGAATATTTTCTAAACTTTCTTCGGTGTCTTTAACCAGCAAGGTGTTGGTGCGCTCATCGACCGCAACGGTACCGCGTGCAGATAATAAACTCGAAGTATCTCCTTTCAACAATGCGGCAATGTCGAGAGCTTTAGCATAATTAATCTGTAAATATTCAGAATAAAGCGGAGCAAGCTCTTTCACTTCTTGCATATTTTTAAGCTCTTGGCTTTCACGTATTGCCATCTCTTCCGCTGGCGCAACCATTAAAATGTTACCTTCGATGCGCTTATCTAAACCCTTAGTTTGCAGAATTAAGTCTAACGCTTGATCCCAAGGTACATCATCGAGTCTCAGGGTAATATCCCCCTCGACAGTATCACTGGTCACTAAGTTAAAGTTGTTATAGTCGGCAATAATTTGCAATACGGTTCGAACAGAAATACTTTGGAAGTTAAGTGACAGCGAGCGTCCCTCATATTTTTTCTCTTCTTTTACAACGTTATTCCGTACCGCCTTATTCACACTTAAGCGAAACAGATCACCTTCTTGCTTATAGTTATAATCATATTGGCCATCAATATTGAGTAATATGCGAGTGGTTAATTCTTCTTTGAAAGTTTCAAAGCTTCTAACAGGAGTGGCAAAATCTTGCACATCCATCACATACAATAAGTTGGAGCCAATATCCGTGTTATATAATTTGAGCTCTAATTTGGCCCCCACCTGTTCAACATTGGCGGCAACTGAAGCGTTATTTAGTTTAACCAATAACTCACCACCACCCTCTGTCGTACGACGAAAATCGATATTTTTGATGCCATTAACAAATGGATTAACCGCACTTTCACTGCGGTTAGCAACTTCATCATTAATCGTTAGCCTATAGGTATTACCTAACACTTTACCTTGATACGCTTTTACCTTAACCAAGTCCACCAGCACATTTAGCCTGTCACTGTCTTGTAACATAGAGACTGATTTAACGCCTACATTATCGACAGGTAATCGCGACTTTTCTAAACCTGATAGGCTGTCATCGAATCCCAAAATAATTTGGGCCGGCGACGCATTGAGATTAATATCTGGCTCTGTAACATCGTCCTCAAATATCAACTGTAATTCGAGCTGGTGATCAACGACTGAGTGATACTTAACATCCACTAAGCGGTTTGCAGCTGAAGAATACGGCGCCACACCTAATATTAACGCTAGGCCTAAGGCCGCATTAAATAAAGGTGACATTTTTAGTAATGCATTTCTCACGGCAGAAGATTCCATCTTTCCCCTTATCCTTCGCTTGTTATTCACCAGTGAGCTCCATGTTGCTTAATCTTTCAGCCCAGCAACCTGAACCATCAGGAATTAATTCTATTATTTCGACTGTTTGCGGTGTTACTTTAGCAATTCGCCCGTGATACAACCCTAAATACTCACCGATACCTAATCGATAAACACTGCCATCGTTTGTTTCTATTAGTGCCCAAATCGTTTCCTTTTCACTTAACGTACCACGCATTTTTAAATTATCTAACGCATAGGTTTCTAATCGTCCTTTACGGCGTTTTAAATCTGGTTGGAGGCAATCTTTTGTCGTATCGATAACCTCTTCAGTTAATTCACGTGATGGTGGCACAAATGGGCTGCGCATCAAATGGGCTTGATAGACAAAATGTTCAAATGTCGGCGGTTGTTTTAATGGCGGAACATAAGCGACATGCTGCGCCTTAGTTGTGGTCACAAACTCCTCTATATCGCTGCGATCCCCCATACAACCTGTTAAAGCAATAATTAACACTAACCAGGGTAGCTGTTTCATTACTTAGCCCCCTTGGCATTTTTATCGTTAGGTAACTGAACACCTTCTTTAAAACGATAAGTCTTAGCTAAGATCTCCATCGCTAACTGCCCCTGGTCGCTCCGCTTAATCACGAAATCATGTAAGCTCACGATACGAGGTAATTTGGCCACATCACTTACCAACTGCCCCATCTCATGGTAATCCCCTGTCACCGACATACTAATGGGGAACTCGATATAGAAATCACGTTGGATCTCTTCTTGCCATTCGAGGCTTTCGATCCCCAAACCCGAGTCGGTGGCAACAAACGTAAGATCATCTAGCAATCCTGGCATTTCATTTTGCGAAGGTAACATTTTAAGTAACTCAGCAAACTGAACTTCCATCTCGGTAAGTTGCTCACGATATAATTTAAGATTAGCCGCTAATTGATATTTCGCTTTGAAATCATCTCGCAGTGTGAGTTCTTTATCTTGTTCGCGATTTAACGTATCGATGGCATCTGAAACAAATAAGAAGTAACTAGCAATAAAGATAAGAATTGCCAGTAACGTTGCAAAGACAACTTTAACCTGAGTTGGCCAACCCCCAATGTTTTCAAAGTCGACATCGTTAAATTCACTCAGATCGAGTTTCATTTGCTCGCTCCTTGGGCAGTATTACTTTCTGCACTCTCGTCACTAATAGAAACACGTAAACTGAATCGCTGTAGTTGGCGCATCGCTTCATTTTGAGAAACGATAGACTGCATATTAGGATCATGAAGCCATAATGATGTTGTCACTTTACGCATCATATTGGCCACATTGTTATTAGATTCACTCCGCCCTTCTATCCATAACAAGCTGCCCTTCTTTTCGATACTTGATAGGTATATTCCAGGAGGGACAATGCGCACCAGTTCATCTAACACATGTGTCGGTAAATTTCGCGCCTGCTGTAAATTAAGAATAATCTCGGTACGACGTTCAATATCTTTTTTACGCTCACGAATTTTCTTAATTTCGGCTATCTGCGTTTCTAATAATTGAATTTCAGATTGCAAATAGGCATTTCTGCCACGTTGCTCTTCGGTCATCATATCGATGACCATTAACGCCGCATAAACCAGTAGTGAAGCGCCGATAAAAACAGCCATTAATATGCCTAAATAATCGCGTTTATGTTTTTCTCGTGCCTCTTCTCGCCATGGAAGTAAATTTATGTTCGCCATTGAGAGTAACTCCTAAGCGCTAATCCACACGCAACCATATATTTATTAATTGTTGGCTGCAGGCGCGTTTTAATTTCATCATCGGCATGCAAACAACCTGCAAAGGGGTCGGCAATTACGCTTTGTACACCCAGCTCATTGGTTAATAAGTTGGCCATACCTTCGAGTTTTGAGGTGCCACCGCACAAGAGAATATAATCGACTTTATCTTTACCACTGGAGGTACAGTAAATTTGTAATGTACGTTTTATTTGTTGTAATAACTGATTTTGAAAAGGAGATAGCACTTCGAACATATAATTGCGAGGAAGAGAACCTTCAACCTTAGCGGTTTCGGCCTGGTCATGAGACATGCCATAAAATGATAAAATTGATTGAGTAAACTGCTCACCACCAAACGCTTGTTCGCGAATAAAGGTCGTCTCTCCGCCTTCAACCACTGAAAAAGTGGTCATATTGGCACCAATATCCACCAGCGCAACGATTTTATCTTTTCCACCGTCAGGTAGTTGTGCTGCCACTAACTCAAACGAACGCCCTAAGGCATAACCTTCGATGTCGACGACTTTAGTCTCAAGATTAATATCATCCAAACTATCGACTCTGGCATCAATATTTTCGGTTCGACAAGCGCTAAGTAATACATCCACTTTTGAGGGATCGGTACTATTCACATTGAGCGTTTCAAAATCGATACTGACCTCATCGAGTGAATAAGGGATCAAGTTATCGGCTTCAATCTCAATTTGAGTCTCCATCTCTTCTTCGCTAAGCGAAGCGTCCATGTAGATAACCTTTGTCATCACCGCCGATCCCGATACAGCAACGGCAGCGTATTTGACCGATTTCGGTAATGCACGCTTAATCAATTTAAGCGACTCTAAAACGGCATCGGTATCGCGCACTTCATGATCGTTAACGGCTCCTTTTTTTACAGGTACCGCTGCATGACTCAATATTTTATAACCATCAGCAGTCTTACTCAGCAGGATTGCTTTAATTTCGTGAGAACCGATATCGATACCCACCATCTGCGGAGCCTGACGCTTCCATAAATTTGAAAGCATAATATATCGCCACTTTATTGTTATAATTTCAAGAATTAGATTAGCACAAAATCAATCTGTTATAGCTATTTGTACAAAATGTTTATCACTTTTACAATTGCCATTTTTTTGACAACCTTTTTTGCTTCACCAATAGCCTCTCGCCTTATATACTGTTGTGCCTGCTCTATTTATTGGAATAATCTGGTGAAGTGGTTTAAACGAATTATTATCGCGCTATTTAGCCTCACTCTTTTGGGAGTAGGTGCTATTGCCGCTGCATATTTTTATGTGCTTCCCGATCTACCCGATGTTACCACCCTTAAAACGGTAAAATTGCAGACTCCGTTACGAATTTACAGTGCCGATGGCAAACTCATCTCACAGTTTGGTGAAAAACGTCGTATCCCAGTTGAATATGAACAGGTACCCCAACAACTGATAAACGCAGTACTGGACACCGAAGATGCGCGTTTCTTTGAGCACAAAGGGATCGATCCTATCGGTATCGTTCGTGCAGCCTTTATTTTGGCGACTACGGGCAAAAAGAGCCAAGGGGCCAGTACCATTACCCAGCAGGTCGCCAGAGGCTTTTTCTTATCCAGAGAAAAAACCTACATCCGAAAAATTAAAGAGATTTTTTTAGCCCTTAAAATTGAGAAAGCACTGAACAAAGAAGAGATCCTCACCCTCTATCTCAATCGTTCATTTTTAGGTAACCGAGCCTATGGTGTAGGCGCTGCGGCTCAAGTCTATTACGGTAAGGAGCTCGCGCAACTCACCTTACCCGAAATGGCAATGATTGCCGGTCTGCCGCAAGCGCCATCCGCAGCTAACCCCATTCGCAACCCCGTTCGCGCCATCAATCGTCGTAACTGGGTACTTAGCCGCATGCTCGAAAAAAATAATATTACCGAACAGGAATACTTAGCAGCGATAGCCGCTCCTATTACTGCGGAATATCACGGCGCAGAAGTTGAGCTGTACGCCCCCTATATATCTGAAATGGCACGTGATTACCTAGCAGAAAAATATGGTGAAGAAGAAGCATACACAGGTGGATATAACGTTTACACCACAATTGATTCAAGGCTACAACAGCTAGCACAGCAAGCCTTAAGAAATAATGTTTACGCTTATGATGAGCGCCACGGCTACCGCGGTCCAACCAAGGTACTGTGGCAACCAGCCGCTGCCATACCAGCAAACGAAAGCATTATCGAGCAGCTCAAACAAACACAAGGTTTCCAAGGATTAGAACCGGCAGCCGTGCTTAAAGTGGGTGAACAAAGTGCCCAAGTACTTACCGCAGAGGGACAGATAATTACTCTAGAGTGGCAAGGATTAAAATGGGCACGTAAGTTCATAAGCAACTCACGTCAAAGCCGTGCCCCTAAAGCAGCGAGCGAGATATTAAATGTCGGTGAGCAAATTTGGATCCGCCACGCAGAGACTTGGCAGCTATCTCAAATTCCAGAAGTGGCTAGCGCCATTGTCTCTCTTGATCCACATAACGGCGCCATCAAGACCTTGGTTGGCGGCTACAGTTTCCACACCAGCCAATATAATCGCGTCACCCAAGCGAAACGTCAGCTGGGCTCTAACATTAAGCCGTTTATTTATACTGCCGCGCTAGAAAAAGGCTACACCCTCGCGACCTTGATTAATAATGCGCCCATTAATAACGCCGACATCCGTCAAGGCACAGCATGGCGACCTAAAAATTCCCCCGACAGATACACAGGCCCGACTCGCTTACGTGTTGGCCTAGCCCAATCCATTAACGTCATGTCTGTTCGAACCATGCGTTATGTCGGCTTAGAAGAGACCATTGATACGTTAGTTCGTTTTGGTTTCGATAGAGAAGATATGCCCAAAAATGAGTCATTAGCATTGGGCTCACCTTCGGTAACACCATTGCAGGTGGTCACCGCGTTTTCGGCGTTCGCTAATGGAGGTTATCGCGTCGAGCCCTACTATATCGACCATATTGATAACGCCTACGAACAAACGATTGAACAGTCAAATCCGACATTTGCCTGTACCCCCGAAATCGACGATACACCTAATGATACCTTGCCTGCATTGATCACAGCGACAGAACTGACCACCAGTGCAGAGACAACTAATGAATTATCTCAAGCGGTAAGCGTAAATGGTTGCCCTATTGAAGCGCGTCATGCCGAGCGCATTATTTCAGAGCAAACCGCTTTCTTAATTACCGATGCACTTAAAAGTGTTATTTGGGGCGGGGGTGATTGGCGCAAAGGCACTGGTTGGAACGGCACCGCATGGCGCGCCGCTCGCGTAGTGAACCGACGTGATATTGCCGGTAAAACGGGTACCACCAACGAATCTCGTGACACCTGGTTTAGTGGTTTCAATCCAAAACTGGTCACCACGGTGTGGGTTGGGTTCGATGATCACAGCAAAGAGCTGGGACGCACCGCTTGGAACGCTAATGGTGAAAAAGATCAAATATCGGGCGCCGAAGCCGGAGCAAAAACGGCTGGACCGGCCTGGAACGAGTTTATGAAAAATGCACTCGCCAATACGCCTGAAGAGCCGTCGCAACCTCCGAAGGGGATTGTATCGGCGCGCATTGATTTAGCCACAGGTAAGCTTAGCCGCAAAACTGACCATACCAGTGCGTTTGAATACTTTGTCAGTGGTACCGAGCCTACTGAGATGGCTACCGAGCCACAGCAGCAAGATGATATTTTTATCGATGATGCCGTAGAAGAGCTATTCCAGTAAGCGATGCAAATAGGCAATTAGGCCTCATTGAAGCCAGGATCTTGACCATAAAAAAACCTGCCACGGCAGGTTTTTTCATATAAACGCAATAACGATAACGGTTATACCAACTTAGCACTCAGCGCTGCTTTGACTTGCGCTAATGCTGTGCCACCTAAAGCTTCACGCTTAGCCAAGCATGAATCGATAGTCAGGCATTGGTAAACGTCTTGCTCAATCACGCTGGCAAAGGTCTGTAAGCTAGATAGTGTAAAATCTTCAATCGGCTTTTGCTCAGCAATCGCGGCCACGACTACCTCCCCGACCACATGGTGCGCCTCTCTAAAAGGCATCCCTTTAGCAACCAGATAATCCGCCAGTTCAGTCGAATTCGCATATCCTTGCTGCGCAGCCCTAAGGGTATTTTCACGATTCACCTTTAAACCAGACAACACTAACGCCGCCATTTCTAAGCAAATGGACCAGCTATCCATGACATCAAATAGCCCCTCTTTGTCCTCTTGCATATCTTTATTGTAGGCTAGCGGTAGCGCCTTCATGGTGGTTAAAATCCCCACTAAGCTGCCGTAAACGCGGCCAGTTTTACCCCGAATCAGCTCTAATGCATCTGGGTTTTTCTTTTGTGGCATCAATGATGAGCCAGAAGTGACTTGATCATCTAACTCGATAAAACCCGCCTCTCCGCTATTAAAGAAGATTAAGTCTTCGGCCATACGGCTTAAGTGCATCATGCTGATCGACGCATCGCTACATAATTCAATCACATGGTCTCTATCCGAGACAGTGTCTAAACTGTTCAGGGTCGGTGATGCGAACCCTAACGATTTCGCCAGCGCATAACGATCCATAGAATAAGCCGTACCCGCTAGCGCACCTGTGCCCAGAGGGCAAGTATCGGCGCGTTTCAACGCATCCTCTAAGCGACTAATATCACGCTCGAACATCTCAACGTAGGCTAAACACCAATGACCAAATGCCACGGGCTGAGCACGTTGAAGATGGGTGTAGCCAGGCATAACAGCATCGAGCTCACGTTCGGCTAAATCCAGTAAGGCACTTCTAAGTTTACCCAACAAACCTAATAGGCTTTGCCCCTCTTTTTTGCACCATAACTTAAGATCGGTGGCCACCTGATCATTACGCGAACGACCCGTATGCAATTTTTTACCTAAGTCGCCCACCTTAGCGATCAGTGATTGCTCGACGAAACTGTGAATATCTTCAGCACCAGAGGCCAAAATTAACTCAGGCTTGTCGTTAACTTCATCGAGAAGCTGATTAAGCGCACTTTTTAATTCGATACATTCAACATCAGTTAAAATACCAACCGAGGCGATCGCATCGGCCCACGCAATCGAGCCCACAATGTCTTCTTCGATCAAGCGATAGTCAACGGGCAACGAATCGTTAAAAAGTTTAAACAGTGCACTGCTCTCTTGGCTAAATCTTCCACCCCATAACGCCATCTCGATATCCTCTTCATTCGGTAAAAATACAGGGGCGATAACTCGCCCCTTGCAAGCGGTAAACTGATTAAATTACTTAGCGTTTAATGCTCTAATGCGGCTAGCTAATGAATATAAACGAATGAAACCTTCAGCATCTTTCTGGTTATAAACGTCATCTTCACCAAAGGTGGCAAAAGCTTCTGAATATAGGCTATTGGGAGAACGCTTCTTCACTGCCTGTGCTTGCCCTTTATAGAGCTTAATCACCACTTCACCGTTAACCAGATTTGCCAGCGGCTGCGATGCCCCCAGCAGTGATTCACACAGCGGCGTAAACCAACGACCGTCATAAACCAAATGAGCCATTTGCGCGCCCACTTGCTCACGCCATTCACGACTACTCTTATCTAGCACTAACTCTTCAATCGCCCGCAGCGCGGCAAACATCACTGTGCCACCTGGAGTTTCATAACAGCCACGTGACTTCATCCCCACCAAGCGGTTTTCGGTAATATCGATACGGCCTACACCGTGTGCCGCGGCAATGGTGTTAAGTGTCATGAGCGCCGCATACGGTGATAATGCTTCACCGTTAACCTTGGTGACGCGGCCAGCTTCCACCTCGATTGACACATATTCCGCTTCATTTGGGGCATCTTCTGGCGCCACCGTCATGGTCCAAACCCCTTTACTTGGCTCGTTCCATGGGTCCTCTAGTTCACCACCTTCGTGAGAAATATGCCAAGCATTAGCGTCGCGGCTATAAATCTTAGTCGCCGAAGCTGTGGTTTGAATATTTCGCTCGGCAAGGTAGTCGAGCAGATCTTCCCGGCTCACCATCTCCCACTCACGCCATGGCGCAATCACTTTCAGATCGGGAGCCAGAGCAGCAAAACAGCCTTCGAAACGCACCTGATCATTGCCCTTACCCGTACAGCCATGGCATAAAGCATCGGCGCCTACTTTACGAGCCACTTCCACTTGAGCCTTGGCAATAATCGGTCTAGCCATAGAAGTACCCAGTAGATATGTCCCTTCATAAATGGCCCCCGTGGCAATAGTGGGATAGATATAATCGGCCACCAGCTCTTCTTTTAAATCGACAATATGGCACTCTGATGCACCCGAAGCGATAGCCTTCTCATGTAACCCCTCAAGCTCTGCTTCACCCTGCCCAACATCGGCACAGAAAGCGATGATTTCACAGTTATCGTAGGTCTCTTTTAACCAAGGGATAATTGCCGAAGTATCTAAACCGCCTGAGTAGGCCAATACCACTTTTTTTACTGCTGTTGTTTCGTTACTCATGACTCTTTCCTAATGATGTATTCATGAACGCCAAGGCATTCAATGGTGTTGTAGGGGAAATTAATTAACTTAATAGTGTCACTAATACGGCATTTTGTGCATGCATACGATTTTCGGCCTGCTGTAAAATCAATGACCCTTCGCCATCGACCACATCGGCAGTTACCTCTACGCCGCGGTAAGCTGGTAGGCAATGCATAAAATATTTTGCTCCAGCCTTTTGCATCATGGTGCTATTAACCTGATAAGGGCCAAATTTATCGTTAATGTCATCGAGGCTGGTGTTGTCGCCCATGGAGATCCAAGTATCGGTATAAATCGCATCGTGACCGGCAATCTTGTCAACATCTGTGGTTAACATTAACTCGCCACCGTGAGCCGCGGCAATTTTTTGCGCTTCGAGTACAACCTTGCCATCGGGGAAATGTCCCTGAGGACAGATAACCGTCATGGTGGCCCCCAATAATGCCGCGCCGTACATCAAGGAGTGAGTCACATTGTTACCATCGCCAACATAAGCCAATTTAAGTTGACTCAAATCGTCAAATTGTTCTGCCAAGGTAAGAAAATCGGCTAAGCCCTGGCAAGGGTGATACATATCCGATAAGGCATTAATTACAGGTACTGTACCGTGCTCGGCAAGCGCCTCAACGGTTGAATGTAAGAAGGTTCTCGCCACAATCGCATCGGCCCAGCAAGAGATGTTAGCGGCAAAATCTGACACGGGTTCACGCTGGCCTAAGGCACCATTTTGTTGATCTAAATAGACACTATGACCACCGAGTTTATTGATACCGATATCGAAGCTAACACGAGTGCGTAGTGAAGGCTTTTCAAATAACATCACCACACTCTTACCGTCTAATGCGGTGCGGTAGTCACTAGGATTCGCTTTGATCGTTTTAGCCAATGACAGTAATTCCACCAACTCTTGTTGGCTCAGCTCTTTAATCGATAATAGGTGGTTCATAACTCTACTCCTGAAAATAAAAATCCTTGGCGAATATGCAATCAAGGTTATTGCGGCAGTACTTGAGTACCGATGGCTTCACCTTGCACCAATGCCGCTAACTGAGCACTATCGCGCCATGAAGCAACCTGCACGGGTTGCCCCAACCACTGCGCCACTTCTAAAGCCGCTTCTACTTTAACTTTCATGCCTTTGTCGATAACACCTTGGCGAGTCAACTCAGCGGCTTCGGCCTTATTCAAAGAGGTAATAAGCTGCCCTTTACCATCAAGTACGCCGCTCACATCAGACAGTAAAACTAATTTGCCATTAACCAATTTAGCTAAAACGGTTGCTGCCTGATCGGCATTGACATTTAATAGCTGACCTAAGTCATCCACAGCAATGGAGCTGACGATGGGCATCCAGCCTTGTGCCAAAATAAAATTCAGATAGGTCGCATCTTTTGGGCTAACTTCGCCGACAAATCCCAGCTGCTCATCCTTTATCTGCGCCGAGACAATACCGCCATCGGCTAGGCTCATGCCTACGCAGGTCACACCGGCTTTAACTGCCGCCGCCTGTAATATCTTGTTGGATGTCCCTGCTAACGCCCCCACGACTATCGGTACCTGCTCGGCTGGCGTGACCCGTAAACCGTCAAGCTTAACGGTTTGCATGCCATTGGCGGCCAATTGCTCATCCACCAAACAACCACCACCGTGCACCATAATGACAGCTTGTCCTGTTTTGATAATATTGGCTGCTGTGGTCATTAAGCGAGCCATTCCCATTTCGCACTGTAATAGCGCGCCACCGACTTTAAGTACTAAAGGTTGCTGTGAAGATATCATGGCTATGCTCTCGTGAATTTGATTATGAATAATTAAAGTGAATCTTTATGCATTGATGAGCTTGGCTAGCTGCCCCTTTCATCAAATTATCGATTGCACTCGCCACTACGAGGTACCCCGTTTGTGCATCGAATTTCCAACCTAATAAACAGTTGGGCGTCAGCACGACATCATCGATCTTAGGAAATTGATGTTGATATACATGAACCAGTGGGCATTCATTGTAGACGCTATACGCATTGGCTATGTCGGCTTCAGTCACCCCGGTTTTAAGCTGCACCGTAATCGTGGCTAAAATCCCACGTTTAAAGTTACCAAGATGCGGCGTGAAGATAACTTCTTTACCCAACTGAGTTGCAATTTCTGGTTGGTGCCTATGCCCTAACACGCCATAAGGAGTGAGGCTTACTTCGCAAAAGCTGGTGTGCAGCTGCGCCTTTCTCCCGGCGCCAGTCACTCCGCTGACCGCGTTGATCACCGGCAGGCTTTCACCTAGTAATGCAGCTAATGGCTTTAGGGCTGTCAATGAAGCGGTAGGATAACAGCCTGGTACAGCAATCATTTTACTGTTTGCAATTGCAGCATGATTCCATTCAGCCAACCCATAAACCGCGTTAGCAAGCACCTCTGGATATTCATGTTCAAAACCATACCATTTAGGGTATTGCTGCGCATCGGCAAACCGATAAGCACCACTTAAGTCAAACACCGTTAACCCTTGAGCATAAAAGTAAGCGGCAAGATGCAAACTGACACCATGATCAGTCGCCAACACGACAGCATCGGCCTCTGCAATTATTGTCTGCTTAGCAGCTTCAGAAAGCGGTAATAGCGGTAAGGTGATATGGCAATATACAGGATATAAATCGGCCAGGGCTTTGCCCTTATCGAGACTGTTTTCAGACACATACAGACCTTGTATCTGTAACTCTTTATCGGCCTGAATTAATGCAGTTATCTGTGCACCTGTGTATCCACTGGCGCCAATTATTGCGATGTTTTTCATACTTATAGACTTCTTATTAATTAACCATAAAGGAAAAAGAGGGGGCACTACTTAAGCCCTGGTAGAGATACCAACATGACAAGTTTATCGTCGCAGGAAGTTTGTGTAGCTAACCTTATAATCCGTTTTTAAGTATGAAATCTTCATTTGTCGTCTCAATAATACACTTGTAGATAAAGGCGCTGGCCTTAAGTTGCTTGATAGATTATCACGAGAAATTATTTATGCAACATGCGTGAATATATATTTATAGTGATTTTTGCGAAAATGGGTCATAACTGATGCTTTTTTGGCTAGTTGATACTCAACCCAGCCCTAGGATAGTAGCCGATAACTAGGCTACCGCCATAAAGCCCGCAGCAATCCCAAAACAGGAGTGATAATGCAATAACAATGCAACTTAAGTGTCGCTAAGCAGTGATGTGAAGCACATAAGTTTGTAATATCCAGATATGCTATCTTGACCGCAGCCTAATTGGCTGGGTATTGTGAATGATTAATTTAGAGGTATGGAGCATTTATGGCTGATATGTACGCATCGTTACGATCCAATGTAGGGACTTTAGGTCAGATCTTAGGCGATACCATTCGCACCCACTTGGATGAGCCATTTTTAGATAAAATTGAACAGATTAGGCACTTGGCTAAAAGTTCACGCCAAGGAGATGATGCGGCAAGAGAGCAGATGCTGACGCTATTAGCCGCCCTTCCCGATGATGAGTTAGTGCCATTTGCCAAAGCCTTTAATCAATTTTTAAACCTTGCCAATATTGCCGAGCAGTTTCACACCATCAGTAGAAATTGCGACGAATTAGTCTGCGTGCCCGATCCTGTAGAGCAGTTGCTCGGGCGGATGCTTAATGGACGAGTTGATCAAGACAAAATGCTCGAGTGCTTACAAACACTCGATATCGATTTGGTACTGACAGCCCATCCAACTGAAATTTCTCGACGCACGCTGATACAAAAATACTCGGCAGTCGTCGACATTCTCGCAGCCTTAGAAAACCCACAGCTCACCGAGCGCGAAAAAAAGCAGAACCACCTTAGATTACGCCAACTGATCGCGCAAATCTGGCATACCAATGAGATCCGCCATGAACGCCCAACACCCGTCGATGAGGCCCGCTGGGGATTGAGCACTATTGAAGCGTCATTGTGGCAGGCCATTCCAGACTTTTTACGTCAACTCAATGAACAAGTTGAAGAGCGTACCGGCAAACAGCTGCCCACCAATATCGCCCCAGTGCGCTTCTCAAGTTGGATGGGAGGAGACCGTGATGGCAACCCCTTTGTTACCGCAAAAATTACCCAAGAAGTCTTAGATCGTAACCGTCATACGGCGGCAAGACTCTACCTTAAAGATGTGGTGCTGCTGGTCAATGAACTGTCAATGGAAGAGGCGAACGCAGAGCTGTCAGCACTCACTAACCATAGTCATGAGCCTTACCGAGATGTGCTGCGAGACTTAAGACAAAAATTACGCGATACCATAGATTACCTAAACTTGCGACTCGAGGGGCATTCTCCCGAAGTGGACTTAAGCACCCTCATTTGGCATGAAGATGATCTAAAGCAGCCGCTTACTTTGCTGTACAACAGCCTCACAGAGTCAGGCATGAGCCTGATTGCTAACGGCTTATTGCTCGACATGCTGCGCCGTATCGCTTGTTTTGGCATCCACATGCTAAGACTCGACATTCGCCAAGATGCTCAGCGCCATAGCGATGCCATCGCCGAACTTACCCGCTACTTAGGCTTAGGGGATTACCACCACTGGGATGAACACGAAAAACAAGCCTTCTTGCTTAGAGAACTTACGGGTAAGCGCCCACTCATCCCGCATAATTGGCAACCCAGTGATGATGTGGCAGAGGTCTTAAGCACCGTTAGATTGGTCGCCAATCAGTCAGCTAAAGCGCTGGGTTCCTATGTGATCTCCATGGCCAGCCAACCCTCGGATGTGCTAGCCGTACTGTTATTGCTAAAAGAAGCCGGCTGTCCGCACCCCATGCGTGTGGTGCCATTGTTTGAAACCTTAGATGATCTCAACAATGCCTCAAGCTGCATGTCAGCGCTATTTAATATCGACTGGTATCGTGGCTACTGTAAAGGTAGTCAAGAGGTGATGATAGGTTACTCAGATTCAGCCAAAGATGCCGGTGTTATGGCAGCAGCTTGGGCACAATATCGCGCTCAAGAGCAGCTAGTACAAATATGTAAACGAGCCGATATTAAACTCACTTTGTTCCATGGTCGTGGCGGCACCATTGGCCGTGGGGGCGGACCGGCACACAAAGCGATCTTATCCCAACCGCCTGGCTCAGTAGATGGACGCATCCGCGTAACAGAACAAGGTGAGATGATCCGCTTTAAATTTGGCCTTCCCAAATTAGCGGTACAAAGCTTAGCACTCTACACCTCGGCCGTGATGGAAGCGACGCTCTTACCACCGCCTGAGCCTAAGCCTGAGTGGCGTGATGCTATGGAGCGGCTAGCAGCCGATTCGGTTAAAGCCTATCGTGGGATAGTCAGAGACGAACCTGACTTTGTCGCCTACTTCCGTGCAGCAACCCCCGAGGTAGAACTGGGTAAGCTACCATTAGGAAGTCGTCCGGCCAAACGCCGTGTAGATGGCGGAATTGAGAGTCTTAGGGCGATCCCATGGATCTTTGCTTGGTCACAGAACCGCCTTATGCTGCCAGCGTGGTTAGGCGCAGGCGAAGCCTTACAAGCGGCAGCCGATCGCGGCGAGCTAGCACTACTACAAGAGATGGAGCAGCAATGGCCATTTTTTGAAACTCGTATCTCTATGTTAGAGATGGTCTATGCCAAGGCCGAACCTAATCTAGCTAAATATTACGAAACCTGCTTAGTACCCAAAGAGTTGCACCATCTTGGTGAGGAGTTACGCAGCAGAATGGCCACGGGTATTAAGGCGGTGTTAGCGCTGACTCAAGCAGAAATCTTGATGTCACATACCCCATGGAATCGAGAATCGGTTGAGCTTCGTAACCCTTATATCGATCCCCTAAACTTTTTACAGGCAGAGCTACTGGCCCGAACCCGCAAAGATGAGGCCGCATCAAGCAATGTCGAATTAGCCCTAATGCTCACCATTGCAGGCGTTGCAGCAGGCATGAGAAATACCGGTTGATGAACCTTTTGCGCATAGCGATGCTGAGTATTTTGCTGCTATTGACTGGGTGCGCCAGTCAATACAGCATCAGCGAAAAACAACTCAGCAACTATCTTAATGATGCTATACATTTCGACACCAAGCAGGGTAATACCCTGTTTGGCATTGAAATGCGCGTTAATGATGTGGCTGTGAAATTAGGGCATAAACCTGACATCATGGCCATTACTGCCAGTAGTACAGTTAAGGTACGTAACCCCTTGATGCCACTCACGGCAAAGTTAACCACACAATTTGAAGCCAAGCCTTGGTATGACGCCAACACCCACAGTGTGTATCTACGCCAACTGCGTTTGGTTGAAGTCGCCTCAACGCCTAAAGATATCGAAACAGCTATCGCACCCATAGCGCCACAACTGATGGGGTTTTTAACCCACTTTCTTGAGACTCAACCCGTTTATGTGCTCGATACCCAACAAAGCAATCAGGCATTAATTGCCGATATGACCCAACGAATTGAGGTCACTCCGGGTAAATTAAAACTGATTTTTAAAAATTAAAAATATACCTTAATCACTATTCCACTCTGTGGTAATAACCATAATCAACAATCACGGCTTGCTGTAACAGTGCGCGTCGTAACATATCGAAAGCTACCGCAGTGCTTAGGGCGCGTACGAGCTCCCTAGATCGTCCCGGAAACTTGAGCATTTGACTATAGGTGCCACTTTCCGTGGCCAGAGCAATAGCGACAGTACCTACTGGCTTTTGCTCTGTCCCCCCATCTGGACCAGCAATGCCACTAGTTGCCAAAGCATAATCACTGTTTAAAAGACCTCGCACACCTTGCGCCATCTCTGTGACAGTCGCAATTGAGACAGCCCCATGCTCATCGAGTGTTGTCGATTTAACCCCGAGCACTTTAATCTTAGACTCGTTACTGTAAGTGACTAATCCTTGGTGTAAATAACCAGAACTCCCTGCAAAAGCCACAAGGTTACTAGCGATCATTCCCCCCGTACAAGACTCTGCCACACTCAAACTGCATTCTTGCTCAAGGAGTTGCTGATGCACGACCTTAGCTAATGAATCACTATTATCCGCCACCACACACACACCAAGTTGCTGCTTTATAACAGTTACAACCTCAGGTAATTGTGCAATCGACTCGGCCCCACGAGCAAATAATTTAATTTCGATATACGGCATAAACGAGCGATAACCTAAAGTCAGCCCCTCCGGTAAACTTAACTCCTCGAGTTGATTAGCCAATACGGATTCACCACTGCCAATTGTTAGCAATTTATACACTTCAACTTCGACACGGGTATCGCTCTGTTGCTTAACAAACGGAATAAATTGCTCTTCAACCATACGTTTAAATTCAAATGGCACGCCCGGCGTAAAGAATAACCAAGCTCGATTGAGCTTTACCCGAAAACCACAAGCCGTGCCCACTGGGTTATCAACCATGATTGCCGACTCAGGTAGCAGCGCCTGTTTAAGGTTACTCGGCGGCATTTGACGACCATTGCGTGTGAACCACTCTTCAAGACGAGCGCGCCATTTAGCACACTCGACCAATGATTCACCTTTGGCCTTGGCCATCGCTAGCGAAGATAGATCATCACTGGTCGGCCCTAAGCCACCATTAACCAAAATAATATCAGCGTGTTGGCTTCTTTCTTGAAAGACCTGTACCAAATCATCCAATCTATCGCCAACGGTGACACGTTGCTGCATCTCTATGCCATGATCCATCAATGCATTGGCTACCCACGCGGCATTGGTATCTACAATCTGTCCAGAAAGCACCTCTTCACCAGTGCAAATCATCTCTATTTTCATATCTATCCCTTGAGACCACGTACTTATCTTGCCATAAGGTAGGCAACACAAGGCTCAATAGCAATACAATTTTCGAGCGATAGACAGCTCCTCTAGGTAGTATCGACATTAATGCGCTGACTCGTCACCATCAAAAATCCCTGAGCGCAGTTATAACCACTTCACACCCGATATGCCTTGGGCTGCCTATATGAATATGGCAAGCACAGAGATACTAGAAACAGACAAGGTAAGCCAAAATACCAACAAGCCTGCTGCGTTAACAACATGCAGTATCAACTCTCTTTCGAGCACTCTTATATGCATTCACTTTTAAAATGAAATCAAAAATGGGTTTGTGATGATCTACTTAGAGCTCGCCCACACCATGACCCGGCGCAGACCTATATAGATGTAGGAAATAACAGGAATAATTGACTCCCAAGCCAGTATCAAGTTTTGTTTGATAACTGCAGATGTCTCACTCCTCCCCATGTTCGAGTAATAATTTCAACAACGGTTAAACGAAAAATCCCCCTCACAGAGTGCTTGGGAGTCCGCTAGCGACAGTCGACCGCCAAGAATGGCGGAAGTGCCAATATGGTATGGGGCATTTATCGACCGACATCGGAGTGATTCTTTCACGGGAGCGTAGAAAGCAAAAAGCCCTAGCGTATTATGCTAAGGCTTTTTGCTTTATTAGACCAACCTGACGTGAAAGCAGGATATGCTCACGAGTTTGTGGCATTGGACCATCTGTAGAAGCAACTACTAGGATAGCGCCGTCCATCTGTGCAGCACCAGTGATCATGTTTTTAACATAATCCGCGTGACCTGGGCAGTCTACGTGTGCGTAGTGACGAGTTGGAGTGTCATATTCGATGTGAGAAGTATTAATTGTAATACCGCGCTCACGCTCTTCTGGAGCGTTATCGATTTGTGCGAAGTTACGAGCTTCACCGCCATATGTCTTAGTCAATACAGCAGAGATTGCTGCAGTAAGAGTGGTTTTACCATGGTCAACGTGACCGATGGTGCCCACGTTTACGTGAGGTTTGCTACGTTCAAATTTTTCTTTAGCCATGGTATTGCCCCAATTAGAGATACTTGGTGATGAAATCTACATACAACAAAAAATCCGATGCATTTTATGTCATCGAATCGATTCATTAAGATAATTAGGGGACTTTAGCAGGAGCTGAAGGCAGTTATCGAGAACTGACCCTTTTAGATGGGATTGCTCTTAGATATGGGCACAATCAGCGAAAATTGGAGCGGATGGCGGGAATCGAACCCGCGTTATCAGCTTGGAAGGCTGGAGTAATACCATTATACGACATCCGCGCAACCTAACTAAGGTTACCTAACTACCTAAAAAATGGTGGAGGGAGAAGGATTCGAACCTTCGAAGGCTGAGCCGTCAGATTTACAGTCTGATCCCTTTGGCCACTCGGGAACCCCTCCAGAGAAATGGTGCCGGCACCAAGAGTCGAACTCGGGACCTACTGATTACAAGTCAGTTGCTCTACCAACTGAGCTATGCCGGCGTGTCATTTCGGTAGCGGATATTAGGGAATCATGAGCACAAGTGCAATAGCTAATTTGAAATATCTATAAAAAAAACGCTTAAGCGGCGCTTTTTCCACCAAAAGCATCACTTGCTGTGCACTATTCAGGCAGAAAAGAGTCATTACTTATTCCCTGCTGTAGGAATAGCATTTTTGCAGTTGTTCACATAAAGACGATGGTGTACTGTGCGTTGCCTAAGGGGAGATTTATCCATGTTAGCCACTAATCAAATTCACAATGCGCTTTATCTTGCTTTCGAGCGCCAGCAATGGGCTGAACTACGAAAATCGGTACCACTCACCCTCAGTGAAGCAGATCTCGAAGACTTACGCGGTATTAACGAATCTATCTCACTCGATGAAGTCACCGATATTTACTTACCTCTTAGTCGACTATTAAACCTTATCATCGGTGCCAAACAACAACGCGGCCTAGTATTAAGCCAATTTATCGGTCGAGAGCCCCCTAAACGCCCTTACATCATTAGTATCGCTGGCAGTGTTGCAGTGGGTAAAAGTACCACTGCACGTATCATGCAAGCCTTATTAAGGCAGTGGCCTGAACACCCAAAAGTCGACCTGGTCACCACTGATGGTTTTTTATATCCATTAGCAGAATTAAAGCGTCGTGGTTTACTGCAACGTAAAGGCTTTCCCGAAAGCTATGATATGAAGATGTTAGTCGAATTTATCTCCAAAATAAAAGCCGGCGAAAGTACAGTCCACGCCCCCATCTATTCACACATAACCTACGATAGAGTTGCCGATACTCAACAAGTTATTGAACAACCCGATATTCTTATTATCGAGGGGTTGAATGTCTTGCAAACCAGTCAAGACAGCCATGTAGCAATCTCACAGCCTTTTGTATCTGATTTTGTAGACTTTTCTATCTATGTGGATGCGGATGAGTCACTGCTGAAACAGTGGTATATATCGCGATTCTTACAGTTTAGACAGGGAGCATTTAGCGATATAAATTCATATTTTCATCACTATTCAGATCTCAACGATGCTGAAGCTACTCGTATCGCTGCCAATATTTGGGACAGTATCAATGGCCCCAATCTTAATTTAAATATCTTACCGACCCGCGATAGGGCACATCTGATTTTAAGCAAAGGCACTGATCATATGATGAATCAGGTGCTGTTACGTAAATAGGACAATATAGAGCGAGCATTGCTAATGTATGTTTAACTGTGCCTTAAAGTGGACGCATCGATATTTCACCGCCAACATACGCCTTTATACCATTCCCGTTATCAAGCAAAATGGCTCCCTGCTCATCTATGCCACAACAGATACCTTCTACGCTATTATCGCCCATCAGCAACTTAACCACCTTACCGTCAAATAAATCGGCTTCTCGCCAACGTTGTTTAAACG
Source organism: Shewanella algidipiscicola (assembly GCF_003605125.1). Lineage (GTDB taxonomy): Bacteria > Pseudomonadota > Gammaproteobacteria > Enterobacterales > Shewanellaceae > Shewanella > Shewanella algidipiscicola. The sequence continues at coordinate 120,440 of NZ_QPQT01000014.1, forward strand.
CCTTAAGTCCTTGCGATTCAAACAAACTAAGATCGCTCACCAGTTGCTGCTGCAGCGCTATCATTAGTTCTGTCTTGTCAGGTTGTTGGCTTAACTCAGACAGATCACTCCAAGGCTGATCAATCTTATCCGCCTGTGCTGCCGACATCGAAAGGTTAATCCCTATTCCAATAACCAAATTACATTCATAGTCAGCCTGACCACTCATCTCAATGAGAATACCGGCTAATTTTTTATGATTAAGATAGATATCATTAGGCCACTTAACCCCGATCCCATCGACGCCTAACCTACGTAATACTGAGACTAATGAACAGCCCACCACAAGGCTCAACCCCATTGCTTGCGACATACCTTGTGAAAATTGCCAATAAAAAGATGTGTATAGATGGCAACCATAAGGTGAAACCCAAGTGCGGCCTCTTCGACCTCGCCCTGCCGATTGATGCTCGGCAACACAAATATCACCACTGCTGAGCTCATTGACATGATTTAATAAAAACGCATTCGTGCTATTGATATCATTAAAGTAAAAACAACGACCTTTAATTTGCGCCTTCAAACGTTGCTCATCGATAAGAGATAATGGAGTCGACAACTTATAGCCTTTCCCTTTAACACTATAAATATCGACCCCAAATTCTTCTAGACTTGCCACATGCTTACTGATGGCAGCCCTTGAGATCCCAAGCTCATGAGCGAGTGCTTCTCCAGAAACAAACTCTCCACCTGCGAGTGATTTAATAATTGCACGTTTACGCAGCCATTGTTCATGCATCATTTAATTCCCTTTCCCCTACTGCACCGATGATACGTGGCTCAACCTCTAAATAAACCGAATATATTTGATTAACCCGCTGTATCACCTCACGCGCTAATGTACAGACGTCAGCCCCTGTGGCTTTGTCGACATTTACGATAACCAAGGCTTGTTTTAAATGTATGGCCGCCCCACCAATAGCGTGGCCTTTCAACCCCGCATTCTCGATAAGCCAACCCGCAGCTAACTTTACCTTATCAACATTCACCGGGTAGCCAACAATAGCAGGATACTCTTGCTGTAATTGAGTAAAGTGTTCACTAGATACGATAGGGTTTTTAAAAAAGCTACCCACATTACCTAATGCCGCCGGATCAGGCAGCTTACTGCTACGAGTCGCGCAGATACAATCAAAAATCATTGTTGGTGTCAGGGTAGTGGCAGATAATTGTTGTAATGGACCATAACTTAAATTTGGGCGCCACTCTTTTTCTAAGCGAAGGCCCACATTTAAAATCACCGCTTTATCTTTTAATGTCGATTTAAAAATCGAATCCCGATAATCAAATAGACATTGCTCGGCATCGAGGCGAACACGCTCACCAGTGGTAAGATCTAAATATTCCACCCACTCACAAAACTGCGAAAAATCAGCGCCATATGCGCCTATATTTTGGATAGGAGCAGCTCCGACAGAACCTGGGATTAAGGCTAGATTTTCTAAACCTGGCATATTATGCGTTAAACAAAATTGTACTAATTCATGCCAATTCTCACCTGCAGCCACCGACAAATGAAAACAGTCTTGATCCTCAACAACATTAATGCCTTTAGTCGCAATAAGCACCACGATCCCCTTAAAACTATCAGTTAACACGATATTGCTACCGCCACCAATAGCCAATAACGGCCGCTTTTTATTAGCAGCATCAAGGCAGGTATCGATGAGTTGTAGCTCATCTGTCGCTTTAATTAAGTGCTCACAACTGACATCTATACCCAGAGTATTATGCGTGGCTAATGAATAAGTAATAATGGAGTCCATAATTCTGATTGACATGACAAAACGCTATTGTAACCGTTAGCCTCATTTTTATCGATCAGATCTCAAGACAGATTACCTCCCAAGTCATGTCATAAACATATCAAATCTCATTTGGCCAATATAAATACATGCAGAGTACTATCACTCGTAATATGTTCAATTGAAAATAATAGATCACCAACTCCATAGTCATACATTTAGCGTATGCGGATGATGTTATCCAGTAAATAGCGATTTCGCCTATTGCGCTAGCAAAGACATTATCGATTGACATTCACATCTGGTATTGGCAACTCTTTTCGAGCACTCTTATATGCATTCACTTTTAAAATGAAATCAAAAATGGGTTTGTGATGATCTACTTAGAGCTCGCCCACACCATGACCCGGCGCAGACCTATATAGATGTAGGAAATAACAGGAATAATTGACTACCAAGCCAGTATCAAGTTTTGTTTGATAACTGCAGATGTCTCACTCCTCCCCATGTTCGAGTAATAATTTCAACAACGGTTAAACGAAAAATCCCCTTCACAGAGTGCTGGGGAGTCCGCTAGCGACAGTCGACCGCCAAGGATGGCGGAAGTGCCAATATGGTATGGGGCATTTATCGACCGACATCGGAGTGATTCTTTCACGGGAGCGTAGAAAGCAAAAAGCCCTAGCGTATTATGCTAAGGCTTTTTGCTTTATTAGGCGTCTTATCATGGTCAGCTTCGAGCTAGCTCTCCGCGTTCAGGTCCAGCATCAAGCTGCGCTTAATAAGCGCAGACGCTGCCCCCTACGACCGCCAAGGATGGCGGAAGTGTCGGTATTGTCTGGAACATTTATCGACCTCCACATGGTTTTGAGCCTCACTACGTTCGGACTTTTTATTTCCCCATTTTCGAGTGATAATTTCAATAGCGGTTAAACGAAAAAAGCCCGTTGCATTAGCAACGGGCTTTGACGTATTAGGCATCTGGAAATGACCTACTCTCACATGGGGAGACCCCACACTACCATCGGCGCGATCGCGTTTCACTTCTGAGTTCGGGATGGGATCAGGTGGTACCACAATGCTATGGTTTCCAGACAAATTCTTACTGGTTAATTGTCCGTCTGACGGCATTGTTTCCTCGCTACAGTGCTCATGTACTAAAGTACACTCCGCGCCTCGCTCGTTACGGCTTTGTCAGCCAAACAATTACCTGCGTAATTAACCAAAATTATAAATTTAGAAAGCTGTTTTAAAATTGAGTCACACTAAATCAAGTGTCTGTATTCTTTCGCTAAAGTTAACCATTAACTCGAAACCCTTTTGGGTTGTATGGTTAAGCCTCACGGGTCATTAGTACAAGTTAGCTCAACGCCTCACAACGCTTACACACCTTGCCTAT
>NZ_QPQT01000015.1 GCF_003605125.1 Shewanella algidipiscicola
GGTATTCCTAACGTTAAGTTTAAGCCTGTTGCTGTGGCTGGTATTCCCAACGTTAAATTCATCAACTCTGCAACGGCTTAAGTTTAAAGGAAAATCATTATGTTGAAATCAATAAAGAAAGCTCTTGGACTTAATAACAAACCCGAACGGAAAAAAGTCAAACTACCACCAGGTCTGGATCGTCTAGAAGTAATCCCAGCTAAGGGATGGTGGAATTAATTCGCATCTTCAAGCAAGGGCTCACCAAATACAATCACAAAAAAAGGAGCATTTATGCTCCTTTTTCGTGATAGTAGTAATAACCGAGTGACTAAAGCGCTAAGCATTACAGGCGGATAATTGCAGCACCTTTACCTTGAGCACGCTTGATAGCTAAACGCTTATGAGTTGCTAACAAGGGGTAACCAGCCGGACCAATAAGCAAACCTAATAAGGCCCAACGTTTAACCCCAAGCCCAGCGCGAAACGCCATATTGCCCATGACCACACTACTAAATGTGAGAATACTACCTACCAATACAATCACTTAAACCCTCAACTGTTAACTTATTGACCCACTACTGCTCATCACTTGTGTCATGACACATTTAGCCATGTTTGCCCCAACGACTTTGCCAAGCATATTTACCAGCAGGCATGATAACGAAACCAAAGTGACAAGTGAATAAAAAATAGGCAATCATTTTCCTTAAGCCAAAAAAACGCGGCATAATGTTGCCGCGTCGTTAACAATAACCTATCATTTTACATTAAGGTTTGTATGGTTACTTTCAATTATTAACAAGCTCACTTATTAATGAAATTGTGCACCTGAAGTCGCCATTTCCAATAGGGTATCGCATGGTTTAAATCGTTCACCATGGACATTGGCATAGCGGTTCAATTGCTCTACTAATTTATCTGCCCCTAAGGTATCGATGTAGCGGAAAGGCCCACCTAAAAACGGCGGGAAACCTATCCCAAATATTGCACCGATATCACCATCACGTGCTGAAGCAATAATTCCCTCTTCTAAACAGCGCACCGCTTCATTGAGCATCTGCACAACACAACGTTGTGCCAATTCAGTGGCATCTGTACTGGCAGATGGACTTAACCCCAACAGAGTATATACCGTCTCATCGACCTGTTTCTTTTTCGATTTAGACCCGTATTGATAGAAACCTTTGCCATTTTTACGACCCTTACGCTCGTCAGCGAGCAACTTATCAAAGGCTGCTGGCGCCTTAAAACGCTCGCCAAGTTCTTTCTCTAAAATAGGCGAAATCTTAGCCCCAACATCAATGCCGACTTCATCGAGCAACGTCATGGGTCCAACCGGAAAACCAAACTTGACTAAGGCTTTGTCTAGATGATCAACACTTTGCCCTTCCAACAATAAGTTTGCAGCTTCATTCATGTACAAGGCTAAAATACGGTTGACATAAAAACCAGCGCCGTCTTGCACGACAATTGGTGTCTTGCCTTGCTTACGCGCAAAGGCCACTGTGGTCGCAATCGTTTGTGCCGAGGTTTTTTCATGGGCTATCACCTCGACAAGAGGCATCTTTTCGACTGGCGAGAAATAGTGTAAACCAATCACATTTTCAGGACGCTCTGCCGCCTCTGCAATTTGCGAGATAGGCAATGACGAGGTATTTGAGGCAAAAATGGTCTCTTCGCCACATTCACGCTCAATATCTTTAACCATCTGATGTTTTAAGGCTAAATCTTCAAATACCGCTTCAACAACGATATCTGCATCTTTAACGCCTGTATACTCAGTGGTCGTGGTCATCAGAGACATGATATTATCACGCACGGCCGGCGTCATGTGACGCCGCTTAACCCCTTTATCCAGTAGCTTGTAGGCATAGGATAATGCGTTGCTTAATCCAGTTTCATTGATATCTTTGACCCGCACCGGAATTTTAGCTTTAGTCGTGGTCACTGACGCAATGCCACCGCCCATTAAGCCGCCGCCCAAAATCACCGCTTTATGAACGGGTTTAGGCTGCACGTCACCTGCACCCGACTCTTTTTTCATCTCTGTGGTAGCAAAGAAAATACTTCTTAACGCTGCCGACTCGGCCGACACCACTAAGTCACCAAAATGACTCGCTTCGACATCAAGGCCTACGACCATGCTTTTGGTCATGCCTTGACGTACGCAATCGATGATTTTAGCGGGTGCAGGATAGTTACCTTGAGTCTTTTTATTCACTTGCTTTAACGCTTGATCGAACACAATATTGCGCCCAACAGGCGTGCCTTCTAGCAGACGATTGACCAGCGACACTTTACCTTTAGGCGCTATTTTTTTGCCCGTGAGCGCCATCTCTATGGCCGTTTGCAACAAAATCGATTCTGGTACCACATCGTTCACTAAGCCCATTTTCAAGGCTTGTTTAGGGCGAACTTGCTTACCCGTCAACATCATATCCAGCGCGGTAGTGATCCCCACCAAACGCGGTAATCGCTGGGTCCCGCCGCCGCCGGGTAATAAGCCTAACTGTACTTCAGGCAGTCCCATCATGGTTTTATTACTGTCACTGCACACACGCTGATGACAGGCCAATGCCAACTCTAATCCACCACCTAAGCAGGCACCATGAATGGCGGCAACCACGGGAATATTTAGCGACTCTAGAGCCTGAAACACCTCATGACCCTGTTTGGACAGTTGTCTTGCATCTTCGGCGGTTTGACACGCTGCCAACATAGAAATATCTGCACCAGCCACAAATGAATCTTTTTTACCCGATACCAAGACGATGCCACGGATCTGTGGGTCCGCTTTTATCTCGGCCAACATTTCACAGATCTCTGGGCCAAATTCGGCGCGCAGGGTATTCATTGTTTCACCAGGCACATCCATTGTCAGAACGGCAATACCATTTTCCAGACGGTTTAAACTAAAACTCTTTTCCATGAGATCACTCCACTTCTACAATCATTGCTGCACCAAGACCACCCGCGGCGCAGGCCGTGGCAAGGCCCGTGCCCCCACCGCGTCGTTTCAATTCACGGCACACTTGAGTGATCAAACGCGTACCTGTGGCGGCAAAAGGATGACCATAAGCCAGCGAACCACCCAGCACATTAAATTTACTCATATCAATTTCACCGATGGCGCGATCACGGCCGAGCTTTTCTGCGGCAAATTTCTTCGACGCGAACATCTGCATGTTAGCCAGAGTTTGCGCCGCAAATGCTTCGTGCATCTCGATAAGGGTTAAATCTTCCAGCTCCATTCCCGCTCGCTTAAGGGCTAACGGCGTAGCGTATGATGGGCCCATCAACATATCTTGCCACACATCAATGGCGGTAAAAGCGTAGCTCTTGATATAGCCAATGGGTTGATAACCTAAGGCTTTAGCACGACTTTCGCTCATCAACAACACCGCCGAAGCGCCGTCGGTTAATGGCGTACTATTAGCAGCGGTGACTGTGCCATGTTTACGATCAAACGCGGGGCGCAGTTTGGCATAAGACTCTAGAGATGAATTTTGACGAATATTATTATCCCGATCGATAAAGGACTTATAAGGCGGCACATGGGCTGTCATCACTTCATCGCGTAAGTTACCTGAATCCCATGTTTCTGTCGCCAAGGTGTGCGAGCGATGGGCCAGCGCATCTTGATCGGCGCGGCTAATATTATAGGTTTTAGCCATCTGCTCTGCCGTTTGCCCCATTGACAAGCCGGTTGAGTATTCGGCGACCGCAGGCGGAACGGGTAATAAATCTTTTAAACCAAGGCGTCTAAAGATAGCCAGTTTTTGGCTAAAAGTACGGGCTTTATTCAAATCCACTAGCGCATGAGCCAGTTTTTTTGACACACCTATAGGTAATACTGAAGAGGAGTCGGCGCCACCAGCAATGCCGATGTCGATATTGCCCGTCATGATAGATTCAGCCACATTCACGGTCGACTGGAAACTGGTCGCACATGCTCGCGTCACGCTATAGGCATCGGTCGCTACGCTCATGCCTGTGCCAAGCACTATTTCACGTGCAATATTGGGTGCTGCAGGCATCTGCACCACTTGCCCATAAACCAGTTGCTCAATCTCCTTGGGATCCAGCTCTGAACGGGCAAGCAGTTCGTTAACCACCATTTTGCCCATATCCAACGCCGATACACCATGAAACGCACTCGCTTGCTTAGCAAACGGGGTTCTCAGCCCCATTACAATCGCAATACGATCGCCCTTTGCATTCCTAACTTGCTGTAGATGACTCATTTTTTGCCCTCGTGTCACGCCTATTCGAATAAATTCTCATGGCGCAATTATTATTGTTCCCTTACCCACAGATTCAGCTCATTAACCCAAGCAATCAAACAGGTCAGACCATGAAAGTGTGATCTGATTCTAACTTCTTATTCCAAAGTTTTAAACACTTGTTTGGTTTATAGACAGTGAAATTAAAAAAATTCTGTGTTAACAATGTTTAATAAACTAATTACTCTGAGTGATTAGTGTAATTTCCACCACAAGCATGCTAACTTATTTTGTTTCTATGCCATTGCAATGGACAGCTCGAGGCCAATTGGTCCTGTATTTAGACTAGCCAAAACTGGTCTGAATTTTTTACCATATGCGCTGTCTATAGCTCACACAAATTAATATAACTGAGTAGCATCATGCCTTTAAGTCGATTTCATGCATTACGCGAATACCTAGACAATGTCATTCTAGGTCAGCCTGTTCTTACCGAAAATTTACTGATCGCATTAATTGCCGATGGACACCTATTAGTCGAAGGACCACCAGGTTTAGCCAAAACCCGCGCGGTGAAAGCGCTCAGTGATGGCGTTGAAGGCGATTTCCATCGCATTCAATTCACCCCCGATCTGTTACCAGCCGATCTGACCGGCACTGATATCTACCGCGCCCAAACGGGCACCTTCGAATTTGAAGCAGGCCCCATCTTTCATAACCTGATTTTGGCCGATGAGATCAACCGCGCCCCCGCCAAAGTTCAATCGGCGCTTCTCGAAGCTATGGCAGAAGGCCAAGTGACCGTTGGCAAACACAGTTATCCTTTACCTAAGTTATTTTTAGTGATGGCCACGCAAAATCCGCTCGAAAATGAAGGCACTTATCCTCTGCCCGAAGCGCAACTCGACCGGTTTCTAATGCACCTTAACTTAGATTACCCGAGCGCCGAAACTGAATTTAAAATCATGCGCTTATCACGTAGTGAAGCCCTAACTCACGATGCGCCCAGTGTCAGCCCAATTGCGCAAGCAGATATTTTTGCCGCCCGTGAAGCCGCACTTGGCCTCTACCTTGCTGAGCCGTTAGAGCAATACATAGTCAATATCGTGATGGCAACTAGGCAGCCGCAGCAATACAGCGACACTCTTGCCAGCTGGCTAGAATACGGCGTGAGCCCACGTGCCACTATTGCTATCGAGCGCTGTGCGCGTGCCCGCGCCTGGTTAATGGAGCGCGACTTTGTCTCTCCTGAGGATATACAAGCCGTGGTGCCCAACGTATTACGCCATCGATTGCTACTCAGTTATCAGGCTCAGGCTGAGGGCGTCTGCAGCGATCAGGTGATCAACCACATTCTTAGCCAAGTCGCGGTGCCTTAATGTCTGTCAGTGAATTACCGCTATTTGCCGATGGCGTATCACTCAATCAAAAAGAGCTACTTGCATGCCAGAATATTGCCCGCGCTCTGCCTGAAACGCCGACCAAAGCTCGTGCGGCTCTGGCAGGCCACCGCGCGAGCAACATCAGAGGCCGAGGCATGGAGTTTGCCGAAGTACGGCACTACCAAAGTGGTGACGATGTGCGCACCATAGATTGGCGCGTGACCGCTCGCACAGGTAAAGCCCATACTAAATTGTTTGTTGAAGAACGCGAGCGGCCAGTGCTGCTGCTACTGGATTTAAGCCATAGCCTCTATTTTGGCTCAAGCCTAATGCTGCAAGCAGTGCAAGCCGCTCATGTGGCAGCGACTTTAGGCTGGCGCGCCGTGGGCCATGGCGATCGACTCGGTGCGCTCATAGCCAGTGAGCAACAACATATCGAGCTCAAACCCCGTAGCCGTCAAAGTGCTATGCTGCCATTGATCTCGGCGATGCAAACGGTTCATCAAGCGCAGCTTGACGGTATGGGAGCTCACGTCAGCGAACCTGAGCATATCTACCGCGCCTGCCTGCGTTTACGCCGCATAGCCAAGCCCGGCTCACTGATTTGGATCATCAGTGATGGCAGCCATTTCACACCGCAATGCCTGCAGCCATTAACTGAGTTATCACGCCACTGCGATATAGGCGCCTTACTGATCACCGATCCCCTCAGACAAGGAGAGCTGCCTTTACCTGCTCAGTTTCAGCTGCCAGTTAAAGACGGCGCACAAGAGTTAGTGCTCAATCGAGCCAGTTATAACGGTTGGCTAACCCGCCAACACGCCCAGCAACAAGGTTTTATCGATATGATGCGCCAACTTAACGCGCGTTTACGTACAATCAGCGCAGCACAACCATTGAATCAACAGATTGGAGCCTTAAGATAGATGCAAACGGCCAACAATCCAGCCCTTGCTGCCATGAAAGACATTCAACTGCCCGAGCCTATCCATGCCTGGCCACCCGCTTACGGTTATTGGCTGGTACTGGCCGCATGCCTTACTATTTTGGCTGTCTGCCTATGGTGGTTCATCAAGCAATATCGACATCGCGCCGCGAAACGTGAAGCATTAAAGCAGTTAGCCCATCTGGCGCTCAACCACCCACAATTCGCTATTGAAGTTAACACCATACTCAAACGCAGCGCCATGAGCTACCTGCCCCGTGAACAGGTGGCATCACTTGAAGGTGAAGCCTGGTTACAATGGCTACAGCAGCAGGTCACCCACATAGACGATAACTTGCCGCTGTTATTAGCTAAACGCTACCAGTCCAAGGCACTCACTCCCACTCAAGCAGAGCAACTGCGCCAAGCTGCCATAGGCTGGCTTAAGCAGGCTCTGCCACTCAAGCACCGCGCATCGGAGGAGGCAGCATGTTCACATTAGCCTGGCCTTGGCTATTACTGTTACTGCCATTACCCTTGATGTTTAAAGGCTCAGGCGCCCAACAGCATCAAACGGGTGGCCATTTACACCTACCCGGTGTTGCCGATGTCGGTGCGCAGGTTAGCCAGCAGCGGCCACAGCGTCGGCGCTTACCCTATTGGCTCATTTGGTCACTGTTGGTGCTGAGCGCCGCGCGCCCATTGTGGATTGGCGATGCTATCGAGCTGCCCAGCAAAGGGCGCGACTTGATGTTAGCCATTGATTTATCTGGCAGTATGCAGATTGAAGATATGGTCGTCGAGGGTAAAACGGTGGATCGTTTTACCTTAGTGCAAGCGGTTATGAGTGATTTTATCCAGCGCCGTAAAGGTGACAAATTGGGCCTCATTTTGTTTGCCGACCATGCATACTTGCAAGCGCCGCTGACACAAGATCGCCGCTCTATCGCCCAGTTTTTAGCCGAAGCCCAGATAGGTCTGGTGGGAAAACAAACAGCCATTGGCGAAGCCATCGCCCTGGCGGTTAAACGCTTCGACCAACAGCAACAAAGTAACCGGGTGCTGATCCTCCTCACCGACGGCTCGAATAACTCGGGCAATATTAGCCCAGATCAAGCCGCCGCCATTGCCGCCAAACGCGGCGTGACCATCTATACCATTGGGGTCGGAGCCGAGATAATGGAGCGGCGTACCCTATTTGGTAACGAGCGCGTTAACCCGTCGATGGATCTTGATGAAGCCCAATTGACGGCGCTGGCCAGCGCCACAAACGGACGTTACTTTCGCGCCCGCAACGCCACCGAACTGGAACAGATTTATCAAATGATCGATAAGTTAGAGCCGACCAACAGCGATCAACTCACCTATCGTCCTCAATCAGAGCTGTTTTATTATCCATTAAGCGCTGCCTTACTTATCAGTGTTCTGCTGATATTGTGGCAGTTGCCGTTATTTCAGTCGCTGCCATGGTTAAGATCACGGGGAGCCTTATGATCCATTTTTTACGTCCCGAATGGCTATTGGCCCTATTCCCCTTGGCACTATTATTGTGGTTTGCCCGTCGTAGCCAATACCAGGTATCAAGCTGGAATCGCTACATCGCGCCTCATTTGGCCAAGGTACTGGTATCTAGCCAAACACAGTCAGGTAAACGCCATCTGCATGTGATTGGTTTTAGCTGGTGTATCGCGGTACTCGCGTTGTCAGGTCCTGCTTTTACCAAGCAAACCCTACCGGTATTTGAAACCAACCAAGGACGCGTGATAGTGATGGATATGTCACTGTCAATGTACGCCACCGACTTGGTGCCTAACCGCTTAACTCAAGCTAAATTTAAAGCCAACGATCTTATTACTAGCCTCACCGAAGGTGAAACGGGCTTAATTGCCTATGCTGGTGATGCCTTTACCATTAGCCCACTGACCCGAGACAGGGCGACCCTGTTGAATCTATTACCCACCCTATCGCCAGAGATCATGCCAGTCCCGGGCTCTAATTTGCCTGCGGCTTTAACCCAAGCAACCACTTTGCTTAAGCAAGGGGGCCATCTGCACGGCGATATCATATTATTCACCGATGGGGTAGCTGTAGAGCAAATTAATCAAGCCAAAGCACATTTACAAGGCAGCCAATATCGGCTCTCAGTGCTTGCCTTTGGCAGCCCACAAGGCGCCGCAATTCGTTTACCTGACGGACAATTAATGCGCGATCGCAGCGACCAAGTAGTGGTAGCCAAAACCGATTATCAACATTTAAGTGAATTAGCCAGCGCCAATGGCGGCAAGGTATTTACTTATCGCGCCGATGGCAGCGATCTCAGCGCGTTAAACCTATGGTTAGCCCAGAGCACAGCAACTAAAGCCAGCGACTTAGAAGGTGAACTGTGGCTCGATGCTGGCCCATATATCGCTTTATTATTGTTATTGCCAGCACTATTAAGCTTTCGACACGCCATTGCAGCACTTAGCTGCATCATCTTGTTCAGCCAACCTACGCCCGCCTACGCCAACAGTTGGCAACATCCTTGGCAGACAGACAACCAACGTGCCATGCAAGCTTATGAAAACCAAGATTATCAGCAAGCGGCAAGCTTGTTTTCCGATCCTAATTGGCAAGCGGCCGCCCGGTATCGCGGAGGCGATTACCAACAAGCCCTTAAGCTGTTTGAGCAAGACACAACTGCAACAGGCTTTTATAATCAAGGTAATAGCTTGATGCAGCTGCAAGATTATCCGGCTGCTATTGAGCGCTATCAACAGGCGCTAGCTCAAGATAACGACTTTAGTGATGCGCAGCATAATTTAGCCTTGGCCCAACAACTGCTGGCGCAGCAACAAACTGATAGTGAGCAGCAAAGTCAGAGCGAACAAAATCAAGACACGCAACAGCAAGCAGAGTCTGACAACAATCAGCAGCAAGGCGATGGCGAGTCAGGCGATAAACAACCAGATGAGCCAGACAGCAATCAGCAGCAAGGCAATGACAAGTCAGGCGATAAACAGAGCGCAAGTGAACAAAGCCAGCCGCCATCGGCTCAACAGCCCAGCGAGCCATCATCACAGCCGGATAATACGCCCTCCACTGGCGATGATGAACCAAATAACGAAGCGCCAATGAGCGCTCAAGCACCCAAGCCTGGTGAGAATGATGAGCAGGCTCAGCCAGATCAAGCACAAGCGCGCAGCGATACCAGCGCTAACGAAAACGACAGTTCCAATGCAGCTGAAGCGCTAAATGAAGACTCAAATAAAGACCCTAATGATCATACGCAGGCCCAAGCTGTTAGTCAGTCACCTCCGCCCGAGGAGCTGCCTGCCGAGATGCAACGCGCACTGAGCGGCGTCGTAGACGATCCGCAGGTTCTGCTGCGTAATAAGATGCTATTAGAGTATGAAAAACGCCGCCGTCAGGGCACTACATCAAAGGAAAGTGAACAGTGGTAAATCGATATTTTTTAACTTTCGCCTTATTGGCTCTGACTCTCGTCCAGCCAGCTTTCGCCTTAACTCTACTTGAGACCTCGGTTGACAGAAATCCTGCTATCGAGGGCGAATACTTAGTACTGACGATTAAGGCCGACGATGATATCAGTAACGGCAGATTAGACACCTCGGCGCTATTAAAAGACTTTATCGTGGGGCGCACCAGCGTCAATCGCAGCACCCAAATAATCAATTTTGATGCACGTAAAGAGACGCGCTGGCAAGTGTTATTGGCCCCCAAACGCACAGGGCAGCTGATCATTCCCGCGCTCACCATCGACAATGTCAGCTCCTCGCCCATCACGCTGACGGTCACGGCGCCTGGCAGTCAACCTGCGCAGATGAAAAACCTATTTATCCGCAGCTCGCTCTCCACCGAGCAGGCTTATGTCGGTCAGTTAGTTACCTACAAGGTAAAACTCTATCTGGCCGTTGAGCTGCAACGTGGCGTATTGAGCGCTCCCAATGTGGAGGGGGCGCAACTCAAGCAGTTAGGCGAAGACAGTGATAGCAGCGAAATTGTCGATGGGCGGCGCTATCGTGTCATCGAGCGCAGCTACAGCATTGTGGCCGATAAAGCCGGCACCTTACACTTATCGGGTGCGACTTTTTCTGGTGATGTATTAATTGAAGCCTCGCGGCGTGGTGGCATGTTCTCATTTAATGAAAGTCGCCCCATGCAAGCCCAAGCGGCGCCGAGTGAAATCACGATTTTGCCCATTCCTAGCCAATATCACGGCCAATGGTTAGTGAGCGATCTGGTGGTACTTAAAGAAGATTGGACTGATATCGATACCATAGAGGTCGGCACGCCCATCACCCGCAATATTACCCTGCTGGCCTCTAATACCGAGCAAACCAGCCTGCCAGCATTAACCATTGGGCTACCCGATGGCTTTAAAATGTATCCTGAAAAGCCCAAACGAGAAACCTTTGTGCGCGACAAACAGGTGGTGTCACAGCTAACACAAACGGCGGCGATAGTACCGACTCAAGCGGGCAACTACACCTTACCCGAGATCCGCGTGCCTTGGTTTAATTACCTCACTCAAACCCAAGAGTTTGCCACCTTACCAGCTCGCACAGTCAACGTGATAGCCGCCAGTGCCAACCCGGTAGCGCTCAACCCAAGTGCCACCATAGTGCAACCCAGCGCTGGCTTTTGGCCTTATCTGAGCGCATGTTTGGCACTACTGTGGCTACTGACTCTACTGCTGTGGGCTAAGGCGCGTGGTAAAACGGTGGGCAAAAGCATCTCGCCCACGACATCAGCACCTCAACGGACGACAACGGGCTTAAACGCGCTGCACCAAGCCTGTCAAACGGGTCATGCTGGGCACATTATCTTGGCCTTACAACAGTATTTTAGCCTGCAACAAGGTATGCCCATGTCCTTAAGTGACATAGCGGCACTCAGCCCTGCACTTAAACATAATATCGATAATATTCAACGCCACGCATACAGCCCTGCGGCACAGCCCATAGACACTGCAGCGCTACTTGATGCCGTCAAACAAGTTACAACGGCAATGCAAACGCAACCACCCAGCGCCTTGTCATCGTTAAATCCGAGCTAAGTCACTTGCTTTACCCAAACCAACAGGAATAAGGTTATTCCTGTTGGTTTGGCACCATATCAATGACGTGAACACCACGTATGCATCATAGCGAGTAAAAATGTTTAGCCTTAAACGAAAGAAAGTGCCGAGTCCCTCGGTCAATAATGACATGCTAAGTAAACAACGACGATACGATAGCCTTGTCAGGGCACTTCATGGCGATCTTTACCGTTACGCCTATTGGCTTTGCGGCGATAAACATATCGCAGAAGATATCACCCAAGAGACCTTTTTAAGGGCTTGGCGCTCACTCGAATCCCTTAAGGATGATAAAGCCGCGAAAGCTTGGTTAATTACCATTTTACGTAGAGAAAATGCCCGAAGGTTTGAACGCAAACAGTTTGACTACTCTGATGTCGAACAATCTGAATTGGCCGACAAAGTGTCGCTATCAACTGAAGACAATATGGAGCAACATCTGCTTCGACGGCAAATCGCTCGTCTTGAAGTCGAATACCGAGAACCATTAATCCTGCAGGTTATCGGTGGTTTTACCGGCGATGAGATTGCCAACATATTAGACCTTAACCGCAATACCGTTATGACGCGCCTCTTCAGGGCTCGCAACCAATTAAAAGATATGCTCGATGATACGCAAACAAGGGGGCACTCCAATGGATGAGTTGAAATTCCGCCGCGAGGCCTATGAAAATCCGCAGCGTCGTGATGCCGACTTCATCGCAGCCATGGGAGAGTCGAGCCAACGCGCTCAGTTTGTCAATGACTTAAAGCGCTTTGACAACCAAATTGAAGCGGCACTTAATATCGATGTCCCCACTGGCTTAGAAGCAAAACTGCTATTAAATCAACAGTTACATCAACACCAAGTACGTCGCCGCAAAATGGGCTTCACCTTGGCCATGGTCGCTTCGGTGGCTTTTGTCGCAGGCATCAGTTTTAGCCTATTTAGGCTGGGACCGGTCGATTTGGGTGAACATGCCCTAGCCCATGTTGCTCACGAGACCGTTGCGATGCAAAGCAGTCTCGATATCAGCTATAACACCATAAATAGTCAGTTAGCGTCACTGGGAAATTTTGCTAATGCTCGTTTTACAGAGCAGCCAGGGCGAGTGTTTTTCAGTACCTATTGCGACTTTCAAGGGGTGAGAAGTTTGCATTTAGTGATGCAAGGTGAGCAAGGCAAAGTCACCTTATTTATTGTGCCCATTGAAGAGCGCATGATCTTAGAACAAGCCTTTGCCGATAACCGTTATCAAGGGGAAGGCTTTACAGCAGACAACGCCTACATGTTATTAGTTGCCGAACATCACTCCGATATCGACAACATTAAAAACGAAATTCAGCAAACTTTCATCTAAAATAATTACAACCTATGGCGAGTTTTACTTGCCATAGGTTAGATCTTCATCACATTAGCCGCCTTTATTGAGCTGCAGAGCCAACATCTGCTAGCATAGCGACCTCTCAAAAAACATAACTATAAAATGGCACAAGCATGACTATTGAATTACCCATATTAATCACTTTTTTTGGCTATCTTGCCTTAATGATGGGGATAGGCCTATGGGCCTATAAAGCCACGGATTCGGTTGATGACTATATTTTAGGGGGCCGCTCTATGGGCCCTGCGGTTACCGCATTGAGCGTTGGCGCATCTGACATGTCGGGTTGGCTACTATTAGGCTTACCGGGCGCTGTCTATCTCGGTGGATTAGGAGAAGCCTGGATCGGTATTGGCCTAGTTTTTGGTGCATGGCTTAACTGGCTGTTTGTTGCCAAGCGCCTACGCATCTATACCCAATTTACCGACAACGCGCTAACGCTACCTGACTTTTTTGAAAAACGTTTCGACGATAAACATGGCGTGTTAAGGCTGGTCTCTGCGGTCACCATTTTGGTGTTTTTCACCTTTTATGCCTCCTCTGGTATGGTCGGTGGCGCCATACTGTTTGAGAAAGTCTTTGGTCTAGATTACACCTTAGCCCTTGTGATAGGTTCAACTATTATTGTGGCTTACACCTTTGTCGGGGGCTTTTTTGCAGTAAGTTGGACCGACTTTTTTCAGGGCTGTTTAATGCTTATCGCCTTATTGTTCGTCCCTGTGGCCATTTTCAATCAACCCGAAACCCAAAATGGATTACACCAGCTCGATCCCGCCATGCTATCAATGATAAACCCTGACGCTACAGTGTTTGGCATAGTGTCATTATTGGCTTGGGGACTGGGTTATTTTGGTCAACCCCATATTTTGTCACGCTTTATGGCCATCGCCAGCCCAGATGACATTGCAGTCTCCCGTCGTATCGCCATGAGTTGGATGGTTGTTGCCTTAATTGGCGCACTCGCCACAGGACTCGCAGGCTCGCTCTATTTTGCCGATGCGCCATTGGCAAACCCAGAGACAGTATTTATCCATTTAGCGCATGCCGCCTTTAACCCCTGGATTGGCGGATTGCTGATCGCCGCCATTTTATCGGCCATTATGAGTACTATCGACTCGCAGCTACTGGTGTGTTCGAGTGTGGTCACTGAAGACTTTTATAAAAAATGGCTGCGCCCAGAGGCGAGTAGCAAAGAGTTGATGCTAGTCGGCCGCATTGGAGTGCTCGCTATCGCGCTTATTTCAGGCATTATCGCCCTTAACCCAGAAAGCAGTGTTTTAGGCCTCGTCAGTTATGCATGGGCCGGATTCGGCGCCGCATTTGGCCCTGTGGTGTTACTGGCACTCTTTTGGAAACACTACAGCCGTAATGGTGCCATTGCCACCATTTTAGTGGGCGCGTTAACCGTGGTGTTGTGGAAACAAGTCAGTGGTGGAATATTCGAATTGTATGAGATTTTACCTGGATTTTTGTTCGCCACCCTTGCTGGCATAGTCGTGAGCATACTGTTTAAACCCACTGAAGAGATCACTGAGCAGTTTGAGCAATTTAGTCACAAGCTATGATGCGATGACAACCAGGCCTTGTCGCAATAAATCGTCGATGCCAGTCAAAGTTAAATGCAGTTTAAATCGACTACTGATGGTTAACGACTCAGTCAAATGACTGAGTGACACCCAAAAAGCGTACACATGTACGCTTTTTTTATTCCTGTCACTTTTTACAAAAAACCTCTTCATTACAATCTATTAACTTGTTAGTTAAACATGCTAGAACTCATGAATCACGCCATATCTAGTGTCACAAGCTAATTTCAGTCGCCATGCAATTTTTTTAATCATGCAAGTATTTTTATTCACAAAAAAACAACATAAAACTCGATCTGGTCGGAGTTGTTGGCGCATCGCCCCCCCCCTACTATGCACCCGACTAACAAAAGGATCTCGAGAGATTGCTCAGCCAACTCACTAATAACACGAGACCGATAATAATGAGAATTGATTTATGAAGCCTTTTAACAAGACAATATTAGCCGTTGCTGTTACGCTCGCGAGCTCACAAACGATGGCAGCCGGATTTCTGCTTAACGCACAATCAGCCACCGGTGTGGGCCGAGCCTTTGCCGGTGATGCCGTTATTGCCGATAATGCATCGGTACTCGCACGTAACCCAGCAGCGATGGCGCTGTTTGACAAAAAACAACTATCAATGGGATTGAACTACGCCGATGTTGAAGTGACTGTTAGCGATGTCTATATCAACGAAATTGATTACGGTGGTGTCGATGACGCCGCCGATGCCAAAATCATCCCTAACTTTTACTACGTTAGCCCGGTAAACGATAAATTCGCCTACGGGGTGGCGCTGTTCAGTAACTTCGGTACAGGTACCGATACCACAGACTTATCGACACAACTCGTGGATGGTACGCTACCCGCGCCGCTCGACCTATTAGGCAAGACTGAAGTCACCACGCTTAACTTCAACCTAAGTGCATCATATCGCTTTAATGACCATTTTAGTGTCGGTGCAGGCCTTGATATGATCTACGGTGAAGGCACGCTCACTCGTGGCGGTACAGTGCCCACGCAAGCTGGTAGCATTGAGCTAGTTGATGTCGATGCCGATGGCGTGGCGTTTGGTGGTATTATCGGTGCTGTGTATGAAATCAATGCCGATCACCGTTTTGGCATGAGTTACCGCTTTAGCCCAGACTTTAAAGCCTCGGGTGATATTAATATCTACAACTCTCAAGCACAGGCAGCTGTAGCCTTTGATGAGATCAATATTCCCCTGCCCGATATTTTCCAAGTAGCTGGTTTTCATCAGTTAACCGATAAGTTTGCGCTGCACTATACTGCGCAGTTAACCACTTGGGGTGATTTCCACGAGTTAACGGTAAACGATGGCACTTTAGGGCCAGTATCAGTTGGCTCGAGCAGCTTAAAAACCTACGCATGGGATGACTCGTGGTTGTTCAGTGTCGGTGGTACTTATAGTCTAAACAACACATGGACCCTGCGCGCTGGCTTTATGGCTGATGAGGGCGTTGTGGGTGAACTGAGTTCAATCTCTATCCCAGACTCTGATCGCAAATGGTATACCGCTGGCGCGACCTACGCCTTATCGACCAACACCAGCATCGATTTTGGTATCGCCGTGGTGCGTGGTGAAGATGTTCACTTAATTGAAAACAGCTCATTCACGGACGAGTTACCTATTGGGCCAAACACTGGTTTGGTCAATGCCACGACGCGCTCAAATGCAACCTATTATTCAATGCAGTACAACTACACGTTTTAAGTACAAGACTGTTGAAATTGTACTGAGCGATAACTGCAATAAAAAAACCGCACATCTGTGCGGTTTTTTTATATTGTAGCCACCATGCTCATATTCAAAAAATAAAATAGACCATATAGTCACAAAGCTGAATAAGACCAGCTTATCAGACAACCTTGATAATCAAAGCCATTACAAGCCTAATCTCATAAGAGTCAGGGTTGGCAAATAAACAGGCTGCCCCATCACAAGACAAGCCTAAAAAAATAGGCTAGATAAAATACCTTAACAAGCATATGCTTTATAAAGCACAACAAGCAATTAGGACGCTTTTTTATGCAAAAATCACTCTCCACTGTACTACTGGGCGCGTTTATCTGTATTGGTCTCTATCTGCTGGGCAGCCAAGTGGGTAATAGCCTCATCACTATGCGCGCCATGGAGCGCACCGTCACGGTAAAAGGCTTGGCTGAATTGGAAGTCAATGCAGATACTGCCATTTGGCCCATCCGCTTCACAGAGGTGGATAACGACTTAAATAATCTCTACCTCAATGTGCAAAGCAAAACCGATAAAGTGGTTGCCTTCCTAATAAAACAGGGTTTTAGCAGTGATGAGGTGTCGGTCTCATTGCCTTCAATTCAAGACAGGCAAGCGCAAGGCTATGTTGACCCTAATGTGCGTTATCGCTACGCCGCACAAGTGACTATCTCCCTTTACACTCAGCGCGTTGAATTATTACTGCGCATACAAAGCAATCTATTGGAATTAGCCAAAGAAGGTATTGCCATATCGAGCCAAGATTATGATAGCCGCACCGAATTTATTTTTACTCAGTTAAACGACATTAAACCGCAAATGGTGCAATCTGCCACTGAGAATGCGCGCCAGACAGCAGAAAAATTTGCCATCGATTCGGCCTCAAAACTGGGCAAAATCAAACAGGCTTCTCAAGGGCAATTTACTATTTCCGATCGCGATAGCAATACACCCAGCATCAAAAAAGTAAGAGTGGTCTCGACACTGACCTATTACCTTAATGATTAAGCGCACAAACAGAATCTCGAACAGTACCACTGACCTAACTGGTGTAAATGCAATATGAAATACCGTAAGTCCTTACATGAGGTCGTCAAATGTCTTAGATGAAGTCGAAACGTAACGCTATCGCATAACTTCATCGCATTTTTCTAATAAAAGATTGCACAAGCTTGAAAAGTTCATTAGAATTTTCTTATGAAACTTTTGGAGGTCGTTAGTCTCATGCGTATTCAACATCTATTATCAATCACATTGCTACCATTACTGCTTAATGTTGCAGCGTCAGCTAATACCTTACAGACGCTAACCGTCACCGCAAAAGCGCACCCCCAATGGGTCACCTTAGATGCGCAGCTTGAAGCGGTAAAATCTGCCACCGTATCGGCGCAAACCTCAGGCAGGATAATTAAGCTGTATTACGATGTGAATGACATTGTCCCCCAAGGCGCGCCGTTACTCGAGATCACCAGTAAGTCTCAAGGTGCAGAGCTCGCCGCAGCCGAAGCCGAGTACGCCCGAGCCCGCGCACAAAATGAAGAAGCGCAAAAACAACGTCACCGCTTTGAAGAGCTGTTTCCACAAGGCGCCATTTCACAAGGACAAATGGATCAAGCCATTGCCACCGCCCGCTCCGCCGCGCAAGCCGTGAGCGCCGCCAAAGCGCGGATCGTGCAAGCCAATGAGTCATTGCAATATACCGTGGTCAGCGCCCCTTTTGCCGGCGTGTTGACTCAGCGTTATGTTGAAGAGGGTGAAACGGTCGCCCCGGGCCAAGCGTTACTCAGTGGATTTTCAACCGAGCATATGCGCGCCGTGACCCATGTACCACTGCGTTATATCGACGCCCTGCGCAATCAATCGAGCGTTGAACTACAGCTTAGCGACGGCCAACAAGTGATATCACAACAGTTAACCATCTTCTCCTTTGCCGATCCTTTGAGCCATAGCTATAAAACGCGCATTGATTTACCTGAAGGCATGAGTAACTTAATGCCGGGCATGTGGGTTAAAGCCAAGTTTATTGCAGGCCAGCGCAGCACTATTACCATTCCTCAATCGGCCATTATTTATCAAAATGAGATGAGTGCAGTCTACCTTGAGCAACAAGGGACATTCCAACTCACCCAAGTGCGCCTAGGCGCGCAACGAGATGATCAATTTGAAGTGCTTGCAGGCTTAACCGCAGGCGATGTCATCGCGACTGACGCTTATCAAGTCCGACTTAATCTAGCCCAATAATATGAGCGCTGTAATGGACTTGGCCGTTTAATAGGAATCGTAAATAAGATGAAGCCGTCACATAATCAAGATAGCGACAAGCAACAAAACCAGCCCTATTCACTGGGTTTTTCCGGGCGAGTGGCCGCACTATTTCAACTCAGCGCCATCACACCGCTATTGGCATTGCTCGGCATTTTACTGGGGCTATTCGCGGTACTCGTCACCCCTAAAGAGGAAGAGCCACAGATAGATGTGACCTTTGCCGATGTCTATATTCCTTTTCCTGGCGCAACTCCGAGTGAAGTCGAACAATTAGTCACCCTGCCAATGGAGCAGGTACTGTCGCAGATCAAAGGGATAGATACCCTGTATTCGTTTTCACAACCTGATGGCGCCTTACTGATCGCCATTTTTGAAGTGGGTATTCCCCGCAACGAGGCGATTGTAAAGCTTTACAATCAGGTCTACTCCAATATGGATAAAGTGGCCACTCAAGCCGGAGTCGGCGAGCCCCAGATCAAGCCACGTGGTATCGATGATGTGCCCATTGTCAGCCTGACCCTCTGGTCAAAGTCGACCTTAACCTCGGCCGAACAGTTAACTCAAGTGGCTAAGGGGCTCGAAACTGAGCTAAAACGCATTCCAGGTACCCGCGAAATTTACACTGTTGGTAGCCATAATGTGAGCCTTAATGTACGTATCGATCCGGCAAAAATGAGCTTTTACGGCTTAACCTATGACGCGATCAGCCATAGCCTTGCCAGCAATAACCATGTATCCATGCCGGTATCACTGATTCAAGATAACCAAGAAATTAAGATTCAAACCGGGCAGTTTTTACAATCCCAACAAGAAGTTGAGCAACTGGTTGTCGCCGTCTATCAAGATGAGTCCGGCCGCAGTGCGCCTGTGTATCTCGCCGACATAGCCGATATTAGCCTTAGCAGCGATATCCCGACCCAAAATGCGTGGCACAGCGACAAGCAGGGCACCTACCCTGCGGTAACGGTTGCGATTGGCAAACAACCTGGCGAAAACGCAGTTGATATTGCCAATGAGATCTTGGCTCGCGTCGATGCGGTCAACAACGTGTTAATTCCTGCCGACGTAGAGGTGACGGTATCGCGTAACTACGGTAAGACCGCCGGAGATAAAGCCAACACCTTAATCTTAAAATTGGTGTTTGCCACCTCGGCTGTGGTGGTATTGGTATTTCTTGCCATGGGGTTACGCGAAGCCATCGTGGTCGGTATTGCCATTATTATTACCTTGGCCATCACCCTCTTTGCCTCTTGGGCATGGGGTTTCACCTTAAACCGAATCTCATTGTTTGCACTTATTTTTTCAATAGGGATTTTAGTGGATGACGCCATAGTCGTGGTAGAAAATATCCACCGTCATATGGCGCTGGGGCAACGGGAATTTACCCAATTAATTCCGATTGCCGTGGATGAGGTCGGTGGCCCTACGATATTGGCCACCTTCACCGTCATTGCCGCCCTAATGCCGATGGCTTTTGTGTCTGGGCTCATGGGTCCTTACATGAGCCCAATCCCCATTAATGCCAGTATGGGGATGTTAATCTCACTGGCGATCGCCTTTATTGTTACCCCGTGGCTGGCCACTAAACTGTTAAATAAATCTCACAAACACCAGGAGAGCAGCGACACCTCCAGCAGCAATCGTATGGTGGCGATCTTTACGGCGCTCATCTCACCCTTTGTGCACGGTAAACAAGCGGGTAAAGCTCGTCTGGGTCTGGCTGCTGGGATTGTGGTGCTCATTGCCATTGCTATCTCTATGCCTGTGACTCAACTGGTGGTACTCAAAATGCTGCCTTTTGATAATAAATCAGAATTTCAAGTGATGCTTGATATGCCCGAAGGCACGCCGGTGGAACAAACTCAGCGCGTACTTAAAGCCTTAGGACAGCAGCTTAACCAAGTAGCCGAGGTCGAGAATTACCAGCTATATGCAGGCACCAATGCACCGATGAACTTTAACGGCTTAGTGCGCCATTACTTTTTACGCCAAACACAGGAGCTTGGCGATATTCAGGTCAATTTAGTCGATAAATCTAAGCGCGATCGTGACAGTCACAGCATCGCCGTAGCGGTGCGCGAATCACTGCAAGCTACTGCGGCGCGCTATAATGCCAATGTAAAGGTGGTTGAAGTCCCTCCTGGCCCACCGGTATGGTCACCCATTCTGGCCGAAGTGTATGGGCCAAACGAAGCGCTCAGAGAAACCGCCGCCCTGCAACTGCAAGCGTTATTTCATCAAACTCCAGATGTGGTCGATATCGATATCTACCTGCCTGCGATGCAACAAAAATGGCAGGTGTCTATCGATCGTGCTAAGGCCAGTTTATTAGGCGTGCCTTACAGCAATATCGTTGATCTGGTGACCACCTCCATTGGCGGCAAGCGGGTGAGCTACTTACATAAACCCAATCAAACCACACCTGTGCCAATTAAATTGCAGCTTGAGGAGGCCGCCAAGATGGATCTTGAGCAGGTACTAAACCTCAGACTCACCACTCAAAGCGGTGACTCAGTGCCGGTGTCTGAATTGGTACACATAAATAAAGGCAGCATAGATGCGCCCATTATTCATAAAAACATGATCCCCATGATCATGGTGGTTGCCGATATGGCTGGGCCGCTAGACAGCCCGCTATACGGTATGTTTGAGATGGCCGCCGATATCGATAGCGAGACAGGCTTGGGCTTTAAGCAACATTATGTCAACCAACCCTCAGGTTTAGACACCATTGCAGTATTGTGGGATGGTGAGTGGAAAATTACCTACGAAACCTTCCGAGACATGGGGATCGCCTATGCAGTGGGTATGATTGCGATTTACCTCTTGGTGGTGGGTCAATTTCGCTCCTACTCGGTTCCGCTGATCATTATGGCTCCCATCCCGCTTACCATTATAGGAGTGATGCCAGGCCATGCCCTGCTTGGAGCTCAGTTTACCGCCACCTCAATGATCGGCATGATCGCCCTTGCCGGGATTATTGTGCGTAACTCAATATTACTGGTCGACTTTATTAACCAGGAGACAGAGTCGGGCGTGCCCTTTGAACAGGCGGTTATTCACTCTGGTGCCGTACGAGCAAAACCCATTATGTTAACAGGCCTTGCGGCCATGATTGGTGCCTTATTCATTCTGGACGATCCCATTTTTAATGGATTAGCCATCAGTTTGATCTTCGGCATCTTAGTCTCAACCTTGCTTACCTTGGTTGTGATCCCTGTGCTCTATTACACAGTGATGCGCCACCGCATACCACAAAAAACGGCAAATACTGCCGCTTAATTAAGGAGTTAATTATGTCTATCGAACGTAGTATTTTCGCTTTTGCTGGCTTTATGGTGTTACTGTCTCTCGCGTTGACTGCATTAGTACACCATAATTTTATCTGGCTTACCGCCTTTGTTGGCGCTAATCTATTACAAAGCGCTTTTACTGGGTTTTGCCCTGCAGCCATGATAATGAAAAAACTGGGTGTAAAGAGTGAAGCCGAGCTCGAACGCGCTAAATCACAAAGTTAATACCAAGGAGTTTACGTGGGACAAGCCACTACATTACTTAGCCGATACGGCACAATGATTGCGCTCTTTTTTGTAGCCGCTATCGGCTTATCGTCACCGAGCATCGCGGCTGAACAAGACATTGAAACCACCGCATGGCAGATGATAGATAACGGCGCCATGATAGTCGATGTGCGTACCCCTGAAGAGTTTGCCCAAGGGCATTTAGCCAATGCGATTAACATCCCATTTGAAAATATTGCCGCAGAATTTGCTAAACGTAATATAGATAAAGCGACCAATGTAGTGCTGTATTGCCGTAGTGGACGTCGCAGTGATATTGCCCAAATGAGTTTAATTGAGCAAGGTTATACCAATACTCATAATGGTGGAGGCTACCAGACTCTGAGCCAGCAGCAGCCCAAATAAGCTGCATGCCCTGTTTAAATCAATAATAAAGGCACCTTAGGTGCCTTTATTATGAAACTTGACGTCCCCCCCTTTTAACTTCACATCCTTTAAGCTGAATTGATTGGTTATCAGCACAAAACGCCAAGCATGCGTCAGTGCGAACATGCAAGAAGGCAATCTACTACCGATAAATCCAATAACGCTAAAACGGGAAGTTGGAGCCAGTGCTTTTTATCAACCCACCCCCATATAAACTGATATAATCAGCCTAATTTACCTGGACAATCGCACAATATGACTCAAGCAAATAATCCTCTGCACGGCATTAAACTCGAAACACTGCTCACCGATTTAGTCGACCATTATGGGTGGGAAGAACTGGGCGCACGGATCGACATTCGTTGTTTTAATCACGACCCTAGTATTAAATCTAGCCTTAAGTTTTTACGTAAAACGCCTTGGGCCAGAGAAAAAGTAGA
This sequence comes from Shewanella algidipiscicola, assembly GCF_003605125.1. Taxonomy (GTDB): domain Bacteria; phylum Pseudomonadota; class Gammaproteobacteria; order Enterobacterales; family Shewanellaceae; genus Shewanella; species Shewanella algidipiscicola. Next base: position 22,930 of record NZ_QPQT01000015.1, read on the forward strand.
ATACCTTTACCTCAAAATGAATAAGCTACCACTGCCTAAGCCGAAAGCGGACAGTGAGGGGGGCACATCAACTCGAATGACAAGCCCTACGAGCGGTAACAAGAGTGCAGCTAAGGACGCCAATTCTGGTAGTACTAACGTACATATCTGGGGAAAGCGTTAAGCTGGCATATTAGCCGGCTGTAGCGCCGTCATCCTCAGCTTATCGCATAAGATGACCCGCTCAAATAGCCTGGTTGCGACTCGCATAGATAGGCACTAAAGCCAAAAGTGCTATGAAAGCACGACACCACAACTATCATTTTGAGGTTGCAGGTTTTGCAGGTTTTGCAGGTTTTGCAGGTTTTGCAGGTTTTGCAGGTTTTGCAGACAGAGAGTAAAGAAGCTAAGCGCGGCAAACAAGGACACTGCCGCAATCGCCGCAGTGTCTTGATAGCGTTAACACACTAAAAAAGTACGAACGTTACTCAGCCTTAGGGGGCTTAACGACGTTTGCTTCTTCAGTAAAATGATACTCAGACATCATATGTCCCAGCTCTGTTGACTTGGTTTTTAAATACGCTTCATTGTAGCGATTTTTACCCACTTGTAGCGGAACACGTTCAACCACATCAATGCCGAGCTCTTTCATTGCTTTGACTTTACGAGGGTTATTGGTCATCAACTTAACTTGATGTACGCCAATTTTCTCCATCATCGGCTTGATCATGTCATATTTGCGCATGTCGGCTTCAAAACCGAGTCGCTCATTTGCTTCGACCGTGTTAGCGCCTTGATCTTGTAGTTCATAGGCACGGATTTTATTGAGTAAGCCTATGCCTCGCCCCTCTTGGCGAAGGTATAAAATAAACCCTTGTCCTGCCTCGGCAATATTTTGCATCGCCGTCTGTAGTTGAAAACCACAATCGCAACGCAAACTAAACAGTGCATCGCCAGTTAAACATTCTGAATGAATACGCCCAAGTATGGGGCTATTGGCATCGAGTTGACCAAAAGTGAGTGCGACATGTTCTTTGCCAGTGTCTGTGTCTTCAAAACCATGCATGGCGAATACGCCCCAAGGCGTTGGTAATTTTGAAGTGGCGACATACTTAATTGACATGAAATAACCTTTACTACTCGCTCTGTCCGAGTCAAAAAAAGAGGTAGAAAATAACTAAGGCTAGGATGCGGCCTTACTGTCAGACTGAGCATTTTATGTGTTTTTGCCTTACAGTGAAATAGCCGAATAATTGAATCGGTTATTACTTCACTCGCAGCGTATTAAAGAGCGCTAAGCATACGCCGAGCGCACGATAAACGATATGATATCGCTCACGTACGCTAATCAAATGTCGGCAATGGAGGATTAAAACGCTTTCGGGGCAAAGCCTGTGACTTGGGTTAAGCCCATTTCACGTCCTAATGCAGTCATCGGATGCACAACCACTAATCCTTTGACTGATTTCTTTAATTTGCCCATATCGGCTTGTTCAGCTTTAGTCAGTGTGCGACTAAAAGGCAGTGACTTTACATCGGTGCCTTTTTTGTTCAACAAGCGAGTCTGTTGGTTTTTAACATGGGCAATCTGTTTCGTTACAGCATTGATCTCTTGCTTAAACTGCAAAATCACCGCGTGATCACCGCGTTTTTCTGCCGCATCTAATTTACGACGACATTTGTCGAGTCGGTCATTAAGTTGCTGTAACTCTTGCTTTAAATTCATTAACTTGCCTTAAAGTAAATCGATAATACTCGGCCAATCAAGCAAGATTGCTGACTGCGCCTATCTGTTTGGCCGACATTATATCACTATTGCTTGAAATGGTGGATCACCTGATTGCTACTGCCACGAAATCTTAAGCTTGGATCGGCAAGCGATTGTTCAAATTTGCCATCCACCAGCACATCCACATAATGCAGTACCTGGCGCTGGACTGTCGATAATTCATCTAAGCGATAACCGCTCCACAGCCAAATATCCTTATCTGGACACTCATGCTTAACACGTTTTACTAACGCAAGTATCTGGGCCACATTTTGAGGGTAAAGCGGATCGCCGCCCGATAACGATAACCCCCGGCGCACGATACGTGTATCTTGCAGATCCGTGATGATCTGCTCAACCATGGCGGCATCGAATAGATGACCCGCTGCCGGACTCCAAGTCGACTGATTATAACAGCCGCGGCATTGATGCTCGCAACCAGACACAAACAGGGTCGCTCGCGTACCAGGGCCATTGACCACATCGACTGGAAAGTATTGCTGGTAATTCATCTAAGCCTCGAGCTTATTAACACTTAGGCGCGCATCAGCGCGCCAACCGTTACCACTTAACGCCTACAGGTGTTTTACCCGGCGCTTAACCTCTTCTTGCTTACCATAGTTAAATGGCCGCGCATCTGGGCTGCCTAAATAACCGCACACTCGACGCGTCACTGAGACTCGACTGGGCTCATGATTACCGCATTTAGGACAGGTAAAGCCCTTACTGGTACAGCTAAATTCACCGGTAAAGCCACAGTCATAACACTCGTCAATTGGCGTATTTGTGCCGTAATAAGGCACGCGGCTATAACTGTAATCCCACACGTTTTCGAGCGCTTCAATATTATGCTGCATATTGGGGTATTCACCGTAGCAGATAAATCCACCGTTGGTCAGTGCTGGATAAGGCATCTCAAAATCCAGCTTATCGTAAGGGTTGACCTTTTTTTCTACATCTAAGTGAAAACTGTTGGTGTAGTAACCTCTGTCGGTCACGCCATCAATCACCCCAAAAGCCTTAGTGTCGAGTTTACAAAAACGGCTACACAGGTTTTCACTCGGTGTGCTGTATAAGCTAAAGGCATAACCGGACTCATCACGCCAGCGCACTGTTGCCGCTTTAAGATGTTCAATAATGGCAATCGCTTTGGCGCGTAACTGCTCACTGTCAAACAGGTGAATTTGATTGCCATAAAGCGCATTAACGGTTTCATGTAGTCCTATATAACCTAACGAAATTGATGCGCGGCCATTTTTGAAAATCTGACTAATATCATCATCGGCGCGCAAACGTACACCACACGCCCCTTCCATGTACAAAATCGGGGCAACGCGCGCTTTCACTCCTTCTAGACGCTCGATACGTGTATCTAATGCGCGTCTGGCAATGGCTAAACGTTGATCTAAAATGGCAAAGAAACGCGCTTCATCACCATTGGCTTCTAAGGCGACTCGCGGCAAGTTTAAGCTCACCACGCCGAGGTTATTACGCCCATCATGGACCAGTTCACCCTCTTCTTCGTAGGTACCTAAAAAGCTACGACAGCCCATTGGCGTCTTAAATGAGCCAGTGACTTTTTCCACTTGCTCATAGTTTAAAATATCTGGATACATACGCATGGTGGCACATTTTAACGCTAACTGCTTGATATCGTAGTTACAATCGCCACTCTTATGGTTTATACCATCTCGAATCGCAAACACCAATTTAGGGAACACTGCCGTTTTGCGATTTTTACCCAACCCAGCCATCCGCACTTTCATCATTGAGGATTGGATTAATCGCGACTCCCACGAGGTGCCTAAACCAAAGCCAAAGGTCACAAATGGTGTTTGTCCATTAGCAGTATGTAAGGTGTTGACCTCATACTCCAATGACTGGAACGCATCGTGACACTCTTTTTCGGTCTGCGCGGTGGCAAAGGCTTTGGCATCTGTAATGCCCCACTTTAAGGCCACTTGATAGTGTTTGTCATAGCTTTTAGCCACAAATGGTGCTAACACTTCATCGATGCGGTTAATGGTGGTGCCGCCATAAATATGGCTTGCTACCTGAGCAATAATTTGTGCCGTCACTGCCGTGGCCGTGGAGATCGATTTTGGGGTTTCAATTTCGGCATTGCCCATCTTAAAACCATGAGTCAGCATACCGGCTAAATCAATTAGCATGCAGTTAAACATCGGGAAAAAAGGTGCGTAATCCAAATCGTGATAATGGATCTCACCCGCTTCATGGGCCGACACCACATCTTTGGGTAAAATATGGCGAGTCGCATAATGCTTGGCCACGATACCGGCGAGCAGATCGCGCTGGGTGGGGATCACCTTTGAGTCTTTATTGGCATTTTCGTTAAGCAAAGCTGCATTACTTTGTTCAACCAGACCACGAATATCACGATTAAGTCGGCTGCTTTGCTCTCGATGAATATCTCTATCATGACGATATTCGATATACACGCGTGCTAAGGCCTTATAGGGTCCTTCCATTAGTTGATTTTCGACTGCATTTTGCAGGTCGTGGATATCCACTTCGGCCATATCGGCCATGACGAGACTCACTTGTCGCGCTACTTGAGTCGCATAGGTAACATCATCAATACCTGCTGAGTTTGCAGCGGCAACTACAGCGTCTCTGATCCTTGTTTCGTCAAAAGGCGTGCGGTAACCATCCCGCTTAATAACTACTGGCATTGTTTAATATCTCCTCAAGTAACGTTCAAAATGACACCATATATAGTGCCAATAAAACGTTTAAGCACAATATGTAGCGTATTAGGCTACAAAGTCACTCGAAGTACCTTGATCCAGATCATGGTTTTACCGATGGTATTTAGCGACAAAAGATTACTGCCAACTAGGCCACTTATCTCAAAAAGTGACCTTGACCGAACATCGAAACAAGGCTAGATAATGTAAAAAGTCGGGACAAGCTGTGAGTAAGTGTTAGTAAATTACGTAAGTCGCTTAGATAGCGCTAAATAACTGTTTAACTGGCCGCTCGATTGTTGTGAATTTCCCATAGAAGCGGCCAATTGCATGGTCGATTTCAACCCCTGCCATTGCTCTTTGTCCATTGCGGGCATATTAGTGTCGGCGTTGATCAACACAGTTAACTGAGCCGAAACCCGGGCGGCGGTTTGGCTGTATAACGCACCATCTATACCGTCCATGTTATTAAGCACGGTTTTGGCATCATCGAGCATTTTATGTAGCGCCTGATCGGGCTCCGATTGCGTTAATCCCTCTTGCTTACTGTCAATAAAGTTCAGCAGTGATTGCGGCGCATCATTGGGCTCTGGGATCTCAAATCCTGCTGAGCTTAAGCGGTTTAGTTGGCTATCTGACAGGATACCATCTTGATGTAACCGCTGTATAAGCTTAGGAATATCATTAATACTAAACGCACCAGCACTGAAGAAGTCGTCTGCCATCGCCTCAATTTTTTGGGCTCGCTGCGCCCGAGGCGATAATGACACCTCTTCTTGGGCGATCGCGCTACCGTTTGTTTGCGCCGGACGAGTTCGCTCGCCTAAGCTTACCGTGTCGGCCGGTGCATTCGCGCCTTGAGTTTGATGCTTAAGCACGCCACCATAGGCGTCGGTTACCTGTTGAGAATTAGAGGTTGTTGGAAGCTGACTGATTGGATTCATTGTCAAAATGTCGACGACTGCTAAACGATATCATGTTAAAGCAAAAACTAGGCCGCTTTTAAAAACAGGTTTAGGGACTCGATCAACTTAGCGTCTCATCGAATCCTTCATCGCGGCATACTAACTCAGTCAAGCCCCTCACATTATCTGACAACGCTAATCCTAATCATTAGCGACCGGGGGTTTCTGGGTATTCTTCGAGTACAGTGGTGATAATATGAGCCACTTTTTTAACCGCTTGCTCACCTGCCTCTATCGCTTCGTTCGCGCGATGAAACTCCATGGTGCCAATATCGGCAACATTAGGGGTGATCAACAGATCGGGAGGATCCCCCATTAAACGTACCCGTTTATGGCGTTGCTCTAAAATATCCATAGACTGTGACATCACCGCCAACATCCCCGGCTGATTACGATTACCAAGAGAGAACTTATCGGTTAATCCCGACACATAATCTCGGCCTCGCGCCAGCAGATCCATGAAGCCAACATCTTGACCTTGAGTCTTGATTTCCTCTGCAGTCGGCACCGACACTTGCGCACTGGATGACAACGACACAGGCAGTTGTTCTAGGCGTGTCTTGCGATGACCGTAAAGATCGACGGCGATAACCACATCAACCCCCATAGCTCGGCTCACCGATATCGGCACAGGGTTAACAACTGCGCCGTCAACTAACCAACGGTCGCCAATGCGCGCCGGAGGCAAAATGCCTGGCATGGAGCACGACGCGCGCACCGCATGACGTAAGTTACCGCGTTGAAACCAGATCTCTTGCCCGCTATACAGGTCAGTTGCCACTGCGGCAAAGGGACGCTTCATCTGTTCAATGTCGAGCACGCCAATGTGTTGCTGCATCACATCAAACACCTTTTCACCGCCAATTAAACCACCTTTCCCCCAACTTAAATCCATTAAGCCAAGAACATCCCAACTCGAAAAGCCACTCACCCATTGCTGCAGTTCACTGAGGTTATCTTGGGCATAGGCAGCACCGACCACTGAGCCAATAGAGCACCCCGCCACTTTGTCAGGTTTAATCCCCATTTTAGCTAATTCGTTGAGCACCCCAATATGCGCCCAGCCCTTAGCGGCGCCGCTACCTAACGCGATACCGATAGTCGCCATCTATTATCTCCCTTACTCATCACTGCCCAGTATCAATTAAAGGCATAACCCTTATCTGCCATCATAGGCTAAAGCATGACGCGCGAAAATGGCTTATTTAGCTTGATTGCGATATCCGTTATCCACGACTGCTAATCCTAATGGCTGAAAGCACCAAGTCGATGTATAATGCGCTCTTATTGATATTTTGGAGCACACCCTTGCAATTTTCAGATTTTTCACTCGATAAACGCCTACTAACCAGCCTAGAACATATGGGCATCGACAAGCCGACCGAGATCCAAGAGCAATCGATACCTGTAGGCCTATCGGGAAAGGATCTAATGGCATCGTCTAAAACCGGCTCGGGTAAGACCTTGGCGTTTTTACTGCCTGCTATGCAGCGTATTATCTCGACCAAGGCATTGAGTAAACGCGATCCTCGCGTACTCATTTTATTGCCAACTCGAGAGCTGGCAACGCAGGTATACAGCCAGTTACGACTGCTGGTCGCCAATACACAATACAAGGCGCTTAAAATTCTTGGTGGCGAAAATTTTAATGACCAAGCGAAAGCCCTCGCCAGAGACCCACATATTGTGGTGGCGACACCTGGTCGCCTGGCCGACCATCTTAAACAGCGTCATCTGTACCTCAACGGGCTTGAATTACTTATCCTTGACGAAGCCGACCGTATGCTCGACTTAGGCTTTGCCGAGCAGCTGCGCGCTATTAACCAAGCGGCCGATCATAAACGTCGTCAAACCTTGATGTTCTCTGCGACGCTAGATCATGGTGAAATTAACGAGATAGCGGCTGAGCTGCTAAAAGAGCCCGTGCATGTGTCGATTGGGGCTTCAAACGTTGAAAACCAAGATATTACCCAAAAAGTCTATCTGTGCGATAACTTAGGTCACAAAGAAAAGCTGTTACTGACGCTACTAAAGCAAGAACAACATAAGCAAGTGATCATCTTTACTGCCACCCGCAGTGATACCGACCGTCTAGCCACAAAACTGGCCGATGAAGGCTTTACCACCGCCTCACTGAGCGGCGAGCTAAAGCAGTCAGCCCGTAATCAGATAATGGATCAATTTAGCCGAGGTCAACAACAGATCTTGGTCACCACAGATGTGGCTTCACGCGGCTTAGACTTACTCAACGTCTCTTTGGTGATTAACTTCGATATGCCCAAGTTAGCCGAAGAGTACATTCACCGCATTGGCCGTACTGCCCGTGCAGGTGCTAAAGGTGATGCTATATCACTCGTGGGGCCAAAAGATTGGGATAACTTCAAACAAGTGCAGCTATTTTTACGCCGCACATTTGAACTAAGCGAAATAGCAGGATTAAAACCCAAGTTTAGCGGCCTCAAAGCCAAACCTAAAGGTAAGCCCGCCACCGCTAAAAAAGCAGCGCAAAACAAGACTAGACCCGCTAAGCCTAAATCGACCACTAAGACCAAAGATAACCGCGATAAACGCTTTATCACAGGTGTCGATATTGGCGATGCGCCTATGCTGCGCAAACCTAAGTCTACCTTGCAAGACACCCCTGAAGAATAACCGTACTTTGTAAAATGAGCGGCCAACCCGCCGCTCAACGCTTTGGGATCCCTTGCATAACGGCTAGGATTTACAGCAAAAGATGATTTTTATGGCGTAATTTGTTTTAGCAACTGCTGCTCATTATGCCAATTAAGGTTACAATAACCCCCATTACAGTTTTATTATTAGGTTTATCATGAGAGTTTGTGGCGTTGAGTTAAAAGGTGGCGAAGCCATCATCAGTTTATTAAGTTATGAAGGTGAAACCTTTAACGTGCCAGAATGCCGTTCTCGTTCATTAACGGTATCAAATTCGGCTAAAACAGAATCGATTAAAGAGTTTCATTTTGCCTTTTGTAAATTGATGGAAGACTACAAAGTCGATGAAGTGGTTTTAATCGAGCGTGAGCAAAAAGGTAAGCTTGCTGGCAGTGCCACCAGTTTTAAGATGGAAGCGGCCATCCAGTTGTGCGGCCTACCAGTACACCTGATCTCACCTGTGACCATCAAAGAGCAACTCAAGCGCAACCCGCCTATGGTGGATTTTGATGGGCTCGACCTTAAGCGTTTCCAAAAGAATGCCTTTGAAGTGGCTTACGCTTATCATAACCAACGTATCTTTGCCAAACCTGAATAATTGCCGCCATCGCGCAAGCTTTATTCATCAAAGCACGCCGGGCACCCTAGCCCGGCCGATATGAGTTCGACTAAGATCACATGACCCATCTTCATTACCTACAAGGTTACCGCCCCGAGATAATTACTCAGGTCGAGGCACTTATTGCACAAAATCGACTCAAGAACGTCCTGCAACAGCGTTATCCCGACATTCACGATATCCGCAGCGACAAAGCCCTGTACTATTACACTATCGCGCTTAAAAACTGTTATCTCAAAAAGTCGCAACCACTCAATAAGGTGCTCTACGATGACAAGATCACCTTAAAGAAGCAGGCCTTGGGTTTACACAGTTATATCGCTAAAAATCATGGCGGCAAAACCAAGACCAAAAATGAGATCCGCATCTCCTCTAAGTTACGTTATGTCCCCGAACCCTTGCTACGCATGGTGGTGGTACATGAATTGGCGCACTTAAAGGAGAAAGATCATAACAAGGCGTTTTATCAACTCTGCTGCCATATGGAAAATGATTACCACCAGCTAGAGTTTGATTTACGTTTGTGGCTCACCATGCTCGAATTAGAGTCCAACGTAACGACATAAAAAAGCCGCTATCTTAGCGGCTTTTTTATAACGAGATGTGTTGGGTTAAACAACTAACGCGCTTGGGAACACTAGCTTTGTCCCATGATCATTTTGCGCACCTTCACTAACTGCGCAAACTCATTCATCTGTTTATTGGACAATTTACTCGCCATGGGAATATCCGCTTTCATCGGATCGACTGGGCGACCATTAACGTGAAACTCATAATGCAGATGTGGACCAGTTATCCGTCCGGTTTTACCTGATAACGCAATTACCTGCCCCCGAGAAACTCGCTGACCTTTATGCACTAATGCTTTGGACAAATGCAGATAACGGGTGCGATATTTGTTGCCATGCTCAATCACCACATACTTACCTGCATAGCGATGATCTGTCACCAACGACACGATCCCATCACCGGGTGCCACGATTTTGGTGCCCACTGGTGTGGCAAAATCGGTACCATTATGCGGTGCAGTGCGCCCCGTCACTGGATGGTGGCGGTGACGGTTAAATCGAGAGCTGATGCGATAATTTTTTTCTAACGGTATCCGTTGAAATGCTCTGGCTAAGCTGCGGCCTTGTTCATCATAAAAGTTACCATCACTGTTTTGATAAGCATTAATACTGTTGCGACCACGCTGAATGTTCACCCCTAAGATGTCACGATTCCCCGTGACTTCACCGTCAATATACTGCTCGCTCATTAATACAGAAAAGGTATCACCGGCACGCAAATCACGAGCAAAATTGAGTTTTTCTTTTAGTAATGATTCGATACGTTGAATGTCAGCAGCATTAAGCCCCACGCGCTGCGCCGACAGATAAAATGAACCTTGAATATCACCGGCCAGTGAGCGATTTTGCCAAATGCCATCGATATTGATCTCTTCGACATTAAAACCACCTTCCTCGTAACGGCTGAAAACCACTTGACGAGCAGCATTAAAATACAGTTCTAGTTGCGTTAATTGACCACTGTCATCGAGCCAAAAACGAATAATATTACCCGGTTTTAATGTATCTAAAGCCAGAATATTGAGATCGGCTTCGAGTACCTTATACATGGTTTGATGATCGACATTGGCATCTAAAAACAAGCCGCTTAGGGTATCACCACTGACGATAGTTTTGACGTAATCAGGACGAATAGCGACGCCTGACTCTGCCATCATCTGCTCTGCTGGCAACACGAATGACTCGATATCAAGCGCGACAGGGATCCGCTGGGGTAACATTTGTTGCTGACTCGGCCATAAAAGCGCGATGCCGACTAGACCACAAGAGGCCATTAATAGCTTCTTATGGGGCGACGGCAAGGCGAATAAACGTGCTAGAGACATATTGACCAAAGAAAATTTATTTGTTCGCAACCTATGCCTCTACTTTTATTATGGTTGTTTCAATTGACAGTATTTATCGCTGGATGCGAAAACCGAGGTCAAGTTATATCAAAACTTTCGCCAGATACAAATAGATCTAGAGAATAAATTAAGCTAATAAAATGCCATATGCTCTGACTGGCATTAGCCCATTAAAACCTTTATTTAAATAAATTAAGGTTTTAGGTGCGCTGCCATCTCTGCCCCAATTTTTTTACGCATATCCATTAATCGAATAGCAGACTCACGCATCTCTTTATCACTGTCTGTTTGAGGTATCCATTCAGGCACCTCTGTCGGCTGGCCTTCATCATCAACTGCAACCATGATCACCACGCAATGGGTCGTCAAATGACGTTCGGCATGCTTAGGGTCACCCGCTTTTACATCAATCCCTAAATGCATGGACGTACGTCCGGTATAAACCACTTTGGCGCTAACTTCGACAATATTACCCACATGGATAGGTTTGACAAAGCGGATGCCGCCAGCATAAACGGTAATGCAATATTTACCACTCCATCCAGCTGCACATGCATAAGCCGCTAAATCGATCCATTTCATCACGGCGCCACCGTGAACTTTCCCGCCAAAATTGACATCGGCCGGCTCGGCTAAAAATCGTAGTGTGATGTTTCTTTCTGTTCCAGCCATGTAATTGAACTCTGTATGATTCACTTGGCTAAAGTGTACTGTAAATAGCGTAAATCGAATATCTAAGATTAACGATTTACGCTGTAATGTTAACCAAACATCATCACTAACACGCATGAAAAGACAATTAACGGTAATGCAAGGCGAAATAACCACAATTGAATCGAGGCGCTAATAAAGCGTTCAAGTTTTAATATTGGATAAGCTAACAAGCCCCCCATAAACAGCAACAATACCTCAACACCTGCAAGCGTGTTGGTATCACCACCGGCATAAATCGCTGTGACTAACAGCGCAAACCAGACAGACGCAAACGCCGTCGCGGCACAGACAAAGGTCTTCATTCCTATACTGAGTTTTATTGCGCTTTCGCCACGGATCATAGTACTTAAATTCGCAGTCAAAGCCCCCACTAACGGCATTAAAGGCACAACGAATAAATTTAGCACGATAGGTTCCTAATCATAGCAGTAACATAAATAGAGCCGAATTATCTGCTGATATCGACAACTTGCCAATAGAGATGAATTAAGCTTAATCCACCTGCCATCTAGTGTTAATCACCCATAAAAAAAGCACCCTAAGGTGCTTTAATAAAACAAGATGGTTTATTCACCACGTTTAAACAATAACGAGCCGTTGGTGCCACCAAATCCAAATGAGTTACAAAGTGCATACTCAAACTGATGTTGGCGGGCTTTATGGGCAACGAAGTCCAAATCGCATCCCTCATCAGGATTATCCAAGTTAAGGGTTGGTGGCACTATCTGATCTCGTAGGGCCAACAAGGTAATAATCGCCTCAACCGCACCAGCAGCCCCTAAAAGATGGCCTGTCATCGACTTAGTTGAACTCACTAATAGCTCATAAGCATGCTGCTCAAATACTGATTTAACCGCTGCGACTTCGGCTTTATCACCAGCTGGGGTCGACGTACCATGAGCATTAATATAACCCACTTGCGCCTTATCAATACCGGCATCGTTGATCGCGTTAACCATAGCTGCAGCAGCGCCTGCGCCATCGGCTGGCGGCGAAGTCATATGAAAGGCGTCGCCGCTCATACCGAAACCGACCAGTTCACCGTAGATAGTGGCACCGCGCGCTTTAGCTCGCTCATATTCCTCTAACACCATCACACCAGCACCATCACCGATGACAAAACCATCACGATCTTTGTCCCATGGACGACTAGCCGCTGTTGGATCATCATTTCGAGTCGAAAGTGCTTTAGCTGAAGCAAAACCGCCGACCGCTAACGGACAAGTTACATCTTCTGCCCCGCCAGCAACCATCACATCAGCATCGCCATAGGCAATGGTGCGGGCTGCAAAACCAATATTGTGTACACCTGTAGTGCAAGCGGTGGTTACCGCAAAATTAGGGCCTGTCATGCCATATTTTATCGACAGGTGACCGGCTATCATATTGATAATGGTGCTAGGAACGAAAAAGGGTGAAATCTTGCGGGGGCCACCTTTTAATAGCGCTGAGTGACCCGCCTCGATCAGTGGCATGCCGCCCATGCCTGCACCTATCGCGGTACCCACTCGGGTTGGATCTTCTTGCTCCATATTTAATCCAGCATCTTCTATGGCTTGGATACCTGCAGCCATACCATACTGAATAAACAGATCCATCTTACGCGCTTCTTTTTTGGGCAGATATTGCTCAACATCAAAATCTTTTACCGACCCACTAAAGCGGGTGGAAAATTCAGATGCATCAAATTTTGTGATTGGCGCGATACCGCTCTGTCCTGCAATTAATGCTTTCCAGGACGTCTCTACGGTATTGCCTACAGGAGTGACGAGACCAAGACCTGTTACGACTACACGACGTTTAGACACGTTTTCACCTTTTGACTAAAGTAATGACGATATGCCTCAAGAGGCAATGAAATGATTGGGCTTACTAATCTTATAGCACATTAAGGGGCGAGAGTTGCCTCTGCACACGGACGGTGCTGAGCATGTTCATAAGCCGAAAACAAAAACAGGCGGCATAAATGCCGCCTGTTTTCTAGAATTCAGTATTACTGATTCTTAGAAACGTAATCGATCGCTGCTTGAACAGTGGTGATCTTTTCAGCTTCTTCATCAGGGATCTCAGTGTCAAACTCTTCTTCTAGAGCCATTACCAACTCAACGGTGTCCAGAGAATCTGCACCTAGGTCGTCAACGAAAGATGCTGCTGGTTTAACGTCTTCTTCTTTAACGCCCAGTTGCTCGATAATGATTTTCTTTACACGTTCTTCGATGTTGCTCATTAGTTTCTTTCCTATTCAAATTACGCACTTGCGTAAGATTGCGAGTAGTTTATTCAATTTGGCACACAATGCAAGCTTAACTTTTGTGGTCTAACCACGAAACCTACGCAAATTTACGCCCAAATTCAATCAAAATCAGCCAGTTATTTTAACTGACGATTACACCATGTACATGCCGCCGTTCACATGCAGAGTTTCCCCTGTAATGTAAGCAGCTGAATCCGAGGCTAAAAATAGTACGGCATTCGCAATTTCTTGCGGTTGACCTAATCTTTCCATCGGAACTTGCGACATGATACCTTTTTGCTGCTCTTCAGTCAGCTCATCTGTCATATCAGTCTGAATAAATCCAGGTGCTATAGCATTCACTGTTATTTGACGAGATGCAACCTCTCTGGCCAGAGATTTTGTAAATCCGATCAATCCTGCTTTAGCCGCGCAGTAGTTAGTTTGACCTGCATTGCCCATTGTACCGACAACTGAGCCAATGTTAATAATACGACCCTGACGTTTTTTCATCATAGAACGCATCACTTGCTTAGAGGTGCGATAAACAGATGTCAGATTGGTATCGATAATATCGAGCCACTCATCTTCTTTCATGCGCATTAACAAGTTATCACGTGTGATACCTGCGTTATTGACAAGAATATCAACATCGCCAGCTTTTTCTTTGATCGAGGTAAACAATTGGGCCACTGACTCACTGTCGGTCACATTTAATACTAAGCCAAACCCCTTGTCCCCAAGATAATCTTGGATAGCTGCCGCACCGCGCTCACTGGTAGCGGTACCAATAACGGTGGCACCAGCCTGCACTAACGTTTCAGCCACTGCGCGGCCAATACCTCGGCTAGCTCCTGTGACCAAGGCAACCTTGCCTGTTAAATCAATAGTAAAACTCATTAATAACTCCTTTATTCACTCAGTGCTGCAACTGTGACAGGGTCGTTTGCCACTTGAGCACTTAGTGATCGATTAATTCTTTTCGCAAGACCGGTTAATACTTTACCTGGCCCCACTTCAACCAACTGTGTTACGCCATCTGCTGCCATAGCATCTACCGTTTCAGACCATCTTACTGGGCAATAAAGCTGACGCACTAAGGCATCTTTTATGGCGTCAGCCGCTTGTGGCGCAGCGACATCAACATTATTGATAACATCAATGACAGGTATGTTAAATTCAATGGCAGCTAAGGCTTCAGCTAATTTGTCAGCTGCGGGCTTCATTAACTCACAATGGGAAGGCACGCTCACAGGCAGTGCCACTGCCATTTTAGCACCAGCCGCTTTACATGCTGCTGCGGCACGTTCTACCGCGGACTTTTCACCCGCAATAACCACTTGGCCAGGACTATTATAGTTAACGGGGCTAACAACGGCGCCTTGTGCGGCTTCATCACAAGCCGTTTGGATCGCCTCATTATCTAAACCTATAATGGCATACATAGCACCGGTCCCAGCTGGAACGGCTTGTTGCATCAACTGTCCACGAAGTTCAACCAGTTTTACCGCATCGGTAAAACTCATCACACCAGCGCAGACTAAAGCTGAATATTCACCTAGGCTGTGACCAGCAAGTATGGCAGGCTTAGGTGCATTGGTTGATGCAATCACACGCCAAATAGCAACACTTGCTGTTAGCAATGCTGGCTGGGTTTTATCGGTTTGATTAAGGGTTTCATCGGGTCCCTCTTGAACAAGTTGCCATAAGTCATAGCCTAATACCTGGCTCGCTTCAGCAAAAGTTTGTCCGATAACATCATGCTCAGCGGCTAAATCGGCCAGCATTCCTACGGCCTGAGAACCTTGCCCAGGAAAAACATAAGCAATCTTTTCCATTTTATATACCTTTACTCAATCTATATCTTGTCAACAACAATACTAAAAGCGCACTAGCGCACTGCCCCAAGCAAATCCGGCACCAAAGGCTTCTAGCAACAATAGCTGACCACGTTGAATGCGACCATCACGCACCGCTTCATCCAGTGCAATCGGCACGGAAGCGGCTGAGGTGTTGCCATGTTTTGCTAAAGTTAACACCACTTTATCTAAACTCATATCGAGCTTTTTAGCGGTCGCTTTTATAATGCGGAAATTAGCTTGATGAGGAACTAACCAGTCGATATCAGCTTTATCAATTTGATTAATACGTAATGTTTCGGTGACTACGTGCGACAACTGCGTGACGGCAACTTTAAAGACATCATTGCCTTTCATCGTCATGTAACCTAACGCTTCAGAACTTTCACCCGCTCGTGGTGGGAATGAACATTTGAGCAGGTCACCCTGACGACCATCGGCATAGATGTGAGTCGATAAGATACCCGGTGTATCAGAGGCACCTATCACAGCCGCGCCAGCACCATCACCAAATAAAATAATCGTTGAGCGATCTTCAGGTTGGCACAGACGTGATAATACATCAGCACCAATGACTAACACTTTTTTAGCCGCACCAGTTTTAACAAACTGATCTGCAACCGATAAAGCGTAGACAAAACCTGAACAAGCAGCAGCGACATCAAATGCGGGAATGGTGTGAACACCGAGTAAAGCCTGTATCTCACATGCAGCGGCAGGAAAAGCATTACTGGCACTGGTGGTGCCGCACACTATCATGTCTAACTCACTTGCTGCTATACCTGCCATTTCAAGCGCTTTAACTGCCGCTTGATAACCCATGGTCGATACAGATTCATCTTTGGCCGCTATTCTGCGCTCTGAGATACCGGTACGTTCAACAATCCACTGGTCACTGGTTTCCACCATTTTTTCCAGATCGTGATTACTACGGACTTGCGCTGGCAAATAACTACCAGTTCCGAGAATTTTTGTATGCATAAGGAGATATCAGTTATTTATGTCTAAAAGGATCGACTCAAGACGTTCTTCAATCATCTTGGGGAGTCGACGTTGCGCTTCGGTTACAGCCAAACTAATTGCTTGCAAATAGGCAGACTCATCCGCGCTTCCATGACTTTTTACTACAATTCCGCGCAATCCTATCAGACTTGCCCCGTTATAGTGGTCGGGGTTCATCTGATTTAAAACACTATTGATGCGCGGAGCGATTAACTTGGCCATTAACCGAACAAAAAAGCCTTGAGTTAATCCTTTCTTTAACTGATGCACGAGGAGCCTTGCAATGCCCTCGGAGGTTTTAAGCGTGATATTACCGACAAACCCATCACAGACGATGACATCAACATTACCTAAATAGATATCATCACCTTCAATAAAGCCGGTGTAATTAATTTGTGGACTCTGTTGCAATAACTGCCCAGCTTGCTGAACTTGATCGTTACCCTTTATCTCTTCAATACCGACATTGAGCAAAGCCACTTTAGGTGAAGGGTTCTTATCGACCGCTTCACATAATACCGACCCCATCACCGCGAATTGAAATAAGGTTTCCGAGCAACATGACACATTTGCCCCTAAGTCGAGTAAGTAAACCGGTTTTTGATTTACCGCAGGCAGACAACTGACTAGAGCAGGCCTGTCTATGCCGGGTAAGGTTTTCAGTAATACTTTAGAAATTGCCATTAACGCACCGGTATTCCCGGCGCTGATACAGGCTTGTGCCTTGTTATCACGAACTAATTCAATGGCGAGGCGCATTGAACTTTGCTTACAATTACGCAAAGCATGCACTGGGCGATCACACATTTTCACCACTTCAGTGGTATGAATAATTTCAATTCGTGACAGTAACGACGATTCACATTGGCGTAATAGAGGCTCTATTTGCGATCTATCGCCAACCATAATGACATTTAGGAAGGGGTATAAACGAAGTGCCTGCAGGGTTGCAGGCACTGTGATGCAGGGGCCAAAATCGCCCCCCATCGCATCTAACGCAAGCGTCAGATCAGTCATATAATTATCAACAAATTACTTGTTGATAACCTTTTGACCGCGGTAGAAACCGTCTGCTGTCACATTGTGACGACGGTGTAGTTCACCACTCGTAGCGTCCACTGACAATTGAGCAGTGCTCAATGAATCGTGTGAACGGCGCATACCGCGCTTTGAACGAGATTTTTTATTCTGTTGTACAGCCATTTGACCTGTCTCCTAGATTACTTGCTCTTCAGTTTTTCTAACACTGCAAACGGATTTGGACGCTCCAGTTGAGCGGGTTCAATCTCGCCTACTACTATATCTTGATCGCCCAAGCTGCAACTTCCGTCAACATGCATAGGGATCAGAGGCATAGCTACGATCAATTCATCTTCAATCAATTGATGCAGACGAACTTCACCTATCTCATTGCACTCAATAGGGTCATACGCATCCGGGAGCTCATCGATTTCTGCCTCAGACCCACAAGGGCTAAAACAAAAGTCGACCGTAACCTCTGTGGTAAATAGTGTCATGCAACGTTGACAATTCAGAGTGAGCTCCGTCACAGCCTTCCCTTTCAGGTAGACTATCCCCTGTATATCTACGCCACATTCAAGCGACACTGCCACATCGGAACAGTCGCCGGCACATAATTCATTTAACCGTTTTAACTGCACACCAGGAATCATGCCTTCATAAGAAAGCTTGCTTGCCGCCGCGCGGTTTGGATCAATTGAAACCGGTATCTTTACTGTTTGCATAAGGCGCGCATATTATAGTTTGAATTACTCTTAGTCAAAGGAAAATTCACTACCTTTACCATTCAAGGTAGTTATTCTTAAAAACTCATGAATAAATCAAAAATTATTGGAGGCAAAATTCTACCCAAGCGCTCAGTGATACTCAAGCCCCGCGCGCTTAAAATAGAAGCATTCATTCACTAATTTTAGTCGAATACTAACAGATTTTAGTTGGTGGTCGCATAGTATGACACAATGAGACATTAACTGATGTGCCAACCAGCCATTGTTAGTAAGATTGTATGCCATTATCTTATCTTGAAATAGTTTAACTAAGGCCCATTAATGACACCGCTCATTGTTTTAGCATCAACCTCTAGCTACCGTAAATCACTGCTGGAAAAATTATGTATTACTTTTGATACTTGCGCGCCCGAAGTGGACGAAACCCCAAACATCAATGAAACGGCTCCTGATTTGGTGACGCGCCTAGCAATCGCCAAGGCAAAGGCTGGGGCCAAAGGTCAGTCTTCGGGACTCATTATTGGCTCAGATCAGGTTGCAGTGGTTAATGGACAAATCGTGGGTAAACCATTAACCCAAGAAAACGCAGTAACACAACTGATGAACGTCTCAGGCAAAAGCGTTACCTTTTATACTGCTATTGCGCTCTATAATGTGGTTACTGACAGTGTCGAAGTACGATGCGAGCCCTTTATTGTCCACTTTAGAGTGCTGACAGAAGCGCAGATACGCTATTACATAGCAAAAGAACAGCCACTTAATTGCGCCGGCAGCTTTAAATGCGAGGGTTTTGGTATCGCCCTATTTACTCGCCTTGAAGGACGCGATCCCAATACTTTAGTGGGGCTACCGCTTATCGCACTCACCGAGATGCTGCTCAATCAAGGGGTCGATATCCTCACCCCGCCTGCTGACGCTAGGTTGATCTCCGGTTAAACAAGCCAAATAAGTGATTAAGTATGGTTGTACAAGCTAAGCTCAATATCGCATTAAACACATTGTTAAATACTCAAAGTATCCTTGATATCGCAGAGGCAATGAATGGCTTTAGCCCCCCAGTAAACGGCCAGCAATACAAATTAAGAAATCGTAAAATTCCTGAGTAAAAACGACTCATCAACGCCAATTTACGCCTTTAGCTTAATATCATCACGACTGTGGCTATGTATCAGGCGTCAGTGCAACAATTTAGCAGGAGTAACTAACGCTGAGCAGTGATCGCAACATATAGATCAGGGGTTGATGAGACAATAGCAACAGGTAAGGCCGCACTTAATCGCTCTGCACTATGGGCACCATAGCTCACACCAATGGCATCCATTCCTGCATTACGGGCCATATTGAGATCATGAATTGAATCACCAATCATCACCGCCTTTTCTGGTGCCACCGTCAATTGTTGTAATAATTGCTGCAACATTTGTGGGTGCGGTTTACTGTGGGCTTCATCGGCGCAGCGACTCGCAACAAAGTGCTGGGTAAATCCGGTCTCATGCAACACTCGGTTTAATCCAGCTCGGGCTTTGCCAGTTGCTACAGCCAACTGGTGACCCGATGCCTTTAAGGATAACAGTAACTCTTCTGCCCCATCGAAGACAGGGCTTGGTGTTTGGTTGAGCTGCAAATATTGTTCACGATAAACATTAATCATGTTCTGACGAGTCTGATGAGAGGCGCTCGGATACAACACATTTAATGCTTCATCCATGGACAAACCGATAATATCGCGCACGGCCGTCTCAGTAGGCACCAATAAGTTCAACTCTTTTGCCGTTTGTTGCATACATGCCACAATTTTACCGACCGAGTCCATTAGCGTACCGTCCCAGTCGAATATGACTAATTCGTATCGTTTCATACTTTTTCCAATTTCGATAATAGCTGTTCTAACGCCTTATCTAATGGCGCCT
The DNA here is from genome assembly GCF_003605125.1 of Shewanella algidipiscicola. Taxonomy (GTDB): domain Bacteria; phylum Pseudomonadota; class Gammaproteobacteria; order Enterobacterales; family Shewanellaceae; genus Shewanella; species Shewanella algidipiscicola. Next base: position 43,023 of record NZ_QPQT01000015.1, read on the forward strand.
TGACCTGCATAACCTCTTCCGTACTCGGATGAATAAATTTCAGCTGCGCTGCATGCAAAAATAAACGATTAAGCCCTAATGCTCGCATCGAATCATCAAAATTCTGCTCACTGTACTTGTCGTCACACGCTATGGGATGGCCTGCATATTGGCAATGCACTCGAATTTGATGAGTTCGACCAGTAACTGGGCTTGCCTGCACTAGCGTCGCCCCTTTATAACGCTGCTTTATTTTAAAGCGCGTCTCAGAGGCTTTTCCCTCTTGATTAACCCGTACAATCCGCTCACCCGATTTTAGAGTCAGTTTTAATAGTGGCGCATTCACGACTTTATCATGGCTCTGCCACTCCCCCCGCACTAGTGCGTAGTAATCTTTCTGCATTTTTTTATAACGTAATTGATCATGCAGATGTTTAAGCGCACTGCGCTTCTTGGCGATCAGTAGAACGCCCGAGGTGTCTTTATCTAATCGGTGCACTAATTCAAGAAATTTTTGTTGTGGCCTGAGTGAGCGCATCGCTTCAATAACACCAAAATCGACGCCACTCCCCCCATGAACCGCAATGCCCGCGGGCTTATTAAGCACAATAAGCCAGTTGTCTTCGAATACGATACGCGCTTCAAGTTGCGAAACCTTGGTTAACTTAGCGCTCGGCGCGGGCTTGTCATCACTGGCCGATACCCGAACAGGCGGGATACGAACAATATCGCCATCTTGTAATTTATACTCAGGTTTAATCCGTTTCTTGTTTACCCGCACTTCACCTTTACGCACGATACGATAGATCATGCTCTTAGGAACGCCCTTGAGTTTAGTCACAAGAAAATTGTCGATTCGTTGACCTAAATGATCTTCATCTATAGTAACCAATTCGACTTTATTTAGAGGTTGTTGATTATTCATACTACGCCTTGCTCTCGTTCAAGCCGCTTATTGTACACAACTAACAACTTTTATGCCTTTCCATTTGCTGAATTTCTGGTTTGTTGCTATATTTGCCACGCCAATGGGGTTAAATGATGAATAAAGTGTTCACGCTTCCCCCAAAGCATGCGCTAAAAGCGGAGAGTAAAAAACATTACTACTGAGTAGCAAATCATTGATTTACAAGTCGTTGCATCAAAAATAAACCGAGAAAACGCGTTTGAACGACTAAACCCAGTATCTATGCCACATTTCAAAGAGGTTTCTCCAGCAAATAGCGCTCCAAATTCGAAGTTTAATTCTAACTCGTCATCAGACTGACGCTTATCGATTTTGGCATTACAGGAAAGTACATAGAATTTATGGGGTTGGTTGACGTTTTACAACGAATTCCTTGTTTTTAGTAATATTAAAAAATAAGCCATAAATAGGTTGCGACACGCAGTGATTGCGTTTTACAGACAATGCGCACCTTAGCCCAGAACCAAGCCGCGAGGCTTCACTCATCAAATCTGGGCCCGTAATGCATCGAAATTTGCGAGTCTGATGACCCTATTTTAAGAAGAAATACGTCATCATGAAACGGATGTTAATTAATGCAACTCAATCTGAAGAGTTGCGCGTTGCCCTCGTTGATGGGCAACAACTGTATGACCTAGATATCGAAAGCCCAGGTCACGAACAGAAAAAAGCCAATATTTACAAAGGTAAAATTACCCGCGTAGAACCCTCTCTAGAAGCCGCGTTTGTAGACTATGGCGCCGACCGCCATGGCTTCTTGCCATTGAAAGAAATTGCGCGCGAATACTTTCCTAACGGTTACTCGTTCCAAGGCCGCCCTAACATCAAAGAAGTGGTGAAAGAAGGTCAAGAAGTCATTGTTCAAATAGATAAAGAAGAGCGCGGCAATAAAGGCGCAGCATTAACGACCTTTATCAGCTTGGCCGGCTCTTATTTGGTACTGATGCCAAACAATCCTCGCGCTGGGGGTATTTCTCGTCGTATCGAAGGTGATGAGCGTACCGAACTAAAAGCGGCGATGTCTGAGCTTGAAGTGCCACAAGGCATGGGGCTTATTGTCCGTACCGCCGGTGTAGGTAAAGATGCCGCGGAATTAAAGTGGGACTTAAAAGTCTTGCAGCACCACTGGACCGCAATTGAAGAAGCAGCTAAAACACGTCCAGCGCCATTTCTTATTCACCAAGAAAGTAACGTTATCGTGCGTGCTATCCGCGATTACTTACGCCGTGATGTAGGCGAAGTCCTTATCGACCATCCGCGTATTTATGAGCAAGCTAAACAGCATGTTGCACTCGTTCGCCCTGACTTTGTCGACCGCATTAAGCACTATGATGCCGAAGTACCACTGTTTACTCACTTCCAGATTGAAACCCAAATCGAATCGGCTTTCCAGCGTGAAGTGCGTCTGCCATCTGGTGGGTCAATTGTTATCGACCCGACCGAAGCATTAACGTCAATCGATATTAACTCTGCCCGTGCCACCAAAGGCGGTGATATTGAAGAGACAGCTCTGAACACCAACCTTGAAGCCGCCGACGAAATTGCACGCCAATTACGTTTACGTGACCTAGGTGGTTTGGTGGTGATTGATTTCATCGATATGACCCCAGTCAGACATCAACGTGAAGTTGAAAACAGAATGCGCGATGCCGTTCACCACGACAGAGCGCGCGTACAACTAGGGCGTATTTCGCGTTTTGGTTTGATGGAAATGTCACGCCAACGCTTGCGTCCATCACTGGAAGAGTCTGCTGCCCACTTGTGCCCACGTTGTCATGGTCAAGGTACGATTCGCGGTACCGAATCATTAGCGCTGTCCATTTTGCGCCTAATGGAAGAAGAAGCGATCAAAGAAAACACCTCGCAAATTGAAGCCGTGGTACCTGTGGATGTTGCTGCATTTCTACTCAATGAAAAACGCAAGGCAATCCGCATCACCGAGCAGCGTCACAACGTCGAAGTGTATGTGATCCCAGATCCCAACATGACCACACCCGATTATCGTGTTTCACGTCACCGTAAAGATGACCAAATTAGCGAATCAAGCTACAAGCTACTTGAAAAGCAAGAGTCTAAACTTTATGAGCCACGTAAACTTGAACGTGCCGCTTCACCAGAGCCAGCATTAAAAGGCTACGCAGCGCCAACACAAGAGCCAAAGTCTGAGATTCCTGCTCAGAAGCCTGTACAAAAAGCCGCTGACGTTAAACAGCCTGGCTTATTGTCAAAGCTGCTTACTGCTGTGAGTAATCTCTTTAGCGCCAGTGAGCCAAGCAAAGAAGAGACTGAAAGCAAATCTCAGCCTCGTCGTAATACACAAAGCCGTAGTAATGGTCGTCGCAACACCCGTCGTAACGATACTCGTAAAAATCGTGATGACAGCGACAACAAAGAGACTGATAACAAGCGCACCCGCTCGCCTAAGGCTGATGCAAGTGATGCTCGCCCAACTAAAGCGCGTAATGACAACAAGCGTGTTAAACGTGACGATACCAAAACACGCAGCCCACAAAAGGCCGCTGAAGAGGTTAGCACTGAGCAAGAGCAGCAACCTAAACAGGAAGCCGCAAGAGAGCGTCGTCAACGTCGTAACATGCGTCGTAAAGTCCGTGTTCAGACCGAACAGCAACAAGCTGATGAAGCAGCGTTAGCATTGCAAGCACAAACTCAAGATGTCGAGGTTGAGCCAAAGTCTGATACCAAACAAGCTGATGTAGCAACGCCACAAGATGAGCAAAATGCCCGTCCAAAGCGTCAACCTCGTAAAGCTAAGCCAAAGCAAAATAAAGCGGCAGATAACGCAGCAAATGCTTCGGAGTCTAGCGCTGTTGAATCAAAAGCTGTTGATACTGATGCTGAATCCTTAAAAGCTATTGAACCAAAACCAGCGCAAAACGCTGACTCGGCTAACGAGATGCAATCTACGCAAGAGCAGGCTCAGAGTGATAATGAAACAGCAATTCAAGCTCAAGCGAATAATGATGACAACTCAGCCGACAACAATGACGCAGACGCCGATAACAAACGTGAGCCACGTGATGGTCAACGTCGCAGTCGTCGTAGTCCTCGTCACCTGAGAGCAGCAGGCCAACGTCGTCGTCGTGACGAAGATGGCGACCAAGAAAGCCGCTCAGACAATGGCCAGCCAGCGTTCATCCCCAATGATGTTGAAACCGCGCCAATCCTTGATAATGATGTGGCTCAGTCTGGCACCACGAACCCGGTGAACAAGATCGAGCCTGTGCCGCAAACCTCTGGTGAAACGGCTGCGTCAGATGAAGCACCAGCGAAAGTCACGGTTAACGCAGAAACTACCGAAGTCAAAACGACAGAAGCTAACGCATCAACTGATACTGTAGCTCAAGAGACTCAGCCTGTAGCTAAAACTCAGGCTGTAGTTACCGCGACAGATGGTTCAGAGAACCGTGACGCAAAAGCTGACAAAAAGGCCTCTAAGCCTAAAGGCCGTGCCACTTCATCATCAAGTGCATCAAACACTTCAGCCAATACCACTGCCGACAGTGTCAAGGCTGATAATGTAGTTGATAGTGTTAAAGCTGACGATGTACAGGCGGCTAACGCGCAAGTAGCGACTCAAGAGCATGTTGCAACACCGGCTGCAACAAAAGTAGAGCCAGCGGCAGAATCGATAACAATCGAACCTAAAGTTGCAGCACCAGCCGAGGCTAATACCGCTGCGGTATCGACTCAAGCTTCGCCTAAGTCGGTTTCTGCGCCTATGGCCAAGCCAGCTAAGATTGAAGCAACGGCAGTATCTACTCAACCTAAAACTTCGGCACCTGCAGTGGCAGTGTCGGTAGCAAAGGCTAAAACGGCAGCTAAACCCACCAGCCGTTTTGGTACTATGGTCAGTTCGAGCATGACTAAGCCAACGATAGAGGCTCGTCCCAATGTTGACATCCCCACTGGGCGTCAATATGAGGCGTCAACAAAAGAAGCAACGACTGAGCCGACAACTCGTGGTAATAGTGCCAATTCGGAGATGGCTCGTCCTTAAGGGGTAGCCATTATTGAACTCAAAAAGCCATGCTGAGCAGCATGGCTTTTTATTTTACTGTGGTCAAAATTTTGCTAGTATGCGCGACCCATTCCACTTCAACCTATCATTTAATATCAGAGGCTAAATGTTCGATCTTATTCGCCACAAAACCGCTAGCCATAGAGCCGATTTACTTTCGGGGTTAACCGTTGCGTTAGCCTTGGTACCAGAAGCTGTCGCCTTTGCATTCGTTGCTGGCGTAGAGCCCATGGTTGGTCTTTATGCAGCCTTTATCATGGGACTGGTCACCGCATTGATTGGTGGACGCCCAGGAATGATTTCAGGTGCAACTGGCGCCATGGCCGTCGTCATGGTGGCACTGGTAGCCGAACACGGTATTCAGTACCTATTTGCAGCCGTCGTACTCGCTGGACTTATCCAGATTAGCTGTGGCCTGCTCAAATTAGGCAAGTTTATTCGCATCGTGCCTTACCCTGTAATGATTGGTTTCGTCAACGGCCTTGCGATTGTGATTTTTCTGGCACAGCTTGGTCAATTCAAAACCCCCGATGCTAATGGAGTACTGACTTGGTTACCGCAAGATCAACTCATACTGATGTTAGGGTTAGTAGCATTAACAATGGCGATTATTCAGTTTTTGCCTAAGCTGACAAATGCTATCCCCTCTTCTCTGGCGGCTATCCTCACGGTAACGGCCTTGGTAGTCTATTTCGATCTTGATACCCGCAACGTATTAGACTTCTTAAAGTCTATGAGTGGTGATGACAATGCCACCATAGCAGGCTCGCTGCCAACATTTGCCATCCCTGAAGTGGCCTTTAACTTAGAAACCTTATACATTATTTTGCCCTACTCCTTTATTCTTGCTGCAGTCGGCTTAATCGAGTCACTGTTAACCCTCACAGTGATCGACGAAATGACTGGCACTCGTGGCAAAGGTAACAAAGAGTGTATTGGTCAAGGCATTGGTAATATGACCAGCGGCTTCTTTGGTGCCATGGGCGGTTGTGCCATGATTGGTCAATCGATGATTAATATCAACTCTGGCGGGCGTGGACGTCTCTCGGGGATCACGGCTGCTGTAGCACTCCTGGCCTTTATCTTATTTGGCTCATCTTTAATCGAAATGATCCCTCTGGCGGCGCTAGTTGGTGTGATGTTTATGGTTGTTCTCGGTACGTTTGAATGGGCCAGCTTTAAGGTAATGCGTAAAGTGCCTAAGCACGATGCTTTCGTGATCATCTTAGTTACCGTTGTCACCGTGTTTACCGATCTTGCGTTTGCTGTATTTGTGGGCGTGATTGTGTCCGCCTTGGTATTTGCTTGGGAACATGCAAAGCACATCAACGTGGATGTGAGCCAAGATGCTAACGGCTGGAAAGTGTACAAGCTCAATGGTCCGCTCTTCTTTGGTTCGGTGGCTCACTTCTTAGAACTGTTTGATGCTAAATCTGATCCACAAGATGTTATCGTTGACTTCCAAAACTCACGGGTGTGCGATCACTCCGCGTTAGGTGCAATCGACACTTTAGCCGAACGTTACGTGAGCAGTGGTAAAAAACTGCATTTACGTCACTTAAGCCAAGATTGTAAGCAATTGCTGCACAAAGCAGGCGATCTGGTTGAGGTTAACTTTATCGAAGATCCGCACTACAAGATTGCCGATGATAAACTCGACTCATAGGCAGCCCTACTCATAGGCGCTCATGATATTAATTAATGCTTGTCTATTATGAGTAGTTAAGAGCGACTCATAGTAGCTACCTATTCGTGGCTAACTTTGCTTAATTTTATCGGCAAAGCGCATCTTAAACTTATCCACCTTAGGTTTAACCACCAACTGGCAATAAGGTTGCTCACCATTGTTGGCAAAATAATCCTTATGATAAGCTTCCGCCGGATAAAAATGTTGAAACGCCACTAATTCGGTCACTATCGGCGCATCAAATAGCTGGGCTTCAGTAAGCTTGGCTATCAGGGCTGATGCGGTATTTATTTGTGCTTCATCATGGGCAAAAATGACCGAACGATACTGTGTTCCAACATCATTGCCCTGACGATTTAACGTGGTGGGGTCGTGACTATTAAAAAATACATCGAGTAATTCAGCAAAGCTAATTTGCTCTGCATCAAACTCAATATGCACTACCTCTGCATGGCCAGTCGTCCCAGTGCACACCTGTTTATAATTGGCGCTGGTTTCATCACCACCACTATAGCCAGATTGTACCGATGTCACCCCATCAAGCTGAGCAAAAATGGCCTCTAAACACCAAAAGCAACCACCACCTAGGGTAGCCCATTGATGCTTGTTAGTAACAGGCGTTGCAATTGCCGGTTTAAACACCATAGATACCGAATTAACACAATGGCGGGTATTTTTCTCCGTTAAATATTCGCCTTCAAATACATGGCCCAAGTGCGCGCCACACTGCTGACAGACTATTTCGGTACGCTGACCGTCGGCATCGGCTAAACGTTTAATAGCACCTGGGATCTCATCATCAAACGCAGGCCAACCACAATGGGCATTAAATTTATGCTCACTGCGATATAAAGGCGCATCACACCGCTTACAATGATAAACGCCTAAGGCATCATGATGGTTATATTCACCACTAAAAGGCTGCTCAGTGCCCTTGCCTTCGATAACATACTGCTCGAACTCGGTTAATTCACGCATAGATAACTACTCTCTATTGATTCTCTTTTTACGGCTAAATGGCGCCACCAAGATGCCGATACACTAACACACGGTAACAGATTAAAGACCGACTGATTGAGTCTGATATTACACTATAGGCTAGGATCCTTCAGTGTTAATACTATCAGTTAACCACCCAAATAAAGGCCAGTGATCATTACGAAGCACACGGGTTATAGGGACAATATTAAGGTGATATGCATCACACTTAATTTGCCCAACAGCAGCGACAACGGTAAACTCTCGCCAAGATATACTAGGGCCTGTTGATCTTTGCTGGTTAAATGTTGTTCGAAACAAAAACCTTTTAATCAGGCGAGTGGATTGCAGCCTAGTCATCTAAGCAAAATTCACTTAACTAAAGAGTAAAACGTTTTTAGCCGAACCCTTCGGGCAGCGTTTGTTGGGTATTTTTACTACGTTCTCAGCTTTTATGTAGAATAAATACACTACAAAGCTTCTGCCTTGTATAAATACCCAGCAATTCGCTGCAAAAACAACCTTGAAAGTTCAACAGGCCCTAACAAGAAAACCAAATATGAAATTAGAAACAATCGATTATCAAGCACCCGATAGCGCTGCGCGTTTTGTCCAATCGCTGCGCGATACCGGCTTTGGCGTATTATCCAACCACACTATCGACAAAACACTGGTTGAAACCATCTATAGTCAGTGGCAAGCCTTCTTTAACAGTGATGAAAAACAGGACTTCCTGTTTAAAGCAGAAACCCATGACGGCTTCTTCCCTGCCAGCATCTCTGAAACCGCTAAGGGTCATAGCGTTAAAGACATCAAAGAGTATTATCATGTTTACCCTTGGGGACGCATTCCAGACTCGCTTAGAGACAATATTCTCGCCTATTATCAACAAGCCAATAGCCTAGCAGCCGAGTTACTCAGTTGGGTAGAAATGCACACACCAGCAGAAGTGGCGATCAACTACTCTATTGCACTGCCTAAGATGATAGAAGATAGCCATAAAACACTACTGCGGATTTTGCATTATCCACCGATGTCAGGCGATGAAGAGATGGGCGCGATACGAGCTGCAGCGCATGAAGATATTAACTTATTAACTGTGTTACCCGCCGCGAGTGAGCCCGGTTTACAAGTACAAACCAAAACAGGTGAATGGTTAGATGTCCCCAGTGACTTTGGCAACATCATCATCAATATTGGCGATATGCTACAAGAAGCCTCAGGCGGTTACTTCCCCTCGACAACTCATCGAGTGATTAACCCAGAAGGGATGGATCGTAATCGCTCGCGTATCTCGCTTCCCTTGTTCTTACACCCTAAACCTGAAGTGGTACTCTCTGACCGTTACACTGCAGAGAGTTATCTAATGGAGCGTTTACGCGAACTCGGCGTTATCTAGTCACCTCAGCCTATAAAAGCGTCTATTGACGCTTTTTATTTGTGATTTTTATACCATATCAAGGTAAAATTACGCTCAACATCTGTTAGTAAGTAGAGTATAAACATGGCAATTCAGTGGTATCCCGGTCACATGCACAAGGCACGTAAAGAGATTGAAGAGGTCATGCCTCAGATCGATCTCGTGATCGAGGTGCTCGATGCTCGCATCCCCTTTAGCAGTGAAAACCCCATGGTAAAAACACTGCGCGGTGACAAGCCATGCATAAAATTACTCAATAAATCCGATCTCGCCGACCCTGCTACCACACAGTTATGGATCGATCACTTAGAGCAGGAACAAGGTGTAAAAGCCATGGCGATCACCACCTTACAAGCCGCGCAAGTACGTAAAGTTCCTGATCTGTGCCGTAAGCTGGTCCCCAGTCGAGACACCACAGAAAAAGATATTCGTACCATGATCATGGGTATTCCTAACGTTGGAAAATCTACTATTATCAATATTTTGGCTGGTAGAGTCATAGCTAAAACTGGTAATGAACCCGCGGTGACTAAAAGACAGCAACGCATCAATCTTAAAAACGGTATTGTGCTGTCTGACACACCCGGTATTTTATGGCCAAAAGTGGACAATGAAGCCAGCAGCTACCGCTTAGCCGTCACCGGTGCGATTAAAGATACTGCGATGGAATATGAAGATGTCGCTATGTTCGCCGCTGAGTATTTTTTAACGGCTTACCCTGAGGCTATAGCTGAACGCTATAAACTAAAAGCGCTCCCTAAAGATGATATCGGCCTGCTGGAAGCCATTGGCCGTAAACGCGGCGCACTCAGACCTGGCGGACGTATCGATCTGCATAAAGCCTCTGAACTACTATTACATGAATTTCGCTCAGGTAAGATAGGCCAATTATCACTAGAAACCCCCGCCATGGCTGAAGCAGAAAAGGCAGAAGTCGCCCGCATATTGGCCGAAAAAGAGGCGCTAAAACAGCAAAAGCTGGAAGCTGAACGACTCAAGCGTTCAGGCATTCGCCATAGCTAACCGCTAAGCGCTCAATGCGGATATAACGACCCGCATTGAGCCTATTGAGATATTTTTATCACAAACACCTGATATCAATAATATTTATTATCTGACACACCATGCTGGTTAAATAGCAATCAAACCAAGTCAATCAAACCATTAAATAGAGTTTGTCACATCATTATTGTGTTCACTTATCCAACAAACACATGTTCCCATAACTTTTTTGTGGATTAATATCACAATTTAAAAATTAGGCCACTCTCAGCAGTTATCGCTTTTCGACCAACCAAACAGATTAAAATTTACCCTAATCATTCAAATAAGCCTCATTTAGAGTCTTAAATCAAACTAGGTTATCACTCAACATCCCAACAATCGCATCTTATGCGCAACAGATACAAACAAAGCAAAACAGCCGTATCAGAATGTAACGCGTTGATCATAAATACAAAATAATTTATAACACACATCACATTTATTGATATGCTTAATAGCTGGATGTGGTGATGTTTAAAAATTTACGGTTAGCAGTAAAAATAGGTGCGAGTTTCTTTATTGTACTATCGTTACTATCGTTAGTACTTATAGTTGGAATCGTCTCGCTCAATAAAGCCAACGACGGGATCAGCAGTTACCAAGATTTAAGCCAAGATACTAACATCGTTAGTGATCTACAAACCACCATGCTAATGGTGAGAATGAACGTTAAAGATTACCTCATCACCCACAGTCAGAAAGACCTCACCGAATACCAAGAATACTTAGATAAACTTAGTCAATTACTCGTAACGGCTAAAACCGAAATCCAAGAACCTCAACGCGCCAATTACATCGCCAATATCGACACAGAACTCCAAACCTACCAACATACCTTTACCGAAGTGGTTAATTTAATATCAAAGCGAGATCAGATTTTAGCAAAAGAAATTTTGCAACCAAGCGAAACCATGCTTCAGACAATCGATGACATCATCCAATCTGCCCATGTAAATAATGAAACCGACCTGTTTTTTTACGCCACCGAAGTGCAAAAGTCACTCTTGTTCGGGCGTTTATTTTCCTCTAAATTTTTAGACTCGAATAATGAAGCTGACTATAAGGCAGCCCTTGATAAAATGGGGAAAAATTTAAACGAAGACATTGCAGCACTTAAACCCTATGTACATCAACCCCAGCAGCAAGCAAAGCTGACAGCATTCACTCAAGCTCAGCTCTCTTATCTCGATGGCTTAAAGCAAATCCATCAGCTGATTGACACCCGAAATGATTTAATCAGCAACACTCTTGATCGTATCGGACGTAGCGTGGCTAACAATGCCGAACGTACCAATAAATCAGTCATAACCGATATGGATCGCTTAGGTACCGAAGTAAAAAATAGCACCAGTAACAGTATTCGCCTCACCTTACTATTATCATTGGCAGCGGTCGTTTTAGGCAGTGTAGCGTCGTATGTGCTTACCATTTCGATAACCCGACCAATTAGCCAGGCCGTCGCCGCCGCGCGCCAATTAGCACAGGGAGATTTAACCATTGAAATCCAGAGTCGCAATAAAGATGAAACTGGCATATTGATAGACTCAATACAGGAAACGGCAAGTAACCTACGTAATATGGTGACCACAATCTCATCTGCCAGTATTGAATTAGCGACCGCCTCAGAAGAGCTGGCTGTCGTCACCGAACAATCGAGTCTTGGGGTGGTACAGCAACAGAGTGAAACCGACTCTGTCGCCACCGCCATGAATGAGATGACGACGACTGTAAATGATGTCGCCCAAAATGCTGCAAGAGCCGCTGATGCCGCTAATCGGGCCGATAGCCAAGCAAATATCAGTCGTGATGAAGTAGAGAAAACCATCATAGCTATCAGCGCCCTAGCTGATAGGGTTAATGAGTCATCTGAAAAATTGGGCGATGTTGTACTTGAAACCGCCAATATCGTAAAAATATTAGACGTCATCCGCGGCATCGCCGACCAAACCAACCTACTGGCACTTAATGCCGCAATTGAAGCCGCTCGCGCAGGAGAACAAGGTCGAGGGTTTGCTGTGGTTGCCGATGAAGTGCGAACGCTGGCGCAGCGCACACAGCTCTCAACACAAGAAATTCAAAATATCATTGAACAATTGCAAGCAGGCACCCAAAGCACCGTACTCGTGATGCAACAAGGTAAAGATCAAGCCGCACTCAGCGTGGAACAAGCCAACAAAACCGGCAATGCTTTAGCCGTCATCACCCAAGCGGTAAGAGTTATTAACGACATGAATATTCAGATCGCCAGTGCCTCAGAACAACAGACTTCGGTGGCAGATGAGATCAATCAAAATGTACTCAACGTTAAACGCATCGCCGAAGAAAATGCCGTATCGGCCAATCAGACTAAAGGGTCAACCATAGAAATCGCTCAGCTGTCTGAGCAGCTAAAGCTGATGGTGAATCAATTTAAGGTGTAAACCTAGCCATGTAAGCGCTAAGCGTAACCAATTTGCACGACACCTTTGGACCATTGTAATAATCGACACCGTATTTTAACGGTCTGCCACATTCCTGCAAACGTAAGGGGATGTGGCATTTTGATTAGGTGCTCTGGCTAATGTGATGCATTTCTCCATGTTCGCTTACTTTAATCTTGATTAAATAACCTATTGGTTAGACCTAACACGCATAAAGCTGGCAAATCGAGGCACGCCATTACTGGTTACACCATAATATTTATAAGTCACGATACTGCCCAATACGGGAGGATTTCGCCGCTCGGCATCGGTCAGGCCAGACCCCAATTTAAAGCGAATTCCGCTGGGTGTTTCGACTTCTAATGCCCCAAGCATCCCCAGATACTTACCTTTGCCTTGATGATAACCGACCACCTCAGCCTCTGCGTCTTCATAGCGTTTCAGTTTTACCAGATCCTGATTACGACCTTGATGATAAAGAGCTGATTTTCGATGAAGCATTAAGCCTTCACCCCCCTCTTTTATCACCTGAGTCAGGTGAGCATCTAACGCCACGGCGTTAGTAAATTGCCGCTGCACTATAACGACTAAATATGGAGAAATATCGGTAAATTGTTTCTGTGCATAACCATAACGCATAGCAAATGGCTGTGCTAACTGTGGCACATCAAAGACCATAAACTTAACCTTGCGCCAGTCTGACTCATCGGGAGCACTTTGGCGAACTAGCGCTGAAATTTCATCGAAACGACCGTGTCCAATCCATAACTCACCGTCTAAGGGCTCATCAGGAAACCCGTCAGTAAACCACATGGGGAGGTCGATCGGCCGACCGCTACGACTATACATGGCACTACCAGACCAAAATCCCCGAACGCCATCGAACTTTTCACTCACTAAGTACTCTGATATAGCAACTTGCGCCGTCATCGCTCCTGCATGCTGTAACTGCTGTGCAATGTTGGGTGGGGCTTGATGAGAGGTTGGATCAGCGTAAACGCTTGCTGCAAATAAGTAAGGCCCTAATAATAAGCCGCTTAAAATCAAACGATATAAAGAAAACACCATAAGCTCCTCCTTGAGCAGGGTGATGGTTCAATACTTCGAACAAATCACAATAAGTGTAGACTAATGGAGGTTAAGTTAAATGTTATCTACATAGCTAAGTCGCTCGATAAGGTTTATATCAGCGCCTAAAATGTGTCTTAATGTAGTGATTTGAACACAATGACTTTGGGTTAAGTCACTTTATTAGTGGTATCTTAATTAACTATAAATTGAATTTTAGCTGAATCTTATTTGCAATTCGTTATCTCAAATAATTGATGTTGCATAACATATGTCGCAATTCGCTCACCTTATACAAGCTGTACTGAGCCAAACTCAGTTTTTTACAATGGAATATTATGAAACCAGAAAATAATCACGGCATAAAACGTGTTTTTAGAGCTACGGGCTTTTCAATCCAAGGACTAAAACTTGCGTGGCGCTGTGAAGCGGCTTTCAGGCAGGAACTCGTGCTTGCACTATTTATGCTCCCAATTGCCACCTTCCTCGATGTATCGACAGTTGAACGCATCTTACTCATCATGACACTGTTTATAGTGTTAATTGTCGAGCTGTTAAACTCAGCCATTGAAGCTGTAGTCGACCGTATCGGCGATGAAATCCACCCCTTAAGCGGTCAAGCAAAAGATATAGCCTCTGCCGCAGTATTTCTCAGCCTATTATTGTGTGGCATCACTTGGATGATGATCATCTGGCCATTACTCTATTAATTAATAAAAACAAATCTGTAACTTAAAATTAATCATATCAAGGTTTGCTCTGTTCGCTATCTGATGAGCCCAGTTCAGGAACAGCAAGGCTCACGCCCTTATTACAGTAGGTGGGTAAGCGCTTAGGGCGAGCATCCACGGTTACCTCAGATTATAGAAAAAACAGCTGTTCTACACATTTTTTGATACAAATCATTTAACAAATACGGTAACCTGCTAAACTTGTTAGCACATATAAAAGGCTAACACAATACAATCAGTGACTTATAATAAGTATGATTTAACGGGGTATTTTTTGGCTTACAAACTCTTACCATTACTGACGTTGGCCGTTCTCAGCACCTCTGCTTTAGCGAGTGAAGGAGACTCCCAGGTCACAGTACCATCAAAAATGGAGCAGGATAAAACCGTGATCCGAATTGGTGGCTTTTATTCTAATTCCAATTCCACTATGGATGTCACTGATCCCCTATTAGGCAATAACTTTAAGCTTGATTTTGAAGAAGATCTTAATTTAGATGAGTCTCAGTTCCTGCCTTTTTTTGAAATACAGTATCATTTTAATGCCAAGCACCGCATTTACGCCGATTGGAAACAGTTACATCGTAATGCCGAAGTCAAAAAGCTGACCGTTCCGTTTCAAGTGACACTGGACGACCAAATTTATAATGTGCAAGCCGGTGCTAACCTAGAAACCACACTCAACATTGATATTGCACGGATCGGTTATGGCTATAACTTTTATCAAGGCAATAACTACAACTTTGGTCTCTCCCTTGGTGTTCATACCATGTTCATCAAAACTGCATTCAATGGTGATATTGGCGTCTGTCTTAAGGGCGATAGCGTACAACAATGCAGTGATGCCAATCCTCGCTACGTGGATGAAGAAGTAACCGCCCCATTGCCCGATATAGGTTTATATGCCGACTATGAGTTTATTCCAGGGTTTAAACTCAATGCTCACGCGCAATATTTTTATATCGAACTCGATGATATCAAAGGTAGCCTTGTGGATATTCGTGCCGGATTAGAAGCGAAGATCAGCGATAATTGGCACATGACAGCGGCATTTAATTACTATAAAGTCGATGTAGATTTCGACAGTAATGTGGCCCAATCAGATATCAAGGTCGCAAATTACAACCTTTATTACAGCTTTATCGGCCCCATGCTTTCAGTTAGCTACCATTTTTAACAACACATCAACTCGTCACTCAAGCACCACTGACTAAGGTCCGCCAATAGTACTAAGTAGCATCTCTAAGCTAGCTCATTGAACATTCGCTTACATCAATACCTAGCGAATGCTCAGCCATAAAAATGATAACAGACCCAAATCGCCGCACAGATCCCAGCAATATCGGCAGTCAAGCCACACACTAATGCATGACGTCCATTGCGAATACCGACAGCACCAAAATATACTGCTAATACATAGAAAGTGGTCTCTGTACTGCCTTGCAGAATCGCAGCAAGCCGCCCTGCAAAAGAGTCTACGCCATGGTGCTGCATGGTTTCTAACATCATAGCGCGTGCGCCCGACCCGCTAAAAGGTTTCATTATCGCCGTAGGTAAGGCATCGATAAATCGAGTATCACCATTAAATAGATTGACGAGGGCAGCAATCAGACTGAGTAAATAATCCAGCGCACCGGATGCTCTTAGTAAGGCAATCGCTAATAGCATGGCCAGAAGATAAGGAATAAGCTTTATCGATTGCTCAAACCCTTCCTTAGCACCGCTGACAAATTCATCATACACCGCGACCTTCCGCAGACCGGCAATGATAATAAAGCTGAAAATCAATAATAATAAGATGCCGTTGCCTAGCCCTGTCGACAGCTCACCAATCGCGGTGACACTTAAGCTACCAAGATAAAATATCAACGCTGAGATCATGGCGAAAAATAATGCACCGTAACCCAAAATCACACTGTTAAGTAACGAAATACGCTGAAAACAAGCCACCACTAATACCCCGACTAAGGTGGAGGCGCAGGTCGCTAATAGTATAGGTAAAAAGATATCGGCAGGAGCCGCCGCCCCTTGCTGCGCCCGATACAGAAAGACCGTTACTGGCACTAAGGTGACCGAGGAGGTATTAAGTACTAAAAACAGGATCTGAGCATTGGTCGCTACCGCTTTATCAGGATTAAGTGTTTGCAGATCTTGCATCGCTTTGAGACCCAATGGGGTCGCAGCGTTATCCAGCCCTAATACATTAGCAGTCAGGTTCATTGTCACGCTGCCGAAAGCCGGATGCCCCTTAGGCACCTCTGGCATTAAGCGGCGTAATAATGGCTCGAATAATGAGGAAAGCGCAGCCACAACCCCCGCTTTTTCTCCCACACGCATCAAACCCATCCAGAGTGATAACACCCCAATTAAACCTAATGCAATTTCCGCGGCCAATTTCGCACTGGCAAACAGCGCATCAACCGCATCTGATAACAGATGCCACTCCCCTTGAAATAACCCGATGATGATCGCCAGTAACGAGATAGCAAAGAAAACAAACCAGATGCGATTAAGCACAAAAACTCCTCTTTGACCTAGGTTTAACTAAGGCCTAACTAGCGATGTGATATACTGCCTGACAACAATATCTGCTTTTTCCTTCTTATGGTTCAACTAAATCAAAATTTTATCAATAGCATAGCTAAAGATATGCCCGAACATCTATCGATGGAAGATTTTATCGCCTACAGCGATAAGCCGTTAAGACCATCGATTCGGGTTAATACCTTAAAAATATCGGCGGGTCACTTTGTCGCCTTAATGCAGCCTAAAGGCTGGCAGTTTGAACCTATCCCTTGGTCTGATGCCGGCTTTTGGATCACCGTGAATGACGATGTGCAATTGGGCAATACCATCGAACATATTCAGGGACTATTTTATATCCAAGAAGCCAGCTCTATGTTGCCTCCCCATGCGTTATTTCCAACGCCCATCGATGCACCGCAAGACTTAACCTTGTTGGATATGGCCTCAGCCCCAGGCTCTAAAACAACCCAGCTTGCCGCCATGATGCATAATCAAGGCCTACTGGTTGCCAATGAATACTCATCGAGCCGAGTAAAAGTACTGCACGCCAACGTATTACGCATGGGCGTAAAAAATACAGCCCTCACCCATTTTGATGCGCGGGTATTTGGCGAATACCTCTATGACACATTCGATGCCATTTTACTCGACGCGCCATGCAGCGGTGAAGGCACGGTCCGAAAAGATCCCGAGGCCTTAAAACATTGGGATTTTGCCGAGATTGAAGCCATCGCTAATACTCAGGTTGATCTAATCGAATCCGCTTTTCTGGCATTAAAAACTGGTGGGTCACTTGTCTATTCGACCTGTACACTCAATCGCACCGAAAATCAGCAGGTGTGTCTACATCTGCAGCAGCGTTACCCCGACGCCGTGCACTTTGAGTCACTCGCCAACCTGTTTCCTGATGCGCATAAGGCGTGTACCGAAGAGGGGTTTTTACATGTTTGGCCACAGATTTATGACAGCGAAGGCTTCTTTATCGCCAAGATCACCAAAATTGCCGATATTGAACGCGCAGTAGAGCAGCCTAAAGCGCAAAAGAATTTTCCGTTTACGCAGGCCACTAATAAATCCCTTAAGGCCCTTGAAGATTACTTTCAATCGACGTTCGACATTAACCTGTCCGAACATGGCGTTGTGATGCAGCGTGACGATGAATATTGGTTATTCCCGCGCAATATCATGCCACTAATTGGCAAGATCCGTTTTCAACGCATCGGTTTAAAGTTGGCTGATACACTCAAAAAAGGCTTTAAGGTTCGTCATGAAGCCATAGTGGCATTAGCTGATGCCAGTAAGAGTATCGCCTTAGATGAAAGCCAAGCCAGCAGTTATCTTATGGGGCGAGACATTATGTTACCCACCAAAACCACACCACAAGGCGAGCAACTCGTCAGCTATCATCAGGCCAATTTAGGTCTCGTTAAACACCTTGGCACTAAATTGAAAAACAGCTTACCTCGGGACTTGGTCAAAGATAAAATTTCCCCATCATTAAGCACTTATCCGGCACCCAAAAGTTAATCATTAGGATGTAGGCTGGTGATGCCGACCACCGTGTAACATTTGCTTACAATTAAGGTAGCGCTCAATGTAGACAAATTCGGCAGCATGCTCAACCTTGACTACACTAAAAGCCTGAGAAGTATTTAGAGACCCTCTCAAACAGTAGCGCACGGCTCTGCAAAGAGCCATTCCCCTAGACCCAGAACAATTGGAATAGTTTTGGGTCTTTTTTTATCTGTTATTTGATATAACCTGTGGTGATTATCATCAGCTCAACACCCATACTCCCAAACCAAAAGTGTTATGACACAATCACTAACACAACCCATCACAGCCATAAGCCATAAGCCATAAGCCATAAGCCATAAGCCATAAGCCATAAGCCATAAGCCATAAGCCAGCACATTAAAACAAGGTAGTGAGAGTTTGTCTTAGGAGTTTGTCTTAGGATTTTGGCTCCCAATTACGATTCAGTGTCGATATCAGTACTACTCGCGCTTAGCTAATTTGGCGGCATCTTTAAATAAATTGAAGAAGTTTGTCGTTGTATAATCGGCTAACGCCTCAAAAGACTCGCCTCGAAGTTCAGCCACAAATTCGGCCACATCACGAACATATGCGGGTTGATTTTCTTGCCCACGATGTGGCACTGGCGCCAAATAAGGGGCATCGGTCTCAACTAATAAACGATCTTTAGGGACTTTACGAATAACCGTCCGTAAATCACCGGCATTTTTAAACGTCACTATGCCGGATACAGAAATATAAAAGCCTAAATCGATGGCCGCCTTGGCCATCTCCCAATTTTCAGTAAAACAATGTAATACCCCACCGACCTTATCGGCATGGCCTGCTTTCAGTAAGGCGATAGTATCTTCTCTGGCATCGCGAGTATGCACAATCAGCGGTTTATCCACTTCAACCGCCAGCGCAATTTGTTGTTCAAAGCATGATAACTGCAGCGCTTTCGTGTCATCGGCGTAAAAATAATCTAGCCCTGTTTCACCAATCGCTACCACCTTAGGATCCTTAATATATTCATAAAGCTGAGCAGTATCCAATCCCTCTTTTACATCTAAGGGGTGCACTCCAGCAGACAAGAATATTTGCTCAAAATCGGCCATTTTGGCTTGCATCTGGGTGAAGCCTTGTTGGCGCACATTGACACACAAAAAGTATTCAACACCACGCGCTTTAGCCTGGGCAATAATATGTTGCAAAGAGGCTTGATCGGGAGCAGCCTTGAGGCGATCGAGATGACAGTGAGAATCGATGAGCACGCTTATAATCCAAGTAAACAACAAAAAGGACGCAAAGGATACCGAGCTACATGGTGCAGGTCAAATCACTCGAGGAGAGTTCTCGGGCAAGTAGGTTCTCAATATGGTGCTTATGGGTCGAGGCATCTGAGATGATTTTAACCCCAATACCTGCAGGCCTTCCGCCAGAGGCTCCTAGAGGGTTAATCCACACCACAAGACCTTGAAACTCCATCTTAGTCGTCAACCCTGGAAGTTGGTAAACAATGGATAACTCTTGGCCTAAATAGTGGCTCTCTGTCGTGGCGACAAACAAGCCAGCAGGCTGAATAAACGGCATGTAAGCTCGGTACAATTGGTGTAAAGTATCAAAATTAACCACGAGGTCGACCATAATTATTGCTCTTGTGTTAGTGATTGATACTCTAAAATAAACGATTGAAAAATTGCCATAACATTCACATTGGGCATCATGTTAAGTTCATGATACCTAGCCATCACCTGAGCCGCTAAACGGGTTATTTTAACGTTTACTAGCGCATCTGCATTTTTCTGTTTAACCAACTTTTGTCTTAAGACTAGATATAAAACCTTAAGCGCATCAGAAACTTGCTTTTGTTCTATATGAGTAAAATTAGCACACAGGTGGCCGGACGACAAACTTTGAATCCAGTCTTTGCGCAGTTGTAGTAATTCGGCATACCGTTGCGATTGTAATGCTGCTAGCAACTCTATCGGTCCGCCCATTACAGGCAAACACCAGCTGACATCACCGCTCAGTTCATAGTGCTCGGATAACCAGGCTTGAACCTCTTGTGCAATCGGCAGCTTAAAATGCAAACGCTGACAACGACTACTAATGGTCGCCATTAAACGGCTCGGCGTATCACTTTGCAATAACAGTAGGGTTTGTTGACCAGGCTCTTCGAGTGTCTTTAATAGTGCATTGGCGGCAGCAACATTAAGGCGCTCGCAATTTTTAATCATGGCAACACGTTTACCGCCCTGCTGCGCGGTTGATGTCAGGCGTTGACATAAGTCCCTTATCTGATCCACCTTAATCTGGTTGCCATCTGCTTCTACTTGGTAAAAATCAGGATGAGTTCCTGCGAGCGTCAATTGGCAAGGCTTACAATGACCGCACGGTCCCTGTGAGCTCGGATGCTGACACAAAGCTGTGTACGCTAACGCTTGGGCTAACTCGACGCCCCCATATCCTTGATGCATCCCCACTAAATAAGCATGACCTTGCAAACCCGTCGTTAATTGCTGACTAAACTGGGCAATCACTGGCGTGAGCCAAGGAATGTTGACCATCATTACCAACCTTGCTGCTGCAGCACAGCCACAATATCGCTATGAACCTTTGCCATGGGTTGACTAGCATCGACAATCACAATGGCATCATCTTGCTCGGCGAGCGATAAATAGGTATTTCTGGCGCGCTCAAAAAAGCTCACTGCTTGCTGCTCTATTCTGTCCAACGCACCACGGTCTGCCGCACGCTGTAATCCCTGCACAGGATCGATATCCAGATAAATGGTCAAGTCAGGTTTAAAGCCCTTTAAGGTGGCTTCACTTACCGATGAGACTAACGGCATTAATCCTCGCCCACCGCCTTGATACGCTAAAGAGGACAGATTATGCCTGTCGCCCAGTACCCACTGGCCATTGGCTAAAGCAGGCTTGATGACATTAGCTACCAGCTGGGCCCTTGCGGCGTAAATCAATAAACACTCGGCCTCATCGCATAAGGGATCGCTGGGATCCGCCACTTTCACTAAATCGCGGATTCGCTCAGCCAGCGGCGTGCCGCCGGGCTCACGAGTACAGACTGGAGTGGCTCCGGTATGCTGGGCAATAAAGTCTCTGACTAAAGCGATAGCACTCGACTTACCGGCTCCCTCTAATCCTTCAATAACAATAAATTTCGCATGGGTATTGTTCATCGATTTCTCTGGTATTTATCTACGGCCCGATTATGTTCGGCTAATGTTTTAGAAAAGATATGGCTGCCATCGTTTTTCGACACAAAGTAGAGGTAATCTACATCAGCTGGATGAGCGGCGGCGTAAAGCGACGCCCCACTTGGCGCCGCGATGGGCGTTGGGGTTAAGCCATTAATTCGGTACGTGTTATACGGCGTTCGTTCACGTAAGTCTTTGCGAGTAATATTGCCATTAAACCTGTCGCCCATGCCGTAAATCACTGTAGGGTCGGTTTGTAATCGCATATTTTTACGCAATCGATTAGTAAAGACGGCCGATATCCAAGTGCGTTCACTGGCTTTGCCGGTCTCTTTTTCAATAATCGACGCTAAGATCAATAACTCATAAGGCGACGTTAACGGGATCCGAGTATCTCTTCCTTGCCATGCCTGTTGTAACTCCTGCTGCATTTTAAGGTAGCTCTGTTCAACAATCACCTGTATGTCATCGCCAGCAACATAGTGGTAGGTATCGGGATAAAATTTCCCCTCGGGTTGACCCGACATATCGCCATGCTCAATCAACACCTGATTAAATACCCCGTCTTGCCACTGTATTTTGGGTAATTGCATCAAAATTGCGCGCCATTCTTTTATGGTGAGCCCCTCGATTAGAGTGACACTAAAGACCTTTTCGCGCCCTTGGGTTAGTTTTTCCAGCAGGCTAATGACATTATCCTGCGGCGTGAGCTCATACAAGCCTGCACGGATCTGAGTTAAATCAGGGCGAACCTTAGCCAATACCCTAAGCTTCCAACTGTCTTGTATGACGCCGCGCTGCTCTAAGACTTGTGCCAATTGGATAAATGACGTGCCTCGCTTTAGATCCAATTCTTGAGCGGATGTCAGCGTTAGCGGCGTTTGACTGTAACTCATCAACGACTGGTAACCCCAATAGAGGCCAACCGATGCTAAGGTAAGTAACGCAAAGAGTGCAATCATCACTCTACTAATGAGTTTTTTCATAATGATAATGTGAGGGCTTGGTTTATTTGAAGGGGCAATGCACTGGGGGCAAAGCGGCACTGTTCGATACGATTGACTCCAACCACACCAAACAGGCTATTAGACAGTAATACATGATCAAACTGACTTAATTCACTCGGGATAACAGGCCTAATCGCAACATTAAACCCCGCCTCAATAAACCAGTAAATGAGCTGTTCTCGCATCACACCAGCAACACCTGCTAGGTGCATGCTTGGCGTCACCACCTGTTTATCTTTAATTAAAAACAGATTCGCCATCGAAGACTCAATCACCCGCTCTTGAGTATCAAGCACCAACCAATCATCAAAGCCCTTGTCTAACACTTGGGCTTTAATCAAGACTTGCTCTAAACGATTAAGGTGCTTCATTCCCGCTAAGCGAGTTTGCCCGCCTAGGCGTATCGGGCTGGTCTGAAGCGCAATGCCGTTCATCTGCCAGTGACGATAGTGACTTGGCATCGGATGCACCGACACCACTTCGGTGACCGACACATGTTCAGGTAACTGATAACCTCGTCCGCCAACGCCGCGGCTGAGTAAAAGTTTAATGCAAAAATCGCTACCTAAATCTTGCTGTTGCTCTATCGCAATTGAATTTAATAAACCAATAAGTTGCGCAGACGCTTGCCAAGGCATGCCAAGGCGTTGACTGGTTTGTACTGCGCGGCCTAGGTGCGCATCTAAAAACAGCACTCGTCCTTTTGAGCAGCGCATCGTAGCAAAAAGGCCATCACCATAGGCGAGGCCTCTATCAACAGCAGATACGGTATCTTGGCGAACGCCATTGACCCATAATAATGCAGACATTATTAATCCTGACTGATCCGGCTAGCGACAGTCTCTTGCTGATCTCGATACTTAGCACTGGCCCGCTTATTATAAGGACGCGCCACAGGTGAGCTAAGCCGCTCAAAGTTCAACGCGCCAATTGTCATCATTGGCCGCAACGCCAAAGGTAATTTTCCACTGTTGTAAAACTCAAGCACTATCTTACCTTGCCAACCAGGATCGATACGATGCGCAGTCACGTGCACCATTAACCCCAATCGCGCTAACGAAGAGCGACCATCCAACCAACCAACAATATCAGACGGCAAGGTGACGGTTTCATGAGTGATAGCTAACGCCAGTTCTCCCGGGTGAAGGAAAAATGCGCCGCCCTCTGGGATCACAATTTTATCGCTCATCACACTATCGAGCGCCGCCTGCATTTCGACACTTGGGCCACTAAGGTCAATAAAAGGAGCGGTATGATCTTGAAATACGCGAAACTGATCACCAAGCTTAACATCAACACTCACACCACTAATGGCATCGGCTGTGGGACGCGGCTCAATCACAATTGATCCATCATCTAAGCAAGCTTCAATCTCTAAATCCGTCAAACGCATTTCAACGTCACTCCTAAATTCATCTTATTATTTTACTAACAGGTGTTGGATTCTGGTTTTCAATATATCGGTGGCGATACGATTTTTACCGCCTCGAGGCACAATAATATCAGCGTATTGCTTCGACGGATCAATAAATTGCAAAAACATCGGCCTAACCGTTTGAGTGTATTGTTGCATCACAGATTCCATCGTGCGCCCCCGCTCTGCAACATCACGGCTTAAACGGCGCATGAAGCAGATATCGAGCGGGGTATCCATAAA
Source organism: Shewanella algidipiscicola (assembly GCF_003605125.1). Lineage (GTDB taxonomy): Bacteria > Pseudomonadota > Gammaproteobacteria > Enterobacterales > Shewanellaceae > Shewanella > Shewanella algidipiscicola. The sequence continues at coordinate 67,281 of NZ_QPQT01000015.1, forward strand.
CACACTGGCATCCATTTTTTCACGCAATGCGGGATCGGTTAACAGCAATATACCTTCAAGAATGATCACCTTTTTAGGCGTCATGGTAGTGGTTTCAGCCATGCGCGTGTGTTCGGTATAACTGTATTTTGGAATATCAACCGCTTGACCATTTTTAAGCGCTTCAAGGTGTTCACACAATAAAGGGTGATCGAGCGCCTTGGGGTGGTCATAATTAGTTAATATTCGCTGATCCATCGACAGGTGACTTTGGTCTTTGTAATAGGCATCTTCAGCTATCACACCTATCTGATCTGTGCCTAAATCACGGCATAGCTCTTCATAAATGGTCTTAGCGATTAGGCTTTTACCCGACGCTGACGCACCAGCGATACCAATAATGACACATTGCGAATTCATGCTTTTAAACCTTACTCATCATCTGAAATTGAAATTGAAACAACATTTTGCGTTTGGGTTAACGCAAGCTGCGCGCCCACTTTACGGGCAATCGCTAGGTACAGCTGCGCCACGGGTCCTTCACTATCGGCCACCACTGTTGGCACACCATTATCAACATCTTCACGAATATTGAGTTTAAGCGGTAACTGGCCCAGCAATGGCACATTGTAACGCTGCGCCATTTTAGCGCCGCCATCTTGTCCAAAAGGATGCTCTTTATGACCACATTCACTGCACAAATGAAAGCTCATGTTCTCCACAATACCCAATACTGGAATATTGACCTTTTGGAACATACTGACGCCTTTTTTCGCATCGGCAAGCGCAATATCTTGTGGCGTTGTCACGATAACCGCGCCGCTTACAGGTACTTTTTGCGACAAGGTCAATTGAATATCACCAGTGCCTGGTGGCATATCAATCACCAGATAATCAAGCTCAGGCCATAAGGTTTCATTGAGCAGCTGGGCTAATGCGCCAGCAGCCATAGGCCCACGCCACACTGCGGCTTCATCGCCGCCTAACATAAACCCTATTGATTGAGCTGCGATGCCATGGGCGCTTGCTGCCGTCATCATCTTGCCATCGGGTGAAACCGGCTTAAAATCGGGCACTCCCAGCATAATGGGGATGGATGGGCCGTAAATATCGGCATCGAGAATACCGACTTTGGCGCCTTCGGCAGCAAGTGCCAATGCGAGGTTAACGGCCGTAGTTGATTTACCCACGCCGCCTTTACCTGAGGCAACGGCAATGACTTGCTTAACGTTTGGCAATGGCGCTACTGCACCAGATGCAATCGTTGCAGGTTGGAAATCGATTTCACATTCTACTTCATCGATGGCATCGAGTACCGCCAGCTTATTGGTAATAGCCATGACAGTATCGCGATACTGACTCTGACACGGATAGGGGTAACATAAGCCCAACAGCAGGCGTTTACCTTCAATATCGAGTTTGGTCACACAACCTGCGGTGACTAAACCTTGCTGTAAATTGGGATCTTGATATGCATCTAAAATGGCCAATACTGGCGCGAGAAGATCATCGCTAAGATGATAATGATGAGAAGCTGAAGACAAAACGACTACCCCCTAAAATTAATTTGGCTAAGTGTACCAGAAAATTTGACAATATTCGGATAGATTTAGCTCAGTTAAAGCAGCTTTTGGTGAAACTTAGGTGATGATCGGTTAGTATCTATGCCATTCTTTTGGGCACTTACTGATTTTGAGACAAGATGGCAACTTCACAACGTAAAATTCTCGTGACCAGCGCACTTCCGTACGCTAACGGACCTATCCATTTAGGCCACATGCTGGAATATATTCAAACCGATATTTGGGCACGCTTCCAAAAGCTGCGTGGTCACGAATGTCACTATATTTGTGCCGATGATGCCCACGGCACTCCGATTATGTTGAAGGCGCAGCAGTTAGGGTTAGCCCCTGAAGAGATGATTGCTCAGGTGCAAAAAGAGCATGAGCAAGATTTTGCCGACTTTAATATCGCATTTGATAATTTTCACAGCACACATAGCGATGAAAACCGCGCATTAGCCAGCGATATTTACCTTAAACTGCGCGATGGGGGTTACATCAAGTCGCGCACTATTTCGCAACTTTTCGATCCTGAAAAATCGATGTTCCTGCCCGACCGTTTTGTAAAAGGCACTTGCCCTAAATGTAAGTCTGTCGATCAATACGGTGATAACTGCGACAACTGTGGTGCCACCTATAGCCCGACCGATTTAATCGACCCTAAATCGGCGGTATCGGGTGCGACCCCAGTAATGAAAGACAGTGAGCACTTCTTTTTTGACCTGCCTACCTTTGAAGAGATGTTAAAAGAGTGGACTCGCTCAGGTTCTCTACAACAAGAGATGGCCAACAAGCTTGGTGAATGGTTCGACCAAGGTCTGCAACAGTGGGATATTAGCCGTGATGCCCCCTACTTTGGTTTCGAGATCCCCGATGCGCCAGGTAAGTTTTTCTACGTGTGGCTAGATGCGCCTATCGGCTATATGGGTTCATTTAAAAACCTGTGTGACAAACGTGACGACCTTAACTTTGATGATTTCTGGGCTAAAGACTCTACCGCTGAGGTGTATCACTTTATCGGTAAAGATATTGTCTACTTCCACAGCCTATTTTGGCCAGCGATGTTAGAAGGTGCTGGTTACCGTAAACCCAACAGCGTCTATGCTCATGGTTATGTCACTGTCAATGGCGCCAAAATGTCTAAATCGAAGGGCACCTTTATTAAGGCACGTACCTATTTAGACAACTTGAACCCTGAATACCTACGTTATTACTATGCCGCTAAGCTCAGCAGCCGGATTGATGATTTAGACCTTAATCTAGAAGATTTCGCCCAGCGGGTGAACTCTGATCTCGTGGGTAAGTTAGTCAACTTGGCATCACGCACCGCAGGCTTCATTAGCAAACGTTTTGACGGCAAATTAGCCCAAGTGGAAGATCAATCACTCACTGAGCTCTTCTTGGCTAAGCAAGAAACCATTGCCCAGTTCTACGAAACCCGTGAATTTGGCAAAGCGATGCGCGAAATCATGGCGCTGGCAGACATCGCCAATGGCTATGTCGCCGATGCCGCCCCTTGGCAACTGATCAAGCAAGACGATAAACAGCAAGAAGCGCATCAGGTTTGTAGCAATGCATTGAACCTGTTCCGCATCCTAGTGACCTATCTAAAACCCGTGTTACCGCAACTGGCAAAAGATGTTGAGGGCTTCTTGCAGCTCACGCTGACATGGAATGACCTAGGTCGTGACCTCTCTGGCCATGAAATTGCTCCGTTTAAGGCGCTAATGCAACGTGTTGAGATGAAAGATATCGAAGCGATTATCGCAGCATCTACCGAAAACTTGCAGGTGACTGAAGCGCCTAAGAGTCAGCTAGAGCTTGACCCGATTAGCGAAGAGATAAGCTTCGATGATTTTGCTAAGCTTGATTTGCGTATCGCCCGTATCGCTAAAGCGGAACATGTTCCCGAAGCCAACAAGTTACTCAAGCTGCAACTTGATTTGGGTGGCGAAACCAAGCAAGTGTTTGCCGGCATTAAATCAGCTTATGCCCCCGAAGATCTTGAAGGTAAATTGACCGTAATGGTGGCTAACCTAGCACCGCGTAAGATGCGCTTTGGGATGTCTGAAGGCATGGTGCTGGCAGCAGGTCCAGGTAAAAAAGATTTATGGATTTTAGAGCCTCACGAAGGCGCACAACCTGGCATGCGAGTGAAGTAAATCCACTGTCTATCCTAACGATACTCAGAACACATGATAAAAAGGCCGCTAAGCGGCCTTTTTTGTGGCAGAAACTCTTACACCAATCATCACTTGCAGCAGCAGTAAAACTACACTGGATTGGCGATATCCACAAAATGGTGGGTAAGCTCAAATTCACTGGCCAAGTGCTCGCCCAAGGCTTTAATACCAAAACGTTCAGTGGCATGATGGCCCGCGGCAAAATAGTGGATCCCGAGTTCTTGCGCGCTATGATACGTACGCTCAGACACTTCGCCGCTAATAAAGGCATCCATTCCCTGCTCTGCGGCAATATCGATATAATCCTGAGCACCACCACTGCACCACGCCACCTGATGAATGGCTTTATCCTTACCCCAAAAATGTAAGGGTTCACGCTGTAATACACCGTCAAGCAAAGCAGAAAAGTCATTAGCCGACATTGGCTTATCCAAACGCCCCTGCCAGACTAAACCTTGGGCAACGCCTTCAATTGGCTCAGCATCGACAATGCCCAGCGCTCTGCCTAATTCGGCGTTATTTCCCAACATGGGATGACCATCAAGCGGTAAGTGATATCCATACAAATTGATATCATTTTTTATCAATGCCTCAATGCGTCGATATTTCATGCCCGTTATCACCTCGCTCTCGCCTTTCCAGAAAAAGCCGTGGTGAACCAATATAGCATCAGCATTAAGTTCAATCGCGCGATCGATCAAGGCTTGGCACGCCGTTACGCCAGTCACTATGATGTTGATCTGCGCCTTACCTTCTACCTGTAAGCCATTTGGCGCATAATCTTTATAATTGGATACCTGCAAAAATTCATTAAGGTATCGCGTCAGTTCTAAGCGCGTCATTCAAACTCCTCATCAATTGAATATATGGATAGTCAAAGTCTGGTGAGCCCACTATTTGGGCATTCGACTTAGCAGATTTCGCCTGCCATTATTGCGCTTAGTTTAGCCATATCTGCGCCGTAGTTCATAGAAATCGGCCGAATCTTGGTGAAAATTGGACTTTTTAACCGTTTAAACGATAAAATTACCGCAAACCTTCAATTACACATTAAAAAATAGGTTAAGACTATGTCAAAGTTGACTAAAGAAGAGGTGATTAGCGCGCTGGAATCTGCGCTAAGCAAAACGCAAGGTCATGCAGTTTCTATTGAGCAAAAAGGAAGCTGGTATAAGATCGATGGCGGAAAATCTCTTCGTTTTAGCGAGCTTGAAGCAATGCTAGCTGAGCAAGGCGACAACGCTCAAGTACAAGCAGCTGTAAAAAAAGAAAACAATAAAACCGTTGCCAAAAAGACAGCGCCAGCTAAAACAGCAAACGCAGCGTCTAACAGCGCAGTCAATGGTATGACGCCGAAAGCACTATGGCGTGCTAAGTTAGCCGGTAAAGGCCAATTGCCACGCGGGTTTTAGTTGTTTATCGCGACCAGCAACTCGCCATCATAAACACAAAAAAGGAGCCTTGAGCTCCTTTTTTGTTATCAAGCTTTAACCAACTTACTGGGCAATATCGACTCTCACGCCGCCCTGTAAATAGACAACGCGCACTTCATCATCGACGTTAAACACCATACCGGGATCAAAATCTTGCAACACCATCACCTGCTCGCCATCTTCAAAGGTGATCATCAACTCAACCAATTTAAATTGCTGGTATTCATCACGCTGATAACGATTACCGACTCCGGCACCAATTAACGCCCCAAGCACAGTGGCAACGTCTTGGCCCGAACCACCACCAAACTGATGTCCAATTACGCCACCCAGCAAGGCCCCACCAAAGGTCTTCCACCCTCGATTGCTGTCACTAATCAACTCGGTTTGCGTGATGTTACGCACCGATGCGACATGGCCATAAACCACTTTCTCTACTGGCACCGCTTGATTGCGTTCGTAGCCGGCATTGGCGCAAGGCGATAGCACAACAGGAGACAAAGTGAACAAGGCTAAACAAACTATACGAAAGAAGCTCAACTGAGGTTTCAACATAACTGTTTTTCCGCTAACTTATAGAGAGACGCTTACTTAATTTTACTCAATTGTGAACTCACTGTCCTATTTAAATCATGAACTCGTCAAGTTCCCCTCGCCAGAGCTCGCATTGACTGACCCTAATGGCCTATTAGCCATAGGTGGCGATCTGCAGCCACAGCGATTACTCAATGCCTATTATGAAGGGATTTTTCCTTGGTTTAACGAAAATGATCCTATTTTATGGTGGTCACCCGATCCTCGCGCAGTCTTTGTCCCCGGCAGCATGAAAGTCAACCGACGCTTAATTCGTGACATCAAAAAGCGTGACTGGCAGTTCAGCGTCAACCTCGCGTTTAAGCAAGTGATCCATTATTGCGCTCAAACCCGAATGGAAAATGAAGGCACCTGGATCACTGCAGACATAGAGCAGGCCTATACTCGCTTACATACTCAAGGTAAAGCTCATTCAATTGAGGTCTGGGATAAAGGTTGCTTGATCGGCGGCTTGTATGGCTTGGCTATCGGCCAAATCTTTTGTGGCGAGTCGATGTTTCATCTGCAGAGCAATGCTTCAAAGGCGGCCATGATGATGCTACATCAACACCTTTTAGCTCACCAATTTAAGCTAATCGACGCCCAAGTAGTCAACCCACACTTGGTGTCACTTGGTGCTAAAGCTCTTAAACGCAGTGATTTTATCAACTTGTTAAAACGCTTTCGGGATACCGAAGTCGACCCACTAACTTGGCAACCGAGACAGGTGCACCTTGACCTCTAAATCCGACACCATTCAAGTGGGCCTGACTAATACGTTTGCCTGCAGTTATTTACCCGAGCGGCAAGAACAATTAATGGTGCTGCAAGAGGATAGCTTTAATATCAACCTATTTGAGCAACTACTTGGACTGGGGTTTCGCCGCAGTGGTGATACTTTGTATAAACCCCATTGCCCACATTGCTCAGCCTGCATGCCAATTCGCATCCCAGTTAAGCAGTTTAGCCTGTCGAGACGGCAAAAACGGACCTTAAAAAATAACCGCGATCTCAGTTGGACAATCGTCACCACTACCACTGACGAACACTACCAGCTATATCACGATTATATAGCGCAGCGGCACAGTGACGGCCCCATGTACCCGCCATCGAGGGAGCAATATGATCATTTTATTCATTGCGCTTGGCATCAACCTCTGTTGATTGAAGTTCATCATAATCACACGCTTATCGGCGTTGCTGTCACAGATATCCTGCCAAACAGCCTGTCGGCAATTTACAGTTTTTTCTCACCCAATGAAGACAAACGTTCCTTGGGTGCCTTAATGATCCTAATCCAATGTCGCTTAGCTAAGTTAATGAACAAAGAGTTTGTCTATTTAGGTTATCAAATAGATGAGTCACGAAAGATGAATTACAAAAAAGCTTACCAACCTTATGAGATATTGACCGCAACGGGTTGGCAGCAAAGTGGATCTTGTCATACAAAACCGTAAAATAACGGTCAATTGTTATTTACTAGGATAACGAAGCACCTCTTTACAGCAGACCGATTTTGCGGCATGATACGCCCGTTTTTAATATTTGAAGGCTAACAGGATAACTGATTAATGGCGAAAGAAGACAACATTGAAATGCAGGGCACTATTCTTGAAACCTTGCCAAATACAATGTTTCGAGTAGAGCTAGAGAATGGTCACGTAGTAACGGCCCATATCTCAGGCAAAATGCGTAAAAACTACATTCGTATTCTTACGGGTGACAAGGTCACAGTTCAGCTGACCCCTTATGATTTGAGCAAAGGGCGCATCGTCTTCCGTTCACGCTAAAGTTAGCTAACGAGTTATTAAAAGCCGGCAAAGCCGGTTTTTTGGTTTACTAGATTTAGTTTCATATTGTAGTTTTACACAACTAAAGTCAGTGGACTCTGCATTATCTATGCATATTTTACCGAACGATAGATAGCAAAAAGGCTGCAATTGCAGCCTTTTTTAATGGATGGTTAATCCACTTTAGTGGGTCACTTTTTCGAGGCGCTCAACCTTGATAGTCAACTTATCACCATCAACATCTACCCGAGCAGTTCCCCCCTTCTCTAGCTGGCCGAATAAGATTTCATCGGCAAGTGGCCGCTTGATAAGTTCTGTGACCACACGCGCCATTGGGCGAGCCCCCATCGATTTATCATAGCCTTTTTCAGCCAGTAAGGTTCTGGCTTCATCGCTCACTTCCAGTGTGACAGCTTTGTCGTCTAGCTGGGCTTGCAGCTCAACTAAGAACTTATCGACCACTTTGGCGATAACCGTCATATCTAAGTGATTAAACCAAATAATCTCATCTAAGCGATTTCTAAACTCAGGTGAGAACACGCGATTGATCTCTGACAGTGCATCTTGACTATGATCTTGTTGCTTAAAGCCAATGGATTTACGCACCGTCTCCTGCACACCGGCGTTAGTGGTCATCACCAAGGTAACATGCCTAAAGTCAGCTTTGCGGCCATTATTATCGGTTAAGGTGCCGTGATCCATCACCTGTAACAGCAAGTTATACACATCGGGATGTGCTTTTTCTATCTCATCAAGCAAGACTACGCAGTGAGGATTTTTGATCACAGCATCGGTTAACAAGCCCCCTTGATCGTAACCCACATACCCTGGAGGCGCACCGATGAGCCGCGACACTGTATGGCTCTCCATATATTCGGACATATCAAAGCGCACTAGGTTAAGCCCTAAACATGCCGCGAGTTGACTGGTCACCTCGGTTTTACCCACCCCGGTCGGACCGGCAAATAGGAAGCTACCAACAGGTTTGCCTTCGCCGCTAAGCCCACTTCGAGACAAGCGGATAGCTGCACTCAGGGCTTCAATAGCCTTGTCTTGGCCAAACACCACCATCTTCAGGTTGCGCTCAAGGTTTTTGAGCATATCCTTGTCAGTGGCCGATACGGACTTCTCAGGGATACGTGCAATTTTAGCGATGATCGCCTCAATCTCACTTTGACCTATGGTTTTTTTACGTTTGCTCGCAGGCAACATCGCCATTCTGGCGCCTGCTTCGTCGATCACATCAATGGCTTTATCGGGTAGGTGCCTGTCGTTAATGTGCTTATCAGACAAGCGCGCCGCCACGCTCAGTGCAGCTAAGGTATAGCGCACCCCATGATGCTCTTCATATTTTGACTTAAGCCCTTGCAAAATCTTAGTGGTTTCAGCCACCGAAGGCTCATTAATGTCCACTTTTTGGAAACGTCTAGCCAGTGCGCGATCTTTCTCAAAAATACTCTGATATTCTTGAAACGTGGTCGAGCCCATACAGCGTAAGTTACCGCTTGAGAGCAGAGGTTTTAGTAAGTTTGAGGCATCCATCACACCACCAGATGCCGCACCAGCTCCTATGATGGTATGAATTTCATCGATAAACAAAATCGCATGTTCATCTTGCGTCAACTCTTTTAATAACCCTTTAAATCGCTTCTCGAAATCGCCTCTATACTTTGTGCCCGCAAGTAAGGCGCCTAGATCGAGCGAGTATACCGTCGCACTCGCCATCACTTCGGGTACCTGCTCATTAACGATACGATAGGCTAACCCTTCGGCGATGGCTGTTTTACCAACGCCCGCCTCGCCGACCAATAACGGATTATTTTTGCGGCGGCGACATAAAATCTGAATCGAGCGTTCGATCTCTTCTGTTCGCCCAATCAGGGGATCGATATTCCCTTTACGCGCTTCTTCGTTAAGATTAGCGGTAAATTGGGTTAACTTGCTGCGCTCTTCAGTTTCTGCATGTTCTTCTGCCTGCTCTGGCTCCTGAGCATTGTCCATATCGTCTCTACCAACCCCATGAGAGATGTAATTGACCACATCTAAACGGGTCACTTCGCTGTTACGCAAGAGATAGACGGCTTGCGACTCTTGCTCACTGAAGATGGCCACCAGCACATTGGCGCCTGTGACTTCGTTTCGACCAGAGGATTGCACATGAAACACAGCACGTTGCAGTACGCGTTGAAAACCGAGTGTCGGTTGAGTTTCTCGCTCGTCTGCAGGATCGGAGATGACCGGCGTGGTTTGTTCGATGAAGCTAGACACCTCTTCTCTGAGTTTATCGAGGTTAGCGCCACAGGCCAATAACGCCTCTTGTGCAGCCGGATTATCGATTAAAGCCAGTAACAGATGCTCTACGGTCATATATTCGTGACGTGCGTCTCTGGCTTGTTGAAACGCCAGATTCAGTGTCACTTCAAGATCTTTATTTAGCATAAGCACCCCCTAAATTAATCACACACTTCGAGATTCAGGCTTTCTCTAATGAACACAGTAACGGATGTTGGTTTTGTCTTGCAAACTGGTTTACTTGAGCAACCTTAGTTTCTGCAATACCAAACGGAAAAATGCCACAGATCCCCTTACCTTGGTGATGTATCGCTAACATAATATCTGTGGCTTCTTGTTCGTTTTTTCTGAAAAAGAGTTGTAAAACCTCAATCACAAAATCCATTGGGGTGTAATCATCATTATTTAAAATGACTTTATACATTGATGGCGGTGAGATCTCAGCTTCAACACGCTCTTCAATGTGTTCGATATTTCCTGCTTTACCCATCTTTAAATATTAGCCTCTAGTTTTGGCTTCTACCAAATGTTGATATTTTACTTTCACTCACCATAACAGTCATCCGACCAATAGCCCAATGATCACTATTTTTTACCTATATGTTGATTTATTGTTAAATTAATCTTGACATCCGCTTTTACTGATTACATTCTGTTCATTGAGCGGTGAATTCTCCCCGCATCATTAGTTTTACTATCTTACTGGTCAGTAAACAACAGAAGGAAGTGGAAGTATGGCAAACGGAACTGTTAAATGGTTCAACAACGCCAAAGGATTCGGGTTTATCTGCCCTGAAGCTGGTGGTGAAGACGTCTTCGCACACTATTCTACCATCGAAATGGAAGGCTATCGAACTCTAAAAGCAGGCCAACCCGTCCAATTCGAGGTCGAACAAGGGCCAAAAGGGATGCACGCATCGGCAATATCACCGACTAAATAAGCGGGTGATACAACAAAAAAAGGCAGGATATTCCTGCCTTTTTTATTGGCTAATTAGGTCGACAAAAAGGGAAGCCTATTGGCTTCCCTTTGCTCACCACAATGACTGTCTTAGCTTAATAAACTATTTAACGTCGCACTAGGGCGCATGGCTGCCTCGGCTTTGGCCGCATCTAAGCGGTAATAGCCGCCTAAATCCACTGGCGCGCCTTGAGCCGCATTTAACTCGGCAACAATTTTAGCTTCATTGTCACTTAATGCTTGAGCCAATGGAGTAAAGTAAGCCTTGATGTCAGCATCGTTATCTTGAGTTGCTAACGCCTTAGCCCAATACAGCGCAAGATAGAAATGGCTGCCACGGTTGTCTAACTCACCCACACGGCGTGAAGGCGAGCGATTTTCATCTAAGAATTGACCGATAGCAATATCGAGTGCATCGGCTAACACTTGCGCCTTAGGGTTATTGTAGTTCTGGCTTAAGTGCTCTAATGATGCCGCTAATGCCAAAAACTCGCCTAATGAATCCCAGCGCAGATGCCCCTCTTTTTCGACCTGTTGCACATGCTTAGGAGCACTACCACCCGCCCCCGTTTCAAACAGTCCACCGCCGCTCATTAACGGTACGATAGACAACATTTTAGCACTGGTGCCAAGTTCTAAAATGGGGAAAAGATCGGTGAGGTAATCACGCAGTACGTTACCAGTGACCGAGATGGTGTCTAGGCCAGCTTTAATACGCTTGAGTGAAAAACGAGTCGCTTCAATCGGCGACATAATGTGGATCTCAAGCCCATCGGTATCATGCTCTGCAAGATATTTGTTCACCTTAGCAATAAGCTGCGCATCATGGGCACGAGCTGCGTCCAACCAAAATACCGCTGGCGTCGCTGATAAACGAGCACGGTTAACAGCCAATTTCACCCAATCGCGAATAGGCGCATCTTTAACCTGACACATTCTCCACACATCACCGGCTTCCACTGTATGCGCCAGTAACACATGACCGTCGGTATCAACTACCTTAACCACACCATCGGCTTGAATTTCGAAAGTTTTATCGTGGCTACCATACTCTTCAGCTTTTTGAGCCATCAAGCCAACGTTGGGGACACTGCCCATAGTAGTTGGATCGAATGCGCCATGTTCTTTACAAAATTGAATGGTCTCTTGATATACACCGGCATAACAGCGATCTGGGATCAGCGCCTTGGTATCTTTAAGCTTACCATCGGGGCCCCACATTTGGCCTGAAGAACGAATAGCAGCTGGCATAGAGGCATCGATAATCACATCACTTGGCACATGTAAGTTAGTGATACCACGGTCAGAATCAACCATAGCCAATGCGGGACGCTGGGCATAAATTGCGGCGATATCTGCCTCTATTTCAGCTTGTTTTTCAGCTGGGAGTGTCGCGATTTTGGCATACACATCACCAAAACCGTTATTCACATCAACCCCAATCTCTTCAAACAACTCACCGTATTTAGCAAACAGCTCTTTGTAGTAAACCTTGACTGCATGACCGAATAAAATCGGATCAGACACTTTCATCATGGTGGCTTTAAGGTGCAACGATAACAGTACGTCCTCTTCTTTTGCCGCCTCAATTTCACGTTCAAGATAAGTGACCAATGCTTTCTTGTTCATGGTTGACGCATCAACCACTTCACCGGCCTGTAACGCTAAACCTGACTTAAGAACCTTGTGCGAGCCATCGGCACCTTCGAACACGATATCCACAGAAGTAGCGGCTTCAAGGGTCACTGATTGTTCTGTACCATAAAAATCGCCCCCCTCCATATGAGCAACGTGTGACTTAGAGTCACGGCTCCATGCACCCATTGAATGAGGATTTTTCTTGGCATAATTTTTAACTGATGTGGGTGCACGGCGATCTGAGTTGCCTTCACGTAGCACAGGGTTTACGGCACTCCCCTTAATCTTGTCGTAACGGGTTTTGATTTCAACTTCGGTGTCATTTTTAGGTTCATCAGGATAATTAGGTAGCGCATACCCTTTATCTTGTAGCTCTTTGATACAGGCTTTTAACTGTGGGATCGAGGCACTGATATTAGGCAATTTGATGATATTGGCTTCAGGCTTAGTGGCTAATTCACCCAACTCTGCTAGTGCATCGGATATCTGTTGCTCAGGTGTCAAATAATCAGGGAAGTTGGCAATGATACGGCCTGATAATGAAATATCACGGGTTTCGACACCGACACCCGCCGCAGCGGTAAAGTTTTTAATAATAGGTAGTAGAGATAAAGTAGCTAATGCGGGGGCTTCATCGGTCTCGGTATAGATAATCGTTGGATTGTCGTTCATGTTATGTCCTACGTTTTAGTAAAATAAAGCGTTAATAAATCAAGTGACTGTTCTATGTTCTATTTTTTCATATGACGAGAGTCAAACTCGTCAGGAGTACGCAGATAACCTAGGTAGAGGAGCCAATCAACTTCACCACATAAACCCGAATGGCGCATGGGCTTTCGCAGCGAGCCGAGTCAATGCAACACCACTCGCACCAACCTCTCAAAAAGCAACTACGTTTTGCTATCGATCACATTTTAATGGCCGACATCATAAATCATTCACCACAATATTCAAATTCCACTAATGGCGAATGCACAGTACAATGTCACGAATCGAATACACTACGCCAGAAGTTTTCCTTGTGAGTTCATCAAAATCAGTAAAAGCCAAACCTTATTCTCGTCGCGGCCAATCCGCACTATCGCCAACCAAGATGGCAATGGGTAAAGCAGCGGCTAGCTCAAAATTTAAAAGAGCCAAAAAAACCAGTAAGCCACGGGCAGAAAAACCAGTTATCGTACTGTTTAATAAGCCATTTGATGTATTGTGCCAGTTTACAGATGAGCAAGGCCGCCAAACCCTTAAGGATTTCATTCCCATAAAAGAGATCTACGCCGCAGGTCGATTAGATAGAGACAGTGAAGGGCTACTGCTACTGACCAATGACGGCCAACTGCAGGCGAGCATCACCGAACCTAAAAAGCAAACTTACAAAACCTATTGGGTGCAAGTAGAAGGCGCCCCTACCGCAGAGGCATTACAAGCACTGCGTCAAGGGGTGCAATTAAAAGATGGCTTAACCCTACCCGCTAAGGTTGAAATCATGACTGCGCCTGATGTCTGGCCTCGGCATCCGCCCATTAGAGAGCGGCAAAACATCCCGACGACTTGGCTCAGCATTGAGATCTGCGAGGGGCGTAATCGGCAAGTCAGGCGCATGACCGCCCATGTAGGTTACCCGACACTCAGATTAATTCGTTATAAAATAGGCCAATGGAACCTAGATGGAATTGCTAACGGTGAATATAAAGTGCTGCCACAAACCTAAGCCTGTTGATAACGACTAAAGGACCGCGATGTATCGTTATAAACCTAATGTCACCGTTGCCTGTATCATAAAGTGCAAGGATAAGTATTTGATGGTCGAAGAGTCTATCGATGGCCAGCTGCGTTATAACCAGCCCGCGGGCCATCTTGAAGCTCATGAAAGCCTACTCGAAGCTTGCCAACGAGAGGTACAAGAGGAAACCGGGCTCAAGGTGACCCCGCAATCTTTAATTGGCGTTTATCAATTTCAGGCAAATTCTGAACTCGCCTTCCTGCGTTTTACCTATTTCTGCCAACTCGATAGCCAACGTACGCCGCATCCCCAAGATAGCGCCATCAATCGCGCATTATGGCTGAGTCTTGCAGAGATCCAAGCACTTAATCACCAGCTGCGTAGCCCATTAGTTCTCCAATGTATTGAAGATCAGCTACAAGGAAAACAATTTTCGACTGACGTGGTTAATTGTCAGTTTCTCTAGTTAGCTACCGCGCATAATGCGTGATAGAATATGCCCCCGCATATACGGCGTTGAGTGTGCATTTGTGGCTCCTGATCTCTTGTTTATCAAGATGCGGTTGAGCGCAACGACACTCGACAGTAAAGCGGCATTAACCGCTGCGCCGTAGCAACACAATTTTTTAAACGGTTTTTAGGATCTATGGCACTAATCGAACCCAATCCAAACGCAAAAAAAGTCATCGTCGGTATGTCTGGTGGTGTTGATTCATCTGTTTCAGCTTATTTGCTGCTTAAACAGGGCTATCAAGTCGAAGGCCTGTTTATGAAAAACTGGGAAGAGGATGATACCGACGAATATTGCGCTGCCGCCGATGACCTAAAAGATGCACAAGCAGTATGCGATAAGCTGGGCATCACCTTGCATACGGTCAACTTTGCCGCAGAATACTGGGATAATGTATTTGAGTACTTTTTAGCCGAATACAAGGCTGGCCGTACCCCAAACCCGGATATCATGTGCAATAAAGAGATTAAATTCAAAGCGTTTTTAGAATTTGCCGATGAAATTTTAGACGCCGACTATATCGCCATGGGCCATTATGTGCGCCGCAGCGATGCCTCAGGCCAAAGCCAAATGCTACGTGGTGTCGACAGCAATAAAGATCAAAGCTACTTCCTCTATACCTTAAGCCATGAGCAAATTGCTCGCTCGCTGTTCCCAGTCGGTGAGTTGCAAAAAAGTGAAGTACGCGACATCGCTAAAGAGATGGGGCTTATCACCCATGACAAAAAAGACAGCACTGGAATCTGCTTTATCGGCGAGCGCAAATTTACCGACTTCTTGCAAACCTTCCTGCCTGCACAGCCCGGTAAAATAGAGACTGCTGAAGGTGAAGTGATTGGCGAACACCAAGGCTTGATGTACCACACCTTAGGCCAGCGTAAGGGCTTGGGCATTGGCGGCATGAAAAACAGTGGCGACGATCCTTGGTATGTCGTTGATAAAGATCTCGAGCGTAATGTGCTCGTCGTAGGTCAAGGCGGTCAACACCCAAGATTAATGTCGGTTGGCTTCTATGCCGATCAGCTGCATTGGGTTGACAGAAAAGGCCCACAAGATGGTGCGCAGATCACCGTCAAAACCCGCTATCGTCAGCGCGATGTAGCTTGTAGCCTCACCTATGAAGGTGAAGATCGCATTAAAGTGATTTTTGATGAACCCGTTGCCGCAGTGACTCCTGGGCAGTCGGCCGTATTTTATGACGGTGAAGTCTGCCTCGGCGGCGGTATCATAGATTCGTTAATAAGAGAGTAAAACGTGAGTGAGCCTATTTTCGACCGGACCATGGCTTTTGCCGGCATTTTGCAAGCCATTTCGCTAGTTCAGCGAGTGGCTCGCCATGGTCAAGCAGACAATGATGCCATCGCGGCCAGCCTTAATAGTATTTTGGTTACCAATCCTGACAGTACTAGCGAGGTCTATGCCGATAAAGTGGCTCTCAACCAAGGCTATCAGTTGATCCTCAATCAACTGGGTGATGACAAGCAAAAAGATGTCGAGATCACCCGTTATTTAATCGGCATTTTGGCCCTTGAGCGCAAACTGGCACGCTCATCGAATGCCATGGGCATGCTGGCTGAGCGCATCAATCAGGTGCACCGCCAGCTGCACCACTTCTCGATAACAGACGATCAAGTGATTGGTAACTTTGCCGGTATTTATAGCGATATTATCAGTGATTTGGGGCCAAAAATTCAGATCTCCGGCAATCCTGAGTTTCTGAAACAGCCACTCGTTCAGCAAAAAATTCGTGCCCTGCTGCTCGCCGCCATTCGCAGCGCAGTATTATGGCGCCAACTGGGAGGCAAGCGCAGACACCTTGTCTTCTCGCGTAAAGCAATAGTTGATACAGCAAAGAAAAGCCTAACCCTATAAATAATAAGCTAAGTTCATTAAAGGAGCTTCTAATGGAACTTTCCGCACTAACTGCTATCTCTCCGGTAGACGGTCGTTATGGTAGTAAAACCGCCTCATTACGAGGGATTTTCAGCGAGTACGGCCTGACCAAATACCGTGTTCAAGTCGAAATAAACTGGCTAAAGCTGCTTTCTAGCTGTCCAGAAATTGAAGAAGTTCCACCATTTAGCGAAGCGGCATTAGCACTGCTCGATCAAATCAAAGATAACTTCAGTGAAGAGGACGCGCTACGGGTCAAGGCCATTGAAGCCACCACCAACCATGACGTCAAAGCGGTTGAGTACTTTATCAAAGAAAAAATCGCCGATAACGCCGAATTAGTCGCTATCGATGAGTTTGTACACTTTGCCTGTACCTCTGAAGATATTAACAATCTGTCGCATGGTTTAATGTTAACCGATGCTCGCGAGCAGGTGCTTGTACCTTACTGTCAGCAAATCGTCGATAGTATCAAAAAGCTAGCAGCTGAATATCGCTCAGTCCCATTGATGTCACGTACCCACGGTCAACCTGCGTCACCTTCGACTCTGGGTAAAGAGATGGCTAACGTTGCCGTACGTCTTGAACGCCAACTTAAACAAATTCAAGCTGTTGAGATCATGGGTAAAATCAATGGTGCAGTGGGTAACTATAACGCCCACCTATCGGCTTACCCCGAAGTGGATTGGCACACGCTGTCACAGCGTTTTGTGACCAGCCTTGGCCTTAACTGGAACCCATACACCACCCAGATTGAGCCACACGATTATATCGCTGAACTGTTCGATGCTGTTGCGCGTTTTAACACGGTCCTGATTGACTTTGACCGCGACATTTGGGGTTACATTGCCTTAGGTCACTTTAAACAAAAAACCATTGCTGGCGAAATTGGTTCATCAACCATGCCGCATAAAGTTAATCCTATCGACTTTGAAAACTCAGAGGGTAACTTAGGTATTGCTAATGCCATCATGGCGCACCTTGCAGCAAAACTACCAGTATCAAGATGGCAACGTGATCTGACTGACTCTACGGTTCTGCGTAACCTAGGTGTCGGCATGGCGCATGCGCTGATAGCTTACCAAGCAACCTTAAAAGGGATCAGCAAGCTTGAAGTTAACGAAACCCACCTGCGTGATGAGCTTAATCAAAACTGGGAAGTACTAGCAGAGCCGGTACAAACAGTGATGCGCCGCTACGGTATTGAAAAGCCATACGAAAAGCTCAAAGAGCTAAC
Source organism: Shewanella algidipiscicola (assembly GCF_003605125.1). GTDB lineage: Bacteria > Pseudomonadota > Gammaproteobacteria > Enterobacterales > Shewanellaceae > Shewanella > Shewanella algidipiscicola. The sequence continues at coordinate 85,053 of NZ_QPQT01000015.1, forward strand.
CCGTGGTAAACGTATCGATGGTGAGCAGCTCGCACAATTTATCGATAATCTCGAGCTACCTGCAGAAGTTAAAGTTGAGCTGAAAAAAATGACGCCAGCTAACTACATTGGCCGCGCCGAAACTTTTGTCGACGAACTAAAGTAAGCGACTAACATTAGCGTTTATAAAGGCGGTGAGCTAATGCTTACCGCCTTTATTGTTTTAAGCCCTTTCGATACACACTAGTCGCTATACTGAACTGTTATTGAATAGGCTATTTTATTGCCTCTCCTTCAACTAAGGTTATTACGCCATGTATACACTCAATTTCGATCTGCAAGATTTTCTCAACCACTACTGGCAGAAACAACCATTAGTGATTAAAGCCGCCTTTAAGGATTTTAACGATCCTATTTCGGCTGATGAGCTGGCTGGATTGGCCTGTGAGGAGGAGATTGCTTCTCGCATTATTTTAACCAAACCCGATAATTGGGAAATCATTCAAGGCCCTATCGAAGATTACGCCCCCTTTGGCGAAGACAACTGGCAGCTGTTGGTACAAGCAGTTAATCACTGGTATCCAGACGCACAACCGCTAGTCGAGGCATTTAGATTCATTCCTGACTGGCGCTTTGATGACTTAATGGTGTCATTTGCCACTCCAGGGGGGGGCGTTGGCCCACATATTGATAATTATGATGTGTTCTTATTGCAGGGCGAAGGCAAGCGCCGCTGGAAAGTGGGCCCGCAAGGCACTTATTCCCCCAGAGGTGGCGATACTCACACGGCTCTTATCGATGATTTTGAGCCCATGATTGATGTGGTTCTCGAAGCGGGGGATATGCTCTATATTCCACCCGGTTTTCCGCACCGTGGAGAAACGCTTGAAACGGCACTGAGTTACTCTATCGGTTTTCGAGCCCCAAGCCAGCAAGAGTTAATCAGTGGTATTGCCGATCACCTGATCGACACCAATAGTGGTAATAAACGCTTTACCTCTAACCAAGAGCCTAACAGTCCAGGGTTATTGCCCACAGCGCAACAGACCCAAATGCTGGCACTACTAAGCGAACTCTTAACCCAGCCAGAACATTATCAGCAAGTGTTAGGACAACTACTGAGCCAAAATCGCTTTGAGCTGGATATATGCGATCCCGATGGCCAGCATACTAATGATGAGCTGATCGAAGCCTTACAAGATGGTGCAACGATCCAGCGAATTGGCGGGCTAAAAGTGATCCGTTTAGAAGATGACAACCAACTAAGGTTATTCATTAATGGTGAGATCTATCGATTCGATAGCATTGAGCTCAGCATCCTAGATACCCTAGCCAACCAGTTTAGCTTCGATAACGACACCGCATTAGCGCTATGTAAACAAACGACGGTAGCCGATTATTTTATCTGGTTACTGGATCAAGGTTACGCATACCTCGCCTAGTGGACTTAGATCACCGCTATATAGGCACAAAAAAAGCCGTTTGCCCTTGTATTAGGCAAAACGGCTTTTTATCGTTTCGCGTTTAAAACGCTATGCGCTTTGCCATAATTTATCATCGTTATGGATCTGATACAGACTCTCAGCACGGGAGATCAACAACTGAGCAAATTTAGCTTGAGTTGGATCTTTTGTCGCACCAGAATTTTTCAAGTTTTCCGCTTTTAACTGCCATATCATCGAAAAATGACGGATCGCATCACGCGCCGATGTGGCCACCTTTACGTCCACATAATCTGACGGTAAATCGCCCGACATCACCCAAAAAGTTTGTGGCTTAGGTTGCTTAGACTCCATCTTCCACACCGCTAAATAAGGTGCAAGGTAGCGACTCTCGGCAGCGATCACCTTACTGGGGATCACCCCTTTTTCGGCTAAAAAACGATTGGCTTTTTGAAAGTGTTCCCTGATCCACTGCTGGGTAAGTGCTTCTTGCTCTTGTTCACTCAAAGGTTGAGTTTGATCGACTGCTTGTTCCGTCATACTGCTTCCTATTGTTGTTATAATATTGGCGTCATTGTCTGTGCATCGACTATCTACACCGGTAGGCTAAACCTTATAGCCACTGGCGATGAGATCACTACCATTATCTTGATATCAGGTAAAAATAACCGCCAAGCTTACGTTAACGTAAAGTGGAAAGCTAAATTGCCACCTACATCACGATAATAACTCATCTTTAGCTTTGTTGAGAGTATCGCTAAATGTTATCGTTCTGCAATAAATATAACAAGCCGTCGAAGTCGCCTATTTGTTGTACCTCGGCGTTTTAATTCCCAAGTGGAGAACACCTAAAGTGGCAGTATTCAATCATATCTCATTTGACGATCATGAACAGATCGTATTTTGTCATGACAAAGAAAGTGGCTTACGCGCCATTATTGCAATTCATAACACTAACCTTGGCCCTGCAGTCGGTGGCTGTAGAATGTGGAATTATGAGTCAGACGATGAAGCCTTAACTGACGTTTTGCGTCTATCACGCGGTATGACTTATAAAAATGCACTGGCTGGATTAGCCATGGGTGGCGGAAAAGCGGTTATCATCGCCGATCCAAAAATGGAAAACCGTGAAGCCTTGTTCAGAGCCTTTGGTCGTTGTGTTCACAGCTTAGGCGGCAAATACTACTCGGCTGAAGATGTCGGTGTATCGACGGCCGATATTATGATTGCTCACCAAGAAACGCCTTTTGTGGCTGGCCTAGAGGGCCAAAGTGGCGATCCATCACCTCACACGGCGCTAGGCACCTATTTAGGCATTAAAGCTGCAGTTAAGCATCAGCGTGGTATCGACAGTCTTAAAGGGCTTAAAATTGCAGTACAAGGCGTTGGACACGTTGGCTATTACCTGTGTCGTCACCTGCATCAAGAGGGCGCTGAGCTTATCGTAACCGACATTCATCAATCATCATTGGACAAAGTAGCGACTGAATTTGGCGCAACGGTTGTGGCTCCGCAAGATATCTATCACCAAGATGTCGATGTTTATGCCCCATGTGCCCTTGGCGCAACCATTAACGACACCACTATCCCCTTGTTAAAAGCCAGCATCGTAGCCGGTTGCGCCAATAACCAACTTGCTGAAGCGCGCCATGGTGAGAAGTTGAAAGAGTTAGGCATTCTCTATGCACCTGATTATGTCATCAACGCAGGTGGCATCATCAACGTATCGTTTGAGAAAGACTATGATCAGGCACAGTCGACCGCTAAAGTGGAAGAGATTTACAACACGCTACTGAAAGTCTTTGAGTTATCTGATGCGCAAAATCGTACCACCGCAGACGTGGCTGACGAACTAGCACGCGCGATTATCAATGGTAATAACATTAGCTAGCCTTATGCTAACCTCTTATTCATCTGAGTAAGAGCACAATCGTATTGTGATTATGCCACCGCTCATGTCGGTGGCTTTTTTTAGCATTTATGCCATCCCACCTTAATAGCAGCAATTGCGTTTACGTGATTTTTGGAGGTTAAAATTCCCCTCACTCCTGACATTCACTTAGCCCAAATACCATTACACAAAATTTATGTTTGCCAGCAATGAGATAAGTTTTATCCACCGAATATTCATATAAGCGTACTGGAAAATGTCATATACCTCTGCTTGAATTAAAAGCTCATTATGAGTGTCGGGAGACCACTATGATCAGTTTCAAATACGACTTTACTCAAGATGTTGTGGAGTTACAGGCCAGCGATTGGTGTGGCCTTGAGCAGGTATTTGTTAACGGTAAGCGTGTATCTCGCAAGCTTAATTTTGGCCCCAAGAGCGAACACCAAATCAAATTACACGATGGAAAACCCTGTAAGTTTCAACTTTTTATTGACCCAAATAGCGAGCAGATGATTTGCCGCATCTACAAACACAATCGACTCATCACCAGTATCAAGCAAGGAAAACAGAACTTGCTACAAAGTCGGCAGCTGCTGCAAGGTCTGGTTTTTTTTATTGCAGTTTGTAGTCTAGGAATGTTACTGCTGGTATAAGGCCTACACTCTTGATTTGCTCTGAATGGGCAAACGGCATTGCAAAATTAAATTTGCAGGCCAAGTTATTCAATACAATCCACCGCAATTTAACGACAACGCCCTAGTTAATAATTGTTGGCTGTTGGCTGTTGGCTGTTGGCTAATTCACTATAACGAATCAGCCAGCGATTTAACACAATGATAATTGTTCACCATTCACACACACATATTGGCGTGTGTGGTAATCACCACTGCCAGCAGTCACCATGGTCACCGCCAGTTTTTGTTGCTTAGGGCCATTTTCAATCAAGAGTGAATTAAGCACACTGCCACTTCGGGAAAATGAGACTGAGGTAACAAAATCTCCTACCTCAAGGTTGCGGTACAAGGCAACATTAACACTGCCAATAGAGCGAGGCTCTAACGCACCTTCGGCGACGACCAAGCTGTAGCCATTAGCCAGAGAGAATGACTTGGCGTAGGTTGCGGACATAGAGGAATCAGATATCTGCGGTTGTGTATCTTGCATTAGCTGAGGTGCTGGCGTATTGCTATTTGTACTAACCGAGCAGCCTGACATAGCAATAACCGACAAGACAATAAGCGGCAATTTGGTACGCATAACCATTATCCTCGACGAATTAATAGGTAAATCTCATAAACATAGAGTTGTTCGCTTTTAAGTTCGCGCTTACGAAAGACGGTTAATTTTATTCAATAAATGAATAAACTGCTCCGACTCAGCCTCACTTAAATTAGCCAAGAAGCGCTCATTTATCCATTCAGCTTCACGCGTTAAATCTTGTTCTAAAGCTTTAGCACTGTCGGTGAGAAATATTTGAAACGCTCGGCGATTATCGGCTTCTTGATGGCGGGTGATTAACCCTTGTACCTGCAGCTGATCGAGTAGTCGAGTCATGGTGTAATTAGCGACATCACAGCGTTTTGACAGCTCAGTCTGAGTGATACCCTCTTCTTGCCATAAGGCAAACAGCACCGGCCAGAGTTTGATATCTAAATCATAGCGCTTGAGCCGCTCATCGAGCGCCTTTTGTAGACTGATATTTAGGTGAGATACTAAGTATCCCAAACTTTCATAATGTTTCAATCAGCACCTCCCGCATCAAGAGCCTACTATTAATACTACCACTTGGCTTTAAAGAAACTAGCTTTAGGCACAACTAAATAAGTAAGTAAAACCATTCGCGTTATCAAATAATCACTTAGCTAGCTTGCATAGAGTAGGTTCTTTAACCTAACTCAGTATCATCGACTAGAAACTGTTCAATAAAGCGGTAATAACAAGCCCGCCCCAATTTTGCCGATAAGCCTTTGGGGAGTAATACGAAGATATCTTGTGCTTGGATCTCAAAGCAATGGCGACTGTCGAGCATAAACTGGGTATCTAGCGAGGTGGTGACCTGCAACTGACCCGACCCAATCTCTTGAAAATCAACAATCAGTAGTGGATAAGCCTCAACCTCGACACGCACTTTTTCCACCGGCGTTATTAAAAAATAATCGCCCTCAAGCCGCTGTAAGATGCTGCTAAATAAACGACTAAACTTATCTGGTAATAAGCCTTGCTGATAAAACCACTCACCTTGGGCATTGATAAAAAACAGCGGCGTGTCATCGCACACACTCACGCCCTGAGTCAGTTGGTGTAATTGGCTATCCACTGCAGTAATATCACTCATGACTAAGCAAGGTTAATAAGGCCTGCAGCGGATGTTTAGGTTTAAAGCCACCAAATCGCTTCACTTGGCTACGACAGGAATAACCAGATACCAGCACCTGCTCTGGCGGTAACTGTTTAATGGCGCCATCCCAAGACATATCAAATAAGGCTTTAGAGCGGGTGTGGTTTTCACTTTCATGGCCATAAGTCCCTGCCATGCCACAACAGCCTAAATTAACGGTATTGAGTGTGGCACCAAAGCGTTTAAAAATCGCCTGCCATTCATTGCCGGTATTGGGTTTAGCGGTCGATTCGGTGCAGTGACTAAACCAGGTAAACACCTTATCGGCCGGCGCCAACGGAGGGAGCGTCTGGACAATATCCAGTAACCACTCATTGACCAGTTGCACATTGAAATCGCCGCGGTTATCACCGAGCACCTCTTTATATTCATCACGATAACAGAGCACCATAGCCGGATCGACCCCAATCATCGGCATTCCCAGTGCAAAAATGTCATTTAAGAAATCAGCACTCGATTGCGCCGTTTTAGCAAACTTATCCAAAAAGCCCTTTATATGTATTGGCTTACCATTAGGCTTAAAGGGCAATAATATCGGCTTAAATCCGAGTTTTTCGATAAGTTTCACCAAGTGATAAACGGTATCGGCTTCGTAAAAACTGTTAAAAGGATCTTGCACCACCAGCACATAACGGCTGCGCTCATCTTGAGGGATCTGCTGTAGCGCCTCTAGATCATAACCTCGGCAGCTGTGGTTCTCTAATTTTTGCTTCAAAGTGGGAACGGATAATGCTGGCGCATCGACATAGCCAAGGGACTTTTTTATCACCCATTGGCTAACCGGGTTTTGCGATACCGCATTGGTGACTCTTGGCATCATTGCCATTAGCGGCAGCGAGTCTTCTATCCCAGCGACTAAATAATCCTTAGCTGGACGCAGATAACGCTGATAATAGATATTGAAAAATTGCGCTCGAAACTTGGGCACATCGACTTTGACGGGGCACTGAGAGGAGCATGCCTTACAGGCTAAACAGCCTTTTAATGATTCCATCACTTCATGAGAATAATCATATTCTTTATCTATCTTTATGGTATTTTGCACACGTTGTAGCCAGCCTAGCGGCTTGGCTTTAGCTAAGGCCTCGACATCGACGCCCTCAGCTTCTAATAGCCGTAGCCATTCACGCATCAGCCCTGCGCGACCTTTGGGCGATTGCACACGATCGCCCGTGACTTTAAATGAAGGGCACATAGGCGAATAGACACTGTAATTAAAACACAAGCCATTACCGTTACAGTTCATCACATCAGGAAAGGCTTCCCGGGTAGTCACCGGAATTTGCCTGTCGAACGCGCCACGTTTGGCACTGTCGACATTGTATCTCAGCGGTCCACTGTTTTTAGGCGCCACCAGCTTACCGGGATTAAGCTTATTGAGTGGATCGAATAAGCCCTTCACCTCCTCTAGCAGACCAAACAAGGTCTCGCCAAATACCGCAGGACCATATTCACCGCGCACCCCTTTACCATGTTCGCCCCACATCAAGCCGCCATACTTAAGGGTAAGCGCGGCCACTTCATCAGACACGGTTCTCAGTAAGCGCTCGTCATTGGGGTCGCACATATCAAGCGCAGGACGCACATGCAGCACCCCAGCATCCACATGACCGAACATGCCATATTGCAGCTGGTGGCTGTCAAGCAGCGCCCTAAACTCCATAATGTAATCGGCGAGTTTTTCTGGCGGCACCGCGGTATCTTCGGCGAAGGCGATAGGCTTACGACTGCCTTTGGTGGCTCCGAGCAAACCCACCGCTTTCTTGCGCATGGCATAAATGGTGTTGATGGATCCTTTATCCGCCGTCACTTGATAACCTAACAAGCCATCTTTTTGCTGAGCTATCTGAGTATCGAGCATCTCACATAGCAAGTTCACTTTATGCTCGACCTCATCGGTTTCGCCTGCAAACTCCACCATGTTTAGGCCGTCGATAATCTTACCTGGAATATCGTCGATTAATGATGAAACCGAATGCCAGATAATGTCTTGCTTAGCTAAGTTAAGAACTTTTGAGTCGACCGTTTCAACCACTGTGGCATTGGCTTTGACTAGGTCGGGAGCATGACGCAGCGCCGATTGAAATGAGTCATATTTAATATTGACCATCATACGGGTTGTCGGCAATGGCGTGATATCCAATTTAGCTTCGGTTATCACCGCCAGCGTACCTTCTGAGCCGGTCAATATACGCGATAAGTTGAACTGATCTAGAGTGTCATTCCAGACATTTTTTAAATCATAACCGGTTAAGAAACGATTGAGCTTGGGAAAACGCGCCTCCACTTCAGCGCGATGATCTCGGGTCATCTTGGCAATATCACGTTGCAGCACTTGGCCTAAATCAGGGGTTCCCTCTTGCTCAAGTGCCTGCAGTTGAGCGTAAGTCAATGGGCCTGTTTCCAGCACGCTGCCATCATATAGCACGCTTGAAAGCGCCAATACATGATCGGAGGTTTTACCATAAACGAGCGAGCCAGCACCTGATGCATCTGTGTTGATCATGCCGCCCAACGTGGCGCGGTTTGAGGTTGATAAGTCAGGACTAAAAAAATAACCATGAGGCCGCAGCGCATCATTTAGCGCATCTTTTACCACCCCGGCCTCGACCCTCACCCAGCCTTGCTCGGCATTCACCTCGAGCACTCGATTCATATAACGCGACAAGTCCAGAATTAAACCATGGGTTAATGACTGACCATTGGTGCCTGTTCCGCCGCCACGGGCACTGAACACCACCTTGGTAAAGGCAGGCTTAGTGGCCAATTTTAATGCAATACGCACATCGGTTTGATTGCGTGGATAGAGCACAGCTTGGGGCAAGAATTGGTAGACAGAGTTATCTGTAGCCTGAGCGAGTCGCGCGCTATAGCGCTTATCAATATCGCCAGTAAAACCGCTTTCGGCTAACGCATCGAGAAAATCGCAATATACGGGCTCTAGCGTTTGTTGATGAGATAACTTAGGTAGCATGCTGGTTTCTGCTTTGTCGTCTTTAAAGAGTGCTGCCATTATAAACAAAAAAAAGCCGCTAAAAAGCGGCTTTTTTCAATTAGCTTATTCTATTTTAAGAATAATTAACCGTGAGCTTCACCTAGGTATAACCAAGTGTCGATAACGGTATCTGGGTTTAGTGATACAGTATCTATGCCCTGCTCAACTAACCATGCAGCAAAGTCTGCGTGATCTGATGGTCCTTGACCACAAATCCCCACATAAGCGCCTTTGGCTTTAGCCGACTTAATTGCCATAGCCAGTAAGACTTTAACCGCTGGATTACGCTCATCAAACAGATGACTGATGATGCCTGAATCTCGGTCAAGACCTAGGGTTAGCTGAGTTAAATCGTTTGAGCCAATAGAGAAACCATCGAAGTACTCAAGGAACTGATCGGCCAACAAGGCATTAGAAGGTAACTCACACATCATGATGACACGTAGACCATCTTTACCGCGCTCAAGGCCTTGCTCTTTCAGTAGCTCAATCACTTGTGCCGCTTCTTCAAGGGTACGTACGAATGGGATCATGATCTCAACGTTTGTCAGACCCATCTCACCGCGCACACGCTTAATAGCTTCACACTCGAGGGCGAAACAGTCACGGAACGCTTCAGAAATATAACGGCTTGCACCACGGAAGCCCAACATTGGGTTCTCTTCTTCTGGCTCGTAACGGTCACCGCCGACTAAGTTTGCGTACTCGTTAGACTTAAAGTCTGACATACGTACAATCACTTTCTTAGGATGGAAAGCCGATGCAATAGTCGCAATACCTTCAACCAGACGTGCCACATAATATTCAACAGGTGATTCATAACCTGCGATCATCTCGTGGATCTCTTGTTGCAGCTCAGCACTTTGGTCGTTGAACTCAAGCAAGGCTTTCGGGTGAATACCAATCATACGGTTGATGATAAACTCAAGACGCGCAAGACCCACACCTTCATTAGGCAAACGAGCAAAGTCGAATGCTCTATCAGGGTTACCCACGTTCATCATGATCTTCATTGGCAGTTCAGGCATAGAATCGACGCGTGATGACATCACTTCGAAGTCTTGAATACCTTGATAAATAAAGCCGGTATCGCCTTCAGCACAAGAGACTGTAACCTCTTGACCATGCTTAATCTTGTCGGTGATGTCGCCACAACCCACAACCGCAGGAACGCCAAGTTCACGGGCGATAATCGCCGCATGGCAAGTACGGCCACCACGGTTAGTAACGATAGCACTTGCGCGCTTCATGATAGGTTCCCAATCTGGGTCTGTCATGTCGGTAACCAACACGTCGCCTTCTTGGATTTGGTCCATATCTTCAATAGAAGACAGTACCTTAGCAATACCATTACCAATCTTATGGCCAATGGCACGACCTTCACCAATCACATCACCCTGGGTTTTAAGGTGATAGCGCTCGATGAGCTGCACATCTTCGCGTGAACGCACGGTTTCTGGGCGTGCCTGAACGATATAAAGTTTGCCGTCGTTACCATCTTTTGCCCACTCGATATCCATTGGACGACCGTAGTGCTGCTCGATGACCATGGCTTGCTTAGCAAGTTCCATCACTTCTTCGTCATTGATAGAGAATTGACGACGCTTATCAGCAGCCACATCTTCAATCTTAACTTGTTTACCGTGACTTAAGTCATCAGAGTAAACCATCTGAATAAGCTTGCTGCCGATATTACGACGAACAACCGCCTTGTGACCGGCAGTTAAACTTGGCTTGTGTACGTAAAACTCATCTGGGTTCACCGCACCTTGTACGACCATTTCACCTAGGCCAAATGATGATGTAATAAATACCACATCATTGTTACCCGACTCGGTATCCATGGTAAACATCACACCTGATGCAGCAGTATCGGAGCGAACCATACGCTGTACACCGGCTGAAAGTGCTACGCCTTTATGATCGTAACCTTGATGTACACGGTATGAGATAGCTCGGTCGTTAAACAGTGAAGCAAAAACGTGCTTAATCGCTACCAGTACTGATTCATATCCCTTAACATTAAGGAAAGTCTCTTGCTGGCCGGCAAATGAAGCATCTGGCATATCTTCGGCTGTCGCTGAAGAGCGAACGGCGAAAGACGCGTCTTTGGTTTCTGAGGAAAGCTTGTCGTACGATTCACGTACAACCTGCTCAAATTCGCTATGGAATGGGGTGTCGATAACCCACTGTCTGATCTGTGCACCGGCTGTAGCGAGTGCATTCACGTCATCTACATCTAGAGAATCTAGAGTGTCGTATATCTTCTGGTTAAGTCCGCTTTGTTCAAGAAATTCATTGAACGCAAAAGAGGTGGTCGCAAAGCCACCAGGCACTTGAACACCTGCATTTGCTAGATTGCTGATCATCTCTCCAAGTGAGGCGTTTTTACCGCCAACCTTGTTGACATCACCCATGCCTAATTCTTGATACCAGAGTACATATTGCTGCACAGTTCTATCTCCGCAAGTTTATTTCAGTGTGGCCCTTTCACACGAGGGCAGCGGCAGTTTACACTCCACAGCAAGCAGCGTAAATGTATAATTTTATTTGTAATTTAATTACTACAAGAGGTCAAAATGTCACGTAAAGTCTTTTATATATCAGATGGGACGGCGATCACAGCCGAAGTGTTTGGCCATGCGGTTTTGTCGCAATTTCCAGTGGAGTTTGAAGCACTTACAATTCCGTTTGTGGAGACCATTCAAAAAGCACAGGCGGTTAAGAAGCAAATAAATGATTGTTTTATTACAACAGGCGAACGACCACTTGTGTTCCATTCTATCGTCAAAGCTGAAATTCGTGACATCATCTACAGTAGCGAATGTATCGATTATGATTTTTTGAATACCTTCGTCGCCCCACTCGAAGAACAATTGGGCATCAAGGCAAGTCCTGTGCTACATCGTACTCACGGTAAAGCCAACCACAGTTATGAAGCTCGCATCGACGCCATTAATTTCGCCATGGAAAACGATGACGGCCAAACCCTAAAACATATCGACAAAGCCGACATTGTGTTGTTAGGTGTATCGCGCTGCGGCAAAACCCCCAGTAGCCTTTACCTGTCGATGCAGTTTGGTATCAAGGCGGCTAACTACCCGTTTATCGAAGATGATATGGATAACCTAAAGCTGCCAGAGATCCTCAAAAAGAATAAGCACAAACTATTTGGTCTAACCATAGATCCGGTGCGTTTACATGAGATCCGCCAAAGCCGGATGGAAAACAGTCGTTACTCCTCATTAAGGCAATGCCGTATCGAAGTAAAAGAGGTAGAGATGATGTACAAACGTGAGCGCATCCCCTTTGTTAACACCACCAATCATTCGGTTGAAGAGATTGCGACTAAGATCTTAGAGCTCACCGGACTGGAACGACATATGTTTTAAATAAGCACCATCAAGCTGGATTTTATCCAGTAGAAATGGGCGATTTTATCAATTGCACTGCACACTTGCCGACAATTAGCGAATATTTTCATGATTTAGGCACTGTGCAGCCTGCAACTATTAGTTATAATCCGAGACAATAAGGCGAAATGCCAAGACAAACGCTCGGTATATTGAATGACCACTAAAACAGACGAACTACGCACCACATTATTATGTAAAGCCATTTCACCTGCTAAACTCGCATCTGAATATCCGCTGACTCAAGACGCTGCCGACTACCTTGTACAACAACGACGTGAAGTCGAAGCGATTCTCACCGGAGAAGATCAGCGACTGCTAGTGATCATCGGCCCTTGCTCTATTCACGATACTGATGCCGCTATTGACTACGCTAAGCGTCTCGCCGTGATGCATCAAGAATTAAAAGATGATCTCTGCATCCTGATGCGCGTTTATTTTGAAAAGCCGCGCACCACCGTCGGTTGGAAAGGACTGATTTCAGACCCCGATCTCGACGGTAGCTTTAACGCCAATAAAGGCCTACGCCTTGCGCGTCATCTGCTACAACAGATCACCGAACTTAAATTGCCTATCGCCACCGAATTTTTAGACATGGTTAACGGCCAATACATAGCTGACCTTATCACTTGGGGCGCTGTGGGTGCTCGCACCACCGAAAGCCAAATTCACCGTGAGATGGCCTCGGCACTCTCTTGCCCTGTTGGCTTTAAAAACGGTACAGACGGTAACATCAATATCGCGATCGACGCAGTGCGCGCCGCAAAAGAGCCGCATATCTTCTACTCGCCCGATAAAGATGGCGCCATGGCGGTATACCGTACTAGCGGTAATCCATTTGGACACATTATTTTACGCGGTGGTAAGCAACCAAACTACCATGCCGAAGACGTCAATGCCGCAGCCAAACAACTGGCGAGTGTTGGGTTATCACACCGCATGGTGATTGACTTCAGCCACGGCAATAGTCAAAAACAACATTTACAACAATTGGTTGTTGCTAAAGATATTATTTCGCAACTAGAGCAAGGCTCTACCGCCATTGCGGGCATTATGGCTGAAAGCTTTATTGAAGAAGGCAGCCAAAAAGTGATCCCAGATCAACCACTGTGTTATGGCAAAAGCATTACAGATGCCTGCCTTAACTGGCAAGACTCCGAGCAGTTACTACGTGACTTAGCAAAAGCGGCACGTGCACGGATGAACAAGTTGGCAAGTGCCTAACCCCTCCACGTCTTAACAATAATGCCCCAGTTTTACCCCGATAAAGGCTTCAAGCATGAAGCCTTTTTTACCTTCACTGGATGAACTTAAACACCAACAACCACTCGCCGCGTAACTCGATTACGTGACAGTGGATTTTTTCTGCATAACCTCAAGGTTGCCGTATGCCCCTAACTCACACTCAATCGCCTTATTCTGAGGCGATGTTAGCTCGAATTGAACAATCTGAAGCCCGTGTCATCAAAGCGATTTTTCCGTCAATCACCAACCACCACAACACCCTGTTTGGTGGCGAAGCGTTGGCGTGGATGGATGAAACTGCATTTATCGCGGCGACGCGTTTTTGCCGTAAACCTCTGGTCACGGTCAGCTCTGACAGAATCGACTTTAATAAAGCGATCCCCGCTGGTACCTTAGCCGAAATCATTGCCAAGGTGATCCATGTGGGTAACACCTCATTAAAGGTGGAAGTGAATATTTTTGTCGAAGATATGTATCAAGATTTGCGTGAGCACGCGATTCGTGGCGTATTTACGTTCGTTGCGGTCGATGATGATAGAAAACCTACCCAAGTTTGGCCGCCGCACACTTAAACGATAATAGCCTATAGAGGTGTAAATAATTAGCACCTCTATCATATTTTGCCCCTATTTTGGCATTAATACTGCCACATCATACTAGACAAAAGTCTAATAAATAGAATAATTAAACAAAAAACCAACATCTTCAGCATAAAATCCATAGAATAATACGCAGGTTATCTGTTACATTGAATTCACCTTCAAATGCAACAAAGATAATCAAAAAGCAATGAAGCTAGAAAATTTGAACATTATCATCGCCGATGATCACCCTCTATTTCGTAATGCCTTGCGACAAGCATTGAGTGGCGCCTTTACGCAAACCAATTGGTTTGAAGCCGACAGTGCTGACGCCTTACAACAGCTATTAGAAACGAGTACTAGAGCCTACGACATTGTACTGCTGGACTTACAAATGCCTGGCTCCCATGGTTACTCCACCCTGATCCATCTGCGCACTCACTTCCCAGAGCTGCCCGTCGCGGTGATTTCAGCCCATGAAGATGCCATGACGATTAGCCGCGCAGTGCATTACGGAAGTGCGGGCTTTATCCCTAAATCAGCCTCCATGGAAACCCTCGCTGAAGCCCTCACTACAGTGTTGTATGGTGATATCTGGCTGCCAGACAATATTGAGCTACAGCAAATTAATGAAGATGCAACCGATCAAATGGCTGCCAAACTGGCCGACTTAACACCGCAGCAATATAAGGTATTGCAGATGTTTGCCGAAGGGCTGTTAAATAAGCAAATTGCCTATGATTTAGGGGTGTCTGAAGCGACCATTAAAGCGCATGCCACCGCTATTTTCAGAAAACTCGGGGTCAGAAATCGCACCCAAGCGGTGATTTCGTTGCAACAGCTGGAGATGGATCGCGTCGAGATATAGTGTAAGAAAACTGCAGAGAAACGAGCGCTGATGTTGACCCTTGGTTTACCATCAATATCAAGCAGCACTGCCCTAAATCGCTGTTCTCACTCTCAATCTGAGCTTAATAGCCGCCCTGTGAAATAGTGGCGACTCGATTCATGGTTCTTGGCTAGCTAATAGTTCTTGGCTAATGGCACTATGCCAATTCAACAACTAAGCCGAACAGATGTTCGGCTTAGTTGCTTATCGACTCGATAGGCTTGCAAACTGTCGTGTAAAAACCTTAAGCAAATAACTTAGGTTCAAGCGCCATGGTGATAGGCTTAAACCGCACAGATTAGGCCGTCAAATGCTTAAAATGAAACTTCAAGTGCGCCTCAATAAAGCTCGCGATGAAGTAATAGCTATGATCATAACCTGCTTGCATGCGCAAAGTTAACGGATACTGCTGAGCACTGGCCACATCGATTAGCGCCTGCGGTTTTAATTGCTCATCGAGGAAGCTGTCGCTAGTCCCTTGATCAACCAGAATCGGTAACTTTGCCTTGGTATTTTTAAGCAGTTCACACGCATCATACTGCAACCACTCATCGCGATTTTTCCCCAAATAGTGCTCAAAAGCCTTTTGTCCCCATGGACAATTAATGGGATTCACTATCGGACTAAATGCTGAAATTGACTGATAACGCTCAGGGTTACGCAAACCAATCGTTAACGCACCATGCCCGCCCATTGAGTGACCCGCAATCGCGCGTTTGGTATTAACTGGAAAATGCTGCTCGATTAACTCAGGTAATTCATTAACCACATAATCATACATATGATAATGCGACTTCCACGGCGCTTGCGTGGCATTAAGGTAAAACCCTGCCCCTAGGCCTAAGTCATAACTGCCATCGGCAGCATCGGCAACCCCAACGCCCCGAGGGCTGGTATCTGGCGCGACAATCGCCACCCCAAGCTCTGCTGCCATGCGCATTGCGCCTGCCTTTTGCATGAAGTTTTCATCAGTGCAGGTCAAGCCTGATAGCCAATAAAGTACTGGCACTTTTTGTTCGCTGGCCTGAGGCGGCAAGTAAATCGCAAAACGCATCGCACAATTAAGGCTAGAGGATTGATGTTGATACTGTTTATGCCAACCCTCAAAACTCTTATTACTGCTAATATTTTCTATGGTCATCATTTATCCTCACCCTGTGTAGCGCAGGCAAAAGCGCTCACCTGCGCTACACAGTAGATTGATGCTAGTTAGTTTTTGCTAATCCGTTTATGCTTTGCCACTATTTATCGAAATGCACCACAGAGCGGATACTCTTACCTTCATGCATCAAATCAAAGGCATTGTTAATCTCTTCAAGTGGCATGGTGTGAGTAATAAAGTCACTTAACTTGAACTCGCCACGGAGGTATTTTTCAACGATTTCTGGTAGTTCAGAGCGCCCTTTTACACCGCCAAACGCGCTGCCACGCCATACACGGCCGGTCACTAATTGGAACGGGCGAGTCGAAATCTCTTGCCCTGCACCAGCAACGCCAATAATGACAGATTCGCCCCAGCCTTTATGACAACACTCTAACGCTGAGCGCATCACATCGACATTACCGATACACTCAAAGGAGTAATCAACGCCGCCATCGGTTAGCTCAACAATTACCTCTTGGATAGGCTTGTCATATTCTTTAGGATTAATGCAATCTGTCGCGCCCAGTTGACGTGCCAACTCAAACTTACTGTCATTAATATCGATAGCGATAATACGTGAAGCGCCAGCCATGGTTGCGCCGATAATCGCCGACAAACCTATGCCACCAATACCAAAAATCGCCACGCTCGCACCCGGCTCTACTTTGGCAGTGTTAAGCACTGCCCCCATACCGGTTGTCACACCACAGCCGAGTAAACACACCTCTTCGAGCGGCGCTTCAGGGTTCACTTTAGCCAATGAGATCTCTGGTAATACGGTATATTCAGAGAAAGTAGAGCACCCCATATAATGGAAAATAGGCTCGCCATCTTTATAAAAACGCGTGGTGCCATCTGGCATTAAGCCTTTACCTTGAGTTTCTCGGATTTTTTGACACAGGTTGGTTTTGCCCGACTTACAAAACTTACACTCACCACACTCTGGGGTATAAAGCGGAATAACATGGTCGCCCACTTTAACGCTGGTGACACCTTCGCCAACCATCTCAACGATGCCGCCACCTTCATGGCCTAAAATCGCCGGAAATACCCCTTCAGGATCATCCCCCGATAGCGTAAATGCATCGGTATGACACACGCCAGTCGCCACAATCTTAACTAAGACTTCACCCGCCTTAGGTAACATCACATCCACCTCTTCAACTGACAAAGGTTGACCCGGTCCCCAAGCGATGGCCGCTTTCGACTTAATAAACTTATCTGACATAGTAATAACTCCCTTGGATGATGTGGATGCGCCACATACAATTTAGTTGCTTTCTTCGCAACGGGTATGACAATCGAACCAGTTTATGACTGGCCTTACAATGGCAACCATTGTATTTATTTCTTGAGCAATGATAATCTAGCAAATCAACAAATGATTTTTACGAGATAGTAATAATGCAACCTTGGGAAGGGGTCAGCGAATTTGTCGCCGTGGCCGAAACTGAAAGCTTTACCGCCGCAGCTAAGCGCCTAGGGATCTCTACCGCCCAAGTCAGCAGGCAGATCAGCGCCATCGAACACAGACTCGACACCAAATTGCTCTACCGCACCACCCGTAAAGTGTCACTCACCGAAGAAGGGATGCTCTACTATCAACATTGCCGACAGGTACTCGACGCTTTAGATGAAGCCGAACGTGCACTAAGCAGCTTAAAAGGTACGCCTCAAGGTTGCCTTAAACTGACCGCTCCAGTTGCTTACGGTGAAAAATATATTCTGCCTATCGTCAATGACTTTATGCTCAACTACCCCAGTGTCGAGATGGATGTCGAACTGACCAATCGCCAGGTTAACTTAATCGATGCGGGGATAGATTTAGCCATTCGTATCGGCAAGCTAGCCGACTCAAGCTTAATGGCCAAACGTATCAGTCAGCGAAAAAACTTTGTTTGCGCCTCCCCCGCTTACCTAAAACGCTATGGCGAACCCCATAGCCTGTCGGAGTTGAGTCAGCACAACTGTTTAATCGGCAACTATGATTACTGGCGCTTTATCGACCAAGGCCGAGAGAGACAGGTAAAGATTAATGGCCGGTTGCGATGCAACACAGGTCACGGCCTGCGTGATGCTGCGCTTAAGGGAATAGGCATAGCACAACTGCCCAACTATTACATTAGCCAAGATCTCGAGGCTGGCACCTTAATACCACTGTTAACCGCCTACCAAGAACCCAACGAAGGTGTGTGGGCGCTCTACCCGCAAAACCGTCATCTTTCGCCTAAGGTGCGGTTAATGGTAGATTTTTTGGCAGAACAACTCCCCTGACAGAGCGCCTTGTTAGAATTTTGGGGGGTGGGTGTTTGTTTTATTTTATTTTGTTTTTCACTGTTCTATGAATAGCTCATGCGCTCAAAGCGAAGCAGATGATGTGCTATATCTTGGTTTATGCGTTGTCTACATTAACCCATAAATCGCATGTTTGAGCTTAGTATGAGTGTCTTAATTGTCACACGGATTAAAGATACACATCACTGAACTAGTATGCCCAATAACCTGAGTGATTGGGCATAGATATTTCTAGTTAAACTGAGAACAGACAATTGGTCCTTAGTCACTGCACTTAAGATAAGTACATAGAAGAAGCAGTAAGAGTTAGAGACTGTACTTAGCTTTCACCTGTTCGATTAGTTCTGCCCATTGAGTATGCTTTTGCAAACTTTGCTGCAGATCGCCCCATTCCACCATAGTGTCCTCCATAGAGACCTTATTACCAATACGTAACTGATCCAGATAGGCAAAAGCAGATGCTCGATAATTAGCCATACAGTGGATAATGATCTCTTTATCACGGTGCTTATCCATCACCTCGAAGAAAGCCTCTACCGTCTCAACCTTGGGGTTCATCCAATCGACAGGAATGTAGACATATTCCATACCCGCATCGGTAACCAATTTGGCTTCATTCGCGTGAGCATCCTTTTGTTCATTAGGCATCAAATTAATCACCAACTGTACACCAGCTTTACTCAAAGTATTAAATTGTGTTTCTGTCGGTAAACCAGCGGTTAAGATCTTAGGGTTGAGCTGCTGATAATCTTTGATCTCATTTAACTCTGGTAGCGGGGTAATGTCAGCATGGGTAAATCCCGTAAACATTAATAGAGAGAGTAACGCTGATTTTTTCATTTTTTTAATTCTGGATTTCATTTGCTAAATAAGGCATTCAATTAAGGGTATTAGTTCACTAAGATTTTGAAATAGTTGAGCTAACACACAATAAAAGGATATTTGCATTCAAGATCACCATTAAATCCTTACCGTTAAACTTGTACTACCACTCGCTCGCTAAAAAATATTCCACCAGCAAGTTCATGTGTCCATTGGCGAAAACTCCATCATGCGCTAATAAATCACACCTCTCACCATTAAGGAGACTCTTCATCTCCAAGCCAGAAACTGAAAGCGGCAGGGTTATTCACCTTTTATCAAATTGGTATGTCTTATTATTGCCTAAATGACCTATCGTCACCTATCAAGTAAAAAAACCAGCCATGAAGTGCGTTAGCAATTCCTGAAATAAAAGATATATTTTTCACTCTTCATGAAAAATTGCTGAGTATCACCTATACATAATAGTGGCTCACTTGGATGTACTTACCTTGATATGGAGATTAATATGCCCACACTACACAAAATACTTATTGCACTGGTATGTACCATGCTGCTCATAGCTTGTGGTGGCGGTGATGATAATGCAACCCCAGTTTGCCCTAACAATGTACCGTGTGATTTACTCGCAGGTAACAATGACACAGTAACGGATCCTCAGTCGGAATATGAAGTAACCCTAACTATCGTTGATGCCACCGGTAAGCCACTATCGTCAATAACCTCTGTTTCTTCAGCAAGATTAATCGCGACAATAAATGGCATTAACGAGCCCGTTATTGTGACATTTAATAGTACCATCGGCGAAATTCCTATTAAAACGGCAGTCACCAATGATATGTATCAAGCCAGCGTTGATATATTTTCAGGGACTGAGCTTGGCGCAGGTACAGTAACGGCATCGCTTGTTAGTGGCGAAGAAGACACGGCGATTATCGTTATCGGCGCCACCAACCTCACCATGGGCAGCGGCGATCCACTACAAGCTGGAATTGCAGCATTAGGCACTAATACCCTTTCAGCAGGAGGGACTACCAATGTATCAGTCATGGTGCTAAATGAAGATGGACAACCTTTTAACGAACCCGCTGAAGTATTATTCACATCAAATTGTAGCAACGCATCGACACCATTAGCACAGTTAGACTCCCCAGTGACACTGGTTAATGGACAGGCTAGCAGTACCTATACCGCAAATGGCTGCTCAGGCCAAGATAAGATCAATGTGGTAGTTAATACAGGCAGTCAAGTTCTGACGGCCTCGGCAACGGTCATGATTCAACCCGCAGCAGCAGGAAGTATCCGCTTTATTGATGCACAACCCGAATTAATCGCCATTAAAACCACTGGTGGGCAAGAAACATCAACTGTGACTTTTCAGGTATTCGATATAACAGGTAAACCTGTCGCTAACAAGTCGGTGCGTTTCAGGTTAAATACCGAAATGGGTAATCTTTTTTTAAGTAATGACGAAGCCGTTAGTGATGCAAAGGGATTCGTCAAAACTGTCGTTAACTCAGGCTCAGTCGCCACATCGGTAAGGGTGCTTGCACAGGCGGATAGCGAAATAGATAATAGTGAACTTATCACACAATCTAGCAAACTTGTGATTTCTACAGGGATACCGGATCAAAATAGTTTTACCCTACGGCCTAATACCTTTAACCCAGGCACCTGTGAAAGTGTCGAAATCACAGCAGCATTGGCCGATGCTTTCAATAATTTTCCCGCCGATGGTACGGCAGTGATATTCACCACGGAAGGAGGGGCTATCGACGGTACTTGCTTTACGGTTGATGGACAATGCAGCGTCGAGTGGAGGCACTTAAATCCTATCCCCAGTGACGGCCGCTCAACCATTACCGCTACAGCCATAGGTGAAGAGTCTTTCGCCGATACCAATGGTAATGGCCGCTTTGATCTTGCTGAATTTAATGCCTATTGGACAACTGGGATTGATAATCGCATCTTCGACATGGATGAGGCTTTCACCGACTATAACGAAAATGGTAAATATGATCCCGATGCGTTAGAGGAGTTATTTGACTTAAACAATGATGGCGAACATACCAAACGCGATGGCGTTTATAACGGTGTATTATGCGCGCTTCCACCCCATATAGGCTGCGCAGATGGCGTAAACACATCAAAATCTATCAACATCAGAGATGAAGTCGTCATCATTATGTCTACAGATGTAGCTCAATATAATAACCTTACCATTACCGACAGCGATGGCAACGATGATGGCAATCAAACACTGGATATAGTCGATGATAAGTCTGGGCAGATCACACTAAATATTACGAACAGTTTAGGTAATCAAATGCCTGCTGGCACCATAGTCAAGTTCACTAGCACCATTGGTGAATTCGTTAGCCAAAATAGCTTTATTTGGCCTAATACATCGGCTTTAGGTGGCCAAACATACGGCGTAATCATCCAGGGGGAAAAAATGGATGCCACAGGATACCTCACAGTGACATTATCCAACGCTTGTGGTTTCGATGCTAC
The DNA here is from genome assembly GCF_003605125.1 of Shewanella algidipiscicola. GTDB lineage: Bacteria > Pseudomonadota > Gammaproteobacteria > Enterobacterales > Shewanellaceae > Shewanella > Shewanella algidipiscicola. The sequence goes on from NZ_QPQT01000015.1 coordinate 106,664, forward strand.
ATTACTCAATATCCCTATCATCACAACCACCAGCAGCAATTGATGATATAAGCGAATCAAGCCATCACGATTGAGATGGCTTGATGTAATGGCTACAAGTTGATTGGTATTTAATGATTTATGACAGATCAACACAATGAACTCATACAAGTCGAATCTATAGGAGCCGAATTTCCCACGCCAACCATGTGACATATTTCACATTAAACGAATATCAATTGGAGCTTCATCATAATTGAACAAAGCTAGTATTTGAGTTTAAACATTTTCTAGGATGGAAAAATGAATATACATAATGGATATAAAACACTACTGCTTTCTCTCATCTGCTTAACAGCTCACGCTAACGACGATTACATTCAACGTGGTTATATTGGTTTAGGGTATGCCTATATCGATACCAATGTTGATGTAGTCGGTGTCGGTTCAGACTCGTTCGACAATGGATTACTAGGCGGGATCGTGGGCTATCAATTTCATCGTAATTTTGGCGTTGAATTTAGAGGCTACGCCAATATTGATGACTATGAATTTATGGGCGTTAGCGTTGAAGTCGAAAACAGTTTAAGCCTATTAGCAAAAGGAATGTTACCGGTACATGAGCACTTTAATATATATGGACTCGTGGGCTATGGCAGTGTCAAAGGCGCCATTGCTGATGCCTCACAAACAGAAAGTGTCTTACAGTTTGGTGTAGGTATGGGCATTAATAATGGCTCACCATTAGAACTGCAAATTGAGTGGTTAAGATTATTCGATGACAGTTTTACTTTTGACGGTGTTAATTTTGAAGGTGATAGTATTAATATTAATCTTATTTATCACATGTAATCGTTTTTAACACGACACCTTATGCAAGAAGCTTTACAAGCGTCATGGGGTAAGCATGTTATGACCTATTAGGTTAATGTACACCTAAACCATAATATGCTTTACCCACAGAGCGATGAAGCAACATTCTAAAGAGTGAAATTCGCACTGAGTTAGCGGAAATTCTCCATCATGCGATAGTACAGCATGCCGATTGCCATACCTTGATTACCCAACCACTCGCCGACGGGTAAACGGATCTGTTTCATATTGGCAAATAGATCAAACTCTTTGTGTTGACCAATCACAGCAGCAGCCATGATCTCGCCCATGATGTGCGAGGTCGCCACGCCATGACCAGAATAACCTTGGCAGTAAAATACATTGTTAGACACTTTACCTAGCTGGGGAATGCGGTTGACCACAATACCCGCCATACCGGTCCAATCAAACTCAATTTCAACCCCCTTAAGCTGCGGGAAGGTGCGCTCAAGCGCCGGGCGAAGCTCTGCCGCCACATCTTTTGAATCGCGACCAGAATAATTGGTACCACCACCAAACATTAAGCGGTTATCGGCGGTCATGCGGTAGTAATCGAGTACAAAACGGCTGTCATACACGGCTAAGTCGTGAGGGTTGAGTTGCTTAGCAAGTGCGGGATCAAGCTTAATCGTGGCGCAGTTACCTAGGGAGGCAGGAAACAACAAGCCACTTAATTTTTTACGCGCCAATTTATGATAAGCATTACCCGCCAAGACCACGCTATTGGCTGTAATTTGCCCCTGTGCCGTTTTCACCACGGGCCGATCGCCGTCAATAATATCCAACACAGCTGAGTGCTCAAAGATCAGTGCACCATTAGCCTCGGCCGCTCTCGCCTCACCAATACACAGATTGACCGAATGCAGATGCATATTGCGCTTATTAAGTACCCCCCCATGATACAGCGGCGTGTCGAGGTACTCGGGAATATCGGCTTTTGATAACAGTTTAAGCTCATCGCCCATGCCGCGGCACACACCTTCATCAAAGGTCGCCTGCATCTCGCTCATGTGGGCGGGCTTATAGGCGGTATGCAGATGACCAAACTTCAAATCACAATCGATACCATATTTAGCTACCCGGTTTTTAATGATCTCGTGACCACGCCAGCGCAGGTTCCACACAAAATCCTCCGCTTCACTGCCAATTTGATTGCGCAGCTGCTTCGTCATCGCCGCGTCGCCAGATAAGCTGCCAGTGACCTGGCCACCATTACGCCCGGTTGCGCCCCAACCGATTTTATTTGCCTCAACAATGGCGACTTTGTAGCCTTGCTCCGACAACTCAACTGCGGTGGCAACGCCAGTAAAACCGCCACCAATAATGACGACATCAACATCGAGTTCGCCTTGTAATGATTGATAATCGGTTTCTTGGTTTATGGTGGCGTTATAGTAGGAATTACAGCGCGCTAATGACATGAAGGCTCCCTAAGTTGCTCGGTTAAAGCTTTGTTTTATATTTTTTACAAAGGTGTGTGTTATTTGAGTATATAGAAGTTCAAACACGGGTCAACAACAAAGAAATGAATCAAACGCATCGTTAAAATGAGATGCGTTATTTAAGATAAGAGTTATAAAATCATCAAGCTAAGACAGAATCAAAAAAGGTTATTGAGCCTGCCAACGACACTCAATACGGGTACAGCCTTCAGATTGCAGTTGTAGCGTGAACACCTCTTCAGCGTTAATCACCCCAACACCTTTGGGCGTACCTGTCATCACAATATCGCCATCATTAAGCGTCATAAACTCGCTTATTTCTCGATAGATGATATCGGGTTTATGCAGCATCAAACCAATATCACCTTGTTGACGCAGTGTCCCATCCACATGCAGGCTAAAGGTAAGTTGTTGGCTATTTGGGGCAATACTCACGAACTCACTAAATAGCGCCGAGCCATCGAATCCCTTGGCACGCTCCCAAGGTAAGCCTTTTGCTTTTAACTCACTTTGCAATTGCCTTTTAGTGAGATCAAGCCCCAGCCCCACGGCGGAAAAACCGCCACCTGCCACCATAAAGCAGAGTTCAGCTTCATAGTGCAGCGGTTCTTGATGATAACTTCTCAGCACCGAGGATATCGCCGAATTAGGTTTAACAAATAACACCATCTGCTCGGGAACCTCATTATTAAGTTCGGCAATATGCTCGGCATAATTACGACCCACACAAACAATCTTACTAGGGATGATGGACTTGCCATCACATATTACGTGATTCAAACGAGGCTCCTATTTTTCATAACGAACTTGGTACCAAACAAATAATACCAGTCAGCTATTTGACTAAACTCGAGATCAGCGCTCGCAGCGCTGCGGGTTTTATCATCTTTGCCATGTAGTGATAGCCACGCAGCTGCACGTCGTCGACTATCTCTTTGCGAGTATTGGCGGTGATCAAAATCCCCGGCAAGTGCTCACCATATAAAGCACGGATCCCATCCATGGCATCGACCCCATTTTGGTCGTTATCTAAGTGATAATCCGCTAAGACGATATCCGGAGCCACCCCCTTAAGGCCTAGCTTAATACGGGCATCGGCCAGATCGCTGGCGCAAATGACTTCACATTGCCAACGACTCAGTAAACTTTCCAGCCCAGCTAAAATCGCCTCTTCGTTGTCGATACACAGTACTTTTACTCCTGCCAATGGCTGCATGATCAAATTAGAACGTTTAGGGGCAGCCACATGGGTGGCATCACCTAACGGCACGGTTATCGAAAACATCGAGCCTTGGCCCAATGTAGATACCACCTTGATATCATGTTCGAGCACTCGCGCAATTCTATCGGCAATCGCGAGACCCAAACCTAAGCCACTGACGCTGTTGCTCTGAGGATTATCGAGTCGTTTAAATTCTTTAAAAATTTCACTCAGCTCATTGTCATCAATACCACAACCGGTATCGATCACTTGTATCTCGAGTCCGCCGGGCCGGTGACGACAACCAAACAACACGCGATTCCCCTTAGCATAACGGTAAGCATTGGTTAAAAAGTTTTGTAATACACGGCGTAACAGGCTCAAATCAGAATGAATGATGGCACTACTGGGGACCATGGCAAACTGTATCGAATAATCTTTGGCCATGGCGTCAAACTCCACCGCCAATCCTTCGAGTAATTCAGACACAGAAAAATCGCGTAACTTGACATCCACCATGCCCGAATCCAACTTGGAAATATCCAGTAGATCGGTAAGCAACTCACCCGCTATTTTAAGCGAGCTATTAACATGGGACAGTGTGGTGCGCCCCTCATGATCCAAATTAGGATACTGAGCCAGCGAAGCGGTAAACAGGCGCGCCGCGTTTAATGGCTGCATGAGATCATGACCCACCGCCGCCAAAAAGCGGCTTTTCGATGCATTGGCGTTTTCCTCTTGCGCCTTAGCCTCGAGCAACTGGCTATTAAGCATTGCCAACTCGTAGGTTCGCTCGTTGACCCGTGCTTCGAGCGTTTCGTTTACCTCTTGCAGCGCCTTGGCCTGCGCTCGATATTGGGTAATATCGGTAAAAGTCATCACAAAGCCGCCGCTGGGCATTGGGTTGCCCTGAATTTTAATGACTTTACCGTCTTTACGCTCACGCTCAGACACATGCGCTGTCCCATTGCGCATATGTTGTACCCGTTTGGCCACTTGCGACTCAATATCGCCCTCGCCGCAAAAACCTCGCTCGGCATTAAAGCGCACCACATCGGCGATTGGCATGCCCTGCTGTAAAAAGTCTGCAGGGTAATCATACAACTCGGCATATTTGTAGTTCCATGCCACCAAATTAAGCTCTTTATCAACCACGCTCATCCCTTCATAGGCATGTTCGATGGCCCCGCGTAACATATCTTGGCTTAAAATGATTTTTGACGAGGCATCATCGACGAGACTAAACACCTCATCGAGGGCCAAGTCGCGCCCTTGCAGTACCGAATCCATCACCAACGATGCACTCGAGCCACCCAAGACGCCCGCCAACATATGTTCGGTGTGGGCAATCAACTCGGGAGAGGCAACCTTATGCCAACTGTCACTGCGCACCGCCGTTTCAGAAAAACGCGAAAAACTCTCATACGCGCGAGTGGGACTGACAAAGCGACTAGCCAAAATCAACAAATCTTGCTGTGAGATAGGAGAAGCTTTGCGCCCCGTACTATTTTTAAGTTGACCGGGAGTCACAAATGCACTGGCTTGAATACGCTCCGCGACGCCAGCTCTAAACCAGATAGATCCAAGCACATAACACGCTAAGTTTGCCAGCAAGGCGGTCAGCACATCGCGGTCATTAGGATTGATCGATTCGAGCAGGGCAAAGTCACCACTAAAGACCCCATCAACCCCACCCATACCTTGCAACAAAATATAGCACCACAAGCCAAAGCCGACGATTAAGCCCAAGTAAACCCCACTGCGATTACCGTGCTTCCAATACATCCCCCCAATAAGCGCAGGGCCGAGCTGAGCAAAGGCGCCAAAGGACAACATCCCAAGTGCCGATAATGAGTCACTGTCCATCAAGGCTAAGTAACTACAATAACCGAGCAATAAAATAAAGATAATGGCGATACGCCGTGCATTGAGTAAAAACTGAGAAAATTGACTGAAGTTTTTTTGTCGAATTTTACCCGAACGTAATAATAGCGGCACGAGCCATTCGTTACTCACCATCACGCTGATGGTCACCACAGCGACAATCAACATACCAGTAGCCGCCGATAAGGTGCCTAATAGAGCAATGACTGCGACAATCGGTTGCTCGAGCACCAGTGGTAAATTAATCACATAAGTATCGGCAGAGACACTGTCGCCCAACACTAACTTGCCAGCCAACGCCAACGGCCCGACAAACAGGCCAAATAACACTAAATATAATGGAAACAACCACCGCGCTTTGAGCAAGGTTTTTTCATCGGCACATTCGACCATCATCACGTGAAATTGGCGCGGCATACATAAAAAAGCCGCCATGCCAACCACGAGTTGCGGCATCATCTGCTCGATACGCAGGTTAGGATGATAGATCAAATCGGCGGTCTTAGCTTGTTGCCAAATATCGGTAAAACCATCAAAAAAACCGAAGCTAATCACCACCCCCACTAATAAGAAGGCGCCAAGTTTAACCAGCGACTCAAAGGCAATTGCCACCATGAGCCCTGGGTTATGTTCGGTAGCGTCCAGCTTACGGGTGCCAAATAAAATGGCAAAAATGGCCAACAGCACGGTGACAATTAACGACACCCCGGCGCCATCATAAAGTGCATCTTCAGGTTGGAACAGGTTTAAGCTAAACACCATCGCTTTTAACTGCAGCGCGATATAGGGCATGATGCCGAACAAGGCAATCAGGGTGACGATAGCGGCAATGGTTTGCGACTTGCCATAACGGGCGGCAATAAAATCGGCCACTGAGGTAATATTTTGCGCCTTGGAGACAATCACCATCTTACGCAATAGGCCAAAGCCTAAGGTAAACACCAAAATTGGCCCTAAAAAAATAGGCAGGAAAGACCACATATCTTGCGCGGCCTGGCCCACAGTGCCCAAAAAACTCCATGACGAGCAATAGACCCCTAGGCTGAGGCCGTAAATCCAGTTCTGCATTTTTTTGGTGATACGACCAAACCAACGCTCTGCCGCCCAAGCCAATAAAAACAGCAATGACACGTATAAAATGGCGATAACACCGACAATTAGGGTCAGATTCATCGATTTTCCAGTTCTTTTAATTATTCTGCAGCAAATACTAGCGTAATTATGGCGAGAATATAATCACAACAGATTAAAATTAAAGGATATTTTTTTACTAGACCAAGGTCTAATGGAGTGAAAGTGCCGAAGCAATCCATACTTTGCCCACGCACAATAAGATACTAAAGGAAGTCAGATGAGCAACCAGTCTCTCTATAAAGTTCCAAGCGAAATCGCTAACCACGCCAACATTAACGAAGAACAATATAAAAAAATGTATCAGGAATCAGTAGTTAATCCTGAAGGTTTTTGGAGAGAGCATGGTCAGCGTATCGATTGGATAAAGCCATACACTAAAATTAAGAAAACCTCTTTTGACGATCATAACCTGTCAATTAACTGGTTTTATGACGGCACACTTAACGCATCAGCCAACTGCCTTGACCGTCATCTAGCGCAAAATGCCGATAAAGTGGCCATCATCTGGGAAGGCGATGACGCCGCCGAGCAACGCCAACTAACCTATGGCGAACTTCATAAAGAAGTGTGTAAATTTGCTAACGCACTACGCGGCCAAGGCGTGCGTCGTGGCGATGTGGTCACTGTTTATATGCCTATGGTGCCCGAAGCGGCTGTGGTCATGCTAGCCTGTGCGCGCATCGGAGCGGTGCACTCTGTGGTATTTGGCGGTTTCTCGCCCGACTCAATCGCGTCACGTGTCATTGACGGTAAATCCAAAGTGATTGTCACCGCCGATGAAGGACTTCGCGGCGGACGAGCCATTCCACTTAAAGCCAACATAGATGAAGCCCTGTCTCATCCTGATGTGACCTGCGTCGAAAAAGTGATTGTCTATGAGCGCACTGGCAGTGATATTAATTGGGTGGAAGGCCGAGATATAAAGTGGCAATCGGTAATGGAAACGGCGTCTGAGCATTGCCTTCCTGAAGAGATGGGCGCTGAAGATCCCCTGTTTTTACTCTATACCTCTGGCTCTACTGGTAACCCAAAAGGTGTGTTACATACCACTGGTGGTTACATGGTATATGCTTCAATGACACACGAGTATGTATTTGACTATAAAGACGGTGAAGTCTATTGGTGTACCGCAGATGTGGGCTGGATCACCGGTCACTCCTATATGGTCTACGGCCCGTTAGCTAACGGCGCTACTGTGCTTATTCATGAGGGGATACCAAACTACCCAAGCCCAGCTCGACTCGGTGAGATGATTGACCGCCATAAGGTCAATATTCTTTACACTGCGCCGACGCTCATTCGTGCCTTGATGGCCGAAGGTAAAGAGCAGTTTGCCGCATTTGATGGCAGCTCATTGCGCATTATGGGATCTGTGGGTGAACCGATTAACCCAGAGGCATGGCGCTGGTACCATGAAGTCATTGGTCATGAACGCTGCCCTATTGTCGACACTTGGTGGCAAACCGAAACCGGCGGCATCTTGATCAGCCCGCTGCCGGGCGCGACCGACACTAAACCAGGTTCAGCAACCCGACCATTTTTCGGCGTACAGCCTGCGCTAGTGGATAACATGGGAAATATTATCGACGGCGCTGTCGAAGGTAACTTAGTGATACTAGACTCATGGCCAGGACAGATGCGCACTGTCTATGGTGACCACGATCGCTTTGCCTTGACCTATTTTAAAACGTTCCGCGGCATGTATTTTACCGGTGACGGTGCCCGTCGTGACGAAGATGGCTACTACTGGATAACGGGGCGTGTCGATGATGTGATCAACGTATCGGGTCATCGTTTGGGCACTGCAGAAGTGGAGAGCGCGCTCGTGGCACATGAGTTAGTCGCTGAGGCCGCAGTTGTGGGTTACCCACACGACATTAAAGGCCAAGGGATTTATGCCTATGTGACACTCACTAAAGGCTCAGCGCCCAGTGAAGAGTTACGCCAAGCCTTACGTCAGTGGGTTCGTAAAGAGATTGGCGCCTTAGCCACTCCAGACTTAATTCAATGGGCTGACGGCTTACCTAAGACACGTTCGGGTAAGATCATGCGCCGCTTCTTACGTAAAATTGCGGCTAACGAAGTGACTAATTTAGGTGATTCATCCACCTTGGCCGATCCTGCGGTTATCGATACCTTAATTGAAAGCCGCTTAAATCGCAGTTAATAACCATAGCTTAGTTATCAGCTATGGCCCATTTCACGCTAAGTCATGATTGACCTAACTAGCCCCTCCTTGAGGGGCTTTTTTATCAGCTATAGAACGTCGCGGGTCGACTCGACCTTGGCACATTGCTATCCTGTTGGCTTTGAAGCCTCAGCGATAGCGACATAAGCACAGCGTGAAATTACGAGATTATCAACAGCAAGCCGTCGACGCCGCGGTGAGCCATTTTAAGCGATGCCAAGACGCCGCTGTATTAGTCCTCCCCACAGGTGCTGGCAAGAGTATTGTAATAGCCGAGCTAGCGCGCATTGCTCGCGGGCGCGTTCTTATCCTCACCCATGTTAAAGAGTTAGTGGCCCAAAATGCCGAGAAAGTTGGCCTATTAACCCAAGAGGCCAGCATCTACTCGGCCGGATTAAAACAAAAATCGACGGCCAATAAGACCGTTGTCGCCAGTATTCAATCTGCCGTAAAAAATCCGGCACAGTTTAATGAGCCCTATTCACTGGTGATCATCGACGAATGTCACCGTGTTACTGCCGATAAAGATAGCCAATATCAGCAGCTGCTAACCCACCTGAGAGCACAAAATGCTCAATTGAAACTGTTAGGCCTAACCGCGACCCCCTATCGGCTCGACTCTGGCTGGATCTATCGTCACCATTATCACGGTAAAATGGGAAATGATGATAAGCCCGCTTTTGAGCAGTGTATTTTTGAACTGCCAATGCGGCCGTTAATCAAACAAGGGTTTTTAACCCCCCCAAAACTGTTTGATGGTTTATCCGCTCAATATGACTTTAGCGAGCTCCAAGCCAGCGACAGTGGTGAGTACCGTGAAAAAGAGGTCAATGCCTTACTCCATGTATCAGGGCGAGCGACTCAAGCTATCGTGACTCAGATAATGCAGTTATCACAACACAAGCAAGGCACCATTATTTTCGCTGCAACGATTAGGCATGCCGAGGAGATAATGACATTATTAACAGATGAACCCGCGGGGCTCATCACGGCAGCGACAACAGCACAAGATCGCGATAGGATCATCGAGCAGTTCAAACTGCGGCAGTTAAAATACTTAGTTAATGTTGCGGTGCTTACCACAGGCTTTGACGCCCCCCATGTTGATCTCATTGCCATTTTACGACCCACCGCATCGGTGAGCTTATTTCAGCAAATGGTTGGGCGTGGGCTGCGAATTTGTGAGGGGAAAACTGATTGCTTGGTGATTGACTATGCCGCTAACGGTTTCGACCTCTTTTTTCCTGAGGTTGGCCAAGTCAAACCCAACAGCAAAAGCGTCCCTGTACAAATACATTGCCCTGTGTGCCACTTTGCCAATATCTTCTGGGGCTTAGTCGACCATGATGGTGATTTAGTTGAGCATTTTGGTCGTCGATGCCAAGCCGTAGTCGAGACTGAACAAGGCAAGGTGCAATGTGATTTTCGTTTTCGGTCAAAATCTTGTCCTAACTGCGGCGAAGAGAACGATATCGCAGCCAAAATCTGCCAACACTGCGATCACATGCTAGTGGATCCTGATAAACGCTTAAAAGAGGTGTTACAACAAAAGCATCACCACCTGTTTCGCTGCCAAGAGATGCTATTAGAGTCGCACAACAATAAACTTAGGGTGCGTTACCTCGATATTGAGGGCAATGACTTTAATTGCGATTTCAAGTTCGACACTCCCGCGCAAATTAGGGCCTTTTACGCCATATTTGTGCACCAACATACGCGTACTCCTGGTTGTAAGCCACCTAAGTTCACCACTATTGAACAGGTGATTGCTGCCAGAGACGCCTTCAGAGCACCAGATCTATTACTGCTCAAAAAAGGCAAAAATGGCTGGGACTTACTGGAGCGATTTTTCGACTATCAAGGACGATTTCACACCGAAAAACGCTTTGCCTGACACAGAATATGCAATCGACTCGCAGCTATGGTATAAAGTCTCGAATTATTTTTTCAGGAGCTTATATGTTTGTTGTAATTTTTGGCCGTCCAGGCTGTCCATACTGCGTTAGAGCCGTTCAGTTATCAGAGCAACTTGTTGAAGCTCGTGATGATTTTAAATTCAAGTATGTAGATATTCATGCAGAAGGGATCAGCAAAGCCGATCTTGAAAAAACCGTTGGAAAACCAGTGGAAACCGTGCCGCAGATCTTTGTTGATCAGGTTCATATCGGCGGCTGCACTGAATTTGAACAGTACGTGCGCGAGAACAATTTACTGTAATTATCTATGGCTAATCGATAATCCTTTATCGATTAAGCAATAAAAAGGAGGCTTAGGCCTCCTTTTTATTTAATTCAGGTTTTAAGCTACCGACAAATGCACCATCAAAATCAAACATATTCCTGCGTAGAAGCTTAAGCCAGCCCTTAAAGACCATAAGCTAAAAAATTGTCGTTCTAGTGACATCAAAAAACACATGACTATTATTGCCTATTGGTGAATTGATATGAATGTATTTTATCGAAATATGTAGACGGGATTTGTCACAGGTACATGAAAATTGAAAATATAGTATATTATTTCAATAAGTTACAGGTAAACATAAACTTAAAGAATAGCGCTTAGAAAACACTAGTGATTTAGGATCTTGATTTAGAAGATAGATATGATACGGAACTAAGGAATACTGATTTTCAGATAAAGTAGTGGGTCGTGAAGAATTCAAACCGTCGACCAATATGGAGTAAAAAGTAAAGACAACAGCCTCTTTGCATTAACTGCATCGACTGAGCTAACAACTTTTGTTCAATCTCACTATTTAGCTACTTGTGGAGAAAGTGGTGGGTCGTGAAGGATTCGAACCTTCGACCAATTGGTTAAAAGCCAACTGCTCTACCGACTGAGCTAACGACCCATCTGAGTGATGATAATGTAAATTAACCTCCATCAATGGTTAACAGCCAACTGCCCTATCTCTATTCTAAAACTCTACTCTAAAATAGCGACTGAGCTAACGGCCCATCTTATTGGCCTACTTGTTTAGCCACTTGTAGAGAAAGTGGTGGGTCGTGAAGGATTCGAACCTTCGACCAATTGGTTAAAAGCCAACTGCTCTACCGACTGAGCTAACGACCCATCTTATAGACCTA
>NZ_QPQT01000016.1 GCF_003605125.1 Shewanella algidipiscicola
GTCCCATTCGTCTAGAGGCCTAGGACACCGCCCTTTCACGGCGGTAACAGGGGTTCGAATCCCCTATGGGATACCACTTTTTGAGTGGTTGACTAACAAGTTGACGATTCGATAGCGTTGAAGCGATAGCCTACTGGCTTTAACGAGTATTCACTCGGTACAGAGTATAAGGTGCCAACAGTGTCCCATTCGTCTAGAGGCCTAGGACACCGCCCTTTCACGGCGGTAACAGGGGTTCGAATCCCCTATGGGATACCACTATTTAACCTTTTGTGTTATCTATGGTTTTCATATATAGTAACGTGAATTTGGGGCCTTAGCTCAGCTGGGAGAGCGCAACACTGGCAGTGTTGAGGTCAGCGGTTCGATCCCGCTAGGCTCCACCAAATCAACGTCTTGTACGTTGGAAGAAACCACCTTAATTGGTGGTTTTTTTTCGCCTAAATTTTTGATTCAGACGTCATGGGCCACTATGCCTGACTCGACTCTCTGACTCTCTGACTCTCTGACTCTCTGACTCTCGACGTCTTGACCGATTCTCTGGTATTTTTATGTCTTCAGCTAATGTCCGTGATGACACTCTCCTAATTTCAGCTAAACCCATTGGCCATATCAGCTTGTTAGCGACCAACGCTGATCTCTGGTGCGCGTCACCTACTGATAGCTAATGAGCCTATTGAGATAGTATCTACTGAGTTCTCGTTTATTCAGATAGTGGTGATTCAGGATTCGGATAGTGGCGATGATAACCCAAGTGCCAAGCGGTATTTCCGACTCTAGAGAGTAGACAGTGCAGAGAAGGGTAACTCATTAATCCTAAAGCATAAAAAAAGCCTCTTTGCTGGGTATGTAGGCAAAGAGGCGGGTGTTGAGGTTAAGATTAACGTGTAGGCTTAATCTATGCCTAAGAAGCCGCCAGTTTGATGTGCCCAAAGCTGGGCGTAAATGCCGCCTTGGGCGATCAATGCTTGGTGTGTACCTTGTTCAACAATTTTGCCTTGATCCAGTACGATAAGCCGGTCCATCGCGGCAATCGTTGACAGGCGATGAGCGATGGCGATAACGGTTTTGCCTTCCATCAGCTGATATAAACTCTCCTGAATCGCCGCTTCAATTTCGGAGTCTAATGCCGATGTGGCCTCGTCGAGCAGTAAGATAGGTGCATTTTTGAGTAATACTCTTGCAATTGCGATCCGTTGGCGTTGACCACCAGAGAGTTTGACCCCGCGCTCGCCGACCTGAGCATCCAATCCATGATTACCTTCAGGATCGCTTAATTCATTAATAAAGTCATAGGCCTGTGCCTGCCTGATGGCATTGTCTAACTCCTCTTCTGTGGCATCTGGCTTACCGTAGCGAATATTGTCACGGATAGAGCGATGCAGCAGGGAGGTGTCTTGAGTCACCATACCAATATTTGAACGCAGCGAGTCTTGTGTCACCAATCTGATGTCCTGATCGTCAATGGTAATCGTGCCTTTTTCGACATCATGAAAGCGCATCAATAGGTTAACTAGGGTCGATTTCCCCGCACCTGAGCGACCCACTAAGCCAACTTTTTCACCGGCTTTGATGTTGAGGTTTAGCGCATCGATAACGCCGCTCTTTTCGCCATAATGAAAACTGACGTTGTCAAAATCGATTTTGCCTTCGCGCACCGCTAATTTGCTGGCTTTTTCACTGTCTTCAATGTCTGTGGGCTTGGCCAAGGTGTTCATGCCATCGGCGACGGTACCGATATTTTCAAACAGTGAGCTAATTTCCCACATGATCCACTGCGACATGCCGTTTAAACGCAGGGATAAACTCACCGCTACAGCAATCGCGCCGATGGTGATGGCATTGTCACGCCACAGCCAAATAGAGACGGCGGCAATGGTAAAGGCCAGCAGGTAGTTAATTACCTGCACGCTTACGTTAATGCCTGTAACTAAGCGCATTTGCCTATAAACCGTGTCGAGAAAGCCTGTCATGCTCTCTTTGGCATATTGCGCTTCTTGCTGCGTATGGGAAAACAGTTTCACTGTGGCGATATTGGTATAACTATCGACAATACGTCCTGTCATAGTTGAACGTGCATCAGCCTGTTCTGTCGACACTTTTTTTAGTTTTGGTAAGAAATAGATCTGCAGACCAATATACAAACCTAACCAGACTAGCATGGGTAACATTAACCGATAATCGGCATCGGCGATGATCACCAGCATCGACAAAAAATAAACCAAGATATACACCAGTACATCCAGTAATTTGGTGACGGTTTCACGTACGGCCAGTGACGTTTGCATCACTTTAGTGGCGATACGCCCGGCAAAGTCATTTTGATAAAAGGACACGCTTTGTTTGAGCAGATATCGATGGGCTAACCAACGAATTGACATAGGGTAGTTACCCAGTAGGCCTTGATATACGACTAACGCATGCAGCAATACTAAGGCGGGAATGACCACCAAAACCAGCACTGACATCATCAGCAGCTTGCCACCTTGCTGTTCAAACAAGGTCGCGGGATCGTGGCTAGACAATAAATCCACTAAATCCCCCATAAAGGCGAAGAGTGAGACTTCTAATATGGCTAAGGCGGCAGTTAAAATCGACATCAATACTAAGGGGATTTCAAACCCTTTGGTGTAATGCCGGCAAAAAGCGTAAATCCCCCTTGGCGGTTGTTGAGGCTCCTCATCGGGTAAAGCGTTAACCCAAGATTCAAATAACTTAAACATTAAAGTCCTTATAGACTGAGAATGAGTGATAATTTTTATGAATATCACATATTACCAGAAGCTTAATCATTAATGTCTATCAAGAGTTAACTAAAACGGATCTATTCAATAGGACTAGTCGATAGGCTAGGGGAATGCCAGAGGGCTTGTGCATATCATGGTGGTGTTTTGCTTAGTGGTATTAGGTTGAGCGCCGTTTTCCGCTAGTATCAGGTTACGGCTTGGATTAGAGTTGGCTTAATCCAACCGATGATAGTGCGGAGCTGTATCTTCAATGACTAATGATAACCGAATGACAACTGAAAGCTTTCGCCGCGCCCGGTTGTCGCGCGATCGGCGTTTTGATGGTCTTTTTTTCGTCGGGGTGTTCTCTACTCGGATCTATTGCAGGCCTATTTGCCCTGCTGTGGCAGCGAAAGAGCACAATGTGCGTTATTTCGATACCGCTGTGGCAGCCGCTAATGAAGGGTTAAGGCCCTGTTTGCGCTGTCGTCCCGATAGTGCACCTCAATCGAACCCATGGATAGGGACGCAAACCACGGTAAATCGCGCGGTGGCACTTATTAACAACGGCATATTATCGGGGCCAACAGCCATATCCATCGCAGCGTTTGCCGATAAATTAGGGATCAGCAGTCGACATCTTCGTGAGCTGTTTCAGCGTCATTTAGGCGTCTCACCAAAACAATATGCCCAGTATCAGCAGCTGATGTTTGCCAAACAGCTGCTGCACCAATCTGCTATGCCTATTACCGATATTGCTTTTGCGTCCGGCTTTAATAGTGTTCGGCGTTTCAATGAATTATTTCAACAACAGTTGCAACTTACGCCGAGTGCGATACGTAAAAATCATCACGCCGCGGTGGGGTTAACGTCTGATTCGACAAGTCTTCATTTACGGCTTTTTTATCGGCCACCTTTTAATTGGCAGCATCAACGGGAGTTTTATCGTCTTCGAGCGGTAAATGAGATGGAGTGGGTGGGTGAGAACCACTATGGTCGCAGTTTTCAATTAAATGGGGGGTATGGTTATGTTGAGGCGACCCATTGTGAAGCGTCCTGTAGTTTCAAGCTTAAGGTTGTGATGAGTAGTGCAGATGATCTTGTTCATTTACAGGCTGTAGTTTGTAATATGCGCAGGATGCTCGATTTAGATGCCGATCTGATTGAAGTCGAGAGCCGGCTTGCGGCGCTGGGGGATTATTTGCCCACAATCAATAGTGGTGTTCGGATACCCGGAGTGTGGTCACCATTTGAGGCGGCGTGTCGGGCAGTGCTGGGACAACAGGTGAGTGTGCTGCAATCGGTAATGCTATTGCAGGCATTAGTGGATCATTATGGTGAGACGGTGATAATTGAGGGGTGTCGGTTGAGACTCTTTCCTACTGCCGAAGTCATCGCTGGTGCATCGCTCGATTGTCTCAAGGTGCCCAGAGCAAGAAAGGCAGCATTAAAGGCGTTAGCACTGTTTATTCAACATCATCCCCATGCTTCAGTTGATGAGTGGTTGTCAATTAAGGGAATAGGGCCTTGGACGGTCGATTATGTGCGCCTAAGAGGCTTAAGTTTACCGGACATCTTATTATCCAGTGATCTCGTTGTGAGGCATCAGCTGCTTGCCAATTTGTCTAAAGCTGGAAATGCTGAGCATCTCGATGATACCGCCACTAAAGGTGAACAACAGCGATATTATTCAGCGCAAACTGAGTGTCTTAGCAGCCAAATTTCACCTTGGGGCAGTTATTTAACGTTTCAATTATGGAGCCAACAATGAGCCTAGCTTGTGTTAAACACTATCGAGCGATGTCGAGAAACGATGGTGAAGTCAATTTTATGCCGATAGCAAAACAAACCATCACCACTGACATGGGTCATATTGTCATCGCCGCCAATCGATTTGGCCTTTCTGATTTAACCTTTAAGCCGCGTGAGACCGATAGCTGGGCCGCAAGAGATATCGCCTTAATTGCCGCTACAGATGCTGACAAGCAGCTGGCCAATGAGCATTTACAGAAAGCCAAGAGCGAGATAGAGCAATACCTCTTAGGCAAGCTTACTGGGTTTACCGTGCCGTTAGCCCCAGTTGGCACTGTGTTTCAGCATCAGGTTTGGCAAGCCTTGTTAACCCAGCCCTACGGAAAATCATGTAGTTATAGCGATATAGCCCATGTGATTGATAATCCCAACGCGGTGAGGGCGGTGGGCAGCGCTAACGGCGCGAATCACATTGCGATTATTATTCCCTGTCATCGAATCATAGGAAAAAGCGGTACCTTAACGGGTTACGCTTATGGCCTTGAGATAAAGCAGCAACTATTGACCCTAGAGCGCGGTGGTGTAGCTGGTAAATTGTAAGCTTTCTGGATGCTTTTACAGTACAATATTGGGCTATATAATATTTTGGCACCCTGTTTAGTTATGACCTCAGAAAACCGTTCCGTTACTGGCACCACCAGCCCTATCACTTTTAGCCAGCTTAATCTTAATGAAACACTGCTAGCACGCTTGCACGCGTTGGGTTACACCCAGCCCACAGCCGTGCAGCAGCAGGCTATTCCTGTAGTGCTAGCGGGGGGGGATCTCTTAGCGGGTGCCAATACTGGTTCGGGTAAGACGGCCGCTTTTGCGCTGCCTTTACTGCAAAAACTCAGCGGCCAAGGGGTCAGCGGTGGCAATTATGTTAGTGCGTTAGTCTTAGTGCCCACGCGTGAGCTGGCCCAGCAGGTTGCCGACAGCTTTATCAGTTATGGCGCTGGGCTCGCGCCTAAGGCGAAAGTATTGGCTGTCTATGGCGGCGTATCGGTTAATACCCAGATGCTGGCCCTACGTGGTGGCGCTGACGTATTAGTTGCGACGCCAGGGCGACTACTCGACTTAGTGTCTAGCAACGCAATAAAGCTAAGTAAGGTACAGACTTTAGTACTCGATGAAGCCGATCGCATGTTAAACCTAGGCTTTGACGACGAACTTAAGCAGATCTTAGCCCTGTTACCCAAGCGTAAGCAGACCTTGCTGTTTTCGGCGACGTTTCCTGAAGAGGTGCGCGAGCTTACCACGGCGCTATTAGAGCAACCGGTTGAGATCCAGCTGCAAGATGATGAGCCGCAAACCATCAGTCAACGTGTATTTACTGTCAATCGTGAGCGTAAAACCGCATTACTAGCTGAATTAATTAAGACCCATGCCTGGTCACAGGTGCTGGTATTTGCCAGCGCTAAAAATAGTTGTAATCGAGTGGCGCAGAAACTGGCTAAACAAGGTATTACGGCCGAGGTTTTTCATAGCGATAAAGCGCAAGGGACACGAACTCGTCTGCTGGAGGCTTTTAAGCGTGCAGAAGTGACGGTACTTATCGCGACCGATATTGCCGCCCGTGGTATCGATATCGAAAAATTACCTGTGGTGATCAACTATGAACTGCCGAGAAGTCCAGCCGATTATATGCATCGTATTGGACGCAGTGGTCGAGCAGGCGAGGCTGGTGAAGCGATTTCGCTGATAAGCCATGAAGACTATCATCACTTCTCTGTCATAGAGAAAAAGAACAAGATTCGCTTACCTAGAGAGCAATATCCAGGTTTCGAAGCCGACGAACAGGTGCCAGAGGAGCTCCTCTCTCGAATGGACAAACCAATGGCTAAACCTGCGGGAACCGGTAAAAAAAAGCGTAAAAAGTTACCTAAGATCAATGAACAACTATGGAGCAATAAGCCATAGTGAGTATTCGTTTTCTGTTAATGAGTAGATAAAAGGAAGGGTTATGCAGCACCTTTTTTGGTTGGTAGAAGGACGAATCGCGGGTCGATGTGGCCCCAATAAGGAAAACTGGGACATTAACGAGTTAAAACAAGGTGGTATCGGCGCCGTGTTATCGGTTAATGGCGGTGAGATGTGCGATCCTGAAGTGTTTGAAGATCACGACCTGCGTTATGCCTGCATTCCTTTTTCGCGTAATGTCCCTCCGCTAGCGGGGGATGTTGAACTATGTGCCGAGCAGTTACCTAAAGCGCTGGCGTTTATTCAACAGTGTGAAGCCGACGATATTGCCGTGCTTATTCATTGCCGCTCGGGTAAAGATCGCACCGCGTTATTGATGGCTTATTATTTAATGAGTAATGGGGCCGCGCCGTTACATGCGGTGAGTCAAGTGCGGGCTATTCGTGATATTGCTTTTAGTGCTGAAGGCTGGGATCAGTTCGCATTTGATGTGCTATATGCTTTACAAGATTGACCTCTATAGCCTATGTTAATCAGTAGGCTATTGATCTTATCATCTGACAGTATGGCGGCTTATGTTGAACAAGATTTTGCTTAATACACTACTAGCAACTTGTTTTTTTGCCTTAGTGGCTTGTTCATCTAGCCTACCTGAAGTGGCTAAGACGCCGAGTTATAAATTGGCCCCCCCAACCGATTCATCCCTCTATCAGTATCTACAAGGTTCATTAGTACAGCATCCTGATAAAACGGGCGTACTGCCGTTAGGATCAGGTGTTGATGCGTTTCTTGCGCGTTTAGCCATAGTGCATGCTGCGCGGCGTAGTATTGATTTGCAATACTATATTTATCGCGCCGATGAGACAGGCCGCATGCTGGTGTGGTATCTCATTGATGCCGCCGACAGAGGGGTTCGGATTCGATTGTTGCTCGATGATTTGACGACTAAAACCCTCGATGAAGGCTTGATGATCTTGGCCAGTCATCCCAATATTGAAGTGCGCTTGTTTAATCCCAGTTATGAGAGAACATTTCGAAATTTAGCCATGATAACTGGTTTCTCTCGTCTTAATCATCGCATGCACAATAAGTCTCTAACTGTGGATAACCTCATTACCATTGTCGGTGGGCGTAATATTGGTAATGAATACTTTTCAAAAAATAAAGAAGTTGATTTTGGTGATTTCGACCTACTCACCATAGGTAAGGCAGTCGATAAAGTCTCAGATCAGTTTGATTTATATTGGAATGCCCCTGTGGTGCATGATATCGCCAGCTTAACTGAGCCGGTGACTGCAAGCATGGTTGCCAAGGCTCAGGCTAATATGGCGCAGCGGCAAGCACAATTTGAAGGCGATGAATTTTTAGAGCGCCTTGAGTTTAGTGAGTTATTAAATAAGATCCGTACAACGCAAATGGCATGGTTTTGGGGGGAGGCTGAAGTGATTTATGACCCTCCCGAAAAAGCCATTGGCGCTCAACAAGATCAATGGTTATTGTCCGATCTGGGGCGCTTTTTAGCCAAAGCTAAACAGCAAGTGCTGTTAATTTCCCCCTATTTTGTGCCCACAAAGTCAGGCTCAGAAGCCTTAATCGCGGCGGTAAAAAACGGGGTAAAAGTCACCGTAGTGACCAATAGCCTGGCCGCAACAGATGTATTGGCGGTTCATGCGGGTTATCAGCGCTATCGACAATTGTTACTGGAAAACGGTGTGACTATTTATGAAATGAAAGTAGATGTTAATCACCGGCCTTCGGCGTGGAAGGGCAGTTCACGCTCCAGTCTACATGCAAAGACTTTCGTACTTGATGCCCATGCTGTGTTTGTTGGATCATTTAATTTCGATCCCCGTTCGGCGTGGATCAATACCGAGCTGGGTCTTATTTTCTACGATGAAGTATTTGCCTCATTAATATTATCCGGTATCGACAATAACTTACGTGAAAATGCTTACCGTGTTGGAGTTGAAGAGGGCGAGTTAGTTTGGTTTGATGATAGTCAATCTACCACTTATTACAGCGAACCCGATGCCAGTTTTTGGCGAAAACTCATGGCCGATTTGATTGGATTACTGCCGATAGAATCACAGTTATAGAGGTCAAATTATTGCTGATTGAACATCGTCAATAGTGGGGAGGTGTGGTAGTGTACGCTCATAAAAATGGCTCATATCTAGATGTCGGTAAATTATGAAAAGTAAGGCAAGCCAATCTCAAGGCTTATTGTTGTTTAGACTGTCACACAGCCAACTGTTTGCCCTTGGCACGCTTAAGATCCGTGAATTAGTGCCCTATACCAAGCTGAGTGCTATTCCAAAATCCCATCACACCATTATTGGTGCGGCGACGGTGCGAGGCAATACCATCCCTATTATCGATATGGCGGCCGCTGTTGGCTATGCGCCTATTGGTGAAGATGAGCGTGAAAATGCCTATATCATTATTACCGATTGCCAGCGAATGGTGATGGGCTTTTTAGTGCGCTCTATCGATAAAATCATGGATTGTAATTGGCGTGATATTGAGCCGCCACCATCTAACTTAGGTAAAAATGCTTACCTGACGGGGGTGACACGAGTCGACGATAAGTTAGTGCAGTTGCTCGATGTTGAATTGCTACTGTCGAAAGTATTTCCACTTAGTCTCGCAAGCAAACGCGCTATCTTGACCGATGTGCAACGTGAGATCTTAAAGCCGCTCAATATCTTGTTAGTCGACGATTCTCTGGTGGCGCGAAAACAGCTTTCGGATGCCCTAGATAGCATCAATATTCCTTATCAGGTGACCTCCGATGGCCGTGAAGCGCTGGCGATTATGGAGCGTGCACATCAAGCTGGGCATCCTGTTGATCTATTGGTCAGTGATATCGAAATGCCGGGGCTCGATGGTTATGAGCTGGCTTTTGAGGTTAAAAACACCCCCGCATTAGCCGATGCCTATATTATCTTGCATACCTCGTTATCGAGTGAAATTAGCGTTAGCCAAGCTCATCAAGTGGGCGCGAATGAGGCTCTGACAAAATTTGATGCTCATGAGCTGATTGACGCTATGTTGCGAGGTGCCGAATCGCACCGCGGCGCTAAACATTAGCGTCTTGTTATATTTATGCTGTTAATGAGTAATTTATGCTGCTAATGAGTAATTTATGGGGCTAATTTAAACCGATTGCTAGACAACGCCGGTCAGATTCTATAAAACCTCAAGGTGAAGGAAGTTTAATCTGGAGTCGATTGGCGTTCTGCGTTGCTTGTCCTTTCGCATAATGGTCGCAAGCCACAGCGTTATTGATGGTAACCTGCTGGTGTGAGATGGCTAATAATCAATACAACAAGAAAGTGATATGACGCAAGAGAGTCGGGCGTGACACGTGAAGTGTTCAAATCTAACAAATTAAAATAACAGGTCAATCAATGAATCAAAATCGGTCTTTGTTTGCTAAGTTAGCAAATGGCAGTCTAGTGCTGCAAATTGTGTTGGGGATTGTTGCTGGGGTAGCGCTGGCACTGTATTCGACATCGGCTGCGCACAGTGTTGCCTTTCTTGGCAATCTCTTTGTTGGTGCTTTAAAAGCGATTGCACCTATTTTAGTGTTTATTTTGGTGGCAGCATCGATTGCTAACCAAAAGAAAAACGCCAAAACCAATATGCGTCCTATTGTTACCTTGTACCTTTTTGGTACATTTGCAGCGGCGATCACCGCGGTAACTTTAAGTTTTATGTTTCCAACGACATTGGTGTTGGCAACAGGGGCTGAAGGTGCTAATCCACCCGAAGGTATTGCTGAAGTGATATATACCTTAATGTTTAAGCTGGTGGATAACCCCGTTAATGCACTAATGACTGGCAATTATATTGGCATTTTGGCCTGGGGTGTGGGCTTAGGTTTAGCTTTACATCATGCGAGTGAAACCACCAAAACCGTGTTTGCCGATATCAGTCATGGTGTATCACAAATGGTGCGTTTTATTATTCGCCTTGCCCCTATTGGTATTTTTGGTCTAGTGGCAACTACCTTTGCGGCTACCGGTTTTGAGGCTCTGGCCGGTTATGCTCAGTTACTTGCTGTACTGCTTGGCTCAATGCTTATTATTGCACTAGTGGTTAACCCACTTATTGTTTGGTTCAAAATTAGACGTAACCCATATCCATTAGTACTTACCTGCTTACGTGAGAGTGGCGTTACGGCATTTTTTACTCGCTCAAGTGCTGCCAATATTCCAGTTAATATGGCACTGTGTGAAAAGCTTGATCTGCACGAAGACACCTATTCAGTTTCTATTCCGCTGGGGGCGACCATTAATATGGGCGGCGCCGCAATCACTATCACGGTATTAACTTTGGCGGCAGTGCATACCTTAGGTATTCAAGTCGATATTTTAACGGCTATCCTGCTCAGTGTTGTTGCCGCTGTTTCGGCTTGTGGTGCGTCAGGTGTTGCGGGGGGCTCGCTGTTATTAATCCCTCTGGCGTGCAGCTTGTTTGGTATCTCTAATGATGTTGCGATGCAAGTTGTGTCGGTTGGCTTTATTATTGGCGTTATTCAAGATTCTGCAGAAACCGCATTAAATAGCTCAACGGATGTGGTCTTTACTGCCTCTGCATGCGAAGCCGCAGATCGTGCCGCTGATATGGCCTAGCATACACCCGATAGGGTTATAGCGCATAAAAAAGGAGCCTTTAGGCTCCTTTTTTGATCGTTAGGTTGTGACGCTTGAATAAATGAGCAGTGCTTCATTCATTTGAATCACCAAAGAACGATTGCTTGTATCTGCTGGTGCATGCTGGTTTAGAGCTGTTTGATATGATGTTGCTGATCTAATTGACACATAATTCGTATTGCTAAGGTATGAGATTGTATTAATAGTGATTTAGCTCGCATTTTTATTTTAAACCTAGGATACAATTTCAACCAAAGCGTTAAAAAACAGTGGTAATTTATTAAGTTAGCTATTTACTTATGCGGTTATTTTCCTGATTAAGAGGTAAAGGATTATGAATACTAAACTTAGAGTAATGTTGGATGAGATAGGTGGCAACGACTCCTCCTCATTGCTTCAAGTCATAGAAATGCCTGTGGTTGAAAAGCGTAAACGTCTAGGTTGGCAGGAGCAAGATATGGACACTCGACAAGTCATAGGGCAGTGGATTGATGATCGTCCATCGTTAGGTGATAAAATTACCCTTTATCGTCAGGATGATAAGCTTTTTTTAGAGACTTGGTATACTGACGGTTGTCACAGTTTAGATGAGATGCAAGCGACTAAAATTGACGATGGTTTAAAGCTTGAAGATCTCGGTGGTAACTTGTTTGGCGAGTATTTCTTGCTGTCAGACGATAATAACTTGCAGTTTTGTAATAGTGCAGAGTGCTTTTATACTGCCAAGCGCATTGCCGCTTAAACTCAGCTTCTATCCAAGTGGCGTATTGATGCGCTAGATGCGGTGAACCTTAGCGGTTTCACCGCGACGTTAACGACGAGAGTTCAATAGATTAATGCGAAGCAAGCATGGCCGTTTAGGGGCGTAGTTGCGTACCTATAACATTCGATGTCAATATTAAACGCTACAGTCCCATTAGCATTATGTCCCGGCATAGCCTAGTTAAAATGGGTGCTTACTGTAAAACTGCATTTCGCTTTGATGAAATGGATGAGTAATTTTCAAATGCTCGGCATGTAAACATAAGCGAGGCGATGCGTTGATAACCGCCTCATCACCATAAAAGTCATCACCCAAAATAGTATGGCCAAGGGCTTTCATATGCAGCCTTAGTTGATGGGTTCTTCCGGTAATCGGTTTTAACTTCACTAATGTACTGTTTTCTCTGCGCGCTAACACATCAAAGTAGGTAGTTGCAGCCTTACCATCTGCGGCAATCATCTGTAATGGTGGCTGAGTGCTATCGGCCTTCATGGCAAAATCAATTTTGCCCTTATCTTGGGTCATAATGCCCTGAACTTCGGCCACATAATACTTTTCAGTCATCCGATTTTGAAACTGAGTCTTAATGTTTGACTCCGCTTTTTTATTGAGCGCAAATACCATGATCCCAGACGTTGCACAGTCGAGACGATGCACCAAAATGGCCTCTGGAAATCGCTGCAATAAGCGATTTATTGCACAGTCAAAAGTGTTCTCTGCTCGGCCAGGATTAGAGAGCAAGCCTGCGGGTTTATTGATGACAATAATATCACGGTCTTGATAGCGGATATCTAACCAGGGGATAACAGGGGGGTGGTAATTAAAAAGTTTCATCGGTTCTCCTCGGGTGTGATCCTAGCAAACAATAACCTTAATGCCTACCAGTAAGCTGTCATCGCCCGATTTCGTGATATTTTCTCTAGCACTGATTACTGCCATCTGTTAGCGTTACACTTTAAATTAACAATTAAAGTGATAATGTTACGCCGTATGTTACAAGTATTGCGTCTTAAGATCGTCGTTGGACTGTGTTTAAGTATGTTTAACGTGTTTGCGATCGCCAAGCCGATTGTGATGGTTTCTGATGAATGGTGTCCTTACATATGCACACCAGAGGAACAAGATAAAGGTTATGTGGTTGAAGTGGTGCAAGCGGCCTTTATGGCGATGTCCCAGCCTACCCAATTTGAGATCCAGCCATTTTCACGAGCATTGAAAAGTGTGCAACAAAATAAAATTGATATCGTATTAGCCGTAAATCATGAGCAGCTTGAGCGTTACCAATTACAGGCTTCTAATCAGCCAATAGGTCATTATAGTAATGATTTTTATGTTGAAAAAAACGACTTATGGCAATATGAGCGTCCACGAGATCTCTATGGTAAACAGCTTGCCATTATTCGGGGCTATAGCTATGGCGTAACCTTGGACAACTTTTTGCCATTACTGGCCGGTGTCTATCGTGCCTCAGGAGCCTCACCGTTAGAGATGAATTTGAAGCGCTTGAGTAAGGGGCGAGTCAATGTGCTTTTAGGTAATCGTTTGGTTGTTGATTATGTTGCGCACCGTGAGCAGCTTACAGGGCAAGTCCGTTATGCTGGCACTGAAGGGCCTCCGGTTGCGCTCTATATTGGTTTTAGTCAGCATGCTGCCACCGATGGCTTAGTACAGTTGTATGAGCAAGGCTTAGCCATTATAAAGGCCTCTGGGCAATATCGTGAGATTTTAGAGCGTTATCAGGTTGCACAGGTGTTTTAGATGCTGCTCTATTCATTGGCTTGAGTGTGTTGATGCCGTCGATGTGATGCTAGGGCCTGTCGATCTTTCAAGGTTGTTTTTGCAGCGAATTGTTGGGTATTTATATAAGGCAGAAGCTTTGTGGTCTAGTGATTCTACATAAAAAGCTGAGAACGCAGTAGAAATGATCAACAAACGCGCCCGCAGGGTTCGGCTAAAAACGTTTTACTCTTTGTTAAGTGAATTTTGTTTAGATGACTAGGCTGCAATCCACTCGCCTCGATTACAACGTTTTTGTCTTGAACAACATTCAACCAGCAAAGATCAACAGGCCCTAGTTAAGGATCCACATTTTCCTGTGGTATTTGACTTATAGTCTTTATCGGTATGATAAGATTTGAAATTCATACAAAGTAGTGAGTCCTGCTTAATACATTAGCAAGCTGCGATGTTATCACTCACAACAAGCGTGGAGGAAAGGGCAATAAAATGACACAAGCATATTCAATCGGCACTCCTGGGCAGTCATGGGGCGATAAAGAGAAGGCGCTATGGCGTCAAAATCAACAGATTAAACGTTCGTATCATGACGAAGTCGTGACTAAAATTAACGCGCTCAGCTCGGATTTTGAGGTGGTGCAGTATGGCAAGTTAGATTACTTCGAAGGACAATACCCCTTATTTGCCTTTAAAAGTCAGCCTTGGTGTGATGCTAAACCTACGGTCTTAGTGACAGGTGGAGTGCATGGTTATGAAACCTCAGGTGTGCAAGGCGCGCTCAGGTTTGCCGCCACTCAAGCGAAACAATATGCTAAACATTTTAATTTGTTAATTGCTCCCTGTGTGAGTCCTTGGGGGTATGAAACCATTAACCGTTGGAACCCATTGGCGCTAGATCCAAATCGTTCATTTTATCCCAACAGCCCTGCTGGCGAGTCGGCAGCATTAATGAGTTTAGTCGCTAATTCAACCGGTACATTGACCGCGCACATTGATCTACATGAAACTACTGAGACAGACAATAGTGAGTTTCGTCCCGCATTAGCGGCGCGCGATGGCACTGAACATAGTAATTGGGATATTCCCGATGGTTTCTATTTAGTCGGTGATAGTGAAAATCCTTGTGATGCTATGCAACAAGCCATTATCGAAGCGGTTGCTAAGGTGACCCACATTGCACCAGCCGATGAGCAAGGTCGGTTGATAGGGGCACCGACTAGTCAATTTGGGGTGATCAATTACCCCACAAAATCGTTAGGGTTATGCACAGGCTTTAGTGATGCACGTTTTAATACCACTACAGAGGTCTACCCAGACAGCCCGCAAGTCGATGCTGAAAATTGTATTTTGGCTCAGGTTGAAGCGGTAACCAGTGCGCTTGATTTTATCTTGAATCAGCTTAAAGCAGGCGATGAATAATCACTAAGGTAACACTGACAAACAATAATCCAGTGATCAAGTTGATCATAGGTGTTGCGCGTTGCATCTTTTGCTGAATAACAGGCTTAGATAATACCAATGCGATTAAGCTAAACCAGATTAACGACAATAAGAACATCAATAGCGTGACAGCAACTTTGGTTTCTATGTTGACGGTTGGCGAGATTAATGTTGAAAACAGCGTGATAAAAAACACCATGGCTTTGGGGTTAAGCAGGTTTGTCGACAAACCTTGGGTAAAGCCTTGTAACATTGTGAGTTCTCGATGATATGTAGGGATTACTTGCAGTTGTAGTCTATCTTGCCAGTGGGTTATTGCTTCGCGTATAGCGCCTAATCCCATCCAAGCTAAATAGCTCGCGCCGATCAGTTGTATTGCGATATATACATTTTCGGCGCTTGTTATGATGAGGCTGATCCCCGTTAAGCTAAGTAGGGTGTGTAAGGTTATCGCTACAGCTAACCCTAATGCCGATGCTAATGCTGTTTTGCGCTGGGTCTGAGTGGCAAGTTTCACCACTAACGCAAAATCAGGGCCTGGGCTTGCCAATGCCACGGTGTGGATCAAGGTGAGTGAAAGTAGTAGTTGATACTCTAATGTCATGGAGTTGGGCTCTTAAGTGATGAGGTACAGGTATCAGCATGCCTTGCTCAGGGCCTATTGGCTTGTAAATTATTGCACCGGTAATCGTTTCGATGAATTAACCCTTCAGGGGGAAGTCAGTCCTCGATGAGCTTACGCTGAAATTGAGCTGGAGTCGTTAAAAATGCCCGTTTGAAGGCTTTGTTGAAATGGCTTTGATCGAAAAAACCGACTCGATAGGCGGTATCAATTGCTGTGTTACCACCAATAAGCGCTTTCTTTGCGTATTCGAGTCGCAGTCGAGTGAGGTAAGCATGTGGAGTCATGCCCGTTGCGGATTTGAATTGTCTCAGAAATTGGAATTTACTCAGGCCGATACTATTGGCTAGCGTCGCTAATTCGACATTGCTATTTAGTTGTTCATGCAGTTGCTGCTTGATTATATCAATTTGAGTTAACGATAGTTTTTGCTTGGAAGTTGTTTCTCCTGCAATGGAGGTATAACGACACAGCAGTTCCGTAATAAAGGCGGTCAACAGGGTTTCAGTGTATAAGGATGATGCACAATGCTGTTTGTCTGTAAGTAGCCGATGCAGATGCAAAAATTGCTGACTTAGAAGACGATCTTCCGCGTTGGGGGTATTAAAAAATAGCGATTTTTGGTTAAGTTCAGCGGCGATATTATTAATAAAGTCCACAGGAAGAGACATCACGTGTGCGCAATATCCATTTGGTGCAATGCTGTGGCCGTTATGACTTTCATCGGGGTTGAGTGTCGATAAGCTGTTTGGGAGCAGTTGATAATGCTGGCCTTTGTGTAGGTATTGTTGTGCACCATAAGATACGACGCCAATATGGTAGTCAAGGTGCACATGCTTTTCGAATGCAAAAGACTTAAAGTGGGCTCGGCTTAGCTCCACCTCCTTTACAGTGCTTGGGTGCCAATACTCTATGCTTTCAACGGATGATGACAATTAACATGAGCCAGTTTGTGGAATGATTATCGAGTGTAGCCTAGGGACTTTTGTGCTAACTAGTAAATCATTGCAGCGGCAATATAACAAATCATTTTAAAGTTAATTTTTGGAGCGTGAATTCTGCCATTAATTAGCCCATAATGAGCACGCAAATTTCAGCTGTCAGCTAATTTAATCGGAGTCGGAATTGTGAAAGGACAGATCATTCGTGAAATGAAGGTACAACCTGTGATTGAGGTTGAGTACGAAGTACAACGACGTATTGCCTTTATCAAATCTAAGCTCAAGGAAGCCCATGCGACAAGTTTAGTTCTTGGGATCAGTGGTGGTGTCGATTCATCTCTTGCTGGGCGTTTATGTCAAATGGCTGTAGATGAACTCAACCGTGAAGGTGAGTGCGAAGGGAGTTATCAATTTATCGCAGTGAGGCTGCCCTTTAAGGTGCAAAAAGATGAACATGAAGCTCAATTAGCCTGTCAGTTTATTCGGCCGAGTAAATTGGTTACAGTCAATATTGGCGAGGGGGTCGAAGGGATCCATCACCAAACGCTTTTGGGGCTAGAGCAAGCAGATATCATGTCTCACCCTCATGGACATGTCGAATTTGTTAAAGGCAATGTGAAAGCCAGAATGCGCATGATCGCACAGTATGAGATAGCAGGTCTAACGGGCGGTTTAGTGGTCGGCACAGACCACAGTGCAGAAAATATTACTGGTTTCTACACTAAATGGGGCGATGGAGCCTGTGATTTAGCACCATTGTTTGGCTTAAATAAACGTCAGGTTCGTCAAATGGCTGCTGCTTTAGGAGCACCAGAGGTGCTAGTCAATAAAGTGCCAACGGCAGATCTTGAGTGTGATAAGCCACAGCTTGAAGATGAAGTTGCTTTAGGGCTGACCTATGATCAAATCGATGACTTTCTTGAGGGGAAAGCGGTGGATACTAAGGTCGAGGCGCGTCTTATTGCAATCTATAACGCGACGCAGCATAAGCGCAAGCCTATCCCGACTATCTACGATTAAATGACTGCAATGGATAGTAACGATTAAAAGCGCCTTGAGCGCTTTTTTTTATCCCTAGCGATTAATCACCGTCGTCATTTACATCATCAATTCATCGCGTAAATCGGCAATAGTGCGATTGGGGCATTGTCGATAATCGAGATAGGGGAGTAGATAAATCAGGTGCTTATCATGGTGAATTGGTTTAAATGTTTGGTTTTGGTCTAATATTGGTAAATCGAGGTTTCTTGCGCTTTGCTGGCCGCAGACAAAATGGCGTTGTGCCTCGCTTTGAATCTCGGTGGCGCCAAATACAATTCGATTATCTTGCGTCAATAGTCGTGACATGTAGTCACGCCAATCATCAGGCGCGGTTATTTTAGCCATAATCACCAGTATTTTACGCCAGTGATTTCCATTGAGCTCTATCAATTGTGCAATAGCGTCCGGCCCATTGTATTGCCAAGCATGCGGGAGCATCGGGGCTGTGGGCAGATAAAAACAGTTAGCCGCGCCGTGAGGCCCCACGCTGAGGATGTGATTATTCATCTTTAATTGATTCTTAGGTCGCTATCTTATGGTGTCTGGCGTCTATGTTAAGGTTGACAGTATAACAAGCAATAAATGAAGGTGTTAGGCTAGCTAAATCATGAGCGATGAGTCAGGTCACGAGGCAAGATTGGGAATAATCAACCGATGAAAATATTACTCACATCGACTAAACACCTTTTATTAGCGCTAACCTATGGGGCATTGGGAACTGTCATTGCTTTATTGGGCGTCGGCATCTACCTGCTAAATGCTCAGCCCGAATTGTCAATTTGGCACACCACAAGTTTGTCAGCGCAATTTCGCCAGAGCACACCGCTGACTAATTTTGAACAGTACTTGGCACTCGAGGAGATGTTGTTTACTGAGGTTGACAATAAAATCTATAAACGTACGCAGGATATGGTTAATCAACCGCTTAACCGTTATGTTCGCCATAGTTTGTCCGATCCCAACCAATGGTCACAAGATTGGAACCGTAGCTACGAATGGTCAAATCCGACGGCGCAATTTGGGGTGTTATTACTGCATGGCATGTCTGATTCACCCTATTCTTTATCGCATTTTGCCAACCATTTTCGCCCCAAAGCGCATGTGTTAGGGCTGCGCTTGCCCGGACATGGCACATTACCTTCTGGGCTTGTTGATTTACGCTGGCAAGATATGGCGCAAGCTGTCACTTTAGCAACGCGCCATCTACAGCAACAGCTTAATGGTAAGCCGCTGTATGTTGTTGGTTTCTCTACTGGAGCGGCATTGGCGCTTAATCATGAACTGGAAGCTTTGAGCCAAGATAACCCATCGAGCTATGCGGGGTTAATTTTTCTTTCGCCTGCCATCGGCTTAACCCCCGTTGCCGCCGCTGCAAAGTGGCAATCAAGATTAGGTCAATGGTTGGGATTAGAGAAACTCAGTTGGAATGCGGTGCAAACTGAGTACGATCCGTTTAAATATAACTCCTTTGCGGTCAATGCAGGTGATGTGGTGTATCAAGTTGCGGCGCGTAACCAAGTGTTACTCCATCAGATGACAGAATCACAAAAGAGGCAATTAGCGCGAGTGATCACTTTTCAGTCGGTTGCAGATAGTACGGTATCCACAGTCGATGTGATAGCTAAGTTGTATCTAGGTTTGCCAGCTAAAGAGCATCAATTATTTCTTTTCGATATTAATCGCTTAGATGTAAATTTGGCTCTAATAGTAAATGATCCTATTGATGCGATTAAGCTATTAATTGATCCCAGCCCATTACCATACCAGTTAAATTTGGTTCAAAATCAGCACTATCAAGACAGTTTTGGCCAATGGCAGACCAGTGAGCAAGTGGAAGTGGCACGTTATCAACAAGGTCTGGTTGAACATGAGCCGCTAAATATTAGTTGGCCCACAGCGGTTTATTCCCTATCTCATGTCGCGTTACCATTTCCTGCATCTGATAGCTTATATGGAGCGAAAAAACGGGTTTCAGCCCAGTTAAGAGTTCAAATTGGTGCAGTATCGACTAAAGGCGAGCGTGGAGTGTTGGGCGTGCCAGCGTCAGAGGTTTTACGCCAAAAATGGAATCCTTTTTTTGCTTATATGCTCGAACGTATCGATGATTATATCAATACAGAACAGCAGAGGCTGGTTGAAGATCCAAGTATGCTCAAAGCAGAACATCGACTAAAACACTAGGCTGTGGACTGTTTATCTTGCTTGTTGGAGGTCAATTGATTACAGATGACGCGATCACGGCCATCGGTTTTCGCTTGATAGAGATTAATATCGGCTTGCTTAAACCAATAATCTATATCGCTGTGGTAGTGGTTATCACTGTATACGGCACCAATGCTAATGGTCAGATGAATATTGACGTTCTGGCCGATCGGGATGGGGGTGTCAGAGACGCTTTGTCTAAATTTATCGAGGTGAGGCTTTACTTCTATGGGGTTGCATAGGGGTAATATAATCAGAAACTCCTCCCCACCATAGCGCGAAATAACATCAGTATCTCGTTTAAAACACTGCTTCATCATGTCTGCAATAAAAATTAGCGCGTTATCTCCAGCCTGATGCCCATGGGTATCATTAATACTTTTGAAATGATCTATGTCAAGGATGCAAAATGCCATGGCTGCGCAGCTGCGTTGACACATATCGTTTAGCCGAGGGAAGTGTGTTTCTGTGTAACGGCGATTGTAGAGCTGGGTTAATTCATCTTTTTCGGCGAGTAAACGTAGTTTAGTATTAGCAGCTTGTAGCTCTATGGTCCTATGAGCGACTTTTTCTTCGAGTTCGAGTTGGTAGCTAATCAATTCTTGTTTACTCTTCAAAATACTCCTTGATAAGGTAAAGATCTCTTGTGGTGTTGAGTCATTGAAGATGGTGTCATCTTGCTCTAGTTGATGCCAGTTATGGAATTTTTTGGCGATAGCTTCAAGTGGCTTCGTCAGGCGTAAACTGACCACTTTGATCAACGCAAAAGTGACCAAAAATGACAACAATAAGATACTAAAAGTGGTGAAATATTGTCTCTCGACCTGCATTACTAATGGATAAAATGGTGTCAGCACATAGAGTGTCCATCCATTTTTTATGATGTGCTTTGCATAGGCAAATTCGGGGCTTTTATGCTTGAGCTGTTTAATATTGAGCATGGCCAGGCTGGTTTTATAATTAAATCCACTACTGGAAAAAACAAATTCGCTTAAGGGTGACTTATTGAGTGCAGGCGATGCATAGATCACAAGGTTATTTTCATCGACAAGTACAATATCATGTTGAGTCTTATCTGGAATACGTTGATAAATTTGCGAAAATTCGGCTAGATTCAATGAGCCTTCTATTATACCTATTGGAGCAATTGGGCTTTGGGGAAGATAAAGTGCTGCGCTGATCGCGACGATGGGATCGTTGCCAAATCCACGGCCTAAAAAGACGGGTGAAATATAGGTAATCTGATTAAAAAATGCTTGTTGGAAATAGTGGCGATCTATGATGCTAAAAGCGGCGTTATCTTGTGACTGCTGCATGTTGGTAACCGGGCTCGATAGGGTAACAATCCCTTGTTCGTTAGCGATTAACATAGAGATAAAATCAGGGTAGTTTTTATGTAGCTTTGACAGCAGGGATTGCCATTGTTCTGAGTCATATGCAGAGAAGCTCAGCCAACGCGCGGCGGTATCGATAGCACTAATATGGTTATCGAGATAAGTTTCGGTCGCTTTGCCTAAATGCAGCGCGGTATCTTCGAGATGGCGTTTCACATCCAGTTGCTGATGGTTAATCGAGAGATTACTAAAGATCAATGCCGAAACAAGTAAGACGAGTGTGAGTAATTGGGTAAAGGTATAAGAGAGTTGGTGATTAAAACTTTTTCTATGTTGGTTTTTAAGTTTGGCCGCAATATGCAACCGTTGCGGTAGCATGGTGATAATTATCGCGCCTAATGAAGTATAGAGTATGCCATTGATCCCTTGTTTTAGTGTGGTAAAAAACATATAGCTATCAGGCATCTCTAGCACAAAGCGCACTAAAATATAAAATAATGGCATGCCGACTATGACCCAATAGCCAATATCGGCATACAGAGAATAATACTCTTTGCGACGCGCATAACCCAACCACAGGGCTTCGAGTGGAAATAAGATGAAAGGATGCCAGCTATCCCAGACGATATATAAACCACTGGCGCACATTAAGGCGGTGAGTAAGGCATACCAGGGGCCTAAGAAGACGGCGACAATGACAAAAAATAGATTGCCGATAATCAGCTGCTGATTTCCAAATAAGGGTATCGGCATCAAATTGAGCAATAGGCCCATGAAACCTAAAACGAATGCGAATGTCAGGTGGCGCTTATTTATCAATTGCATAAATCCCTATGTGAAATTGATCCTAGAATCGCTGTAATAATATTGCTTCTCGTGAGCCAGTGTAAGTGATTAATGCGATAAATGACTAACTAAATATATAAATTAGTTAGTCATTTATCAACACAATCGCAATGCTCTATAAGGGGGGCGCAGCGAGGCATGATGGCCTTACCCTTGCGCGAAAAATGGCATAAAAAAAGCCAGCGATTAAGCTGGCTTCTTAGAATTTGGTCGGTATGAGAGGATTCGAACCTCCGACCCCTGACACCCCATGACAGTGCGCTACCGGGCTGCGCTACATACCGATTTTATCTAAAACAGTAAAACATTGGGGTCTGTTTAAGACAGGCAGAACTTTATCAAGCCGATTTAGGTTCTGCAAGCATTAAGCGCACTAATAATGGTTAATCGCTTAGTTTATAGGCGCTAACCGCTTAGATACCTTAATGGTGATAGAATCTTCGCCCCTCGCGCATCACCTCTATCAGTTCTGGAGCACTGATTTTTTTACGTAACTGCTGAGTGTAGTCTTTGTTATAGATGCGATATTTACCATGACGATCGATAACAGTGATCTCATCTTCTTGGTAGATACCGAATACTTGATCATCACCTACGTAAGTCCAGCTTGCTGAGCTTGGCTGTAGTAGGCTTTCACCTGAACTATAGTCAGAGGCCTTATTGTTACAATTTAGCATCTGTGTCATTAATGTGGGCACAATACCATTATGGCTGGTGGGGTAATCGACAGTTTTCGCGTACTGATTTCCAGACCAGTTGATGATGAGCGGCACTTTGACATTTGCTGGTGACAGATTTGAGCGCGGTTCATCGTTATTGCTGGTAAAAACTTTGCCACTCACCCCAGTGATGATGACTAAGGTGTCGTCGGGTATTTCACTTAACAGCTTGGCCAGTTGTTTATCAATAAAGTTTAATGATTGACGATATTGATTAAACAGCACTTTTTGCGCTGGTTTCAATTCATGTTGAGGTTTGACGGTTTCAATGCCCAGAAATCCGATAGGCGTGTCATAGCTGTCTGGACTTTGTAAATTGATTAATGCAAACCAAGCGGCATTCTGCTGCAGTTGCCATTGTGTAAAGGTTTCAATAGCCTTTATATCTGCGGCCGCGATACCGCTGTCGGTGTCTTGGAGATGGCTCTCAAAATCCTGATAGATGGCTAATGGGTGGGATAACGCCATTTGCGGTGCAAAATGGGCTAAAGCATAACCTTGCTGTTTGAGTTGCTGAGTCAATACCGGCGACCGATAATTTAAGTCATTGGCGTTAATGTAACTGCCTTGCAAACTATACAGTAGTGAAAACATGCCACTACGATGTACATTTCCGCCACTTAAATGTTGGTTAAAATAATGATTTTGCTGGGCGTATTGATGCAAAAAGGGCATGGTGTTTTGGTCGAGTAAATCAGCTCTAAAGCCGTCAATGGCGATAACCAACATATTGGGGTGATGGCTTGTCTGGCATTGTAGTGGCGCGATAGGGTAATTAAGCGACGATTGAATATGGTGTTCTGCTGTGTTTGTCTGGCTTTTTTCGATGCCATGACTCTCCATAAATGAGCGCGCGGTTGCCGGGTAGGATAATGGGTAGGCATCGTCAAGTCGGGTGATCTCTTGGATATCCGCGGCATCAGCCCAAATATGGATTAAGTGACTGCTGACAAAACAACAGCCAATAAATATCACCACCTTATAACCATAATTGGATTTACGAATACTTTCTATCCGTTTCCATAAGTAATTGGCGGCGGTCAGCTCGAGGATGATCAGTCCCAGAGGGGTGACGATATAAGAGGTGCCTTGTAGTAATGCATTCAGATCCGCCCAGGCGATATCAAATACAAAGGGGCTGAGATGTAAGCCATAATCATCATAGATAATGGTGTCATAGAGTAAAATACACAGGCTAATGGTTGCGGCTACGGCGGCTAAGCCTCTGAGTATTTTGGAATAGGGCAATATCAGAGTAATAGGAAATAGCACCACCAAGTAAACGATGAATGCTAAAAAGCTAAAGTGGCCTAACGTGCTGATAATTAAATAGCCCCAGCCTATCCAAGAGTCTGGTGCGCCGATGGTTTCGATATAGCGGACACCAATAATCATAGCTAGGAAGCCATTAAAAAAGGCAAACCAATGCCCCCAGCTCACTAAGCGTGACACGCGGTCACGGCTCATCTCTTTCTTTCGCTCGATCATAGGGATCCGCTATCAATTGACATACAAGTTTATCTTAATTATCTATTGCTCGACTTACTAGTTTTTTACAAATAAAAACAAGGTTATTACTCGTAAACTAGTCAAGCTAAACCTTAGCCTTTAACCGATTGGGTCAAGGCGTTAGCAAATTGCTGTGCAACTTGATCGCGCGCCTCTTTGGGCACCTTGCGCATCAGCAGATCGGTGACACAGTTACCCAATACCATCAAACTCAGGTCGGTTGGGGCTTGGTGTTTGTCGAGTACCGCTAACATTTCTGCAAGAATAGACTCAACTTGTGCGTTCGAATATTTAGATTGGATAGCCATAATTAAAAAATTGTTCACTTTAATTTGAAATAGCAGCATATAATAACGGATTTCTACCATTATCACTATCGAGGCTTATGAGTATTAACGTCGAACAAGCAATTATTCACGCTATTTCCCAAGATGGCGAAGGCCAACTGAGCTGCAGATTGCGTCCCCAACCGCTTTTGAACAGCCAAGCCGTAGAAACTATGCTCGAAGAGCTGCATCAAACTTATACCACTAAGGCGGGTAAAGGCTTTGGTCACTTTGGTACTCATGGTGAAGACGGAGAGGCCAACCCTAAGTTTAAAGAAGCGTTAACAGCATATCGTAATGGCGATTTGGGCTTTGTTGAGTTTTCGAGTTTGGCGGGTAAGTTACTGCAAGAAGAGCTGGCTAAATATGACTTCAGTCAAGGCGGTTTCTTGCTATTGTCTTGCTATACCCATATGACCAGTGACTACCTTTATGTGTCATTGCTTAATGCCAAGTCATCAATGACTGTGCTCGACGATATGGAACTGTCGCAAAATACCCATCTGGATTTAAATAATGTACAGCTGGCTGCCCGTATCGATTTAACCGAATGGCAAGCCGATCCCGACTCGGTTAAATATATCTCCTTTATTCGTGGTCGTGCGGGCCGCAAAGTTGCCGATTTTTTCCTCGACTTTATGGGCTGTGTCGAAGGGGTCAATACCAAGATACAAAATAAGCAACTGATGAATGCCGTTGAAGATTTTGTTGCCAGCAGCGAACTGACTAAAGATGAGCGCCAGCAGTGTCGTGAAAAGGTGTTTGATTACTGCAGTGAACGTTGTGATACCGGCGCCGATATTCAATTAAAAGACTTGGCCGATGAATTAGCCGATTCGGGCATGGACTCGTTTTACGATTTTGCCCAAGGTGGCGATTACGAGCTTGAAGATGAGTTTCCTGGCGATAA
This sequence comes from Shewanella algidipiscicola, assembly GCF_003605125.1. GTDB lineage: Bacteria > Pseudomonadota > Gammaproteobacteria > Enterobacterales > Shewanellaceae > Shewanella > Shewanella algidipiscicola. The sequence goes on from NZ_QPQT01000016.1 coordinate 25,489, forward strand.
GCCGACATTGCGTCAACTGAAAAAGTTTTCAGGCACTGGTGGTGGCGTAACCTTAAGTTTTGATGGGCAGCATTTAGGCGAGCGAGTGATTTACGATCCTATCTCTGACTCGATTCTGATAAAAGGCGTGCCAGCTAACCTTAAAGATCAATTAGATCGACGCCTAAAAGGCGGACAATAGTTTTTTTGAGTTAGTCTAAAAGCTTAAACTCACGAAATAGCTCGCAAAAGCGCCCTAAATATGGGCGCTTTTTTGTAATTACGGATAGTGGATTGGCGCGTTTTTATTGCGCAACCCATGCACCATGACTTGCTAAAATGTCACCGATAAGGTGAAATCATGACTTATGACTATATCCGTTGGCAGTTCGCCGGTGGGATGAATGCAGGCAGACTGTTTTTCTGCTAGGAGATTAAATGCAACTTTTTGTTAGAGATTTAACTGTTATCGACTTTTCTTACCTGTGCCCAATTCGTGGCATGGTAGGCGAAAGCTGGATCGTCGACGTATTGCTTGATGGTGGTTTAGATGAGCAAAACATGGTGCTGGACTTTGCCAAGGTTAAGCGCACTATCAAAAACACCATTGATGATGTTGCGGATCATCGCTTATTGATCCCCACCGCCTGTTCAGAGGTGCGTTGGCAGCAACAAGGCAACCGTGTATGGATGGATTTTGATAGTTTGCAAGGCGACATTCATCTTGCTTGTCCCGCACAAGCCTTTGCGCTTATTCCCACCGAAATTATTGACTTTGATAGCGTTAACACTTTCTTGCAAAAGGCTCTTGCCGAGGTGCTACCGGATAATGTTAACGGTATCGCATTAACGCTGCGCAATGAAATGCACGATACGCCGTTTTACCATTACTCCCATGGATTAAAGAAGCACGATGGTAACTGTCAACGCATCGCTCACGGCCATCGCAGCCCCATTAATGTGTTTGAAAATGGCGTTGCTGCACCGCAATGGGACGAATACTGGAGTCGCCGCTGGAAAGATATCTATTTAGGTTCGGCCGATGATATGGTCGAGGTTGATGAGCTTGAACTATCACCTCAAACAGTGGTTAACGATGAGACCCATTATGGTTTTCATTACGTGGCCCCACAGGGGGATTTTCAGTTGGCTATGCCTAAAAAACGTTGTGAAATTATCCCCCATGACACAACCGTAGAGCTGCTAGCCGAGTTTATCGCCAATACTATGGTTGCCGAAGCACCCGATAGTGAATTTAAAGTGATCGCCTATGAAGGGGTGGGTAAAGGGGCGATTTCGGTTAAAGGTAGCGCGGCGTAATCGCGGCCTTGTTCATGGTCATCGTTGTTGTTTAAGGAGGTATATTTGAACTATTTGGCTGTATTGCTCGGCGCCATATCGCTAGGTTTTAGTGGTTTGGCAATGGCGCAAGTCACCCTCAATGGCACGTTAGAGCAAGGGGCGTTAATCCGTGCTCAAACCACGCCAGGTACCTTAGTGTATCTTAACGGCAGCGAAATTATGGTGACTCCTAATGGGGGCTTTGTCTTTGGTTTTGAACGAGATGCTGCGCTTTCGCAAGAGTTAACCTTAGTTTATCCCGATGGGTTGACGCAAATAAAGCCGCTGACCATTCGTAAGAAACAGTACCATATCGATAGCCTGACTGGCATAGCGAAAAAAATCATGAAGCCTGATCCTAAAGCGCAAGCCAGAGCAGCTCAGGATAGCAAGCAGGTGAAGGCGGCCAGAAGTCAATTCTCAACTCAAGAGGCTTTCGCTCAAGATTTTATTTGGCCTTTAACGGGCAGAATATCGGGAGTATATGGCAGTCAACGCGTCTATAACGGTAAGCCAGGCAATCCCCATTTTGGTGTCGATGTGGCAGCGAAAACGGGGACCGTAGTAGTGGCCCCTGCCGATGGGGTGATCACTCTTGCGGTGCCAGATATGTTTTATTCTGGCGGCACCGTTATTTTAGATCATGGCTATGGCGTCAGTTCAAGCTTTCTTCATCTTAGTCAGTTGTATGTAAAGCCTGGTGAGACAATTAAACAGGGGCAAGCCATCGCAGAGGTGGGGGCTACGGGCAGAGTGACCGGCCCACACCTAGATTGGCGCATTAACTGGTTCCAGATGCGGCTCGATCCGGTGACGGTTGTGCCGTCAATGGCCAGTGTATTAGCCACGGCCAATGGTTCATCCAAATGATAAAAAAGCGACCCTAGGTCGCTTTTTTATCATTATGCCTTTTATCCGCCCTCTATTGATACTGCATTTCACTTACTTATGTAGCCATTATCTTAATAGGCAGGTTTTATGGCAAAGTCTGGGCGTGCGGCCTTATCGACTGAGTGATGATAAGCGTTAGTGATAAGCTATGTAACTGGGTGATCCCATCGTTTTTCCTATACGTATCACGGGTATTGCTCCACAAAGAGACATACAGTGATCGACACTCATTTAAGCGGTAGCTTAATCACCAAGCTACCCACATGCCCAAAGCAGATGGCGGTATTTCCTCTACCGCTATTTATATTACCTAATGGCATTCAGCGGCTGCGGATTTTTGAGCCACGCTACCTCTCTATGATAGCTGAGGCTGGCGAGCGTGGTGGATTTGTGATTGCACGCTATGATAACGAACTAGCATTTAATGTGCCTAACTGGGGAACACGGGTAGAGGTGATAGACTTTCATGCGGGTAAGGATGGCATATTAGTGGTCGATGTGAAGGCTATACACTTAGTGAGCTTAGATAACATGGTTTATAGAAACGATAACTTATTGTTGGCCGATACTTGTTATAAGTCGCACTGGGATAGATTAAGCAGTGATAGCTCATCTATGGCGCTTGGGCGTTTACTTGAGCAGCTATTTGAAGACAATGATGCTTTAGCGCAATTGTATGGAACAACCCATTTTGATCGCCTAGACTGGGTCTGTGCTCGCTTTTTAGAGATATTACCTTTATCTTTGAATGAAAAGGAGAAATTTATTCATCCATCGAGTTTTGAGCAATTGACTGTGTTTCTCCACAGCGTGATTTTTGGCAACGAAAATATTAATTGATCCATTTAGTTTTAGCTCACGTAATGCACTTTAATACTTCTGCAATGGTTGGTTAAGATGCAACAAACAGTGAGCAAAGGCTACCCAAAGAGGGAGAGCAACATTATCGCCAATAATATCGAGACTCAGGTTCCGCCGGAGCTGTCTCATTGGCTTGACTCGGTTGCTATGCAGCGTGATAAACAGGCATTTACTGCACTGTTTCAATTTTTTGCGCCTAAAATAAGACGTTTTGGCATTAAACAATTGGGTAGTGAGGCACAAGCCAATGAGCTGGTGCAAGAGACCATGACCAATGTTTGGCGTAAGGCCCATTTGTATAATGTCGACAAGGGCGCTGCAACCACTTGGGTGTACACTGTGATGCGCAATGCATCATTTGACATGTTAAGGCGTATTAAAGCCAAAAATGAACAAAACCTTGGCGATGATATTTGGCCCATCGATATGGCTCAAGATGAAGCACAAAGTGAAGAGTCTAACTTTGGCGACCACTTAATGGAAAAGCAGATGTTGAACTATGTCAACACTCTGCCGCCAGCGCAGCAAGCAGTGGTGAAAGGCGTTTATTATCAAGAGTTGTCTCAGGAGCAACTAGCGCAGCAGTTGGGTGTGCCAATCGGCACCGTTAAGTCGAGGTTAAGGTTAGCGCTAGCCAAGCTCAAGCAGCAAATGGGAGAACAGTACAATGATTAAACATCATCCAACATCAAATGTGTTGAGCGGTTTTGTTGCTGGTGATTTACCTGCTTCTGTCGCTATCATTGTTGCCAGCCATGTCGAGCTTTGCCGTGAATGTGCTAACCATGTTCAGCAGCTCACCGAACAAGCCGCCATGCAAGCTTTTGATATGACCGCTGACGATGATTGGCTCAATGATCAAGTCCAGCTTGGTGACACATCGCCACAACACATTAATGACATAGATCATGATGGCATAGACAGTAACGACATGGAGCTGGCTTGTGACAGCCGTGCAATGATTGATGCCATTACTGCATCGCCTGCACAGGTAAAATCTGCCGTGGCGCAAACTGTAACTGAAATCGAAGTGGCGGGTCAGCGTATTTCACTGCCGCGGGCGATGAAATCAATCGGCCTGCGTGAATGGCAAGGACTGGGGAAATTGTCACGTGCACGATTGGCCCTCGATGACGATGAACTCAGAGCCAGTTTATTGCACATAGATAAAGGCGGCAGTGTGCCGTGCCATACTCATAAAGGGTTTGAAATCACTTTACTATTACAGGGCAGTTTCGATGATGAAATGGGGCATTACACCGCAGGGGATTTTATTTGGCTTGACGGTGACCATACCCATCAACCGATAACACAAGAAGGCTGCGTCTGTTTAACGGTATCGAGCGATGCAATTCACTTTACCCAAGGCATGAGCCAGTTGCTTAATCCTATAGGACGATTCATCTACTAAAGCGAGTAGAGTGAGGATGAGATAATGGACAAAAAACTTAAAATTGGTATCAGTGCTTGTGTGATGGGTGAGCCTGTCCGCTATGATAGAGGCCATAAGAAATCAAATTTCTGTGTAGATCAACTCAGTGACTTTGCTGATTTTAAGCCTGTTTGCCCTGAAATGGCGATTGGTCTACCTGTGCCAAGACCAACCATTAGGCAAATTATGCGTGATAATATCATCACGGTTTCGCGTCCCGATGGCAGCGGGGATGTGACTGACAAGCTCACCGAGTTTGGTCAAAAGGCGGCGCAGCATTATGGCGATCTCGCTGGGTTTGTGTTCTGCGCTAAAAGCCCCAGTTGTGGCATGGAGCGGGTGAAGGTGTACCATCATCACGGTAAAGGCTCTGAATCAACGGGCGTAGGTGTATTTGCTCAGCAAGTCATGGAGCTCAATCCGTTATTACCCTGTGAGGAAAACGGTCGTCTTAACGATCCTGTCATTCGTGAAAACTTCATCACCCGCATATTTACTTATCAAAAGTGGCTCGATCTTAAGGCCAGTGGCATAACCAAACATAAGTTGATTACTTTCCATAGTGTGCACAAATACTTAGTGATGAGCCATCACGTGGAGAGCTATCGCGAACTGGGCCGTTTGTTGGGCCGTGCCGATATTGAACTGGACGAACTCGCCAATCGCTATATCGCTGGTTTAATGGAAGCGTTAAAAAACAAAGCTTCTCGCCGAAGCCACACCAATACCTTGCAACATTTACAGGGCTATTTTAAACGTGATTTAGATGAGGCGAAGCGCAAAGAACTCACCGATGAGATCGCCGCTTATCATCAAGGATTGCAGCCTTTATTGGTGCCTCTGACGTTAATTAAACACTACTTGATTGAGTACCCAAATGCGTACCTGCAAGAGCAAGTGTATTTAAATCCCCATCCTAAAGAGTTACGTTTGAGGTACGGATATTGAGCAGTATCTTATGGATCCGTCGTGATTTAAGAATCCATGACAACCCGGCCTTGAGTGAAGCCATTGCTCAAGGCGTAAACATTGCTGTATTTATCTCGACGCCAAAGCAGTGGCAACAGCATGATTTAGCCCCGATTAAGGCCGACTTTATGCGGCGACATTTAGACAGATTAGCTCTGCAGCTCGATGCCTTTGGCATCGAGTTTATCCATTTGTCGGCCACAGATTTTGCTCACCAACAACAAGTGTTGCTGCAATTCTGTCAGGCTAAGGGCTGTGATACTGTGCTGGCCAATACTGAGCCTGAAGACGATGAGGTGGTTCGCGACCGTCACATAGCCCAGTCTGGTTTACACCTTAAGCTATGGCAATGCGATACCATTTTACCCCCTGGCAGTGTGCTCAATAAACAGGGCGACATGTTTAAGGTGTTTACGCCGTTTAAAAATGCGTGGTTAAAAAGAGTGCAGCAGGTGGGAATTGAATGTGTACCATCGCCTGCCGCCTCAACAGTATTACCAAACGATGCCTCTATCGCACCAGTGACGTTTGATTATCCGCAGCTCGATTCTAGTACTTGGCCGTGCAGCGATACCGTGATGGCCGAGGTACTACCGCGATTTTGGCAATATAAGCTATTAAATTACGCCGCAACTCGCGATTTCCCCAGTATTAAAGGTACATCAGGAATATCCCCCTATTTGGCTATAGGCGCCATCAGTCCGCGTTGGCTAGCGCTGCAGTTAATTCAGGCTCAACCTGAGGTGATTTACGATCAACAACATGGCGCTTTCACTTGGTTAAATGAGCTTATCTGGCGTGATTTTTATCGCCATCTGCTATTCCATTTCCCCAATTTAGTCAAAGGGGATAACTTTCAAACTAAATATCAGCTAGCACAGTGGCCGGGCAGTGATGAGGCGTTTAACGCTTGGGCGCAAGGGCGAACCGGTTATCCTATTGTTGATGCGGCGATGAGGCAGTTGCTTCACACTGGCTGGATGCATAACCGTCTACGTATGGTAGTCGCCAGCTTTTTAACCAAGCATCTACTAGTCGACTGGCACAAAGGTGAGCGTTTCTTTATGCAGCACCTTATCGATGGTGATTTCAGCGCCAATAATGGCGGTTGGCAATGGGCGGCAAGCACAGGCTGTGATGCTCAACCCTATTTTCGTATTTTTAACCCTATCACTCAGAGTCAAAAATTTGATCCCCAAGGAGAGTTCATTCGTAAGTATTTGCCAGAACTTAAAAATGTGCCCGATAAATATATTCATTTTCCCCATGAATATATCGAGAAAAATGGCGTGGTTAGCGACTATTGGCAACCGATTGTTGAGCATAAACAAGCACGCTTAAGGGCCTTGGCATTCTACAAATCTTATTAGGACTTATGGATGATGGCGCAATCTATATGGTTACAGAACTTTATAGCGGTATACACTGAACTTTCGACCGATAATTTAGTATCGCTGGAAAAAATCTATCATCCTGATATTGAATTTATCGACCCAATGCATCAAGTGTTCGGCCTGCCGGCTCTGCTTCGCTATTTTACAGGCTTATACCAGCAATTGCTCAGTTGTGACTTTGTGATTGAGCATGTGCTGGAAGGGGAGCGTGAGGCAGCAATTTATTGGACCATGACCTTCCGCCATAAACAGCTGCGTGGCGCTAGTCCTATATCGGTTCAAGGCCATTCTCACCTCAAAGCGCAAGATAATAAGGTGATTTATCATCGCGACTACTTAGATGTGGGGGAGATGTTATATGAACACATACCACTCATTGGCCGTATCATTTGCGCCATCAAACAGCGCGCGGCTAAATAATGCCGATGCCAACGAAGCAGGAGGGGAAGATGCGTATTATGATAACAGGAGCCACCTCTGGTATAGGTCGGGCCTTAGCCGAATCTTATGCTAAGGCCGGTCATCACATTTTAGCTTGCGGTCGCAGTCAGCAAAAACTGGACGATTTGGTCAAGCAATATCCCAACATCACTCCATTGTGTTTCGATTTAACTCAGTATCAGCAATATCCAGTGATTGATAAGGTCGATTGGCCGTTAGATCTGTTGATTTTTAATGCGGGAGATTGCGAATACATTGACGATGCTTTGCACTTTGATGCCAAACGGTTTGAGCGAGTTATTAATATCAATTTAATTTCAGTTGCTTACGGCTTACAGTCTTGGCTTCATTTGGTCAGACCCGGTGGCAGGCTGGTGATGGTTAGTTCTAGCGCTGAGATGTTAGCCTTACCCCGAGCCGAAGCTTATGGCACATCAAAAGCGGCGTTAACCTATCTGGCTAAGGTGTTATCGATAGATTTGGCTCAACATGAGATTGAGGTTAGCTGTGTTCACCCAGGTTTTGTCGATACGCCATTAACTGAGCGCAACACCTTTGCCATGCCTATGTTGATGAGTAGTGAACAAGCTGCAGACAAGATCATTGCAGGGGTGGCTAAAGGTAAGCGAGATATTCGTTTTCCCAGTGTGTTTATATTTTTAATGCGATGCTTACAGTTACTGCCATTTTCCATTTGGCGCCGTTTAGCGAGAAGGATAAATAGATAATGAAAAGGATTGCCGTGATTGGCTCTGGTATTTCAGGGCTAACCTGTGCCTATTTGCTCGATAAGCAGTACGACGTGACTGTGTTTGAGAAAAACGATTATGTCGGTGGTCACACCGCTACAGTCGATATTACCCACCAAGATAAGCAGTATGCTATCGATACCGGTTTTATCGTATTTAACGACAGAACTTATCCCCATTTTAATCGTTTACTCGAGATGTTAGGTATTGCTGGTCAACCTACCGAAATGAGTTTTAGCGTACATAATCGTCAAACTGGGTTTGAATATAACGGTCATGGGCTCAATTCACTATTTGCTCAGCGCAGAAATATCTTGCGGCCTCAATTTTGGCGCCTCATCAGCCAAATTTTGAAATTCAATAAATTGTGTAAGCAAGCCTATAGCGAGCAAGCGATTGCTCCTAACGCCACCTTAGGTGAGTTTTTACAACAACATGGTTTTTCTGACTTTTTTAGCCAACATTATATTTTACCCATGGGCGCCGCTATTTGGTCGACCAGTTTGGCCGAGATGAAGCAATTTGAACTGAAGTTTTTTATCCAGTTTTTTTATCATCATGGCCTACTTAACATCTCTGACAGGCCTCAATGGTCAGTGGTACCCGGTGGCTCGCGGGTCTATGTCGAGGCCATCTTGGCAAAACTGTCTAAACCGGTATTGACCGAGTCCCATATCGAGTCAATTCGCAGAACATCTGATGGTGTCGTGATTAAGCTGATCAATAATGATGCCTTAGTATTTGATGAGGTGATCTTTGCCTGTCACTCCGATCAGGCATTAGCCCTGCTAGGCGATGCTAGCGATGAAGAAAAGTCGGTATTAGGCGCCATTCCTTATAGCCGAAACGAAGTGGTGTTACATACCGACATTGCATTGCTGCCCAAAAGGCCACTGGCTTGGGCCAGCTGGAATTACATGCTCGATGACAATCTTAATCGACCCTCTTGCGTCACCTATAATATGAATATCTTGCAGGGCATTGATAGTGATAGCACATTTTGTGTCACCCTCAATCAGAGCGACGAGATTGACCCGGGCAAAGTATTGCGTCGGTTTGTTTATCATCACCCCGTGCTTAATGACGCCAGCGTCAGAGCCCAACAACGGCGCTCACAGATCTGTGGCCAACGTGGCACCCATTTTGTTGGCGCTTATTGGTATAACGGCTTCCATGAAGATGGCGTGCGCAGCGCGCTGGATGTGACCAAACGTTTTGGCCTGACCTTATGAGCCAAGATGCCAACATAGAACACAGTGGTATTTACAAAGGAGAGGTGCGCCATCGCCGCTTTGGCGATATCACTCATGCCTTTAACTACAAGATGTACATGATGGGGCTCGATTTAGACGAACTGCCACAATTGCTGCAACGCAGCAGTTTATTTGGTCTGCGTTGGTTTAATCCTATTCGCTTTTTAGAAAAAGATTATCTCAAAAATGAACCTGGCAGCCTTAAGCAGCGTATTGGTGACAAAGTCAGAGCGTTAGGTGGTGATTGGACTGATGATTGGCGGGTACTGATGTTGGCACAATGTCGCTGCATGGGGATCTATTTTAGTCCGATAAATTGCTACTTTTGCTATGACCAGGCGGGTGAGTGTCGTTATATGCTAGCGGAAGTGAGCAACACGCCATGGCAACAGCGACACTATTATTTGCTGGCGCTGGGGCAAGAGTTGAAAGTGAAAAAAGCCTTTCATGTGTCGCCTTTTATGCCGATGGATATGACCTATCACTGGCGCATTACTCCGCCAGCACACAAGGCGCTAGTGCATATTGAGAATCACCAACATAGCAAAGTTTTCGATGCGACTTTGGCTTTAACCAAACACCCAGTGACCCAGGGTGAGCTGATTAAAACTTTGATTGCAGCGCCTTCGATGACTCTCAAAATGGTGCTAGGCATCTATTGGCAAGCACTGAAATTATTTATCAAACGGGTGCCCTTTATTGCTCACCCGGGATCAGATGAAAAAACATAAATGCGACAGTAATGTCCGCGCAGCGAGGTTGAAATGGAACAGCTTGTAAAACAAAATCAAACGCTTAACCCTCGTAATGCCTTAGTGAATACTGGGGCTAACCAAAAATATAGAGCGTTGATTGTCAAGCTTTTAGCACAGCTTCAAGATGCCAGCATTGAGCTTATCGAAGGCGACAAGCATCAAATACTGGGCGATAGAGCGGCTCAATTGAGTGCGCAAATTGTGGTGCATGACAGCAGTTTCTATAAAGATGTTATCCAAGGCGGCAGCATAGGTGCAGCAGAGGCCTATTTAGATGCCAAATGGACCAGCCCAGATTTAACCCACCTCATTCAAGTTATGGCGAGAAACCAAGCTAAGCTCGATGCTATCGAAAGCAAGATGGCTTGGGTCACTAAAGTCAAAAACCTCTTTTTACGCCGCAAAAACCTCAATACCAAGCAGGGCTCTAAGCGTAACATTTTGGCCCATTATGATATTGGTAACGACCTGTATGAGCGCTTTTTAGACTCGAGTATGCTCTATTCGTGTGCGGTATACAGCAGTGAAGCGACCAGCTTAAGTGCCGCTCAGCTCAATAAAATGCACACCATCTGCCAAGGGCTTGAATTACGCCCAACGGATCATGTTGTTGAAATCGGTACTGGTTGGGGTGGGCTTGCCATCTATATGGCGCAGCATTACGGTTGCAAGGTAACCACTACTACGATTTCTGATGCTCAATATGCCTTTGCCAAGCAGCGTATCGAGCAAGCGGGCTTAAGTGAGCAGGTAACCTTACTTAAGCAAGATTACCGCTTACTCGATGGGCAATATGACAAGCTAGTCTCCATTGAAATGATTGAGGCCGTGGGCCACGAGTACCTAGGCACTTTCTTTGAAACCTGCTCTGGGTTACTCAAAGCCGATGGAAAAATGCTGATCCAAGCCATTACCATTGCCGATAGCCGTTATGATAAATACCGTAAAGGAGTTGATTTTATTCAAAAATATATCTTCCCTGGCGGCTGTTTACCTTCGGTAGCCGTGATGACATCGCATATGGCGTCGCGCACCGACTTGGTGGTGAGTGAGATAAATGATATCGGCTTACATTACGCCAGAACGCTCAATGATTGGCGCCACGCTTTCGAGCAGCGTTGGGATGAGTTAGTTAAACTTGGCTACAGCGATGAATTTAAACGTTTGTGGTTATTCTACTTTTGTTATTGCGAAGGTGCCTTCAAAGAGCGGGTGATCAGCACGCATCATCTGCTTGCCAGAAAACCCCTTTATGTGGGACAAGCCGATGAAGCGATTTTGGATTATTAACTTACTGTTATTTCAGCTATGTTGGTTTAGCGCCGCCTTGCTTGGCGACAATGCAGCGCTGGCCATGATTTTGCTTATCGCACTGCATTTTTTACTGTCGCCCACTCGCAAAGCCGATGCTAAGTTACTCTTGTTGATGCCAATTGGTATCGCGGTGGATAAGCTACAGCTTGAGATCGGTGGTTTTAGCACAGTCGATGTGGGCTTTCCCCTCTGGCTCGCTTTACTCTGGTGCATCTTTATCATCAGTTTTAATCACAGTTTACATTGGTTAACTCGGCAGAAGAGTTGGGTTGTTGTCTTGTTTGGCGCCATTGGTGGTGCCAGCAGTTACTGGGCTGGCATTCAGTTTGGTGTATTGCAGGCCCGTTGGAATGAACTCATGCTGGTGGGTTCACTCATGCTGGTGTGGTCGCTATTAATGCCGCTACTGCTCACTGGCTATCGCTTGTTACAGCCGCGAACGCTTGCCAATACAATGAGGTGACTTATGTTTAAGTGGTTAGCTGTGATGCTACTCAGTAGCAGTGTTTATGCCTCTCCCATTGGTCAACTTGAAAAGATTGGCGCAGGAGAGATGAGCTATCTTTTTTGGACCTTATATCGCGCCGAACTGTTTGCCAGTGAGCGGCCATTATCTGTCAATGCAGGTAACAAACAGGTTACAGCGCTGCGCATCGAGTACTACAAAACCATAGATAAACAGGCGTTAGTCGAGGCCACCGCAGAGCAGTGGCAACATCTAGGCTATAGCCCCGCCGATATTGCCCAATGGGTCGTGCCACTGCAGCGTATTTGGCCCAATGTGACCCCAGGAGATAGGTTAACCCTGTTGGTTAATCAAAGTGGTATGAGCCAGTTTTATCTAGCAGATCAATTGATTGGGCAAATAGATGATCCTCGTTTTGGAGAGGCTTTTTTAGCGATATGGTTGTCTGAAAATACGTCTGAGCCCAAGCTTAGGCAACAACTTCTGGGGTTAAGCCAATGAAATATTTGATGTCACTGTTACTGTTGTTACTGGTTACGGCCTGTGGTTCAGCCAGCTTAGAGGAGCATAGAGGCACTCAACCTGAATTAAAATTAGAACATTTTTTCGATGGCAAGTTAAAAGCTTATGGCATTGTGTTAGATCGTTCGGGTAATTTATTACGTCGCTTTGAGGTCGATTTAGTCGCTAATTGGCAAGGCGATAATGGCGAAATCAAAGAGTGGTTTGAGTTTGACGATGGTGAGAAGTCCACTCGAATTTGGCAGCTAAAGAGAGTGGCTGATAATCAATATGAAGGTCAAGCCGGTGATGTGGTGGGTATTGCCAAGGGCAGGACCCAAGGCTCGGCGTTATTTTGGCAGTATGATTTAGATATCGTGGTCGATGGCGAGACTTACCAAGTGACTTTGGATGATTGGATGTTTCTGCTCGATGAGCGCCGCCTATTTAACAAGACAGACATGAGCAAGTTTGGTTTTAAAGTGGGTGAAGTGATTCTTTATATTGAAAAAATCTAGTCAATGATAGCGAGATGCGCATCGGCGATAACACGTTAGCCGATGCGTTTGATCGCAGTTTATGTCGCCTATTCAGTATTCCCCAGCATTTCTCATGAGCTCACACGCCCTTTGTCTTATTTAGTTCATTGTAATTTTGCTTGGCGTTATCTTAGTTTACGCGATCGTATGCTCAATGCGTCGTTTACTGTGTGTTTTAGCCGTGGGCAGTTGCTACACCGCGTAGCACTGCAATCGCCCATTCATCACTACAGCCTGCGATGTTTTAGCCAAGGGGGTGATTGCAGCCTAGTTTGGCTATCATATCGGCTTATTTGGCCTCAGATGCGATGATGGTTTTAATACCATGGGCATGCACCTTGATACACAGGTTCGCGCGCTTAAAGGCGATGGTCGGATTGGCTAAGCGTTCATGCTCTCCTTGGGGTGAGCTGCATTTTACCTTAATATCTGTTTTTCCTGCTAATACAGGTGCCAGTGTGGGCAGGGCATTGAGCAGTTGCTGGCTGAGTTGCTCAATATTTTGTGCTTCGCCTGGCAATACCACCTCGATATGCTCCCACCCTTCATTGGGATAGTGCTTATCACTGGGATAGGGGAGCTCTACACAGTCGATAAGCATATGAGCCAGTTGCAGTGGCCTATTAAGCGCGATGATTAATATCGGCCGGCCATTAATCATGTTGTTAGAAATAATACGGCCTCGATGGCCAAAATAGTCTTTAAGCAGGTCGGCGCCAGCCACTGAGTTAACGCGCACGGCGACATGATCGCAAGCAAGCCCTAGGGTATCGAGTTGTAATTCTTGTAAAAACTGTTGAATGTCATGGCTAAATTGTGGCCAGCTTTGTTCAAGCTCATGTAGGGTAATATTGGGCTGTGTCATTGGGTTTGGCTCTCTGTTAGTGGCATAAAAGATAATGGCAATTTAAGGACTGGGAGATTGAGCTTCCTATACTAGTGACCAATGACATTAACACCATAGTGCTAGTGTGATGACGGGAGTTATGGCCAGATCTCTATGGGAGTTCCTGTTTCTATCGCCTGCCATAATTCATCGATTTCATGGTTTTTCAAGGCGATACAACCATCGGTCCAGTTGAGTCGCTGGGCTTCATCTGGGGTTAATGACGAATTGGGGTTCTGGCCGTGGATCATGATTTGTCCACCTGGATCGATCCCCAAGGCGGCTGCACGTAATCTATCTTCTTCATTGGGGTATGAGATATGTATCGCCCGATAATAGGCGCTGTCGGCTTTTTTGTAGTCGAGTATATAACGTCCCTCGGGGGTACGCTGATCGCCTTCTTGCAGCTTATGTCCTGTGGGTCGATCGCCCATGGCAATGGTATAGCGGCGTAGCACTTTGCCATCGCGCATCAAGTGCATGCTCGCTTGAGATTTATTCACAATGACTAAATCTACTTTGCCAATAAGGCCAGTATTGTGGTTAGCACCATGGCCAAAGGTGGCCGGTTGCTGGCTCGACGCCGCCCAAGTTGAGCTAGTATTAAGCAGTAAGGCGCACAGTAAGAGTTGTTTAAAAAGTGTCTGCATCGTCATTGATTAATAAATAAAACCGCCGTTTGGGTGTTCATCATACCTTATTTTAGATTAAGCTGGATCGGTTTGTTAAACCCATTATTATGCATATTTTCTCCGCTGCTGATACCAATAAAAGGATGTTAATTTCTGATGGACGTCACCCCAGAGTTGTCTCGCCGCGAAAAATTACGCGATATCATTTTTGGTACAGATACTAAGGCTGGTCGCTATTTCGATTTGGGCTTAATCGTCTGTATCGTGCTGAGTGTGGCGTTGGTTTTTCTTGATACTATCGAAAGTGTTAATAGCCGGTATGGCACATGGATCCGGATTGCCGAGTGGGGTTTTACTGGCATTTTCACCCTCGAGTATCTATTGCGCTTATATTGCTCGGCTAAACCTTGGCAATATGCTCGCAGTTTTTACGGGGTTGTTGACCTGTTATCCATATTACCCAGTTACTTGGCGCTGTTTTTCCCTGGCGCTAACTTTACCTTAGTGATCCGAGTGCTGCGCTTGTTCCGTATCTTCCGGGTGCTTAAGCTACTGCGCTATTTAAGCGAGGGGAATGTGTTACTGCGGGCGATGATGCAATCGAGCCGTAAAGTGTTTCTGTTTTTCTTCTCGGTCAGTCTGATTGTGATGGTGTTGAGTGCGGTCATGTATGTGGTTGAAGGGCCTGAAAATGGTTTCTCCTCTATGCCTCAATCCATCTATTGGACCATAGTGACCATTACGACGGTGGGCTATGGTGATATCACCCCGCAAACGCCGCTTGGTCAAGGTATTGCCGCTTTTACTATGTTGATAGGCTATTCCATTATTGCGATTCCAACGGGGATCTTAACCTCTGAGATCTCTCAAGAGGTGGTGCGTAGAAAAGATCTCCGCCGCTGTAGTAACTGTTTAAAGTCCGGGCATGAGTTAAACGCCCTTTATTGTGATAAGTGTGGCAGTGAGCTTGAGACCGATCTTTAATCGGCAATATTGTCTATTTTGCCCTCTATAAAGGATACACATGACTAACGCAAAGTTTGTCGAAGGCCCGATAATGCGCCATATCTTGGTGATGAGTTCTACCGCTGCTATCGGGATCTCGGCGTTATTTGTGGTCGACCTTATCGACATCTTTTTTCTCAGCTTATTGGGGGAGCAAGAGCTGGCTGCCGCTGTCGGGTATGCCGGTACCATCTCATTTTTTACCACCTCTATCGGTATCGGGCTATCCATCGCATTAGGCGCGTTAGTGTCAAGAGCCATAGGGGCCAAACAGTTTGCTCAAGCTAAGCGATTGCTACTTAACAGCGCGGTGGTGACACTGCTTGTGGCCATAGTGGTGGCCATGGTGGTGACCTATTTTATTCCCGAGCTTATTGCCTTAGTGGGTGCCAGTGGTCGCACCGCGCAGTTAGCTGCTGATTACCTGTATATCTTGGTGCCGTCGATGCCACTAATTTGCCTCGCAATGGCGCTTGGCGCCGCACTGCGCGCCGTGGGGGATGCTAAGTTATCCATGATGTCGACACTGGCTGGTGGCGGCGTGAATCTGATTTTTGACCCCATCTTTATCTTCTTATTTGCCATGGGGATAGAGGGAGCTGCATTGGCGTCGGTACTCGCGCGGGTGG
The DNA here is from genome assembly GCF_003605125.1 of Shewanella algidipiscicola. Taxonomy (GTDB): domain Bacteria; phylum Pseudomonadota; class Gammaproteobacteria; order Enterobacterales; family Shewanellaceae; genus Shewanella; species Shewanella algidipiscicola. The sequence continues at coordinate 41,526 of NZ_QPQT01000016.1, forward strand.
CTGTACTCATCATTGCCGCACGCGGCGTTATGGTTAAGCACCAGTTGGTTGGCAAATTTGATTTAACCGCGTTTAAACAAGATCTTCGCCCGATTTTTGCTATTGCAGGACCGGCAATGATGACCAATATTGCTACCCCAATTGGTAATGCGGTCGTCACCCGGGCGATTGCCGATTTTGGTGACAGTTATGTCGCCGCTTGGGCGGTATTGGGCCGGCTTACGCCCGTGGCCTTTGGGATGATATTTGCATTGTCCGGCGCGGTAGGCCCTATTGTGGGGCAAAATTTTGGCGCGAGAGAGTTCGATAGGGTGAAAGAGATCTTAACCAAGGCGCTGTTGTTTTGCAGCGTTTATGTGATCTCCATATCGCTATTATTGTTTGGGCTTAAAGAGCAGATCATTGTAATGTTTGCCATGCAGGGTGATAGCGCCGAACTGATCCGCTTTTTCTGCAGTTATATCGCGGTGTTCTTCGTGTTTTCTGGGGCGCTGTTTGTCGCTAATGCATCATTTAATAATTTAGGTAAAGCCAAATACTCCACCTTGTTTAATGTGGGTAAAGCCACGCTGGGAACTGTACCGTTTGTTTATTATGGCGCGCAGTGGGGCGGGGTTGAAGGGGTGTTAATCGGTCAAGTGTTGGGCACTATAGTTTTTGGTGTCTTTGGCGTATGGACGGCATATCGACTCGTTGACAAGGTGCAACAGCAGCAAAGCCGCCTGGCGGATATTGAGGTGAGTGACCATGCAACGCCTCTCGATGATGAACTGAGTCCATCGAGCCCGAATCCATTATCATCATCTTGTGCTCAAATGGCACAGTTGAGTGAAGAGCAAGATTGTGAAGCCAGCAATCGGGTTTCTGAGTTCATCACTGGTGAACCTAGAGTCAGAGACTAGTTAAAAAGCAAATTGGGGATAAGCTTAAGGCGCCTGAGTCTGAGGTGGTAAAAGACCGACGCCTAGTGTTGAACGATTAAGCCTGGTTTTCACTTGCAGTACTGGTTTGCTCTGTAGCTGTGGATTGTGCATTCACCTGACGACTATCGGCTTGCTCGCCGTTAGCCTCTGCATCATTTTTGGCTGCGTTGGCTTTAGCGGCTAATTCAGCTTGTTCACGGGCGAGCTCTTTGGCGCGATCGCCTTTGGAGATATACTTCTTGATCGTAGGAGCCGTATGCTTGTTGAGACGCGCTTTAGCACGTTTTGCTGTCTTTTTGATTATCTTCTGTTTTCTGTTCATTGGCTCCACCTTAATTAACTCAAAATAGGGCTTAGCTTCGAGATAGCGTAAACCGGGGGCGGATTTTAACCCAATCTCAAGCAGGCGGCTATAGGCAAACATTCTAATCGAGACAATTTATGACAATTATTCCTGCTGGTGAGATCACCTTTTTTGAGCGCTTTGAGGCCGATATTCTCTCTGGGGCGAAAAACATTACCTTAAGAGATGAATCGGAGTCCCATTTTCAGGTGGGCCAAGTGCTGCATGTTGCGACCTATGAAGATAACTGTTGGTTTTGTGACATCAAGGTCAATCGTGTGGCAACGGTCGCCTTTGATGCGCTAAACCTTGAGCATGTATCGCAAGAGAATATGACTCTCGATGAGCTAAAACAGGTGATAAGAGCAATATATGGCAACATTGAACAATTGTATTTGAAGTGATTAAACGCTAGGTGGCCTCTTTCATTTCTCTCATCTTTGAGGGGAAATAATAACGTGCGTGCGATTAGCTAACTCAGACCCTCTGTTGTATTGCCCCTGTGTTTCATGACTTTATGTGCAGTGATTGCGGGCGTATAGGTTTTCTAAGGCATCGAGTGTTAGCCCATCGGCAAGGGTTACATTGTGCGGTTATGACGCTGATTGCGTGGATTTTTCATCCAGCCCATGGTTGAGGGGGATGTTAGCACGAGCTTAAGTGAACCAATATGTTCGTTTTTAGCGGCAAGTTTGATGACCTATCACACTTAACCCATGATTAATTTTGTATAGTGCCCAGTGCGCTTAAACGCTGCAATTTGTCTGTATCTGCCTGCCATTACCTTCGACTATCATGTGAGTTACCACGAAGCCTTGGCGTGATCAGTGGCAGAACATTCAGCCATATCAAACACATTAAAGCAGTTCCTACTGACTTAATGGGCTTGGTAAAACACCCTATAGTAATAGTATCGATTTACCTAATAAGTAGGACAGTGATCCCCATGACAACTAAAATTATATTAGACACAGATCCCGGTATTGATGATGTAATGGCGATTCTGTTTGCCCAAGCGCATCCTGACATCGAACTCAAAGCCATTACTACGGTTTATGGTAATGTCACTATCGAAAATGCAACTCATAACGCTTTATATCTTAAGCAAAAGTATAAACTTCAAGCCGATATTGTCACCGGTGCCAGCAAGCCGATTGTGCGTCCTCCAGTAGGGCCAACTGTGGTTGTTCATGGTGAAGGGGGCTTTGGGGATGTTAAAGTTCCTGCCGAGGTAGAGGGGCAAGCGGATCCTCGCCCCGCCTATCAATACATTATCGATGCAGTCAAAGCCGAGCCTGGTGAAATTACCCTAGTGGCTATTGGTCCGTTAACGAACCTCGCGTTAGCGCTTCAAGCCGATCCAACGATTGTTGATTTAGTTAAAGAAGTGGTTGTTATGGGCGGCGCATTTGGTGAAAACGATCACCGCGGTAATGTAACGCCATTTGCCGAAGCCAATATACATGACGATCCTCATGCGGCCGATATGGTATTTACCGCTTCATGGCCCGTGGTGGTGATCGGTCTAGATGTGACAGAGCAAAGCTTTTTCACCCGCGATTATCTTGATCAACTGCGCGATGATGCGGGCGAAGTCGGTCAGTTTATTTGGGACGTTAGCCGTTACTACTTAAAATTTTACAGCGAAAAAGTGGGTCTCGAAGCTTGCCATGTACATGATCCTTCGGCGATTGCTTATGTCATCAATCCGGAGTTGTTTACCTTAAGAGAAGGCCCGATTCGGGTGGTTACCGATGGCGTTGCCGAAGGCATGACCATTCAGAAGTTCGATGGTCGCACTTATCTACACGATGATTGGATGGAGCATGCGCCGCAAAAGGTGGGGGTTGCGGTTAATGATAGTGAGCTATTGGCCTTATATCGCAGCAGTATTGTTGAGTACGCTGCCAGCTTAAAATGAGTTTTTAGGGGGGCTATCGGCTCAACATAACGGTCAGTAACAGTCTTTAAAGGAGGCTGTAACAACAAAAAAGCGCAGTCATGACTGCGCTTTTTTATGACTTTTGCAATTGAAATCAATGGCTCACTGAGTACCATGCTGAGTCATTTTAGACTGAACAAGGCGCGCAGAGCTAATGGGATACTAAGCGTTAAGCCTTGCCGCGACCAAAGAGGCGTCAGGCATGTTTGCCGCGCCAAGACGCTCAACCGCTAACGAGGCATAGGCGTTGGCATATTTAGCCGCCTCATGCAGCGTACTGCCCTTGGCAAGCTCAGCCACCAATGCGCCATTAAAGGCATCGCCTGCACCAGTGGTGTCGACCACCGCGCTTTTTAACACATCAACTTGGGTAAATTGGCCATTTTCATAGAGTAATACCCCATCGGCGCCACGCGTTATCACCACAGAGCTAACCCCTAAAGCATGTATCGCGATTGCAGCTTGCTTAGCACTTTCTAAGTCGGTGACTTCAATGCCAGTCATGAGAGAGGCTTCAGTTTCATTGGGAGTTATCATATCCACCAAAGGCAGTAACTCAGGGGTTCTGTCATGGTATGGTGCGGGGTTGAGGATCACTTTTGCGCCGCTCTCCTTGGCGATACTCATTGCTAACTTGATAGCATCAAAATTGGTTTCAAGTTGGGTAAGAAACAGCTCTGCATTGATAATATGATGCTTGGCCGCGTGCACTTCATCGGCGGTGAGGGTCATATTCGCGCCTTCATTCACCGCAATCATATTTTCGCCGGCTTGCTCGCTGACATAAATGAGCGCGGTTCCTGTAGGGCTGGTGGATGACTCGACAATAATGGTGTTGGCTATGCCAGTACTGCTTAGGTGTTGGCGGGCAAATTGACTAAATTGGTCGGTACCAATTTTGGTCATAAAGGTGATGTTAGCGCCATTTTTCGCGGCAGCATAAGCTTGGTTGGCCCCTTTGCCACCGGCACCAATACTGCTACTGCTTGAATGCAGCGTTTCACCTGGTTGAGGGAAGCGCTCTAGGTTCGCAACGATATCGACATTGAATGAGCCAAGTACAAATACATTATGTTTCATTTTTCTTAATCTACCTTGGGTTGAATCGAGTCCTAAGGTGTCGCTCAGCAAGTTGTGTTCTATCAATTGTGCCAGCATAGCATCCAAACTGTACTTTTTGATATCCACCCCTTCAGACTGACAGACGCCGCCATGAATTCGTTTTACTAGGCCGTCTTGTTCCAGTTGGGCGAGATCACTGCGAACCGTTTTGGCTGTTACCGTGAGTAACCTGGAGAGTTGTTGGTTAGACAGCTGTTTATGCATGCTAAGTAGCTTGAGAATAACAGCCAGCCTTTCATTTCGACTTAGTTTGTTCATGGTAGAATATAGTTGTTCTGCGGCAGATAAATTGTGATAGAGGTGAGAGCTTAACACGTAAAACGAACGATTTGGTTCGTTTGGGGCGTTGAGCGTTTATTTTAACAGTTGGCTTGAGTGAGAATCATCCGTGACGGGCTGCGGGGAAGCCTGAAATGGGCAAGGGGGATAGATGAATCTGGGCATGGTTATTGAATGAATTTGTCGATATCTTCTGTGCTGGCGCCTTCATTACACTCACCACGGATCTCACCTCGCCCCATTTCGATGATACGGCTCAATTCGATAAAGCCATCACGGCAATATCCTGTCATGGTAATGGTTTTTTCAAGCCCTAATTCAATTTGCTGTGTCCAGTTAGACAGGTCGGGAGAAGTGTTCTTTTTTCTGCTTTGCTGACGTTGTATTTGCCTTGCCTGCAGCAGATGTGGTTGCTCTATGGTCGGCAATATGGCGTATTTTATTTTATAGGTAAATAGCTTAATGCCATCACCTTTAATTTGGGTTTGGAATTTGTCTTCCACTTTGATATCGAAATCATCGACACTACGCTGACTGGCGGTGCATGCGCACAGCATTGATAACCCGATGAGAATGACGGCATTTTTTATTTGCATGATTTTATTGTCTTTATATGCATTTATTTAAATGTGGCTCGAGGATAACCTAAATTGGGTCATTTCGCATCTATCGCCTGTTATCACTGTTGACACCTTAGTATCTCTTGGTCGCGTCACCTGCGGAGGATAAATTTATTGGCCTATTGAGCAGGTGGGATGTAGATAGCGTAGCCGGGTGATGTAAGCAGCGTTACGAGTTACCTTAAAAGCTGATGGTGAAAAAATCATGCGCGTTAGTCATGGTGATTAACGCGCGGGTAAAGCATTACGCGAAGCGTTGGTTAAGGTAGTTAATGATGTCTGAAGATTCATACATCCAGTGTACTTGGCCATTTTCTTCTATGCGTAAACAGGGCACCATGGCTTTACCGCCTTGTTCTAGCAGTGTTTGTTGGTGTTCGGCTTGTTTGGCATCGACGGTCGCGATATTCAGGCCCTGACGACGAATAGCACGGCGCACTTTGACACAAAATGGACAGGCCGGATATTGGTATAGCTGCATGTTGCGAGTCTGTTCATCGATTTTTGCTTGTTCTGCTATCGGGCGTTGGCGCTTCTTGGGGGCAAAAATGAAATTAAAAAACAGAATAATACGACCTAAAACCCAACGAACAATAAACATTGACAGCATCCTCATGTAATTTGATGGGCGCGATTTTAACCTAAGTGTGACCGGGATCAAAGTGATGATTGAGCTGGCTGTATTATCGGGGCCTTGAAATAACGCTTGTTTGGGTTTGCAGCACTTGTTGATGTGTTAATCGTTAAAGCATGCCGATAATGGCGGAGCAAAGGCCAACAGGGCTTGATCTTAAAAGCCTAACCCCCATGTTATTTCCATGGGGGCGGAGGAGTAAAGGCCACTTGTTACTCAATGGCTTATGGCGTGGCTTATGGTAAGATACGCGCGTTTTTAGACATCAAAGCAGGTTATCGACAAGTTGCTGTTAACCTTGGTCGTTGGAGAGAAGAGACGTTGAACAAGAGCTTTATTACAAATTTACTCGCTGGCGCGGTTATGGCGACAGGCTACCTATTGGCTTCCCCTGTGATGCTCAATGTTGGATTATTTGCCCTGTCGGGCGCCTTAACCAACTGGCTTGCTATCCATATGCTGTTTGAAAAGGTGCCCGGTTTATATGGCAGTGGGGTGATACCTGCTCGGTTTGAAGAGTTTAAAGCGGGCATTGCCCATTTGATGATGGAGCAGTTTTTTACCGACGAGAATATCGATAAATTCTTGTCTCAGCAGGGCGATGGTGCGTCGCACATTAACTTAACCCCTATCATTGAACGCGTGGACATGACCCCCGCATTTGACGCGCTAGTGACCACGGTTGAACAATCATCTTTGGGCGGCATGCTCGCCATGTTTGGTGGCACTGATGCCATTGAACCATTAAAGGCGCCTTTTATTGAGAAGATGAAAAACTCACTGATAGAGATCACTCAAAGTGATGATTTTTATGCGCTATTAAAGCAAGAGATTGAGCAGCCTGATGTATTGGCCGAATTGAAAGCTAAAATCACCGCGATAGTACACCAGCGTCTTGAAGAGTTAACCCCACAACTGGTGAAACAAATTGTTCAAGAGATGATAAAAAAACACTTAGGGTGGCTTGTCGTGTGGGGTGGGGTGTTTGGTGGTTTAATTGGTTTGGTCGCCGCCTTGATTGCCTAAGTAAACGCTTGGATGTCGATAAACAAAAAAGAGAGCTTAGGCTCTCTTTTTTGTTTAGTCATTAACGTGTTATCTGTGTTAATGTTTTATCTACTGCTATCGACAATATGAGGCGATTATGGACGCTCCCTTAAGCATTAATTATTTAGAAATTCCGGTGTTAGCCATGGCACCCACTAAAACGTTTTTTAGTGACGTGTTCGGTTGGCAATTTGTCGATTATGGTGACAGTTATAGCTGCTTTATTAATGCAGGCATAAACGGCGGCTTTTACTTAAGCGAACAGCACTTTGACTTAAGCCAAGGTGCGCCCTTGATTGTGATCTATTCGGCGCAACTGACCCACACATTGGCCGAGGTGGAGCGGGCGGGAGGCGTGATCTCCAAGGCGATATTTTCCTTTCCCGGCGGCCGTCGTTTTCACTTTAAGGACCCCAACGGTAACGAATTTGCGGTTTGGTCACAATAATATGCCACATTGTATCATTGAGTATTCGGCGCCACTGGCGCAGCAGTTCGATATCAACGCCTTAGTCCAAGCCGTGCATCAGGGGGCGATTAATTCAGCCTTATTTGAGTCATCGGCCATTAAGTCGCGTAGTTACGCCAGTGAGCATTCACAAATCGGCATGTTAGCCGATGGCAGTTTTATCCATCTCACTTTTCGTATCATGCCCGGACGCACTGATGCGCAAAAGCAGCATTTAACCCAGAGTGTCTATCAAGCCATGGCAAGCTTAACCGCTTCGGTCAACAGTATCACCATGGAAGTACATGACTTGGTGCCTGAGCACTATTTTAAGCGCAGCATACCTTGCGAATGAGATTAGGATTATCGACATAAAAAAGAGACCTTAAGGTCTCTTTTTTAGTTTGCGATGTGATACTTATCGCTTAAGCATACGCGCTTTCATGTACCGACTGCACTGCACGGCCAGAAGGGTCGATGATGCCTTGTAAGCTCTCATCCCAAGCCAGCGCTTCAGGCGTCGAACAGGCCACCGACTTGCCGCCAGGCACTGTTTCTGCTGCTGATGGCAGTGGGAAGTGTTCTTCGAAGAAACAACGATAGAAGTAAGCTTCCTTCGTTTCGGGCGTGTTGTATGGGAATCTAAATTTGGCGTTAGCCAGTTGTAGATCGTCAACCTGCTGCGCCGCATGATCTTTAAGACCATCGATCCAAGAGTAACCTACACCATCACTGAACTGCTCTTTTTGACGCCATGCCACTTCTTTGGGCAGTTTGTGCTCAAATGCCTGGCGTAAAATATGTTTCTCGATGCGGCCATCTTTTGACATTTTAGCTTCAGGGTTGATGCGCATGGCGGTATCGATAAACTCTTTATCAAGAAACGGCACGCGAGCCTCGAGCCCCCAGGCCGCCATGGCCTTGTTGGCGCGTAGGCAGTCAAATAGGTGTAGCTTGTCCAATTTACGCACTAACTCTTCATGGAAGGCTTGAGCATTAGGCGCTTTATGGAAGTAAAGATAACCGCCAAATAGCTCATCGGCGCCTTCACCTGACAATACCATTTTTATTCCCATAGCTTTGATTTTACGGGCCATTAAGTACATTGGCGTGGCTGCGCGAATGGTGGTGACATCATAGGTTTCAAGGTGGTAGATCACATCTTTAATCGCATCTAATCCATCTTGGAAGGTAAAGGTGATCTCATGATGTATGGTGCCAATGGCATCGGCCACTTTTTTAGCCGCCAGCAGATCCGGCGCGCCTTCGAGCCCCACAGCAAATGAATGCAACTGAGGCCACCATGCATCGCTAGCACCATCATCTTCGATGCGGCGTTTAGCAAAGGTTTGGGTGATAGCTGAGATGATTGATGAATCTAATCCACCCGATAGCAATACGCCATAGGGCACATCAGACATCAGCTGACGCTTTACAGCAGCTTCGAGGGCATCGCGTAGCTCATCGACGCTGGCGTCGTTGTGCTCTACTGCGCTAAAAGATTGCCAATCACGCTGATAGTACTGCTCGTAACCTGCTGGGGTCAGTAAGTGGCCCGGCTTAAATTCTTCCACGGTTTTACACACAGGCATTAGTGCTTTCATTTCAGATGCGATATAGAAGTTACCTTCTGCGTCGCGGCCGGTGTATAGCGGAATGATCCCCATATGGTCGCGACCAATTAAATAGGTATCTTGGGTTTTGTCGTACAGTACGAAAGCAAAAATACCGTTTAATTTATCTAAAAATGCGCTGCCATATTCTTGGTATAGTGCCAAAATCACTTCGCAATCTGAGTTGGTTTGATAGCTGTACTTATCGCCTAATTCAGCTTTGAGTTCTTTGTGGTTATAGATCTCACCGTTGACAGCAAGAATCAGCGTTTCATCGTCAGATAACAGTGGCTGTGCGCCATGTTCGATATCGACAATGGCTAAACGTTCATGGGCTAAAATGGCCTTATCACTGCTGTAGATCCCTGACCAATCAGGGCCACGATGGCGCAGTAGTTTGGACATCTCTAGTGCCACTTGACGTAGTGGAGTCGCATCGGACTGAATATCTAAAATGGCGAATATTGAACACATAACAAAAACTCCCAAAAACTCACTTAATCTCAATTGCCAATCACTTTGACAGCATTTTATCGATTTGCCAAACCTATTTTTTGATAAAACATCGGTTTTATAGGTTTTTTAGTGACTATTTACATGGTTGTTTGGGGTGTAAAATGATGATTATTTATTTTAATGGCGATTTTTGTGGTTAATCACTATTTGGGTTGGGTTTTTGATGCCGAGATTTTGACAATCTTAAATTGACTCGCAGTTTATGATGTTATGGCCAATGTTGGTGGGTAAATGAGCTATTTGTATGGTGTGATGATTATCTATACAGCAAAGGCTTCAATGAGAAGCCTTTGACAATCTAGTGAGTTGAAACATGTCAGTAAGCGTGAGTGAGTCTGTGACCTAGGCGACTAACATTACTGCATGCCTTGGGCTGTTACATTTTCTGGCCTTTGCGGCGTGTTGGCTGCCGGGGTTTTGGCTGGGCGTAAATGGTGAAACTCAGTGCCCGGGTAGTAACCGGGCCAGTCGTCACTATTAGCAAGCGTTTGTGCTGCCTGATAGTAGACGCCTAAATCTTGCAGCGCGCCAGAAAGATCCCAATCGGCACGGTATTCATCGCACACATTGTGATAACAGCCTTTCATCTTTTCTTTCATTGATGCACGGTAGGCTTTAGACGCTTCATCGGCAGGTTCATTACCTCCACCGGCAAAGACGGCTGGTACACCATATTGGGCGAAGCTGAAGTGATCAGAGCGGAAAAAGCCACCAGCTTCAGGACGGGACTCGCTAACTGCGATACGTTGCTGAGTACTAGCTGCGGTTGCAAGATAGCTTTCCAGTTCTGATTTACCTTTACCTACTATAGTGTAATCACTGGTGCGGCCATAAATGTTGGTGCTATCTAAGTTAAATACCGCCACTGTGTTTGTTAAAGGGTAGAGTGGATTAGCAGCATAATAACGAGAACCAAGCAGACCTTGCTCTTCACCTGTGGTGGCGACAAAGGTTAACGAACGCTGCAAGGGGTTGCCCTCACTCGCTTGTTTGGCAAATTGGCGGGCAATTTCCAATATGCCAGCAATGCCTGAAGCGTTATCTAAGGCGCCATTGTATATTTGGTCACCCCCTTTACTAGCATCGACGCCGATATGATCCCAGTGGGCAGTGAAGAGGATCTGCTCTGCCTTAGCTTGGCTGCCCGGAAGCGTGGCGACCACGTTATAGCTGTTAGTGTATGTGGCTTGATTGGCAAAGGCGATATCGGCAGTTTTGTCCAGTGCCACATTGATGGGGCCGCTTGCGGCGCGGTCAGTTAATGTGGCTAGCGATAACCCCGCGGCGTCAAACAGTGCCTTGGCGTTAGTTTGGGTTATCCAGCCCTCAACTTGTACGCGCTGTGCTTGAGTGGCGCTGTCTAATACTAAATCTTGTTGAGCGCCGGTCCAGCTATTTTCTACCACAGACCAAGGGTAAGCCGCGGGCTGGGTATCGTGCACTATAATGGCGCCCAGTGCACCTTGGCGGCTAGCCTCTTCAAATTTATAGGTCCAGCGACCATAGTAGGTCATGGCTTTGCCAGTAAATTTCCCCGAATCGGGTAGGGCAAAACCAGGATCGTTGACTAAGATCAGCGCGATTTTTCCGCGCATATCAACTCCTTGATAATCGTTCCATTGATATTCTGGCGCGTTGATACCATAGCCGACAAAAACCAGTGGGGCATCCTTGATATTCACTTGTTGGTTATCGTGGCGACTGCTAAGCACTATGTCTTGACGATAATGCATTGTGATACCTGCAAGGCTAACTTGTTGCTGTTCGCTGGCGGTATAGCTCACCATAGGTACAGATTGCAGATAACTGCCATCGTTCGCCCCAATGAGTCCAGCCGAGGCAAAGGCGGTACTGAGATAGTCCAGTGTGAGTTGCTCGCCACGCGTGGTTGGTGCTCGGCCTTCAAAGGCGTCTGATGACAGGGTTTGGATATCTTGACGAAATCGCGTTTCGTTAAACTCTGGCGTGTTTAACGCAGTGTGTATCTCTGTTGGGTTTTGGCTACAGGCGCTGAGTATTATCAGCGCGCATGCGGGCAGGAGTAATCGCATCTCATATCCTATTTTTATTGTTATTTATGACGGTAGTTTGAGCTTTATTGAGCGCGATCATTATGGTTCTAAGTGGTGTGAGTTGACATGAATAATGTCAGTGGCGCTCAATATTACTGCTGGGACATGATGGGGAAGATGGCACACTTTAGCAAGTGAGCCATCTGATTAAAATGTTACGCTTTATGACTATGGGTTGATTGATTAGATAACGTCGATGTCACCGGCGCAGTCAAAAATATGGTTAGGTCTAAAGGGTTCTTTTTCGATATCTTTGAGCTGACTGACACCGCTGGTCACTAAGATGGTTTCGAGACCTGCTTGGAACCCAGCTAAGATATCGGTACGCATGTTATCCCCAATGATAACCGTGTTTTCAGAGTGGCCATTGATGTGGTTGAGTGCACTGCGGATGATCCACGAACTGGGTTTACCGACGCAAAAAGGTTTACGGCCGCTGATGCGTTCAATCGGCGCACATAAGGCGCCGCAGGCAGGGCTATAGGCTGGGCCGTGAGTGTCCGGATTTGTGGCAATAAAACGGGCTCCACCAGCCACAAACTGTGCGGCTTTATGGATCATGTCCCAGTTGTATGAACGAGTTTCACCCACAATCACAAAGTCAGGATTAATGTCGGTAATGGTAAAGCCGGCTTTGTATAACTCGTGAGTCAAGGCACCTTCACCAATGACATAGGCTTTATCACCCGATTGATGCTTAAGAAAGTCAGCAGTGGCCATGGCGGAGGTGTAAAAACAGGCTTCTGGAACATTGATGCCAGCAGCGCCGAGGCGGTTTTGCAGATCTTTACCGGTTTGTACGGGATAGTTGGTGAGGATGACTAACGGATTGCCCTGTTCTAGGATCCGCTCTATAAAGGTATCACTTCCCGGGATAAGCTTGTTGTTATGCAGTAATACACCATCGATATCGCAAATTACATTTTTCATCTTTGCTTCCATGTGGCTAGCAGAAATTAACTCCTCTCCATCTAAAACCAATTAAGCAGTAAAAACAATACTCACAGGCCAATTCTTTAAGTGCTCTAGCAAAGATTGCCTGGGATTACGTGCAAGTAAAAAAAGAGACCCTGAGGTCTCTTTGTTATTTATGCTGTTAGCTATTGCCCGTTAATCGGCGGCATAGCCCATAACATCGAGCGGTTTACTGTCGAGATAGGCTGCGCCATCTTTCATGATTAGGCGGTTTTGACTAAACCATTTAACCACGAGTGGATAGATAGCATGCTCTTGCTCATGAACGCGCTCGGCAAGGGTTGTGGCATCATCTTCTGGGTAAATCGGCACTTTGGCTTGCAAAATAACCGGCCCAGCATCGAGCTCAGGTGTGACAAAATGCACGCTGGCACCGTGCTGATTGTCACCGGCATCGATTGCCCGCTGGTGGGTGTGTAGCCCGGTGTATTTGGGGAGTAAAGAGGGATGAATATTGATCATTCGCCCCTCAAATTGCTGCACAAACTCATCGGTTAATATCCGCATAAAGCCTGCCAGTACGATAAGATCGGGTTGATACTTATCGATAGCTTGCTTCAGGCGAATATCATAATCGCTACGGGTTTCACCTTGGTGCGCTATCACACAACTGGTATCTATCTCACTGTGATGGGCACGTACAAGGCCATAAGCATCGGGTTTATTACTGATAACACCAACGACTTCGGCATGTACATTGTCATCACAGCCATCGATAACGGCTTGTAAATTACTGCCATTACCTGAGATTAAAACTAATACGCGACAGCACTGGGGCATTAGATGATCTCCACTTGCTCTTCGTCGCCATTGCGGCTAGCAATGTCACCGATTAGCCAAGCGTTTTCACCTTCGGCTTTTAGTAAACTTAAAGCACTGTCTACTTGATCTTGTGGCAAGGCGATAATCATGCCCACGCCACAGTTAAAGGTACGGTACATCTCAAATTCGGCGATGTTGCCATTGACCATTAACCAGTTAAATACGGTTGGCCACTGCCAAGAATCACCTTTAACCACAGCTTTGGCGGTATCAGGCAGTACGCGTGGGATATTTTCCCAGAATCCACCGCCAGTAATGTGTGCCATGGCGTGGATATCACTTTGCTCAAGCAGCTTTAGTAGCGGCTTAACGTAAATTTTGGTCGGCTCGAGTAGGTGATCGATAAGCGGCTTACCATCAAGGTCTTGCTGCGGATCGGCTTGGCTTACTTCAAGCACCTTACGAATAAGCGAGTAACCATTTGAGTGCGGGCCGCTCGAACCTAAAGCGATAAGTGCATCACCGGCGACCACTTTAGAGCCGTCTAGCACATCTTCTTTTTCAACTACGCCAACACAGAAACCGGCCAGATCGTAATCTTCGCCTTCATACATGCCAGGCATTTCAGCGGTTTCACCACCGATCAATGCACAACCTGATTGGGCACAACCTTCGGCAATACCATTGACGACAGAGGTTGCCGTTGCAACATCCAGTTTGCCAGTGGCGTAGTAATCGAGGAAGAACAGTGGCTCTGCGCCGGCAACGATTAAATCGTTCACGCACATGGCCACTAAATCAACACCGACACTGTCGTGTTTTTTGTAATCGATGGCCAGTCTAAGCTTGGTACCTACACCATCGGTGCCAGAAACAAGAACTGGATGTTTGTACTTAGTTGGTAGCTCGCAAAGGGCACCAAAGCCACCGAGGTTGCCCATAACTTCTGGGCGGTGGGTACGTTTTACAGCAGATTTGATATTGTCTACCAGGGCGTTGCCTGCGTCGATATCAACACCTGCGTCTTTATAGCTTAGTTGGGTAGGAGTGCTCACGGAGGATCCTCTCGGGTACATCGTTATTGGATTTTTATGCGCCGCATTCTATCAGTTTGTGGAGGCGCTCGAAAGTGATGATTTTGAATATTGAAACGGACTTAGCTCACGATTTACCGTGTTTATAAAACTTTATGTTTTCCAATTTGGACAAATCTACTAAAATCGGTGCAATTTGCTCAAAAAACACAAATATGCATCAGGAGAAAACGATGAAAGTAGTCGAAGTTAAACACCCTTTGGTCCGTCATAAAATTGGATTAATGCGTGAAGGGGATATTAGTACTAAGCGTTTTCGCGAGTTAGCAGCAGAAGTAGGAAGCTTATTAACCTATGAAGCGACCGCAGACTTTGAAACTGAGAAAGTGACCATTGACGGTTGGAATGGTCCAGTTGAAATCGATCAAATCAAAGGTAAAAAAGTCACTGTAGTGCCTATTTTACGTGCGGGTTTAGGCATGATGGATGGTGTACTTGAGCATGTACCGAGTGCGCGTATTTCGGTAGTTGGTCTTTACCGCGACGAAGAAACCTTGCAGCCAGTGACTTACTTTGAAAAGTTAGCCAGCAACATGCATGAGCGTATCGCGCTTGTGGTCGACCCTATGTTGGCAACGGGCGGGTCAATGATCGCCACTATCGACTTATTAAAAGCCCGTGGTTGCACCTCAATTAAAGCCTTGGTGTTGGTCGCTGCGCCAGAAGGTGTTGCTGCACTAGAGAAAGCCCATCCTGATATCGAGCTATTTACTGCATCTATCGATGATTGCCTCAACGAGCAAGGTTATATCTTGCCAGGTCTGGGTGATGCTGGTGATAAAATTTTCGGCACTAAATAACATGCGGACGGTGTAAACCGTTTGGCAATAAAAAAATCCGATGCCATTGGTGATCGGATTTTTTTTATTTTATTGTGTGCTATCGAGTCTGCTATTGAGCCCTAATGATTGCACGATTAGGCTTTATCTCTTCTGTCGCCAATCACCTTAGCCGGATTACCCGCCACAATCGCATAATCAGGCACATTTTTAGTGACGATACAGCCCATGCCGACCACGGCGCAGTTGCCAATCGTGACACCATCGACGATGCCGGCCTGAGCTCCTATCCATACATCTTTGCCGATAACGATGCCCTTTGAGTGGGCATTTTGCTGGTAGATGGGCATGGTGGGCGATATGCCATGATTAAAGGCGTAAATGGTGACGTTATTGGCGATGCGGGTTTGGTCGCCAATAATAATTTTGCCACGTCCACCATCGAGCGAGCAGCCGTGATTGATCGCCACCTCGCGACCTAAAATGATCGGCCCATGTAAAAAACAATCGGCGGCTATCATGCATTGGTCGCCAATAATAATATCGCGCCCGGGCTCAGCAAACAGCTGCGCCTGTGGCGCAATAAAGCAGTGCTCACCTATGCTAACGGTTTCAACCGCCATCAGGTGCTGTTGAATGGCTGCTTGCCAGGGTTGAGCCCAGCTTAAATGTTTCGGCTTAAGTGAAAAATAGAGCCAAGGCATGTAAGCGAGACGCTGTTTGTGTTGGGCTTGATAATCGATAATGTCAGTCATGGTCAGTCATCTAAACAGGGTTTTTGCACATTGGAAGGGCGGATCGCCTCCACGTGAATGGCACCATCAATCGCTCGCCAGAGAATATCTAAATCGTAGAGCGCCACCTGATATTGCTTGGGATCGGCCTTGGCTTTTTTATAAGCTGGACGTGGATCTTGGGCTAGTACTCCTTCAATAATGGCTTGCAAGTTAGGGTACTGGCTTTGCTGGTAATGGCTCAGTTGCTGCTGCACGGTATCGGTAAAATGCACCTCGGCTAACACTGGCGCGTCATGGGCGATACCGCCTTGGGCATCATCAATCGCATCTGAAAAAGGGATGTAAGGTTTAATGTCTATGATGGGCGTTCCATCGAGCAGATCCATTGCTGAGATCTCAAGCATCACTTTGCCTTTTTGTTGGTGGATCCCATGCAGTTTCACTACCGATTGCCCGATGCCATTAGGGCGAAACGTGGATCGAGTGGCAAACACCCCTAGCTTTTCATTGCCGCCTAACCTTGGCGGTCTAACCGTGGTTTTCCAACCTTGAGCTAAGTTTTCATGAAAGCTAAATAACAGCCAAATATGCGAGTATTGCTCTAATCCACGCACGGTATCGATATGATTAAATGGAGGCTGTAGTTCGACAAACCCCCTAGCGGCACTGACCAGCCCTGGTTGTCTTGGAATGCCGAATTTTTGTTTATAAGGGGTGTGGCAAATGGCCACCGCCTGAATTTTGCTGCTAAAAGTCATTCAACTCGCTCGGTTAACCGCAAGATAATATGAAGCTTGGCTTCATCGGTAAAGGGCAGGGAACTAAAGCCTGATTGATAAGGCTTTAGTTTACCTTGACTCCTGCCAAGGTTTTATTTGTCTGTGTTGGTTTGAATCAGAATGGCTTGGCCTACGCACAAGGTTTGAGTTACGCAGGTTTTGCTGGGTTGGTCAAACATCACGCATCGTTTAATGAGCAGACCATTGGCGCCTTTATCGGCGGCGGCGTAGCGTGCTGCTGTGCGTGCTGCTCCCATGGAGGCAGGCGCATCATTTGGGCGCTCTTGGCAAGATTCGCCCTCGACCATACCTTTGAGTTCATAAGGCACTGTTGGCTCAGTACCCTCTGGATAGAGGGTGACCTCTCCCACTTTAAAATAGTCGTTAATGGCTTGGCCATCTAAATTGCTATTAAAAGTGTATTCACTGGCGCAACCAGCAAGGAGTAAAGCAAATAGGGCAAGGGTGATTTTTTTCATGCTAATGGCCTGTGTATGTTGTGGCAGTCAAATGTCAATTCATCATTCACATTGTACTGTTTAAGGTAGAAATACTACCGTTTTAGTTAAGCTTGATAAAGTTGTTGTTGGTGATTGTTCTCATCTATCTTAATCATAAGTGGAAAAATGGCTTTGAACGAGATCGATAAGACACCTTAAAAATAACCAGCTTGATTTAACTTGGTGTATCGCCTGCGTGAAATTATTGAGCTTCTGACGGTGAACGGGATAAGCCATGAGCGGGGGCGAATAAACCATATTTGCGTATGTGAGTGTAAAATTGGCCTTGTAAGCGTCGTCTATATTGTCGCGGCCCCATTATTTTTCTCGTGTTAATAATAGTCTTAAGTTAACGATTGGCCGTGATGTTATATCGATTATGATTCAGTAATAACAGGCGTAAAGTGGGGTTGTAGCGGCATGAAAGCGTGTAGGTAAATTATCCGCTTCAAATTTTAATGTGTAAACACCATAGTGACATTAAGCGCGGCTCATCTGAAAAGCTATGTCCATCCATTGACCATTAACACAGCCCATTAACACAGCCCCTAATTCAACGCCAAAGTGAAAGACTTTAAATAAATATAGATATTGGCGTTATGGGGCGAACAAGACATTGCCGATCACTGTCCTATATGCCATGTCTATGTGCCGTTTCATCGGGATAAATTCATCGATGATTCATTTATGGATCGATTCACTACTCGAGGTGATATTATTAAACCCCTGCACTTATTAAGTGTATTAATGCATTTGTCTTGTGAATCTCTTTATTTTTATCTGTGGTCAGTCACATTTGTAGGCGCTGAACTGTCAGCATTGCCATCATCTATAGATAGAGGAGGGCAATGCTAGCGATAACAACCCGATTATTGGACATTCGAGTGTGATGAACCGACTGGCAGTTTTAACATGGTTGATAACTCGCTTTTTCTATGTTGATTCACTTCATTGCTTCAATCAATATCAACACCTTTTATATTGACTTTATATGGGTTTCATTAGTTATGTTTCACCATTTGTCATAAAGTTATGATGACTGTTTTCGTTTGTCTCTAATACTGCGGTAAGCGCTAAAGTCGTCTTGTTAGGGTCGTTATCATGCTGGTAATTTTGCAGTCCTGAGTGTCCTAATAATTAGTCTCTATCGCTATTCCCCTTGACCATTTACCATAGGAATACCTTGTCGCAACGATAATTTAAGGCATATATATCAACAGTATAACTGTCTGTTGATGTCTAGTGTAATGTGTTATTGCTAGATTCCACAGCCACGTGTGAGCAGGGCTTCTCAGGTGTCTTATTTTTACTTGGTATTGATTTAAAAGTAAAAGGACTTAGATTTAGAAAGCAATCACCCTCTCGACAATAACCCATTTTAAATTAGCTAGAGAAGTTGAGTCCATGTATGCAGTGATTAAATGGCGTGGGTATAAGATTTTTGCTAAAAGTTATTATTGGAGATATCTGAACGAGGGATAAAAAGAATATTAGCAACGCTTAATTTGCTTAGTATACTGTTTCTTATAAAAAACAAGCCAACGCATAAACGTTGGCTTGCTGCTATTAAATCACTGCTCATGCTCTCGGCAATGTTCGTTTGTGCGACTAGATAAGAAACTCTTCTAGGCTGCGGCCTTTTTCTAATTCATTTTTAAATACGGTTGGCGTTCGACCTTGACCTGTCCAAGTGATGGTTTCACCATCGACTTCGATTTTATATTTAGGTGGACGAGGTGCGCGTTTTTTCGGTGCACTTTTAGCAGCTACAGCGCCTAAATCATCAACTGATAAACCAACGGCTTCCATTTGAAGACGGATCTCTTCAATTTTTGCATTGCGTTCAGCGATAGCTGCGCTTTCTTCTTCAGCCTGCTTCTCTTTATCGGTAATAATCTTTTCTAGTTTGCTGGCAACATCTTTTAAGTCTTCTACTGATAACTCTTTTACCGCAGCTTTAAAACGACGGCCATGCGTCAATATATCTAGAAATTCGCTCATATTATGGTGTCCCACTTAAATATAATTGTGAATAGGATTTCAGTGATAATAATAGAAACTAATACCGTCTTAATCAAACGAATTAAATAATTATTTTGCTATATATAGTCATTTTATTAATGCAGAGTCTAATTTCATTAAAATTGATGGGGAAAAGTGAACGTAGTCCCTTTTATATTGACGTTTTGTGTCATTTTTCGTTTGTAGATTTCTCGTTGCGTTCTTGTTGACGTTAACGTCAACAGCACGTAAAGTGGCTTAAGTTTGTGATAGTTTTGCTATGCACTTTTTTATTCAACATAAAAAGATAGTAAGAAGGAAGCCTTATGAAAGTATTGGTGCCAGTTAAACGCGTCGTCGATGCCAATGTGAAGGTCAGAGTGAATGCTGACAATAGCAACGTCGATACCGCAAATCTTAAAATGGCGATTAACCCATTTTGTGAAATTGCCGTAGAAGAAGCGGTTCGGTTAAAAGAAGCGGGTATTGTCACTGAAATCGTCGTGGCAACTATAGGCCCTAAGGCTGCCCAAGAGCAACTGCGAACCGCCATGGCATTGGGTGCCGATCGTGGTATTCATGTCGAAACTGACGAAGCACTCGCGCCGCTTTCCATTGCCAAGCTGCTTAATGCGATTCAGGCCCAAGAGCAAGCGCAGCTTATTTTACTGGGCAAGCAATCTATTGACGGCGATAACAATCAGACCGGCCAGATGTTGGCAGCATTAGCTGGCATGCCGCAAGCGACTTTTGC
The DNA here is from genome assembly GCF_003605125.1 of Shewanella algidipiscicola. GTDB lineage: Bacteria > Pseudomonadota > Gammaproteobacteria > Enterobacterales > Shewanellaceae > Shewanella > Shewanella algidipiscicola. The sequence continues at coordinate 61,466 of NZ_QPQT01000016.1, forward strand.
TTCAGAGGTGAAGGTCGAGGGTGACACTGTGGTGGTGACTCGCGAAATCGACGGCGGACTACAAACGTTGAAGATGCCACTGCCAGCTATCATTACGACAGATCTACGTTTGAACGAGCCTCGTTACGCCAAATTACCCAATATTATGAAAGCAAAACGCAAACCACTGGAGACCATCACTGTCGACAGTCTTGGCGTTGAGCTAAAGCAACATCAAAACGTGTTAAAAGTCACTCCACCTGCACAGCGTAAGGCGGGCGTGATGGTGGCTTCTGTTGAGGAGCTGGTTGAAAAGCTAAAAAATGAAGCGAAGGTGATCTAATGGCGATTCTAGTAATAGCAGAACATGATAACGCGAGTCTAAAACTAGACACGGCCAAAGTGGTAGCGTGTGCACACCAAATTGGTAGCGATGTGGATCTATTAGTCGCCGGTGAAAACTGTGCCACTGTGGCCCAGGCGGCTAAGCAATTGAGCGGTGTGCGCAATGTGTTAGTGGCTGACAATGGCGCTTATGCCCATGGCATCGCCGAAAACTTAGGGGCGCTAGTGGTCTCTATCGCCAACGATTATCAACATATTTTGGCTTCGGCCTCGAGCCTAGGTAAAGATGTGCTTCCTCGCGTGGCTGCCTTGCTTGATGTGGCACAACTGTCTGAAGTGGTTGAAGTGGTCAGTGAAGATACCTTTGTGCGCCCAATTTATGCTGGTAGCGCGATGGCAACCGTGCAGAGTTTAGATGCCATCAAGGTGATGACGGTACGCGTGAGTGCATTTGACGCCGTAAGCAATGATGGCGCAGCAGCCGAGCAAAGTCTTGGTGGTGTTTTTACCAGTAATGTTGAATTTGTCTCACAAACATTGACTGAATCAGAGCGCCCAGATTTAGGCGCTGCATCGGTTGTGGTGTCGGGCGGCCGTGCAATGGGCAGTGCTGAGAATTTTGCGATATTAGAGCAGCTTGCCGATAAATTGGGTGGCGCTTTAGGGGCATCTCGTGCGGCGGTGGATGCGGGTTATGTGCCTAACGATCTGCAAGTGGGACAAACGGGTAAGATTGTTGCGCCAGATCTGTACATTGCCGTTGGGATCTCGGGTGCGATTCAACACCTGGCTGGGATGAAGGATTCTAAGGTGATTGTGGCTATCAACAAGGATCCAGAAGCGCCTATTTTCCAAGTGGCCGATTATGGTTTAGAAGCCGATCTGTTTGATGCAGTACCTAAGTTAGTGGCACTTCTTTAATTAATTGTAAGTACTTAGTGAAGGTCTTGGTGTTCATTTAAAACTTAGTGTGATATAGATCACGTTGGGCGGCTTTAAGGTAGCATCCTTAAAGCCGCTTGTGTTTTTATGTGCGTCACGCCTGCCGATAGTGACATTGGTAGGCGTCCTGAGACGTAGAGGTGCATTAAATATTAGTAGTATTCGTTAGGGTGATGCCGTATAGCGAATAGGAAAGGATTTGATGCCGAAGTGGTTGAGTTCATCAAAGTTCACTGCTGGGGCTGTCATCGAATAGAGGCAGCACTGCCATAGTGCTTTTTATCCGGAATGATAAAAAGAAGGTATACCGACAACTGGTATCACTATGGAGCGCTACTGATAGGACAGGTGTAATATCTTTTGCTATATCCCACCAGTTCAGTTGCCCTCCATTCGTATTTTAACGAAGACAATATAAAACAATGACAACTTTGAGTTACGCCGATTCGGCGCTGTCCTTGCTGCCTCCTGTGGTGGCTATTTTGCTGGCGATTTTTACTCGTCGAGTATTACTTTCGCTTGGGGTGGGCATTCTGCTTGGGGCGGTTTTTATTACCAATTACTCAGTAGTAGACTCAGGACACTACCTGGCTAAGCAGGTGGCAGGGTTATTTTGGGACGATGGCGCCCTAAATAGCTGGAATGTCTATCTTCTTGGTTTCCTTATCTTGCTAGGGATGATCACTGCGTTGATCACTGTCAGCGGCGCTGCTAAGGCATTTGCCGATTGGGCTCGTCAGCATATTCGTAATAAACGAGATGCTAAGTTGCTGACCATGTTTTTAGGTTGCGTGGTTTTTATTGACGATTATTTCAATAGTTTAGTTGTCGGCAGTGTGGCAAGACCGTTAACGGATCGCTATTACATTTCGCGCAGTAAACTGGCCTATCTGCTGGATTCGACCGCAGCCCCAATCTGCGTTATCTCACCAGTATCGAGTTGGGGGGCGTATATTATTGCGCTGATTGGCGGTATTTTAACGGCACATGGTTTTGCCGATACCGGGCATCTAAGCGTGTTTATTCAGATGATCCCGATGAACTTCTACGCCATCTTTGCGCTGTTACTCCTATTATGTGTCGCCTTTATGGGGCTCGATGTTGGCCCCATGCGCCAGCATGAGCTTAACGCCCAAAAGGGCCATCTGTATGATGAATCTAAAGGGCTACCACCAGGGGCCAATAGCGATCTGCCTGAAGCCGATTCGGGGAAAATTTCAGGATTATTTTTACCCATTACCGTACTGGTTGCCGCCACTATCTATTTTATGATCAGCAGCGGTGCCGATGCGTTAGCTGCCGAAAATCTGCCATTTACCTTAATTGGCGCCTTTGAAAAGACCGATGTGGCTTCATCACTGTTTTTTGGGGCGATCATTGGCTTGGTGGCCACATTACTGTTAGTGCTCAGTCAAGGCTTAGATAAATCATTAATCCTTAAAGGGATGATTGCGGGCGCACGCTCTATGTTACCTGCTATCTATATCTTACTGTTTGCCTGGACGATTGCCGGTGTGATTGGTCAGATGGAAACGGGTAAATATATGGCCAGCCTAGCCACGGGTAATATCCCCTTTGCATTACTGCCTGCGGTATTATTTATTTTGGCCGGATTGACCGCGTTTTCAACGGGCACCAGCTGGGGCACGTTCGGCATCATGTTGCCGATTGCCGCCGATATGGCCATGGGCACCCACACCAATATGATGCTACCTATGCTGGCAGCTGTATTAGCGGGCGCGGTATTTGGCGATCACTGCTCACCGATCTCCGATACCACCATTTTGTCGTCAACAGGCGCCAATTGTCATCACATCGACCATGTATTAACTCAGCTACCTTACGCGCTTATTGTCGCCGGGATAAGCTTAGGTGGCTATGTGGTGCTAGGCTTTACCGAATCGCTGGCTGCAGGCTTAGGTGCCAGCAGTGTGCTGTTTGTGATAAGTGTGGTTGTACTTCGCTATCAAGCCGCAAAGCCGACGATATAATCATGTTCCGCTAGGGCGAAACCAGTGATAAAAAAATGCCGCTAATCATAGCGGCATTTTTATGGGCGTTGCATGAGTCACTGTAATGTAAACCGCAAGGCTCAGTGTATTTACGCAGTAACCTTACGCGCTTATTGTCGCCGGGATATGCTTAGGTTGCTATGTGGTGCTAGGCTTTACCGAACCACTGGCTGCAGGCTTAGGTGCCAGCAGTGTGCTGTTTGTGATAAGTGTACTTCGCTATCAGGCCGCAAAGCCGACGATATCATCATGATCCGCTAAGGCTAAATCAATGATAAAAAATGCCGCTAATCATAGCGGCATTTTTAATGTGCTTAGCGTGAATAGCTTTAGTTTAAACCACGACGCTTAAGTAACGCTTCTGTGGTCGGTGCTTGTCCACGGAAGGCTTTGTAGGCTTCCATTGGTGGCACACTGTTACCCACTTCACGAATGGTCTTACGGTACTTCATGCCGATGTTGCGGTTTAATCCACCTTGGGTTTGCACGTAGGCGAACGCATCGGCCGCTAAGATCTCACTCCACATATAGGCGTAGTAACTGGCCGAGTATCCACCGGGGAAGGCATGAGCAAAATAGGTCGACTTATAGCGTGGTGGTACGGCAGCGATATTGATGCCATGTTTTTCCAGCGCGTTAGCTTCGAAATTCGCTACATCTTGTAATGGTGCGTCAGCAGGTAGTGAGTGCCATTCTAAATCTACTAATGCGGCGGCCATATACTCTAGGGTATCGAAGCCTTGATTGAAGCTGCGCGATTTAAGTAATTTTTGCAGCAATTCATCAGGGATCACCTCACCAGTCTCATAGTGCTTAGCATAGTTAGCTAACACCTTAGGGTGGGCTGCCCAGTCTTCTTCGAAGGTCGATGGGAACTCGACAAAATCACGAGAGACCGCAGTGCCCGATAGGCTAGGGTAAGTGACTTTAGAGAACATACCGTGAGTGCCATGACCCAATTCGTGGAACATAGTGGTCACTTCATCGTAGCTAACGAAGGTGGGCTCTCCCTCTGGCGCCTTCTTGATGTTCATCACGTTAACCACCACAGGCTTATTGTTAAGCAGTTTTGATTGCGCTACAAATGAGCTCATCCATGCACCGCCACGCTTGCCTTCACGGGCAAAGTAATCGCCATAGAAAATCGCCATCGAAGTCCCGTCAGTATCAAACATCTCATAGGCTTTCACATCTTCATGGTACACAGGAAGATCGGGACGGGGCTTAAAGGTCACGCCGTAAAGCGATTCCAGTGTGAAAAATACGCCGTCAGTTAATACTCGATTGAACTCGAAATAAGGCTTGATGGAACTTTCATCAAGATTAAACTTCTCTTGACGTACCTTCTCGGCATAAAACGCCCAGTCCCATGGCGCTAGGGTAAAATCGCCACCGGTTTTATTGATCATCGCCTGAATATCGTCGGCTTCTTTTTGAGTATTAGCGACAACGGCTGGCACCATAGAGCCAAACATCTTGTAAACCGCTTCAGGATTTTTAGCCATCTGCGGTGCTAGGCGATAGTCAGCCCAGCTCTTGTAGCCAAGTAGTGCGGCGCGCTCGGCGCGAAGTTGTGCAAGACGAGCAACCAATGAAGCCGTTTCGTTTTCACCCTGCATACCTCGGGTCGATGAGGCTTGCCACACACGCTGGCGTAACTCACGGTTTTCAAGCTTAGCTAATACAGGTTGGCGCGTAGTATTGGTGATGCTAAGCAGGTATTTGCCTTCATGGCCTTGAGCCGCTGCATCGGCTTTGGCGGCGCGAATTTCACTGTCAGACAAGCCCGCTAATTGATCGACATCATCAACAACCACCGCAATCTCTTTGGTCAGGCGCATTAGGCGCTGGCTAAATTCATTGGTCAGTGTCGATTGTTCTTCATTAAGCACGCGAATTTGTGCTTTTTGCTCATCGGTTAATTTGGCGCCAGCCATGACAAAGCGTTGGTGATAAACCTCGATGAGGCGTACTTCCTCGTTGGTCAAACCTAAGGTGCTGCGCTGTTGATAGAGGCTGTCGATGCGAGCGAATAATGGTGCGTTAAGGTGAATATTGTCTGAATGAGCGGCCATTTTGGGCGCCATTTCACCTTGGATTTTACGCATTGTTGGGTTGCTATCTGTGCCCGCCAAGTTATAAAACACCTTTGAAGCACGGTTTAGCAGTTCGCCGCTGGTTTCTAGTGCGACTATGGTGTTTTCAAATGTTGGTGCTTCGCTGTTATTGGCAATCGCGAGTACTTGTTGATAATGCTCTTTAATGCCTTGTTCTAGCGCAGGTTTAAAATGCTCATCCTTAATGATGTTAAAATCAGGCGCTTGATATTGCAGCGCACTGGGTTGCATTAACGGATTTTGAGTTTGAACCGCTGCGGCAGAAGGCGCTTGAGTTTCATGGATTGAGCAGCCTGTAAGGGCAATCGTGGCCGCGATAGACGCAGCAAGTAATGTTTGGCGCATGTGTATAAGAACCTTCAATTGTTGTCTTGTTATTATTTACTCGCGTTTAAAGTAGCAAGTTTGAATTAAAATTGTCTTAAGCAACTTTGAGTTTGCTCAGATATTTTACTCAAATTTAATAGTTAACAATACCATTAATCTGCTTTGTTAGGGAAGTGTCAGCAATGTTTTGTGGTTCACAACTAGGGTAATTGAACCAGTTTATAGCTGCGAAATAGGACTAATTAGTGTTAAAATGTGCCCTCAAAATAATCATAGGAATAACTCAGTTGGCGCAGCTCTATTTTTACTATTCTGCGATGAATGCAGGTAAATCGACCTCTTTACTTCAGTCATCTTATAATTATCGCGAGCGCGGTATGCACACTTTAGTGATGACAGCGTCAATTGACGATCGTTATGGCATAGGTAAGGTGGCGTCACGTATCGGTATTGAGACTGACGCGCAAGTGTTCAGTGCTAGCGATAATTTATCCGCGATGATCAAGCGTGCTCATCAACAACAACATTTACACTGTATCTTAATTGATGAATCACAATTTCTCAGTAAAGAACAGGTAAAGCAATTAACTTATGTTGTTGATATTTTAGATATTCCAGTATTGTGCTACGGGCTTAAAACCGATTTCCAGGGTGAGCTTTTTAGTGGTAGTCAGTACCTGCTTGCTTGGGCCGATAAGCTGGTCGAGCTAAAAACTATTTGTCATTGCGGTCGAAAAGCCAACATGGTCGTGAGACTCGACGGTGAAGGCAAGCCCATGAAAGAGGGTGAGCAAGTGGCGATTGGTGGTAATGAAAGTTACGAGTCTGTTTGTCGTAAACATTTTCGTGAGTTTTTGTGGGATTAAATTAACTAGGGGTGAAATAGCGGCTGATTGTCTTTTAGTGATATACCTCTCCTCCACCTTGTTACACCATAATTACGATTACTCATTAGGCTGCGTGAATATGCGGCCTTTTATCTGTGATTGTCAGTTAGGAAATGAATAACTGTGGGGTGTTAAATAATAGCCACAGTTTATCGATTAAATTTAGTTTCTATATTTCGCATTTTTTCTGATGCTTATTATTACCTCGATGATCCAATTTTTGTAAAATCTGTGATCTAGCTTTGATAATTGTATATCTATAGGTAATACCTAGTATTATGATTGTATTTCAGAGATGAGATCTCGCTCTTAAAAACATCGGTTGTAACATTATCGATACATAAAAGTTGTGCTAGATCAAAAGTATCTTTTGGTCTTAGCCTCAGAATTTAGCGATTCCAACGACCAATGACTAAATTTGATAGCTAATGCGTAATAACCAACCAGTGACCGATAAAGAGGTACTGCTAAGCGACGAAGATATATTGTTGTCTACGACAGACCTAAGCGGGAATATTTTACATGCTAATAACGACTTTTGCCGAATTTGTGGTTTCGAAGAAACGGAGTTATTGCAGCAACCGCACAATATTGTGCGCCACCCCGATATGCCCAAGCAAGCTTACGGCATGTTATGGAAATCACTCAAAGCGCGTCGCGCTTGGATGGGAATCGTTAAAAACCGTTGTAACGATGGCGGGTTTTACTGGGTTAATGCTTATGTGGCACCAGTTATAGAGAATGGTCAGGTTAAAGAGTATCAATCGGTTCGCCGCCGCGCAGACAAAGCGCAGATTGAGCGAGCAAAAGCGATTTATCAGAGTTTGAATAAGGATGAATCGCGCCATGAGCTCGACAGCGCAACGTTTAGTTTTACCACTAAAATCAAGTTGTTTGCAGTGGTACTGATGCTGCTGAGTTTAGCCTGTAGCATCTATTCGCCCTGGTTAGCATTGGTGATGATGTTGCCTATGTGGTTTGGGCTGCAGCGGATCATGCGGCCACTGAATGAGCTTAATGAACGCGCTCTGTCGATATGTGATGATGGGGCGGCAAGGTATATTTTTACTGGGCGTAACGATGAGATAGGCAATATCTTATTTGCCATGGACTCCCTGACCGCCGAGGTAGCCGGTGCAGTGGGGCGAATGGCAGATACATCATCGGCCATTGCACAAGACAGCTCAGAGCTACTGGACTCCATCACTGCTGCAGCGCAAAGGGCTGACAGCCAGAGTCAACAAACGGCGCAAGCCGCTGCGGCCGTCGAGGAGATGACAGCAAGTTTTAATGAGTTAGGTGAACAAATTAAACAGGTGGCCGTTGATGTTGAAGGTAGCCAAGCCACCGTGGCACAGGGCTATGCGCAGTTAGATGCGGTGATCAGTGCAATCAATGGGCTCAATCAAGAGGTCGGCAATTTTGCTGGCGTGGTACAAGAGATTGAACACGACAGCGTTGCAATCAATGAAGTTCTTGATGTGATCAGTAATATCGCGGAGCAAACCAACTTACTTGCGCTGAATGCGGCTATCGAAGCAGCGAGGGCGGGTGAGTCGGGTAGAGGCTTTGCGGTAGTGGCCGATGAGGTGCGAAAACTCTCGTCGCGAACCAGCGACTCTACCAGTCAAATAGATGAAATTGTTAATAAATTTCAACAAAGTGCCGCCAATGCAGCACGTACATTAGTCGCAGGACAAACCCAAGCGACTCGCGCCGTTGAATTGGTGAAGCAGGCGGAAACGGTATTTGCTGGATTAGTCTCAACCATGCAGCGCATCAATGGTATGACAGATCATAGTGCCAATGCGATGAAGGAGCAGGGAATTGCGGCCACAGAGATAAGTGACTCGTTACAAACCATCAGTGAGTTGGCCTGTGAAGGGTATGAACAATCCCAAGCCGATCGCAAACTGGGGCAAAGTACTTCGCACAAAGCGTTAGAATCGCGGCAGCTCGCCAGACAGTTTTGGACTCAAGCAATACAACGCGCTAATCGCTAAGTCGTTTTAACAAAAACCACCCTAGAATCGGTATCCTTGGGTGGTTTTGCGGTTTATCCCGCGCTCAAGCGATGAGCCAACGCTCGGGTTATCTCCCATTTAGCATGAGATACTCTCACCATGTGGTAGTGCTAACAATCGACGTGAGCTTAAAATACCATTTCAGGTACATGCTCAGGCACGATAAGTTTCCCTGCCGTTTTTTCAATGATCTCCTCGACACTCACCCCGGGTGCGCGCTCAAGCAGATGGAACGCCCCATCTTTAATCTCGACAAAAGCCAAGTCGGTTAATACCCGCTTGATACAGCCATAACCAGTGAGCGGTAGCTCGCATTTAGGCAGTAACTTTGAGTTGCCGTATTTGTCGGCGTGCATCATGGTGACGATAATATTGTCGGCGCCAGCCACTAAATCCATGGCGCCGCCCATGCCTTTGACCAATTTCCCCGGGATCATCCAAGAAGCAATTGAGCCATTCACATCGACTTCAAACGCACCAAGCACGGTTAAATCTACGTGGCCGCCGCGGATCATCGCAAAGCTCTCGGCCGACGAGAAAAAAGATGCGCCGGGGACTGCCGTTACCGTTTGTTTACCCGCATTGATCAGATCGGCATCTATGGTCTCTTCCGTTGGAAACTCGCCCATGCCAAGCAGCCCATTTTCCGATTGCAGCATCACTTCAATGCCCTCGGGAATATAGTTAGCGACTAAGGTGGGAATACCAATGCCTAAATTGACATAAAAGCCATCTTGCAGCTCTTGGGAAACACGTTGTGCTAATTGTTCTCTTGATAACGCCATGGTGTTTCCTCCTATTTAGTGGCTGCTTTAACGGTACGTTGCTCGATACGCTTCTCGAACGTGCCTTGAATGAGGCGATCGACATAGATACCTGGGGTATGGATATGATCAGGGTCGAGCTCCCCAGGCTCAACGATATGCTCGGCTTCCACCACGGTGATTTTGCCAGCGGTGGCCATCATAGGGTTGAAATTGGCGGCGGTTTTACGGAATACCAAGTTACCCATAGTATCGGCTTTCCACGCGCGGACTAAGGCAAAGTCGGCTTTTAGCGCTGGCTCTAGTACGTAGTGACGGCCATCGATTTCGCGCGTCTCTTTATCTTCAGCGACGGGGGTGCCATAGCCTGTGGCGGTAAAGAAGGCGGGAATACCGGCGCCGCCCGCGCGGATTTTTTCCGCTAACGTGCCTTGTGGTGTCAAAATCACATTGAGTTCGCCTGAGAGCATCTGCTGCTCAAAGGTGGCGTTTTCACCCACATATGAGGCGATCATGGTGCTGATCTGACGGCTCTTTAACAGCAGCCCTAAGCCAAAATCATCGACGCCAGCGTTGTTGGAAATCGCTGTGAGTCCGCGAGTGCCCATTTTTACCATTTGGGCAATAAGCCCTTCAGGAATGCCGCACAGGCCAAAACCACCCACCATAATGGTCATATTGTCTTCAAGGCCATCTAATGCTGCTTCGTAGCTGTTAACCAGCTTATTGAGTCCTGCCATTATTATTATCTCCTGTGAGAGGCGCTAGGCTCAGCGCCCAGCATCTATTTATTCTAGTCGCGCCTAAGGGTTATTCGGTCAGCGCAAGGGCCACTTTAGAGCCATTTTTTCGGCCCAGTGCTTGGCTAATTGTGTTGCCCGCCTCAATTAAACGCGGTAAATCAACGCCGGTTTCTATGCCTAAACCGTGTAGCATGTAGACCAGATCTTCTGTTGCCAAATTACCCGATGCACCTTTGGCATAAGGGCAACCACCCAGACCTGCGACCGAGCTGTCGATGACCCTCACGCCTGTTTCTAAACAGGCGAGAATATTAGCCAGCGCTTGACCATAGGTATCATGAAAATGCAGCGCAAGTTTGCCTACAGGGACTTTCTCGGCAACCGCTTCAACCATTTTACGGGCGTTAACGGGCGTGCCAACACCGATAGTGTCGCCGAGTGAAACTTCATAGCAGCCCATCTTGTAAAGAAGTTCTGCCACTCTCGCGACTTCACTTACGGCAATATCACCTTCATAGGGACAGCCTAAAACACAAGAGACATAGCCCCGTACGGCGATGTTTTTGGCTTTAGCCGCCTCCATTACAGGGATAAAGCGCTCTATCGATTCCTCAATTGAACAGTTGATATTACGCTGGCTGAAGCTCTGTGAAGCGGCACCAAAGATGGCCACTTCATCTGCACCAGCGTCAAGCGCAAGTTCCAGCCCTTTTAAATTGGGCGTCAGCGCGCTGTAGACTACGCCACTGCGTTTATTGAGCTGCTTAAAAATATCCGCCGAATCGGCCATCTGTGGCACCCATTTGGGTGACACAAAGCTGCCAGCCTCGATGCGCTTTAGGCCAGCCATGCCTAACTGGTCGATAAGGATAAGCTTGTCAGCCGTAGTGACTGCTCGCTCATTTTGCAAGCCATCGCGAGCACCAACCTCAAAAAGGCTTACCTTGCTTGGGTATCTGCCAAGGCTAGTGGACATGATTAAGCCTCCTCACTAGCGCTGACATCGGCAAGTACTGCGCCATCACTGACCAGCTCGCCAGGCTCAAAGAAAAAGGCGGTAACTGTGCCATTAAACGGCGCCTCTATGGTGTATTCCATCTTCATCGCTTCCATCACCATTAAGCCTTGACCTTGTTCAACCTTATCGCCGACTGCAACAAGATGGGTCACGATAGTGCCATTCATAGGCGCTTTTAGTTTATCTTCGCTGCTGCCTTGGTCTTCAACAATTTCAGTCTGAATCGCACGGTAATGATAGCTGCCAGAGGGTAAAAATAGCGTAAAGTCATCACCTTCACGGCTCACGGGGATCTTGCTCTTATGGCCGTTAATCTCCGCATGCAGCAGATCTTGTTTTAGCTCACCGCTGAGGGTCAGTGTTTGATCGTTAAAGTTGAGATAATAACTATCACCTACTTGACTGAGGGTTAAGTGCTGTATTTGATGTTGGTCATCCAGCAAGGTGAGCTGGTGAACGCCGCTGCGGTTAAGCCTAAAGCCACTCACTTGGCCCCAAGGCGAGTAGGGATCATTGCTATTGGTAGCGGTGAGTTTTGCCTGCTCTTTTTGCGCGCAAAGGTGGTATAGCGCGGCAAAGGCGAGGGCACTATTTTGCTCTTTGCTATTGTCAGTATCTAAATTCGTACCAATTAAGGTGTCGCCGTAACGCTCAATAAAGTCGGTGCTAAAGTTGGCATCGCTAAAGGCGTGATGCTCAGCGATATTGGCTAAGAACTCGATGTTATGTTTCAGGCCACTGATTTGATATGACTCGAGGGCATGCACTAAACGTTGCAGTGCCCGTGGGCGTGACTCGTCCCAAACAATCAATTTGGCAATCATGGGGTCGTAAAAGTTACTGATCACATCGTTTTCGCGAATGCCTGAGTCGATACGCACATAGCGGTTTTGCTCGGGCTCACGCAGGAAGTTCAGTTTACCGCTGGCGGGTAAAAACGCATTTTGCGGATCTTCGGCGTAAATTCGCACTTCAAATGAATGTCCATGAATGCGCACTTCATCTTGGCTCAGTGGTAATTCGCTGCCACTGGCAACCATCAGCTGCCACTTTACTAGGTCTTGGCCGGTGACCATCTCGGTGACAGGATGCTCAACCTGTAGACGCGTATTCATCTCCATAAAGTAGAAGCTGCTCGCCTCATCGGTCGCGTGGGTATCGAGCAGAAACTCGACCGTACCGGCGCCGACATAATCAATCGCTTTTGCGGCAGCAACGGCTGCTTCACCCATGGCGCGGCGAAGGCTGTCGGTTAGACCGGGTGCTGGGGCTTCCTCAACCACCTTTTGGTGACGACGTTGAATAGAGCAGTCACGGTCGGAGAGATAGATACAGTTGCCTTGGGTGTCGGCAAACACTTGCACTTCGACATGGCGCGGCTGTCTTAGGTAACGTTCAATCAATAATTTATCGTTACCAAAAGACGATGCCGCTTCTCGGCGCGCCGAGTTAATCGCATCCAGTGCTTCTTTTTCAGACTCAACAATACGCATTCCTTTACCGCCACCGCCATAGGCCGCTTTGATAAGTTGCGGAAAGCCTATCTCTTTCGAGGCTTGAAGTAAGCTTGCATCGCTTTGATCGTCACCATGGTAACCCGGTACTAAGGGGACATTGGCTTGTTGCATGATGTTTTTGGCGGCGCTTTTGCTGCCCATGGCATCGATGGCGTTGGCGCCAGGGCCAACAAAGGCGATGCCGGCTTGTTCACACTGGCGAGCAAAGTCGGCATTTTCAGACAAAAATCCATAACCCGGATGAATAGCCTGAGCGCCACTGCGCTTAGCGATATCGAGGATCAACTCGCCTTTAAGGTATGACTCACTTGGCGCGCTGCCGCCTAAGTAGAAAGACTCATCGGCCATCGCCACATGACGTGCATCTTTATCGGCATCGGAATAGAGAGCAACGGTTTTAACCCCCATGGCATTGGCAGTCTTGATGATGCGACAAGCAATTTCGCCGCGGTTGGCAATCAGTAGTTTAGTAAACATAATTAGCGAACTCCCGGGCTTGGCTTGGCAATAGGGTCATTATTTATTGTGGTGTTCATATCGCTTTCCAATCTGGGCTACGTTTATCGAAAAAGGCATTGAGACCCTCTTGACCTTCGTTTGATACACGAATGCGGGCGATGCGCTCACTGGTGTAGTGCAATGTATCGTCATCGATAACGCCATCTTCTAAGCGTGACAACAAGGTTTTTACCCATGCCATACCTTGAGGGCTATTACTTAGGAGGGCTGTGATAATGGGCGCGGCCGCAACGTCAATATCATCTGCTATCTCGTGGATAACATTGAGCTTTAGTGCTGTATCTGCATTAAAGCGCTCGGCGGTGAGCATGTAGCGGCGTGAGGCGCGTTGCCCCATGGCGCGTACCACGTAAGGGCTGATCACCGCGGGAATTAATCCAAGCTTGACTTCGCTCAGGCAGAAGCTGGCGCGCTCATTGGCGATAGCGATATCGCTTGCGCAGATAAGGCCGAGCGCACCACCAAAGGCGGCGCCTTGTACCAGCGCAATGGTCGGTTTAGGAAATTTATCTAATGTATGCATCAAGGTGGCCAGCTCATTGGCATCGGCCAAGTTTTGCTCAAAATCCATCTTGGCTTGTTTGCGCATCCAGTTGAGATCGGCACCCGCGCTAAAGTTTTTACCATTGGCCTTGAGCACTAACACTTGGCAGTCATCATTGCTGGCAAAATGGTTCAGCGCTGCGATCATCTCGCGAATCATCACCTCATCGAAGGCGTTATGTTTATCGGCGCGATTAAGCACCATCTCACCGACACCACTGTTTAAGGCGCAGCTGAGATATTGAAAATCGGTGTCTAACTTATTGTTTAAATGAGTATCTAGTGTTGTCTTGTCGGTCATGTTTGCATCCTTTGCCTACGTTGAGAAATCGAAGTTAATGGCCGCTTACATGCGGAACACACCAAACTTGGTTTCTTGAACTGGGGCATTTAAGGCGGCTGACAAGGCTAAGCCGACAACATCGCGTGTTTGCGCAGGATCGATAATGCCATCATCCCAAAGGCGAGCGCTGGCATGGTAAGGGTGACCCTCTTTGTCATATTGCTCGACGATTGGCGCGCGAAATGCCGCTTCATCTTCATTGGACCACTCGAGGCCTTTACGGGTGAGTCCATCGCGACGAACGGTAGCCAATACGCCTGCGGCTTGTTCACCGCCCATTACAGAGATGCGCGCATTTGGCCACATCCACATCATAGTAGGTTCAAAGGCTCGACCGCACATGCCGTAGTTACCCGCGCCGTAGCTGCCGCCAATAATTACGGTAAATTTAGGCACGTTGGCACAAGAGACCGCGGTGACCATCTTAGCCCCGTGTTTGGCTATGCCTTCATGCTCGTACTTTTTACCCACCATAAAGCCGGTGATATTTTGCAAGAACAGCAGCGGTATTTTGCGCTGGCAACAGAGCTCAATAAAATGAGCGCCTTTTTGCGCCGACTCGGAAAACAAGATGCCGTTGTTAGCCACAATACCCACGGGGTAGCCATGAATGCGGGCAAAGCCGCACACCAGCGTCGCGCCATAATTGGCTTTGAATTCATCGAAATCAGAGTCGTCGACGATACGGGCAATCACCTCTTTGACATCGAAGGGCTTCTTAAGATCGGTACCGACAATGCCGTAAAGTTCATTAATATCAAACTTGGGTGGTTTGGCAGGGCTTAACAAGCTCTCAATCTGTTTATTGTGATTGAGACGCGTGACGGCTTTACGGGCAAGCTCGAGGGCGTGCTCATCGTTTTGCGCCAAATGATCGGCAACGCCAGAAATTTTGGTGTGCACTTCGGCGCCGCCAAGCTCTTCGGCCGAGACCTCCTCACCCGTTGCCGCCTTAACTAATGGCGGGCCAGCCAAGAAGATGGTGCCTTGCTCTTTAACGATAATGGACTCATCGGCCATGGCTGGCACGTACGCACCTCCTGCGGTGCACAAGCCCATGACCACCGCAATTTGAGGAATGCCTAACGCTGACATCTGTGCTTGGTTATAGAAGATCCGCCCAAAATGGTCGCGATCGGGGAATACTTCATCTTGGCGCGGTAGGTTAGCGCCGCCCGAATCGACCAAATAGATGCAGGGGAGGTGGCAACGCTTAGCAATATCTTGCGCGCGTAAGTGCTTTTTAACGGTCAGCGGATAGTAAGTGCCGCCTTTAACCGTGGCATCGTTGGCTATCACCATACACTCGACGCCGCTGACTCTGCCAATGCCGGCGATGATGCCTGCTGCGGGCACTACTTCGTCATATACCTCATAGGCGGCAAATTGGGATATCTCTAAAAACGGCGAGCCAGAGTCGAGTAGTTTCTCGACGCGTTGGCGAGGCGATAACTTGCCACGAGCAAGATGACGTTCCATAGCGACAGTGCCGCCACCTTGTTCAATTTCGGCGAGTTTGAGTTTGAGATCGGCGACGACACTCGCCATCTGTTGCTGTTTGGTTTTGAACTCATCGCTGCGGGGATTGATTCGACTACTCAGTTGCGTCACGTCAATGTTCCTTTTGTAAACTGTGATGGTGTCTGATGAGGCGTTGGCCCTCATCAAAGGCCGAGAAGTGGCTCGGCCATCGATAAGCGATTGACTATTTAGATTCGTTAAACAGTTCTCGGCCAATCAGCATGCGGCGAATTTCCGAGGTGCCCGCGCCAATCTCATATAGCTTGGCATCACGCAGTAAGCGACCTGTGGCATATTCGTTGACGTAACCGTTGCCGCCGAGTAGTTGAATGGCATCGAGCGCCATTTTGGTGGCGAGCTCCGCCGAGTAGAGGATCGCGCCTGCGGCATCTTTGCGGGTGGTTTCACCACGGTCGCAAGATTTAGCAACGTTATAGATATAAGATTTTGCCGCGTTCATGCCCGTATACATGTCGGCTAATTTGCCCTGAACCAACTGGAACTGACCGATAGATTGACCAAACTGCTCACGCTCGTGGATGTAGGGCACCACAATATCCATACAGGCCGTCATGATCCCTAGTGGGCCGCCAGACAGGACAACGCGTTCGTAATCTAGGCCGCTCATCAGCACTTTTACGCCGTTGTTGAGGCCGCCTAAGATGTTCTCTTCTGGGACTTCACAATCTTCAAATACCAATTCACAGGTGTTTGAGCCGCGCATGCCGAGTTTGTCGAGCTTCTGTGCCTGACTAAAGCCTTTAAAGCCACGCTCGACGATAAATGCGGTGATCCCGTGGGGGCCTTTATCTAGGTCTGTTTTAGCGTAAATCACGTAAGTGTGGGCGTCGGGTCCATTAGTGATCCACATTTTGTTGCCATTGAGGATATAACGGTCACCCTCTTTGCGTGCATGCAGTTTCATTGACACCACATCGGAGCCCGCATTGGGCTCACTCATGGCTAAGGCGCCAATATGCTCGCCGCTCACCAGTTTAGGCAGATATTTAGCCTTTTGCTCGGCGTTACCGTTGCGATTAATTTGGTTAACGCACAAGTTAGAATGCGCGCCGTAGCTCAGGCCAATAGACGCCGATGCACGCGAAATTTCTTCCATCGCTACCACATGAGCAAGGTAGCCCATGTTGGCGCCACCGTACTCTTCAGGCACAGTGACGCCTAACAACCCCATGTCACCGAGTACGGGCCAGAGCTCATTAGGGAAGGCATTTTCCGCATCGACCTTAGCGGCGATAGGGGCGATTTCATTGGCGGCGAAACTGTGTACTGCATCACGCAGCATATCGACATCTTCACCGAGACCAAAATTGAGAGAGGAGTAGAGTTGAGTCATTGTTATATCCTACAGGTCTGATTTTTATAATTATTTTAGTATTAAAAATTAATGGTTTGAGTTAATTATCTATGGTTTAGCTGTCCGAGGTTATTGTTGCTGCTCCAGTGCTGCGCGGCATTGCTGCTCGGCAGAGTTAAGCTCCATCAATACCACCTTGATGTCGTCCATCTGCTGTTGCAGTGCTGACTTTTTCTCTTCTACGAGATCGAGCATGGTGTGCAGCTGGGTGCTGCTGTTTTTGTCGGCGTCATAAAGCTCGAATAAACGGCGGGTTTCGGCCAGAGAAAAACCGAGGCGCTTGCCGCGCAATATCAACTTTAGGCGCACTCGATCTTTGAGACCATAGATACGCGTTTGGCCGCGGCGCTTAGGTTTTAGCAGGCCCTGATCTTCATAAAAGCGGATACTACGGGTGGTAATATCGAACTCTTTTGACAGCTCGCTAATGGAATAAGTCGTCTGACTGGTGTGTTTGTCGCTCATCAAAAAATACCATAACAATTAACATTTGTTAGAACGATATATGAAGTTTACGTAAAGGTAAAGATTTTAGGCGGCAAATTGTCGCCATCACTTATGTACCTAATGAAAAAGTCTTTATTAACAATATTTTATCCTGTTGGCTTGGTGGCCATTATGCAAAGGTCTAATGGGCAAAGGTGCGCCGTGTCTCATAATGCTATTAACTGGTCCTCGTGGAATCACGGGGCAAAACAGAGTGAGCGGCAACCGATATCGGTGATAGCCCATGTCATCGGGGAGAGGCAAATGAAGGCGTTACATAACCAATTACACCAACAATCTATAGAGCAGCCAGACGTATTTTGGGCGGATGCCGCTGCCGCACTTGACTGGGATAAACCCTTCGACAAGGTGCTCGATGCTAGTCAAGCACCAATGTATCGCTGGTTTAGCGGCGGTGAGATCAATACCTGTTACAACGCCGTCGATCGCCATGTGGAAGCGGGACGTGGCGAGCAAGTGGCGATTCAATATGTCAGTCCGATAACCGATACCGCATATGGGATTACTTACGCTGAACTGCAAGCTCAGGTGAGCCGTCTGGCGGGGTACATGGCAAGCCAAGGGGTGAGTAAAGGCGATAGAGTGATCATCTATATGCCGATGATCCCCGAAACGGCTTATGCCATGTTGGCTTGTGCGCGATTAGGCGCCATTCACTCGGTGGTATTTGGTGGTTTTGCGGCCAATGAGCTGGCGACGCGTATTAATGATGCTAAGCCGAAGATGATCCTATCGGCATCTTGTGGTATCGAACCTTCGGGCGTGGTGGCATATAAACCCTTACTCGATGATGCCCTAGGCCAAGCGACTCATCACGTGGAGCAATGCCTTATCCTCAATCGGCATCAGTTACATGCGGATCTAGTTGACGGCCGTGATGTGGATTGGCAAGCCGCTATGGTCGATGCGCCTTATGTCGGTTGTCAGCCAGTGGCAGCGACCGATCCCTTATATGTGCTTTATACCTCTGGTACCACAGGTCAACCCAAAGGAGTGGTGCGTGATAATGGTGGTCATGCCGTGGCACTCGCTTGGTCGATGAAAAATATCTACGACATTAATGGCGGTGATGTGTTTTGGGCCGCATCGGATGTGGGCTGGGTGGTAGGGCACTCCTTCATCGTTTATGGTCCGTTGCTGGTGGGGGCGACAACGCTACTATTTGAAGGTAAGCCTGTGGGGACGCCCGATCCCGGTATTTTCTGGCGTACCATTGCTCAATATCAGGTGAAGAGTTTCTTTACTGCGCCGACCGCTATTCGAGCCATTAAGCGCGATGATCCTGATGGCGACTTCATAAAAGATGTTGATTTAAGTTGTTTACAAACCGTGTTTTTAGCGGGTGAGCGCTGCGACCCCGACACTTTACATTGGGCAGAGCAGAAGCTAAACAAACCTATTATCGATCATTGGTGGCAAACTGAAACGGGTTGGCCAGTAGCCGCCAACATGATGGGCACAGCGCCAGTGCCGGTTAAGGCGGGTTCACCTGCGTTAGCGGTGCCAGGATATGATGTGCAAGTGGTTGATGAGATGGGCGAGCGCGTTGCGGCTAATCAAACGGGCAATGTGGTGATAAAGCTGCCACTGCCCCCCGGCACCTTGGCGACACTATGGCAAAATGAGGCGCGATATAAAGAAAGTTACTTGTCTATGTACCCAGGTTTCTATCTCACTGGTGATGCGGGCTACATGGATGAAGAGGGATACTTGTATATTATGAGTCGTATCGACGACATCATTAATGTCGCCGGCCACCGTTTATCGACCGGGCGTTTTGAGGAGGTGCTATGTCAACATGAAGCCGTGGCAGAAGCGGCGGTGATAGGTGTTGATGATAAGCTCAAAGGGCAGGTGCCGCTGGGGTTGGTGGTGCTTAAAAAAGGTTGCACCTTAAGTGATGAGCAGCTGCATAAAGAACTGACAGCCCTTGTGCGCGAGCAGATTGGCCCTGTGGCCGCGTTTAGGTTAGTCAGTGCCGTGCCTAAATTACCTAAGACACGCTCGGGGAAAATTTTACGCGGTACTATGCGTAAAATTGCCGATAATCAAACCTTTAATATGCCAGCGACCATTGAAGATCCTTATACATTAGAGCTAGTGCGTAATGTATTAACCCGCATGGGCTATGCCGATGCCCATGTGTAAGGCGGGTGATTAAGCTTGTATGAAAAGGGCCTTTTGGCCCTTTTCATGTTAAGTCATACTGCTATTATTTCAGCATTACTCATTACTAAGCTGCTCACGACTTATATGTCATCTCAACCGCAATGCCTTAGGCGATGTGAGTTTGCCTACATTGCATTTATTTACAAAAGCCAAGTGTGATGAAAATCGTTAGGGCTTACACCTAATTGAAGCTGCCGCTGCCCTTTATCTCGGCATACCACTCTCAATTACTGCTCACAATAGAGTCACAGTGACAGTGATTAATCACTTGGGCTAGTTACCGTTGCCACCACAGCATGTTATCGCAGTAGCCAATCACTGTACTTTATTCAGCCTGTCTTCGCCGTGAAAAAGAACACTCGCTCGGGGGGCAACTGTCAGTGCATTGCCGCTAATAAAGTCTTGTTAACGGCTAAATTAACTTCGTCATTTGACCTTTTTTTTACTTTCGTGAGCATAACATGCTGATTATTGTCTCTCAGTATGGAAGCCAGCTATGGCCTTATTGACTAAACCTCTGCTTGCGAGTGTTAACAAGTTCTCAAATGCGAACGAAAAACCGGCGGGTGCAGTAGACAGCCCTAATGGCGGAGCTATTGCGCTGACGCCTGCGCGGCTTATCTTATTAGTGTCGTGTTATTTTTTTTTGGTGCTCAATGTGGCCTTGTTGGTCAAGCTCTTTGGCATACTAGAAGGGTTGAGTGACGTTAACCTAGGGTTTGTGTTAAGCATTCCGCTGTTTTTTATTGCTGCCTTTAATGGGATTTTTAGCCTGTTGACCGTGTTTCGGTGTGAAAAATGGTTGTTGGTCCCTCTGATCATCATCTCGTCGCTACTGAGTTATGCCATGTATAACTACGGCACCATTGTCGATCGCGACATGCTGGTCAATGTGATGCAAACTCACTCAGGTGAAGCTAAATCTTATTTCACGCTCAGCGCGTTATTATGGTTTGTGTTTACCGGGTTGTTACCTGCGGTGCTAATTGTGAAATTGCCGATTCGGCGCAGCACCATTTGGCGTGAGTTGGCGATGAAGTTGGTCTCTATTGCGATCTCTTTGTTGGTGATTTTGGCGATTGCAGCTCTTTACTATAAAGACTATGCCTCTGTGGGCCGCAATAACCATTACCTTAATAAGATGATCATTCCCACTCATTTTAGCCATAGCCTTTATGGTTATCTTAAATCAACCTATTTTACCCTTCCTAAGCCGTATCAAATGCTAGGTGAAGATGCCACATTAACCGCTAAGTCTTCGTCGGGTCGTAAACAGGTCATGGTGTTGATGGTCGGTGAGACGGCGCGTGCGGCTAATTTTCAACATGGTGGTTATGAGCGAGACACCAATGCATTTACTAAGCCCTTAGGTATCACCTATTTTCAGGATGTCTCTTCCTGTGGTACGGCGACGGCCATTTCGGTGCCTTGTATGTTCTCGCGGCAATCTCGGCAGGAATTTTCAGGTAGCGACGCCGACAACCAAGATAACTTAATGGATATCATCCACAGGGCGGGGATCAATACTGTGTGGTTGGAAAATGACGGCGGTTGTAAAGGGGTTTGCGCTCGTATTCAGACGGTAGAGTTTAAACCTGATGCAAATAATCCCGTGTGTGATGGCGACTATTGTCAGGATCAGGTGTTATTAGAAGGGTTGCAGGAGCAGCTCAACAAGCTCGATGCCCAGCAGAGCGTGATAGTGCTGCATATGGTGGGCAGCCATGGTCCCACTTACTACAAACGTTATCCTCAAGCATTTGCGCATTTTCAACCCGATTGTCAGCGTAGTGACATTCAAAACTGCGACGCACGGCAATTAAATAATACCTATGACAATACCTTGTATTATTCTGATTACATTATTGCTCAGGTAATTGAGCAATTACGTCAACATGAAGATTTGGATACTGGCTTACTGTATGTGTCTGATCATGGTGAGTCGCTCGGGGAGTCGGGCATGTACTTGCATGGCATGCCCTATGCGCTGGCGACGACAGAACAAACCCATGTCCCTATGTTGACCTGGTTTTCAGACACCTTTACCGCCGATAAACAGCTAGATGAAAACTGTTTAACTAGGCTGGCTCAGCAAGAGGGATATTCTCATGACAATCTGTTTGACTCCATGTTGGGTTTACTGGATGTATCGACCCAGGTTTATCGACCCCAGCTGGATATTTTTAATGTTTGTCGTCAGGATAAAGCCTTATCGTCAATCTCGTTAGCGGCAAAGTAGATGGTGGCTTGGGTGCCGCTGTGCTGTGGAGATGATAAGATGAGTCGCCAGCCTTGATGTTCACAAATCCGCTCTATTATTGCCAACCCCAAGCCATAGCCTGCGGGGTTGGCCACATTAACGCCGCGTTCTCGCGCCTTGATTTGTAGCTCGTCGCTCATGCCGCTGCCAGTATCAGATACACGTAGGTAATGTGCTGTGATGGTGACAGTAATGCCGCCGCTAGCTGTGTGTTGTATGGCATTACGCAATAGGTTATTTAACACGGCAACCATCATGTTTGCGGGTTGAGGCGGGGCTTGTTCGATCACCTCTAAAGTTAACTGCAAGCCTTGATTATCGGCCAATGGCTGCCAATGAGCTAATTGGGCGGCTGCGAGTTCGGCTAATGGGCTGAGCTCGTTATTACCCGACAGTGAATCTGGCGTACGCGATAACTGTAAAAAGAGCTCAGTCTGCTGTTGCATTTGCCCAAGCGCCCCGTCTACACGTTGTAATTGGCGGGCTATGGCGGGGGGGACTTCACTTTCAGCCAGCATATCTAGTGCGCCTCGGATCACCATCATAGGCGTGCGTAATTCATGGCTGGCGTTGGCGGCAAATTGCTGCTCTCGCAGTAAGAGCTCGTTCACTTGCAATACATAATGATCAAAACTGCGTGCCAGTTGGCCGGTTTCATCATTGGGGTAATGTCGTTCGAGTCGATTGCCCGTTTGTTGCGGCAGACTGGCCACTTCACTTGCCAGTTGCGATATTGGCTGTAAGATCTGTCGGCTTAAATGTCGAGATAAACCAAAGCCGAGCATCCATATCAGTAAGACGCCTAAGCTGACTCCAATAAACACCAGCAGCTCATAACGTTCAAATTCACTTTGATCTTGTACTAACACGTGTTTCCAGCCTGACTCATTGTGTACGAATAAGTTATAGGCCTTATTGGGGAGCAGTATTTCATGTGCGCCTTGGGGATAATCACGAAAGGCTTCGGGTAATAGGCTTTGATCGTTTTTGGGGAGTTTGTAGTAAACCGTATCGGTCATAGGTAACACCAGTGGCTCCGTAATGCCCTGATGATGACTAATGAGATCGGTGAGGTCGCTCTGTAAATGGTTATAAAATAGTGTGTCTTCAAACCAGGATACCAGCAATAGCATACCGGCTGCTGCTAACGTACTCATCGATACTATTACCAAATTAAGTGCCAGTTGCAACCGAGATTTAATGGTTAGCCGCATCGGTATGCTCCTTGGCGGCTAAGCAATAACCTTGACCATGTACGGTATGCAGTAATGGGTAAGCAAAAGATTTATCAATTTGATTACGCAGTAAATAAATATGCGATTTTAGGGTATCTGAGTCAGGTGGGTCATCGGCCCATAGCTGATCAGTTAAGGTATCGCGACTGACGACATGTGGCGAGTGACGCATTAATATTTCTAGTAGTTTTAAGCATTTAGGGTTTAGCTTGAAGATGTGACCATTTCGACTGGCCTGAAGCCGGTCGAGATCCAGTGTCAATTCGTCGACTTGAAGCTGACGCACCTGTTGTTTTTGGCTGCGTTTTAACACTGCCTGAATACGCGACCATAATTCGGGTAAGGCAAAGGGTTTAACCAAATAATCATCGGCTCCGGCATCAAAACCGTGCAGTTTGTCGTCGAGTGTGTCACGGGCGGTGAGCATCACTATGGGTAACATGTTTTGTTCTGCGCGTAATTGCTGACATAAGGTTAAGCCATCTAGCCCTGGCAAGGATAAATCCAGTACCAGTAGATCGTATTCTTGCTCTCTTATCTGATTAAGCGCGGCGGTGCCATTATAAAATGCATCAACCACACAGTGTTTCAGTGTCAAGTAATCCACTATATTGACTAAAATATCGGGATTGTCTTCTACTACAAGTATCCGCATATCTACTTCTCAGTGAGTGGCAGAGCGAGCCGTGACAGTGTTAGGGATATCGGGTTTGGATAACGTCGCCGCTTATAGTGCAATGCCCATTGTTGACTGGCAACCGTAAAATGGTAACGATGAGGTGATTGCAGCCTAAGTGGTAATGAGTCTATTAAGTTACTCCATTATGTCAACTGCTTGGTAGAAATGAGAGCAAGTGATTTTGTGCTTAATACTGTGGCGTGGTTCCTGCGCGTTAGCACAATGAGATAAGGGCGGTGGGAGAGAGTGTTATCTGTATGCATAAATTGATATCTTTATCTGCGTATGTCAAAAAGCGCAACGGGTTACCACTTGGCGCGTCAGGTTCGATGCGCAATATGTTGCAACGTTCATTAGGGGCTGGTGGCTTTCATCTCTTTTGGCATTATTGGAATCCGATATGGGGTTATTACTTATCCCGACACGTGATGAAGCCCTTAAGCCAAGTTTTTCCTAAAGGGTTGGCTACGGTTGTGACATTTAGCGTTAGTGGGGGACTGCACGATATAGCCGTTATGTTGGTCACGTGGCAGTTGATTTTCTTTTTTACCCCATGGTTTACATTGATGGGGATTATGGTGATAGTGTCTAAGCGGTTTAAATTGTCATTCGCTAGTTACCACTGGGTGGTTAGGGCTTGTTTTAACATGGTATTTGTTGGCGGCAGTCTACTGCTTGTCCGTTGGGGTCAACACATTGCGTTGAGTTAACTGTCTTTACACGCGAGTCAGTTCTTATGTGTTGTTGCCAATTATCGAATGGTTGAAAATAAAGGATACAGACTCATGATGGTCAATAAAGTCATTGGTATAGCGCTTATTCTTGTTGGCGTCGCGTTGGCAGTGTGGGGTTATAACATTTATGATTCGGCAAGCTCGCAGATCAGCCGAGCGTTCAGCGGCGATACCCCACTAGAAGCGTGGGCCGGTATGGTGGGCGGCGGGTTATGCGTCTTTATCGGATTATTAAAGGTAAAATAAATCCTGACAGCTGGTAGGTTAACGCCTGTTTAAGGCCATGTTTTTTTAGGCTTTGTTGTCTGATAACCAAAACTCAAAAAAGCCGACTCTTAACGAGTCGGCTGTTTAGTTTATGACTTTTTATTAAGGCGTTTAAGCGAGTTTAACCACCATCTTACCGCGGTTTTTACCTTCAAACAGACCGATAAATGCCGCAGGGGCTTGTTCGATACCTTCATAGATAGTTTGCTCGGCTTTCACTTGGCCATTAGCCAACCACTGGCTCATCTGCTGGGTAAACTCTGGATAATGTTCCCAGTGATCCATTACAATAAAACCTTGAATTTTTAGTTTTTTTACAATGATATTACCAATGTTACTTGGGCCAGGCGACGGCGTAGTATCATTGTAATCGGCGATCATGCCACACACGGCGATACGGCCAAACTCGTTCATATTATCCAGTGCGGCAACTAAGTGATCACCACCGACATTTTCAAAATACACATCGATACCTTGGGGCGCTGCCGTGCGCAGTGCGGCGCTTAAGTCTGTGGTGGTTTTGTAATTGATCACCTGCTCCACGCCCATGGCTTTGAGGCTCGCTGCTTTTTCGTCAGAGCCGACCGAGGCGATCACTTTGGCTCCCATTAACAACCCCAGTTGACAAGCCACACTACCCACAGCGCCAGAAGCGGCCGATACAAATAGGGTTTCACCCGCTTTGAGCTCGGCGATACGGTTTAAACCTGTCCATGCCGTCATGCCTGGCATGCCTAATACGCCAAGAAAGTGAGACTCACACAAAGGGGTTGTAGGTAAAATAGTGTGGTCGCTACCGTCGGTCACATAATGTGTGCGCCAACCATTCATGCTGCTTACTTTGCTGCCAACGGGGAAGTCGGCGTGCTTGGATGCTATTACTTCGCCGATGGCACCACCCTCAAGTACTTCGCCTAAGGCGAATGGTGCGATATAACTTTCTCTGTCAATCATGCGGCCACGCATGTATGGGTCAACTGACATCCATAGGTTTTTGACTAAAAACTGACCTTGCTGTAACTCAGGTAGAGTGACTTGAGTTAAGGCGAAGTTGTCTGCCGTTGGCATCCCTTCTGGGCGAGATTGGAGTAAAATATGTTGTGCTTGCATGAAAAAACCTCATTTTGCTTTGTGCGCTAACTAATTGTGGTAAACTCTACTCTCAAAGTCTGAATAATGCAAATACTTTGCGCGCAAACTAAATGCCGGCGGCTGACGGTAAATCAACGTAACGTCAGCTCTTTTGAGGTATCAAGCTATCGGGTTTTGACATTTTCTTTTTAAATCAAATTGTTGTATTTTTATTTTTACACATTATTTTATGATTACTTTCTACCGTGAACAACGAATCTAAGGGCAGCAACATAGTGACGAGCACATCAGATAACCTATCCTCTAACGCCGCTGAAAACACTGGGATGGCAACGACCTCAACAGTGAAACCTGCATTGTCAGATAATGTCTGTTTTGCCCTCTATACTGCCGCTAACGCCCTAGTGCGTGCCTACCGCCCACTGTTAGAACAGTGTGATTTAACTTATCCTCAATACCTAGTAATGCAAGCATTGTGGTTACACGATGGCGCCAGTTTGACGGATCTTTCTCAATCGACACGCCTCGATTTAGGCACCTTGACCCCCATAGTTAAGCGTCTGGAAGGTAAGGGATTGGTGGCGCGAACGATTGACAGTCGTGACGAACGTAAAAAAGTGATTAATGTGACATTAGCGGGCGCGGCGTTAAAACAAGATGCCTTGACGTTAACCCAGCAATTATTAGATAAGGTGAGCATTTCAGGTGCCAAGCTCGATGAAATGCGCGATCTGTGCCTCACATTGACCGCGGAGCTTAATCAGTAAATGACACTAAAATTTGCGGTTTATTGAAATACACTGTTTTACTCAGTGACCAGTGATATTGGATATTACCTAGTCATTTAGTTAGCCATTTTTGTATAATCGTTATCAACTTGTTGCTTGTTTAAAAATGATTAATCGGCTTGTTAGTGTTTATCTCTTTTGGCCAGAGATGTGATTGAAATTCCGTAAACACAATCATCTACAGGCATCATTCATAGCTGTTTTTAGTGGGACACATGTAATGCAAAATCATTCAAAACTACTCGATATTGGCGTGATAGGCCTAGGTGTGATGGGAAAAAACCTCGCACTTAATATTGCCGACAACCATTATCGTGTCGCAGCGTTCGACCTAGATAATGACAAGGTTAATGCCTTACTGGCACAAGAACGACAAGAGCGCCTAACTGGCCAACCTCAGCGTATTACAGGCTGTCATAATCTTTCTGAAATGTTATCTAATCTCACTCGTCCCCGTATTTTGGTGTTATCGGTACCCGCTGGGGAGCCTGTCGATGGTGTCTGTCAATCCTTGATTGATGCGGGCATTGAAGCCGATGATATTGTCATTGATACGGGTAACAGCCTATGGACAGATACTGTCGCCCGAGAAGCCCACTATGCGGGTCAATTTATCTTTTTTAGCTGCGCTGTATCGGGGGGGGAAATGGGCGCTCGTTTTGGTCCTTCACTTATGCCTAGTGGTGATATCAATGCCTGGGAGCATATTAAACCCATTTGGCAAGCGATAGCCGCTAAAGTGGATGCGACAACCGGCTTACCGATAGAGCGACAAGAGCCAGGTAACCCGGTGACAGAGGGCGAGCCCTGTACCACCTATATCGGCCCTGCTGGCGCAGGGCATTATGTCAAAATGGTACATAACGGTATCGAATATGCCGATATGCAGCTGATCTGTGAAGCTTATCAGTTGCTGTCAGATACCTGTGGCATGAGTGCCATAGAAGTGAGTGCGGTCTTTTCGCGTTGGAACCAAGGCAGCCTCAATAGTTATTTAATGGAGATAAGTGCCGAGGTGCTGGCTCAAGTCGATCCTTTAACAGACAAGCCTTTAGTGGAGATGATCCTCGATAAAGCGGGACAAAAGGGCACCGGCTTGTGGACCGCGGTAAGCAGTTTACAGATAGGTACTCCGGCGCCAACTATTGCTGAGGCCGTTTATGCCCGCGCAATGAGCACTCAAAAAACACAGCGTCAACAATTAAGCCAGTGTCTAGCGGGGCCAAGCAAGGCGGCGCTTATCGGCAGTGAGCGGACGACGTTTATCGAACAGTTAGAAAACGCCTTATATTGCGCCAAGATTGCTTGCTATGCCCAAGGGTTTCAGCTGATGGCGATGATGGCTACCGAGAGAGGTTGGCAATTGGACTTTGCCGAAATTGCTAAGATATGGCGCGCTGGCTGTATTATTCGTGCCAAGTTTTTACAGTCGATCAGTGAGGCTTATCAAGTCGCGCAGACACAAGGTGTGGAGCTAAGTAACTTGTTGATGGCTGAGAGCTTTAGTACAGCATTGTCAACCAAGCAGCTCGATTGGCGCAGCG
This sequence comes from Shewanella algidipiscicola, assembly GCF_003605125.1. Taxonomy (GTDB): domain Bacteria; phylum Pseudomonadota; class Gammaproteobacteria; order Enterobacterales; family Shewanellaceae; genus Shewanella; species Shewanella algidipiscicola. Next base: position 89,717 of record NZ_QPQT01000016.1, read on the forward strand.
CAGTGGCTCAAGCCGTATTAAGCGGGGTGCCTGTACCCTGTGTCGGCTCGGCATTGGCATATTATGACAGTTATCGCTGCGACACCTTGCCTGCTAACCTATTACAAGGTCAACGCGACTTCTTCGGTGCCCATAGTTTTGAGCGAGTTGATACTCCAGTAGGGGAAAAATATCACCTTAATTGGAGCCACAAGCCACGTACGTTAGTGAAGTTATAGCCAATAGTTATGACATCTAACCGTTGAGATATGGATAAGCAAAAGGCCACGGGTTCCCCTGTGGCCTTTGCCGTTGTGATAGCGCTGATACGATTATCTATCCGCCGCAAGTGCCGCTGGCGTAACAGCTGGGTTTACGTGGGCAGGTTGAGCCCCGCGAGCAGATCAATCTGGCTTCGTTGTCTATGCCGCGCTCAATCCAATTGATATTGAGTATTCTCGCCACGCGTTTAATATCTGTTTTAATGCTGTTGGGCAGGTGAGCTGAGCCGCCGTTATCGACACAGACCTGTTTCAGCTCATGGGCGATAGCTTGTGCATCGCCGCCCTGAGCTTCGATGGCGGGGTTGAGGTCAATACCGGCGCATAGCACATGGGGCGTGCCAGCCAGATCGTTCACCCTAATGGATTCACAGCAGTAAATTTTTGGCTCTTGAGCCACATCTAAAATCGAGATCTGTGCCGAAGACCCCGTCGAAGTGGCATTGATCATTCTAAATACCGCCCAGTGCTGGCAGGGATCTTCAACTTGGCGCATATTGCCCCAAGGCAGCGGAATGCCATTGCCTCGGTAGACGGCTTTGAGTTTTCCTGGTGAGTAGGCATCAAAATAGTGCCAATGGCTATAAGGTGACACGGCCGTCATGCGGCGCATCGCCACCGAAGCCGACACTCCAACACGTTTAGCCACATCAATTTCATAACCGTGTCTGTCGAGCAGTTGCCTAAAAGGCACTTTGGGGCAAAGCAGGGCGCCAGCAAAAAAACTTGACTCAAAATCACGCCAAGCATGCAAAATATCTTGCGCATCGACGGTGGAAGATTGCGGCGCGCTAAAGCTGTCTTCACTTAGGCTCGTGCCGTGGCTTCGACCCGCGACCATAATGCTTTTTAAACCATCTTTGTTGTGTAAAACACAATGGCCTATGTGGACGGCTAAATCGTATTTGAGTCGATTAGTGTGATTGTTGAGTAATTTGTTGAGGCACAGCTTATTGGGCATTTCAAAATAAGAGGTGATGATGTGCTGATCGCTAGCGCCCGCTTCAAGGCGGATTTGTTTAGGGGCGCGGGTAAACCATTTTACTGTTAATCCCAACTTGGCGACAATTTCCAGCAGATCATCTAGGCTGAGCGGCATGCGTTTTAAGCCCACTTCTTCAGCGGCGCGCTCAAGATCGGGAAAATGATTTTGGTGATGTTCCTGATGAGCGCGAATTAACAAGTGGGCAAATTGGCGGCCGCTGATGCCGGTTTGTGACAACATCTCAGGGATGGCGATTTGTAAAATTTCATTGGAAAACAAAAAGCTTGGTTCTAACGCCATGCCACTTATGCCGCCGCGAGAACCTTTTACTGGGGTGATGGCTTGTTGCTCGGGCGCATCGTCAAGAAACCAGTCGATCTCTTTTTGAAACACCGCCGCTATCACAGCTAACATGCCGGCGCTAGGCACACGTTTGCCTCGTTCTATCATCGACAGATAGGAGACCGAGGGCGCCGAATCGGCATCCACACGGATACAGCGGGCGGACAAATCTTCCATGGTAAGGTTGTTACGTTTTCTGAGGTTCCGGATTTTGGTTCCTAAAAAATGCGACTTTCTCATTAAGCTTGTGTTGTTTTTCATTTTGTAAAATTCACATTGTGAAATTTCTATTGTGAAATTGTAAAGAAAAAAAGACTAGACTACAAATCAAGCAATCGAGAAAAGTGTAATTGCAGTGTATTTCGGCAAAGTCGATACCCATTAGTCAGTCAGCTTTGAGATGCCCCAAACGTGATAAACGTGCCAAATTATAGACGAGGATGAAGCTATGAATATTCACACACAGCAATCTAATCTTATCGACCACAGTATTTACAACTTCATCAAGCAGGTAATGCCTATGACACATGCAAACGCAAACACCGCCTTAGAGCAACACAGCGACAGTGAAGCGACAGCCTATGCCAAGCAAGTGCTGGATCAACACTTTCCGTTGAGTAATGGGTCGCATCAGGATGTATGCAGTTATGTGATTTATTATAAGCAGTTATTGGCATTCTTTGCCGACGGTAGCCAAAGTGGGTTGGCAGAACCTAAACAGTTTGTCGCGTTAACAGGGCATAAATGTGAGCCGACGTCATTAGTACTGAAAAACAATGGCTTTCACGTTGAAGTGTCGATCAATCGTCGTGGTGAGTATGGCTGTAATGACTTAGCAGGGATTGACGATGTGCAAGTTGAAGCGACATTAATGACCATAGTTAACAGCCAACAGGCGCCATTTCAGCGTAGCTGGACGAGTCTAGTTAGCGGACAGGCGGGAAGTTGCAATAAGCAATTCACCTCAAAAGATGGTACCGAATACGAGGTGTAAAGAGTGATAAGTTTCGGGTTATCGCTAAATTTATCTCCCCAATAATATTATTAAGGCCAGTGACCCACTGGCCTTAATAATGTGTTATGACTTGTTTACTTTAGCGTAGCGGTGTCATATCAGCTTTGGTTGGCTCATACCCAGTTAAACGCTAAGCCTAGACTAAATAATGCGCTAAAAATAATCGTTAATTTGGCCGTTTTGCCCAATAAGGGGTTTAGGGCTTCCCCGGATGTTTGGCTAAATTCACTGTTGAGTTTACGCGCCAAAATCAGCGATAAGCCGCCCAATAGTACTGGTAAACCCGGTAATAAACCCAGAAAAAAACCACCGATAATCAGCGCAAAAGGCAGATAAACCAATGCCTGGTAGAGCACCCGCGCTTGACCTTCACCAATTTTGACCGCTAAGGTCAATTTACCCGCTTTAGCATCGGTTGGAATATCTCGGGTGTTATTCACTAACATGATGGCCGCATTAAATAGGCCTATAGCGCTGCCAAGCAACCAGGCTGCGGTGTTGGTCGTGCCAGCCTGTAGATAGAAGCTACCCACGACAGCCACTAACCCAAAAAAGATAAACGCCGCCACTTCACCCAATGCATGCGACGCCAATGGATAGGGGCCACCGCTATAACCAAGGGCTCCTAAAATTGACAAGAGCGCTAATAGTGCGATGGGCCAGCCGCCATGATAAATGAGTATTGAGCCAACTACTAACGCTAGAGCCAGACAGACTAGCATGGCATTGCGCACTTTTTCGGGCGCCAGCAAGCCGCTCTGTGTTACCCGAACAGGGCCTAAGCGTTCATGGGTGTCGATACCGCTTTTAAAGTCAAAGTAGTCGTTTGCTAAGTTAACTGCCACTTGCAGTAAAACCCCACATAGCATGGAGATAGCGGCGATAAACCAGCTGAATTGTGCTAGGTTAATCGCTAAAATGTTGCCAACTAATAAGGGGCCAATAGCTGCAGGAAGTGTGCGTGGGCGTGTCGCCAGGATCCAAGGATTCATTGTCGTGTTAGTACTTAATTTAGCCGAATAGGGGTGGGAGCGATACTCGCTCGAGACTGTCGATGAGTAGCATAGCAAAAAACAGTGACGCCTTGCAGTGCTTGCATTAGCGTTATGTGAACTGCTTCGTTCTATTTTTATCAAAAACACCCATTATCATTTTGTTTGTTGGGCAAGCAATCTTGTTGTTACCAATTTGTAAAATTAAATCGCCAAAGTTTGAACGAGCGCACAATGCTTTGCCGATCCTGACTCATATTTGTCGGTGGCCTCAAAGAATATCACCATTATATATGCTGTCATAGGACTCTAGTGTAAGGTCGGTTAATGGCCAAATTAACTATTATCTAATTAATTAATATAAGATTATTTAGTTGCAATAGTTTGATGTAGGGAAGCATCAACAAGGCAATGACATAAGGAAAATGGCTGATGCGTTTTGATGAACAGGTGGCAGTAATCACTGGAGCCGGAGCGGGCTTAGGGCGAGCTTATGCCATCGCCCTTGCTGAGCGAGGCGCGCATGTCGCGCTCATTGATGCAGGTATTGCCGATCCTAACGCTGTGTTAACTCAAGACTCTGGCCTAATCAAAACAGCGCAAACCTTAACTGAACTCGGCGCGCAGACCTTGAGCTTTAAGTTAGATGTGCGTGATAGTGTGGGTTTAAATGATGCGGTTAAGACAATTCTTGCTCGCTGGGGCCATATTGATATTGTGATTAATAATGCCAGTATTCATCGTCCCTGTGCGTTTGAGGATCTTTCTTATGCCCAGTGGCAGCAACAACTCGATATCGATGTCAATGGCAGTTTTATGCTAACCAAGTTGGTGTGGCCTGAAATGAAACGCCAAGGTTATGGGCGTATACTCATGAGCTGTGGTGCCAGTGCTTTATATGGCGATCGACATGAAAGCTGTTTTTCCACCAGTAAGATGGCATTAATTGGCTTAGTTAATAGCCTGGCCATTGAAGGTATGGATAGCAATATCTGTGTTAATTCGATTACTCCCCACGCGTTGACCCAAATGACTGAACATCATTTGTCACCATTAGTTAAGCCACTATTTTCGACCTCATCGGTGAATGCAGTCATGTTATTTTTAACGTCGACTTTAGCGCCCACCGGGCAGCATTTATTGGTCGCTGCAGGTAGTGTGAGTCACGGCAAGTTTACCGAATCTCAACACATGCGCATTACCGATGCTGAGTGCAATCCAAATGTTATACATGCCCATTGGCATGAGCTTAAACAAGCACGTCCTTACCAAGTTCATCCCAGTGGCGAAGCTCAGGTCACTGCATGGGCTAAAAGAAGTGCAGGTGAACATCATATTGTGATTGAGTAATTGCCCGCGTAATTAAAAGCCTTCCGCTCCTGCTAGCCCCTAGTCATATGAACGTCTTCTAAGGTAAGCTTGTCGTCTAATTTAGGTAGATATTGTCGGTAAGGTGTAATGAGTCAAGTATTAGATGATCTGTTATCGCTGTTGTCGCTTGAGCAGATAGAGGTTGGCCTTTATCGAGGCCAGAGCCAAGATTTAGGCTTCGGTCACGTATTTGGTGGGCAAGTGATGGGCCAAGCCTTAAGCGCGGCGGCGCAAACCGTTGACCCTTTAAGGCAAGTTCATTCATTTCACTCCTATTTCTTACGCGCCGGCGATGAAAAACTGCCAATAGTGTACGATGTCGAAGTGGTTCGTGACGGTGGCAGCTTTAGTGCGCGAAAAGTGAAAGCTATTCAAAAAGGGCGGCCGATTTTTTACATGACCTGTTCGTTTCAAGCGCATGAGCAAGGTTTTGAACACCAAAGCCAGATGCCAGATGTGCCCGGACCTGAAGGATTAATGAACCAACAAGAACTGGCGATGACACTGCGCGATAAAGTGCCAGCCCATGTGCTTGAAAAGTTTATGGCCGACTCCCCGCTAGAGATGCGTTTAGTGAACCCCAGCAGCCCGGTAGCGCCAGCGGCATCAGATCCTAAGCGGTATGTATGGATCCGCGCCAACGGTAGTGTGCCCAATGATCTGTCGGTGCATGAATATCTGCTGGCCTATGCGTCGGATTTTAATTTTTTAGTGACCGCAGCCCAGCCCCATGGAGTGTCATTTTTAACTCCGGGCATGCGTATGGCCACGATAGATCATGCCATGTGGTTTCACCGTCCTTTAGATCTAAGTCAGTGGTTGCTTTACAGCATAGATAGTCCAAATGCGTCGGGCGGTCGAGGGTTTGTCAGAGGGGAGTTTTACAGTGAAGATGGCACCTTAGTGGCATCTGCCACACAAGAAGGTTTAATTCGTTTAACGCAGTGATGAGTTTGGTGAGATTAAACCGTGGCGAACAACCTAAAGCGCGGCTTGGGGCTTAAGGTATTTTTTATGATGAGTTAATGGGATGCACATAATGAAAGTTAAAGTAAAAGGGTTTATTACGCTGTTTTGTTTATTGTTGCTTAGCGCTTGCGTCACCGTTGAGCCCGAGCCGCCAGTGATCGTTAATGGAGCGGCAGGCTATTTAGAGCGCATAGCCTTACCTCAAGGCAGTGCTATTACCATTGCTGTTATCGATCTTGATACACCTGGAGTTATAGTGGCTCAGAAATCGTTTAATATTGCTAAGGTGCCTGTACCATTTAAATTCACCTTTGCCTCAGAGACTATCGACAGCGGCATTAATTATGGGGTGGTTGCGATGATTCGCTATAACGGTATGGTTATTTTTCAAACGTACGATAAATTCCCTGTTATCAATAATGATAAATACACCACTGAGGTGATTATGAAGCCAGTGCCAGCTCGTTAAACCCGCAGTTGTTTTGTCTGAAATAAGGAGCTACGGCTCCTTTTTTTATACCTAAAGTTTGCGCTCAATAAATTAGACTGGCCGAGTGCCCAATCTTTAACAAATCACTTAGCTGTTCCTCTAAGCATTTGGGGTAATTTGATATGTGTTTTTTTACTATCGGATACGACCCAATTGGCAATACGAAATGTTAACGCTAAGTTATTTGCAACCTGTTGGGTTAAGCCCATTTTTTATTTCATTTTGAGGTGAGGTATATTCTGCCGTTTGATCTAGGTCACTCTTTTTAAAGGGGTATTTTCAATGTTTGTTTTGTGGATGTGACCAGTGTCACCAATATGTGTTCGTGATTGTCGTGGCATTTGTTTTATTGACACAGATCAATATGTAGCAAAGTTGCAACTGGCAGGATGGCGGCAAATGTAAGTAATTTGCTAATAGCAATCTCAATACACAATTGTATTAATGGAGTAGTATGATGAAAAAATCTCTCGTTTCAGGTCTTGTCGCTGCCACCCTACTCGCTGGCGGATTTAGCGCTGCGGTTTCTGCTCACCAAGCTGGTGATATTATTGTGCGTGCAGGTGCCGTTGTGGTCGCACCAAATGAATCTAGCCAAGATGTCGCAGGTTTTGGTGAATTTAAAGTCGATAATGATACTCAGTTGGGGCTTAACTTTGGGTATATGCTGACCGATAATATTGGGGTTGAGTTGTTAGCGGCAACACCTTTTAGTCACGACATTTCATTAGACGGCGTTGGTAAGATTGCCGAAACTAAGCACCTTCCGCCAACCTTAGTCGCACAGTACTATTTTGGTTCGGCTCAATCTAAACTTCGTCCATATATTGGTGCCGGTGTTAATTTTACCAATTTCTTCGACAATGACTTTACCAATGATCTGAACGGCGCGTTGTCTGATCTCAGTCTAAGTAATTCATGGGGCTTAGCGGCTCAGGTTGGTCTTGATTATCAAGTGAATAAGAACTGGCTGGTGAACGCCTCTGTTTGGTATGCACAAATCAGCACTGATGTTAAATTCAATCTTGGTGATACACCTGTGATGATTGAAACCGATATCGATCCATGGGTTTATATGGTTAGTGTGGGTTACACTTTCTAAGCGCCATTAATATTGGTGTATCTTAGTTAGCGAAAAGGCAGCCAAGTGGCTGCCTTTTTCGTATCTTAAGTCGCTAAGTTATGCCATCAAGGTCACAACACCATAGCGGCAATCCAACCGAAGAGCAGCAACGGAATATTATAGTGGATGAAGGTTGGGATCACGCTGTCGCGAATATGGTCGTGTTGACCGTCCGCATTAAGACCCGCAGTGGGGCCTAGGGTTGAGTCTGAGGCTGGTGAACCCGCATCGCCCAATGCTGCCGCTGTGCCGACTAGTGCAATCGTTGCGGCAACAGAAAAGCCAAAACTCATGGCCAGAGGCACGTAAATCGTAGCGATAATGGGGATGGTTGAAAATGATGAGCCGATGCCCATAGTGATCAATAAGCCAACCACTAACATCAAGAACGCCGCTAACGCCTTATTATCGCCAATCAAGTAAGAGAGTGATTCTACTAAGGTACTGACATCACCAGTCTCTTTGACCACTGCAGCGAACCCAGCAGCCGATATCATGATAAAGCCTATATTAGCCATCATGCGCACGCCTTGATTAAAGATATCTTGGTCGGCAACATGCTTAAGCGCCCCTGAAAAACTGAAGATGATAAAGCCAATCAGAGCGCCAAAAATCATTGAGCCAGTATAGAGTTGCACCAATAGTGTGGCCAATATGGCGCTAAGGGCAATTAGAATATTGCGGCGATTAATGCTGGCTTCGGGTTCGTTAACTAACGCTGTTGCTTGTTGATATTCACGAGGCTTACGGTAGCTAATGAATGTGGCGACTAACAGGCCGACAATCATCCCAAGCGCGGGTATCAACATAGCCGTTGGGATCTGTTCGCGCACGGCATCAAGATTATTGCTATTAAGGTTAGAGAGCAAAATATCGTTGAGGAAGATGCCGCCAAAGCCAATGGGTAAGATCATGTAAGTGGTGACCAAACCAAAGGTGAGTACACACGCCACTAAACGGCGATCTAGACGTAATTTAGACATGACGTGTAGTAATGGCGGGATCAATATGGGAATAAAGGCGATATGGATAGGCAAAATATTTTGCGAAGAAACGGCCATTGCCAGTAGGGCAAGCAACAGTAACCAACGCACGCGATTGATGTTACGACTATTTTGCTCTTTACCCAGCTGGGCTATCACTTTTGTTGAAATTAACGTCGTTAGACCCGAGTGAGAAAGGGCAACGGCAAATGCGCCTAATAAGGCATAGCTGAGAGCGATTTGAGCACCACCACCGAGTCCGGTATTAAATGCATCGACCGTATGCTGTAAATCCATGCCACCCACTAAGCCTGCTACGAGCGCACTGATGGTGAGCGCGATAACGACGTGAACTCTTGCCAGGCTGAGCCCCAGCATCAAGCAAACTGCAATAACAACTGCATTCATAAATTTTTCTGGCTTATTGTGGTTTGAGAGGGGGCTATTTTCGACCGCAAGCGTGCTATTTGTCCAGCCGATCGGCATTTTATCTGTAAAAAAAGCACAGATGTAACGTAACTGTATCTAGCTTTACTGCATAAGTGTGAACCCTTGGTGGACACTGGTGTTGGGCTCGAACAGTTATTGGGCAACTAAAATCAAATTGTTCAAAAAAAGTGACAATGATCCCAAATAGCTTGTGTCCCGCTGTCGACTGCCTATAATGCTTTTTAGTTCATAGTTATAAAGCTTTTTTCAATCCATAGATGGAGATATAAAATGAGTGTATTAGTAGGCCGTCCGGCTCCTGATTTTACTGCTGCAGCGGTTCTTGGTAATGGCGAAATCGTAGATAGCTTTAACCTAAGCGAAGCGATCAAAGGTAAGACAGCTGTAGTATTCTTCTACCCACTTGATTTCACTTTCGTTTGCCCATCTGAACTGATCGCTTTCGATCATCGTATGGATGAGTTCAAGAAGCGTGGCGTAGAAGTTATCGGTGTTTCTATCGATTCTCAGTTTACTCACAACGCATGGCGCAACACTCCAGTAGATAAAGGTGGTATTGGCCAAGTTCAATACACTCTAGTTGCTGACGTTAAGCACGAAATCTGTAAAGCATATGATGTTGAGCATCCAGAAGCCGGTGTTGCTTTCCGTGGTTCTTTCTTGATCGACAAAGAAGGCCAAGTTCGTCATCAAGTGGTTAACGATCTTCCGCTTGGTCGTAACGTAGACGAAATGATCCGTATGGTTGACGCGCTACAATTCCATGAAGAACATGGTGATGTTTGTCCTGCGGGCTGGGAAAAAGGTGACAAAGGTATGGACGCAAGCCCTGAAGGCGTTGCTTCTTACCTGACCGACAACGCTGACTCGCTATAATCTTAAGATAATAGCTTGTTACTGAAAAAGCCGCGTTCATCGCGGCTTTTGTGTATTTGTTATACCAATGATGCACGTTGATGTGGGTGAGGAGAAAACCGTAAGGTTAGTTGGTATGACGCAGTATCAAAACATATTCAAGGAGTGATAAATGGATCCGATGGAGTTTGATATTCCTGAAAAGGATAAACTTCCCTTTAGTCAGTACTACAAGCGCAATATTGCCCCCAAATGCGCGGCCTATGAAAAGAAGCGCATAGCGGCTATCAAGCAATACAACGAGCGAGCAAAAATCGCTAAACCGTTAGGCAAATTAGTCATGCCTATGTTTCTCGCCGGATTTGGTGCGATGTTTTATAGCTTAGCAGTGCTCGATGACAGCCAACTTTTTACCATAAGTTTCATTTCTACCATAATGCTATTGTTAATCATTGTTGGTGTTTTCTATTGGGCCTATGGCGAAGCAACTAAGTTAAGCAGGGATATTTTTGCCAAGCTTTACCCCATACTCATTCGTTATTTTGGTAAGGAATTTGAACTCAATCCGCCAAATTTGCCAGAGTTAGAAACTTACAAAGATTACGGCATCTTACCTAAATATGACCGCGGCTATTTTCAAGACTCCTTCAAAGGAAAGTATCAAGGCATTAACTTTCTGTTGCGCGAGGTTGGGTTAGATATCAAGGATGGTACTAATAGTGACAATCAAACCCGATATAAAAATATTTTCACAGGTATATTGATTGAATTTGATATCTCTAAACGTTTTTCTGGCATTACCCTGGTTAGCAAAGACAGAGGTATGTTAGGTAATAAACTGGACGCGTTTAAAAGTGATTTATCGCGAGTTAGGCTCGAGGATGTGCGCTTTGAACGAGAGTTTGAAGTTTATAGTAGCGACCAGATAGAAGCACGTTACTTACTTAATACGGCGACTATGGAGCGGTTACTTTCAATAGGACGGTTTTATAATTCTGAACTGGAAGCTTGCTTTAAAGATGGTAAGCTATTGATTAAAATAGCGAGTACACATAATTATTTTCAATCTAATTTAGATATTAAACAAGAACTAAGCTTTCAAGATGATATTGAACAACTTTTTAAAGAGTTGGGAGAAGTGTTCGCATTGATTGAGACGTTAAAGTTAGATCAACGAATAGGCCTCTAGAGTGCCGCTTTAACGGATTAATTACGAAGAGGGGGGATACTTGTACAATAATGTTGTATCCCCTCGCGATAACGTTATCATTGGCGTGTTATCGGTTAACAGGATTGGCTGAATTAACCTATTTTGACGCTGTTGAATCTACTTGTATTTCATTTGTTTTATCAATGGATTGCCCATTGGTGTTTTCTGTAGCACTAAGGGGCCAGCCGCCTAATGCTTTCCATTTATTGACTATATGGCAAAAAAGCTCAGCAGTACGCTCAGTGTCATACAATGCTGAATGCGCTTCTTTATTATCAAAATCAATCCCAGCGATAGCACAAGCCCTAGCGAGGACGGTATGCCCAAGTGCAAGACCTGACAGCGCTGCGGTATCAAAGGTAGCAAAGGGATGAAACGGTGTGCGTTTCAATCCATTACGTTCAATCGCCTTAGTCACAAAGCCATGATCAAAGGCGGCATTGTGAGCGACTATGATGCTACGGTGGCAGCCGGATGCTTTTTGTGCTTTCTTTACCTCTTTAAATATTTCTAAAAAGGCTTCTTTTTCGGATACTGCACCGCGCAATGGGTTAGATGGATCAATACCGTTAAATGCCAAAGCTTCAGGTTCAAGATTGGCGCCTTCAAATGGCTCAATATGATAATGCAAAGTTTTATCTAGCATTAACTCACCCTGCTCATCCATTTTTAGCATAGTAACTGCAATTTCAAGCAACGCATCGGTCTGGGCATTAAACCCAGCTGTTTCTACATCGATAACCACAGGGAAATACCCCCGAAAACGGTGGTTGAGTTTATTAGCGTCGCACATATCGCTCATCAAATTATCCAAATAATTAGTCAGTGGCTATTATGAAGTATCTGGCCAGAGCTTGTCATGTTTGATCGGTCAATATATAAGCTAAAGGAATGGCGAAAGACGCCGATAGCCTTAAGTAACGCAATAAATGAGAGTGATTGTCTATGTTTGCTAGGGTGCTGTTGATTTTTACATTATGGTTGAGCTTGGGGATGTCGCTGACAGCTCATGGTGAGTTGCGCCATTATGTGGCATCTCTGGAGCAGTCACAGTGGCGAATTAGCGACAATACACCAATAGTCTGTCGACTCGAACATGACATCCCTTCATACGGTAAGGCGGTATTTACGAGCTATGCAGGTAAACATCATGATTTGAATTTCACACTGGATATGTGGGTTAAACCTGATGAGGTCACGCACGCAACACTGATGAGTATGGCGCCTTCATGGCGCCCTGGGGTGTTGTCGAAACCGATAACCGATCTCACCTACCAAAAGTACTTTAGCGGTGAAGTGCCTAAACATGCGGCTTGGTCGATGTTGAATGAATTAGAGCGCGGCATGCAGCCCACATTTTATTATGCCGATTGGTATAATCGTTCCAGTAAAGTGGCTGTCGGGCTTTCAGCTGCCAATTTTGCACGTAAATATACCGATTTTCGCGCATGTTTAGCCAATCTATTACCTTACAGTTTTGAAGATATCGCTTTCACTGTATTAACCTATGAGTTTGGTGGTAATGAGTTAACTAGGTACTCTAAGGCGCAAATTGCTAAAGTGCAGCAATATCTGTCTTATGATCCTGATGTAGAGTTAGTGCTTATCGATGCCTATACCGATAGCTATGGCGGCCGATCTATCAATGCTAAGGTATCAGAAACACGGGCCAATTCAGTTAAAGATCTGTTTTTATCGGCAGGTATACCACAAGATCGTATTTATACCGAAGGCCATGGTGAGCGTCGTCATGTGGCATCTAATGACACTATTGAAGAACGTGCGCGTAACCGCAGGGTAGTGATAAGGTTGAGTAAGCCACTATAGATCTAGCGGCTGAAATTCAGATAAGCCCAGCTAATGCTGGGTTTTTTATTGCCACAAATTTGTGCTGTATTATTACAGGCAAAAATATAGGTAAAAAAAAGCCCACTTAATATTCTTAAGTGGGCCGCAAATAATAAATTGCAATCAACAAATTGAAGGAAGGAAGTCAAGCATAAGAACCAGGGAAAAACTCACGTGAATCACCACACAAGTTTAGAGTTCTTGTTTTCAAATCTACATGGGGTAGACACTTCCTGAAAACGAGGCGAATTATAGGATTAGCCTTTCAAAGCAGCAAGCGAGAAAAATTGCTAGTTTAAATTAGTATTTCTAATGCTTAACCTGAGGTAGTTTTTGCTGAATGCACCAATCTTGTTAGTATTCGATTGATTAAGCATAATCAGTGCATATTTTTACGTTTTACAGAGCTTATCCATGTTAGTTTTTTATTAACAATCCGCAGTAGTAGCATTGTTGTTGATTGTCTTAATATTATTGCACTGTGTAATTTTACTTGTATAGTACGTGGTTATGAGCTTTTGCTCACAATTTTCATGATAAATAATAACTAGATATCCAGGATGGCAACAGATGAGTCTTAAAACGATTTTATCGAAACAACACCTTTTGGTAGCGGGGTTTGGGCTGATGCTCAGCGGCTGTCAGTATAATGCATCTCAAACTGATGACACGTTAACGACGGCTTCGCCTCAAGGCGTGGTCGAGACCCTTCATGGCGTTCAAGTGGCCGATCCCTATCGTTATCTTGAAGAAGACACTGAAGCAACCCAAGCCTGGGTTAAACAGCAGCAGCAGGCCGGTCATGATTATCTGGCTCAACTCGAAAATAAACAGGCTATTGTCGAGCGTATTACTGAGCTGTGGAATTATGAAAAAGTGACCGCTCCATCTGAGCATGGCGATTACACCTTCTATTATCGCAACGATGGCCTACAGGCGCAGTCGGTGTTGTATGTTAAAGATAAACAAGGACAAGAAAAGGTTGCCCTCGATCCAAATGGGTTTTCAACCGATGGTACCGTGGCATTAAGTGGTGTGTCTGTTAGTGGTGATGGTAAAACGATTGCCTATGGAGTGTCCAAATCAGGTTCGGACTGGCAACAGTGGCAATTTATTGATGTGATTAGTGGTAAAAAATTAGTTGATGAGCTCAATTGGATTAAATTTTCTAGTGCACAATGGAGTAAAGATAACCAAGGAGTGTACTACTCTCGCTATGATGCACCAGCGGGTGGTAACTTACTTGCCGATGTCAACTTTAACCAAAAAGTCTACTACCACAAACTGGGTACAGATCAATCTCAAGATGTGTTGATTTATGAGCGCCCACAGAATAAAGATTGGGGCTTTGGTGCCGAAGTCTCAGAGCAGGGCGATTATCTGTTGATCTCCATCTCTCAGGGTACCGACAGTCGTAATCGTTTCTTCTATAAGTCGTTAACCGAACAAAATGCCCCAGTGGTTGAATTAATTGTTGAGCTTGAAGCCGAATACAGCTTCTTGGGTAATGATAAATCAGTCTTTTATTTTAAGACCGATTTAGATGCGCCAAATGGCAAAGTGATTGCGATTGATGTTAATCGCCCAGCTAAAACCAATTGGAAGACTGTGATTGCTGAATCAAGCGATCCTATCGCGAGCGTGGCCATTATTAATGACCACTTGGTTGTCAGTTACCTGCATGACGTATTAGGTCAGCTATCTATTTTCAGCATGGATGGCGTTAAACGCCAAGATGTAGATTTACCTGGTAAAGGTAAAATTGCCGGCCCTTATGGTAAGCGTAGCAAAGACTATTTCTATTACACTTTTAATAGTTATGTGCAGCCACAGACTACTTATAAGTTTGATTTTAAAACGGGTCAATCTAGTCTGTACGCTAAACCCAAAGTCTCATTCAATCCTGATGACTATGTGTCAGAGCAAGTGTTTTACAACAGTAAAGATGGCACCCGTGTTCCTATGATGGTCTCTTATAAGAAGGGATTAACACTTGATGGTAATAACCCAACCTTATTGTATGCCTATGGTGGATTTGCCATTTCGTTAACCCCGCGCTTTAGTCCAGCTAATATAGCGTGGATGGATATGGGCGGTATATATGCTGTGCCTAATCTTCGTGGTGGTGCCGAATATGGCGAAAGCTGGCATCAAGCGGGCATGTTTGATAAGAAACAAAATGTGTTTGATGATTACTATGCTGCAGCGCAGTACCTTATCGACAACCATTATACTAACAGCAGTAAATTAGGTGCTTATGGTCGCAGTAACGGTGGTTTGTTGATGGGAGCTGCATTGACTCAACGCCCTGATCTGTTTGCCGCTGTGCTACCTGCAGTCGGTGTTTTAGATATGCTGAGATTCCACAAATTTACTATCGGTTGGGCGTGGACTAGTGAATATGGCTCTGCCGATGTAGCTGAGCAGTTCCCTGCGCTGCTTGCTTATTCGCCTTACCATAATATTACAGAGCGTGAATATCCGGCTACCATGGTAATGACAGCCGATCATGATGATCGCGTCGTACCACTGCATAGCTTCAAATTTGGTGCGCTGCTGCAAGATCGTCAAACTGGCGATGCGCCGATCATCATGCGTATCGAATCGAAAGCCGGTCACGGTGCAGGCAAGCCAACGGCAATGAAGATTGATGAATTTGCTGATATCTACAGTTTTCTATGGCACAGTTTTGGTTTAACCGTACCCGCTAAGATTGGTGGTTAACCGACTAACCATTAACTCAGTATTGAAAGGGAAGTGAATAACTTCCCTTTTTTATTAACAAAATTTTATGAAGTAACTGCTCACTGTTCGTGCCTGAACCATTCACAATTGTCCACGCTGTAGGTATAGTAGGCCTCTATTTTAGCTAATGTTTGGCAATCATTGTTTATGTTTCGTTGGCCCATTTCTGTTTATTACGAAGATACCGATGCTGGGGGAGTGGTTTATCACTCAAACTACCTCAACTTTTTCGAGCGCGCTCGCACCGAGTGGCTTAAAAAAATTGGCGTGAAACAGACTCAATTACTCGCCGAAGATATTGCTTTTGTCGTTAAAAAGGCGGAATTAGACTTTAAGGTAGCCGCTCGTTTTGAGCAGGAACTGGTGGTCGAAACGGAAGTGATGGAATTGAAAAAGGCCTCTTTGCTATTTCGTCAACAACTGCTTGATGCATCAGGTAAGTTATACTGCGAAGGCCATATTCTGGTTGCCTGCATTGCCTTGTCACGTATGAGACCAAGAGCTATTCCGCATAACATTGTTCAGGAGTTTAAGAGTGGAAGCTGATATTTCCTTTATCGGGCTGTTTTTACAAGCCAGTTTATTAGTTAAGTTTGTCATGTTGACGCTGTTAGCGTTATCGGTGATTTCCTGGGCAGTGATTATTCAACGTCGGCGTTTACTGGCTTCGGCTAGGCAACACGCGCTTAAATTTGAAGATAAGTTTTGGTCTGGTGTCGATTTAAATAAACTCTATAAAGAGCTGTCTGCTCGCCAAGACAACAATAGCGGTTTAGAGGCGCTATTTTATAGTGGTTTTAAAGAGTATGCTCGGTTAAATAACCTTAATGGTAAAGTGCCCAGTGCTGTGATGGACGGCAGTTATCGTGCCATGCGTGTGGCATTGTCGCGCGAACTTGAAAAGCTAGAGACTCACTTACCCTTATTAGCCACCATAGGATCAACCAGTCCCTATATTGGTTTGTTTGGAACTGTATGGGGCATCATGAACTCCTTTATCGCTCTAGGCGCGGTTGAAAACGCGACGCTCGCAATGGTTGCGCCAGGGATTGCCGAGGCCTTGATTGCGACCGCAATGGGCCTGTTTGCCGCCATTCCTGCGGTTATTGCGTACAACCGTTTTTCGACTCAGGTGGATAAAATTGAGATGTCGTACGCTAACTTTATGGAAGAGTTTTCCAGTATTTTGCACCGTCAAGCTTATAGCGAGAAGGAAGAGATCTAATGCAACAAGGTTATCAGCGTAAACGACGCCGACCTGTCGCTGAGATCAACGTTGTCCCTTATATCGACGTGATGTTGGTCTTGTTGATTATTTTTATGGTCACGGCGCCGATTGTTACCCAAGGGGTTAAAGTTGACTTACCACAAGGGCAAGCCGAAACCTTACCCGCAGACAGCAAGCCACCTGTGGTTGCATCTATTGACGCCAATGGCGATTACTACCTCGATGTGGGCAGTAGCAGCACCAAGGAAGTATTAGAGCTCGAAGAGGTAGCGACTCGGGTTGCTGCTATTATTTTGCTCGAACCTGAACGCCCTGTTGTGGTCAAAGCCGATAGGCATATTCCTTATGAAAAAGTGATTCAATTGATGGTGTCGTTGCAAAAAGCGGGTGTGCCATCAGTGGGTTTGATGACAGATTCGCCTGAGGAGTAGTGGGTGGCAGCTAAATCAGATTTTACTTTACCTCTTGTTATTTCCGCCAGTATCCACATTGGCGTGATCATCGTTGTGGCGATGGGCGTTGATTTTGATGAGAAACCTAAAGTTATGCCCCAGGCTAGCGCACCAGCCGTGCAAGCTGTGGTGGTTGATCAGCAAAAAGTGAACCAACAGGTGCAAAAAATCAAGGCAGAGCAGCAGGCTGCTGAACGCAAAGAGAAGGCACGTCAAGATGAATTAGAGCGCCGCGCCAGAGAAGCGACCCAAGCGAGAGAACGTGAGCAAGCCAAAATTAAGCAGCTAGAAAAAGAGCGCAAACAAAAAGAGATAGAAACTCAAAATGCAGCGGCAGCCGCAAAAGCGGCTAAGTTGAAAGAGCAGCAAGAAAAAGAGAAAGCTGCACAGGCTGAAGCGTTGCGTAAGCAAAAAGAAGATGAACGTAAGGCAGCAGAAGCCGCGGCAGCCAAGGCTGAGGCTAAGCGTAAACAGGAAGAGGCCGCAGCAAAGAAGGCGGCTGAGGAACGTAAACGTAAAGAGGAAGCCGAGCGTAAACGTAAAGCCGAAGAACAAGCACGTTTAGAGCAAGAGCGCATGATGGAAGAAGCCTTAGCGGCTGAGCAAGCGGTATTATCACAAACACGCAATAAGCAGGTGACAACCGAGGTACAACGATACACTTCGATGATCCGGGCGACCATTCAGCGCAACTTAGTGGTGGATGAGTCGATGCGTGGTAAAAGTTGCCGTATCTTTATTCGCTTAGCAAAAGATGGGTTTGTGACCGGTAATGAAATCTTATCGGGCGATCCTGTGGTTTGCCGTGCGACGAAAGCTGCCATTAATAAGGCGGGGCGCTTACCTGTATCGCCAGAGGCTGACGTGTATAACAAGTTAAAAGAGATTAATTTAACCGTTCAACCGGAATTTAATTAAAGGGGCTTCATGAAGATTTTGACAAAATGGCTTATTTTAGGGCTGCTGATCTGCACAGCACCTGTTAAGGCTGCACTGGATATAGTGATCACCGAAGGGGTTGATGCCGCGCGTCCTATCGCAGTGGTGCCGTTTGTTTGGCAAGGTACGACGCCTATGCCTTCACAAATATCGGATGTGGTGATGTCGGATCTGACTCGCAGTGGCACATTTAAACCTTTGGATGAACTTGGCCTACCTCAGCGTAACATCAGTACTGCGGCAAACTTTAATGCCAAGCTTTGGTCCAATGTTGGGGCAGAAGCCGTTGTGCTGGGCTCAGTAAAACCTTACGGGGCAGATCAATATTTAGTCAATTTCGAACTCATCGATCTGGTTAAAGCCCAAATGCAGTCAGGCGGCCCTTCATCGGCTGCCGACTATGTTATCGACAGCCGTGAAACCGTGATAAGCGCAGCCCAGTTTAGACAATATGGCCACCGTATTAGCGATATCGTCTATGAAAAGTTGACCGGGATCCGTGGAGCGTTTTTAACGCGTATTGCTTATGTTGTGGTCGACCATCAAGATAAATCGCCTTACAAGCTAATGATTGCCGATTATGATGGATACAATGAACAGATGTTACTGCGCTCACCAGAGCCATTAATGTCGCCTTCATGGTCTCCTGACGGGCGCAAGCTAGCTTATGTCAGTTTTGAAAATAAGAAAGCTGAAGTGTTTGTGCAAGACATTTATACTCAGTCACGCACTAAGGTGACGAGTTTCTCAGGAATTAATGGTGCACCTTCGTTTTCGCCCGACGGCAAAAAGTTAGCGCTTACCTTGTCAAAAGATGGTCAGCCTGAAATTTATGTGGTTGATATCGCGACTAAAGCGATTAAACGTATTACCAATCATTATGCTATTGATACTGAAGCGTCATGGACGCCAGATGGGCAATCGTTAATTTTCACCTCTGAGCGAGGTGGGCGTCCACAGATCTATCAAGTGACACTGGCTTCGGGTAAAGTTTCAAGGTTAACTTTTGAAGGTGAATGGAATTTAGGTGGTTCTATTTCTCCAGATGGTCGCAGCATGGTGTTTGTTAACCGTACTAACGGTAAGTTTAATATTGCTCGAATGGATTTAGAAACGCGCTTTATGCAAGTACTGACTTCAACGCGTTTAGATGAGTCACCCAGCGTTGCACCAAATGGCACTATGGTCATTTACGGTACAACCTATCAAGGACAACAAGTTTTAGCGGCGGTCTCTATGGATGGCCGGTTTAAGGCAAGACTGCCAGTCGGTCAAGGGGAAGTAAAATCTCCTGCTTGGTCACCTTTTTTATAATATCAATCTCGAAAAAAGATTAAGGATGTAAAATGAATTTTAATAAGCTTTTTAAGGCTATGTTGGTTGCAGTTCCCGTTATGGCAATGAGTGCATGTAGTACCACATCTGAATCAGAAACAGATGCAAGTAGCTCAATGGGCGGTAGTAATAACGGTAGCGAAATGACAGCCGGTGGTGTTGAAACCGGCGGTGTAGCACCCATTTTAACTCCTGAAGAGCAGCAACGTCTTAAGTATCAAGAGTTACGTAAAGAACACATCATCTATTTCGATTTTGATAGAAGCTCGGTTTCTTCAGAGTTTTCTGAGGTGCTTAATGCTCACGGCGAATACTTAGTTGAACATCCAAATGTGCGCGTTATGATTGAAGGTCATGCCGATGAGCGTGGTACGCCTGAGTATAATATCGCCCTAGGTGAGCGCCGGGCTAAAGCGGTTGCTAAATACTTACAAAGCATGGGTGTTTCACCAAGTCAAATGAGTATTGTGAGTTACGGTGAAGAGAAGCCACTTGATTTTTCTCGTACCGATGCTGGATTTGGCAAAAACCGTCGTGCGGTATTAGTTTACTAATAACTGATATTAACAGGGATACATATGAAACATGCCGTACTAACCGCGGCAATTCTGATGAGTGTTGGTGTGGCGGTTGCCGCACCAGCACCGGTTGAAGATATTGCTGGTGGTGCTTCTAATGATAGAGTGGCTCGTTTAGAGCGTATGCTCAAGGCAAAACAGGCTGCCGAGTTTGAAACGCAGCAACGACTCGATACCTTGCAACAAGAAGTATTAGATCTGCGCGGGTTGACTGAACAGCAAAGCTATCAGATAAATCAGATATTACAGCGTCAACGTCAGCTTTATGATGATATTGCAAAGCTCAGCAGTGCTAAATCGGTGGCAAATACGGCCACTCCTGTAGCCTCTGAAACCACATCATCATTAGGCGAAACGGCCAGTTATGAGCAAGCGGTTAATTTGGTGCTTAAACAGCGTCAATATGATGAAGCAATCCCTGCATTTAGAAATTTTATAAAACAGTATCCGAGCTCTACGTACGCGGCTAACGCGAATTATTGGCTCGGACAATTGTTATATAATAAAGGTGAATTTGCTGAGGCGACTCAAGCATTTGATACCGTAGTTAAACAGTTTAAAGATTCAAATAAGCGTGGTGACAGTCTGGTTAAGCTAGGGATGATTGCACAAAAGCAGTCTGACAATGCCACAGCCAAGCGTTACTATCAACAAGTGATCAACGAATACGCTAATAGTGCAGCTGCAAGAATCGCTACACAGCAGTTGGCGGGTATTTAATCTCTATTTAACTAAAAAACATACCCTTAGTTTGTTTTTCATGCAAACGAAAAGAAATGATAAATTTGCACTTGCATGAGAAGATGAAAAAGGTATTATAGGCGCCCTCAAAGCGGCGTAGTCGCAAGGGCGCTAAATCAATAAGATTTAGCTGTAAAAAAATGGGTCATTCGTTTAGTCGCTATGTTTATAGCAAAAGACAGTTGGCTGTTAACCATTGGTGAGGGTTAATTTACATTATCATCACTCAGATGGGTCGTTAGCTCAGTCGGTAGAGCAGTTGGCTTTTAACCAATTGGTCGAAGGTTCGAATCCTTCACGACCCACCACTTTCTCTACAAGTGGCTAAACAAGTAGGTCAATAAGATGGGTCGTTAGCTCAGTCGGTAGAGCAGTTGGCTTTTAACCAATTGGTCGAAGGTTCGAATCCTTCACGACCCACCACTTTCTCTACAAGTGGCTAAACAAGTAGGTTAATAAGATGGGCCGTTAGCTCAGTCGCTATTTTAGAATAGCGTTTTAGAATAGAGATGGGGCAGTTGGCTGTTAACCATTGATGGCGGTTAATTTACATTATCATCACTCAGATGGGTCGTTAGCTCAGTCGGTAGAGCAGTTGGCTTTTAACCAATTGGTCGAAGGTTCGAATCCTTCACGACCCACCACTTTCTCTACAAGTG
>NZ_QPQT01000017.1 GCF_003605125.1 Shewanella algidipiscicola
ATACGGACGCGGGATGGAGCAGTATGGTAGCTCGTCGGGCTCATAACCCGAAGGTCGTCGGTTCAAATCCGGCTCCCGCAACCAATTCTTGAGTAGCAGAATTAAAACACTACAGCGTTTGATACATACGGACGCGGGATGGAGCAGTATGCTAGCTCGTCGGGCTCAGCACTTTATATAAGCAGCGAAGGTCGTCGATAAGCTTTCAAAAAAGCAATCCGGCTCCCGCAACCAATTCTTGAGTAGCAGAATTAAAACACTACAGCGTTTGATACATACGGACGCGGGATGGAGCAGTATGGTAGCTCGTCGGGCTCAGCACTTTATATAAGCAGCGAAGGTCGTCGATAAGCTTTCAAAAAAGCAATCCGGCTCCCGCAACCAATTCTTGAGTAGTAGAATTAAAACACTACAGCGTTTGATAAGTACGGACGCCAGATGAAACAGTATACCCCAATCTACTCTGCACTTTTAGATAATTAGCTCACACGTTAACTTTCCATTGGACCAATTAACTCCCCCACTTTCATCCTTTATTGCCTTCTTTATTAAAATAATTGCCTTCTTTATTAAAATATCTACTTCTTATCTCTATTAAATCTCCCTTATATTTATTGACTCTAATCAATCTCGCTTCCTATTATCTTGGCGCCAGTCTAAATTTACTCCACCATTAACAAGCACAATTGATAAGTCATAACTAAAACAGTTAATTACATAGTAAATATAAAAGGTCGAACCTTACAAAGGAGATCAAAAAAGGGGCTTGAGGCCCCTATCGTGATATTTAAAACTTAATACAAAACGCAAAGAGAGTTGCACGGGAGCATAAGTGATACCTTAAGCAGCAGCGATTTGTCTACTCGCTTTTACTGGGTGTAGTCTATCATTCATCACTTTAATGCATTCAAACTGTTGTAGTTGCTTAGTGTCACTCAGCAAGAGATTTGGCGATAACAACATCACTAGCGATGCCTGAATATTACTTTCAACAACCATAACATCAACATTAACACCCTGACATCTGAGTTGAAATATTTTAGCCAGTTCGCTGTAAACACAAATCGCCGATGTATCAAAAAACCACGACTTTGGCATTTGTGGTTTTAATAAATAATGAGCCGCTGTCGCATTTAACGCTAACTGAACTTTAACAGCATCTGCAATAGTCATCGTTTTAGACAGACGCTCAACAAATTCAATATAGAATTTCGCATGCTCAACATTGAACTGCATCGCCGTTAATGCGTCAGGAATGAGCAATTTTACTTTATAGGGAGTCAGAAATTCCATATCCGAGCCTAACGAAACGCTTAATACTCCATACGCGTCGTTATATATCCATTGCCAATCCCTTTGTGGCATTAATAACATAACGTGTACCTAATTACTGTCAATACAGACGGATAATAGATGATATTTCATCCAATATCAAAAAAAATCTCATGATTATAATATAGATAACAATACGTTATAATGATCTGGCGCGATCATAATATCGATCGCACCAGATCTTAGATCCCGGCAGGATCATTATTTGTGTTTAATTCGGTAAGCATCAACAATTTCTTTAATTAATTCTGGACCACGATAAATAAACCCAGAATAAATTTGTAGCATAGTGGCCCCCGCATCGAGTTTATCTATAGCATCGCTCGCGTTGTTAATACCACCAACCCCTAGAATTGGAATTTTCCCTTTAAGACAGTCTGCAAGTTGTTTAATGACTTTTGTAGACAATGAATTCAATGGTTTACCACTTAATCCACCAGCTTCGTTTGAGTTAACTAAACCACTAACACCATCGCGAGTTAACGTGGTATTGGTCGCTATTGCGCCATCGAATTCATTACGAATTAATGAGTCGGCAATTTTTTCGATCTCTTCTAATGACAGATCGGGTGCAATTTTCAATGCGATCGGCACGTATTTACCATGCTGCTTAGCAAGATCCTGTTGTTTAGCTTTGAGCGATCCCAATAGATCATCAAGTAAATCACCATATTGCAATGAACGTAAGCCCGGGGTGTTGGGTGATGAAATATTAACCGCGATATAAGCTGCGTACTGGTACACTTTTTCCATGCAGATAAGGTAATCTTCTTTGCCCTGCTCTACTGGCGTGTCTTTATTTTTACCAATATTGACCCCAACCATGGCGCCTGATTTTGCCGCTTTTAAATTAGCGACTAAATTGTCGACCCCTTTATTATTAAAGCCCATACGATTGATGATGGCTTTAGCGGGTTTTAATCTGAAAAGACGAGGTTGTTCATTTCCCGGTTGTGGCCTTGGGGTAACGGTGCCGACTTCAATATGACCAAAGCCCATTGCATGAAAAGCATCAATGCATTCACCATCTTTATCCATCCCAGCGGCTAGACCGACAGGATTAGGAAAGGTAAGCCCCATAAACTTAACGGGAGCAGGCTCAATCTGCTGTGCATAGAAGCAATTAAGCGGTGAATTAGCCGTAGATTTCAGACTATTAATCGCCAGATTATGTGCTTTCTCTGGATCCATCTGAAACATGACTTTTTGTGCAATTTTGTAAAACATGCATTCTCCTAGACCGAAAAAAGCCCCGGCTATTGCCAGGGCTTATTATTATTATAAATTTTACGATTGACCTTCACAATGAAGGATCAACAGGTTCAGCTCACGTAACGCGACTGAAAACTTAGCAAACTCGTGGGTTTGCGATGTCTTAAAGTCTGCAAGCATGTGGAACCATCTTTCCAATAAGCCCTGATTGGATTCGATCCACTGTGCAATAATGGTGTCAGCCTCACAACTGTCGGTACAGGTGCGTAGTACAACCGAACTAAGCGCACGTTGTTGCCAATCAAGCTCTTCTCTAAATGCGGCTCTAGCTAATGCTTGCCAATGGTTAGCCACAGGCTGAGCACTAATTTGATCCAGGAACCAATGCAATTCCACTTTCGCACCTAGCTTAAAGTAAGTTTCGGCCACTAAGGCGACTGGCTTATCTTCAAGTTGAGCAATTTGTGAAATATCCAATGCAGAGAACAAAGTACTCATGTTAACCACATCAGTGGCCACTTTCTCAGGCACACCCTCTTTGACTAACGCAGCGATTTCAGCACCAATTTCGTTGACTTCATCTTCAACCATATATTGATGCACATTTTCACGCAGCGCTTCAAATACAGGTCTATATAGGCCAACCGTCTGCTCAATACCTTGGTTACGACTGCGGTGACGTAAGAACCAACGACATGCGCGGCGTAAATTACGACGTAGTTGGTGTAACATCTCACCTTGAACCACTGCTGGTACCACACCATTAAGTGCCGTAATAGATTTAGTTAATTCTGCTAAACCAAACACTTCACGCGCCATAGTGTAACAAATGGCAGCTTCTGCTACTGAGGCACCAGTCTCATCTTGCATACGTTGTACGAAATTAAGCCCCATATCATTAACCAATTCGTTGGCTAATGAAGTGGCAATAATCTCAGCACGCAGTGGATGGTTTACCATACGCTCGGTGTAATTTTGTTGCAGTTGCTTAGGGAAATACTCAACTAACAACTGACTCAAGAAGCTATCTTCGGTAATTTCTGGAGTCAATAATTGCTCTTTAAGCACCATTTTCGCGTAAGCCACCAGCACTGATAACTCTGGACGTGTCATGGCTTTACCATTGGCCAGACGTTCGGCTAACTCATCATCTGAAGGTAAGAACTCCAATGCTCTATCGAGCTTATCTTCTTTTTCGAGATAATGAATGAAACGAATTTGCTCTTTCAGTTGCTCGGCACCACGTACCTGAGTCACAGAGATGGTGCGCGTTTGATCTTTACAATCTTGCAGTACAATACGGCTTACTTCGTCAGTCATCTCGACTAATAAGCGGTTACGCTGCTTCAATGTCATCTCACCTTCTGCCACTAACGCATTAAGTAAGATTTTGATATTCACTTCGTTATCTGAGCAATCCACTCCACCGACGTTATCAACGAAGTCGGTATTAATGCGGCCACCGGCAGCGGCATATTCAATACGTCCTAATTGGGTACAACCTAAGTTGCCGCCTTCGCCGACGATACTCGCCTTCACTTCACCGCCATTAACGCGCAGTGCATCGTTAGCTCTGTCGCCTACTTCGGCATGTGTTTCGCTTGATGCTTTAATATAAGTGCCGATACCACCGTTCCAAATCAGATCAACCCGCATCTTCAGCAGCTCTTTAAGCAGCTCATTAGGGGTCATCGATGCCTTTTTGGTATCCAACATCGTCTTGATCTCTGGGGTCAAGGTGATGGATTTGGCACTACGTAAGAAAATGCCACCGCCTTTTGAAATCAACTCTGGGTTGTAATCTTCCCAGCTCGAGCGAGGCAAAGTAAACAAACGGGCACGTTCTTTATAGCTAGAGGCAGCATCAGGAGTTGGGTCAATAAAGATGTGCATATGGTTAAATGCAGCGACTAAACGTGTATGTTCAGACAACAACATACCATTACCAAACACGTCACCAGCCATGTCGCCTATACCTAAACAGGTAAAGTCGGTGGTTTGACAATCGATACCGATCTCACGGAAATGGCGTTTAACCGACTCCCATGCACCTCGGGCGGTGATCCCCATCTTCTTGTGGTCATAACCGTTACTGCCACCCGATGCAAACGCATCGCCTAACCAGAAGCCATATTCCTCTGAAATAGCGTTAGCAATATCAGAGAAGGTCGCGGTGCCTTTATCGGCAGCCACCACTAAATATGGGTCGTCTTCATCATGACGAACCACATTGACAGGCGGCACGACTTCACCTTCGATGATATTGTCAGAGATATCCAACAAACCACGAATGAACAAGCGGTAACACTCTTGACCTTCGGTAAACATGGCATCACGACCACCTTCGCTTGGCAGTTGCTTGCAGACAAAGCCACCTTTCGCCCCGACAGGCACAATCACTGTGTTTTTAACTTGTTGTGCTTTGACCAAACCCAGCACTTCAGTGCGGAAATCTTCGCGGCGGTCCGACCAACGTAACCCCCCACGAGCCACTTTACCACCCCGTAAATGAACGCCTTCAACCCGCGGTGAGTAAACAAAAATTTCAAACTTAGGCAATGGGCGTGGCATTTCAGGAATAAGTTCTGGAGAGTACTTAAACGAAATGTATGGTTTATTGCTACCATCAGCCAAGGTTTGATAGAAGTTAGTGCGCAATGTTGCGTTAATTAAGTCTAGGTAACGACGAATAATGCGGTCATCATCTAGGCTAGACACATCATCTAGGCGCAGATTGATCTGTTCGACAAACTTAGCCAATGTACGTGTTTTTAGTTTAGGATTAAACTTACGAATGAACATTTTAACCAACAAATCAGCGATTTGTGGATAACCACTAAAGGTTTGCTCAATGTAGGCTTGGCTAAAGGTAGCATCAATTTGACGCATATATTTAGCATAAGCACGCAGTATTGAGACTTCGCGTCCCGTTAATCCCGTCGCTAACACTAAACGGTTAAAGCCATCATCTTCTAATTCTTTGTTCCACACTTGTGATAACGCGGTCTGGAATCTATCTTGGCTATCAGCCAAGTTATCGACGGCGGCTCCTTGAACTGTCATCAAGAAGTCTAGAATCCAGAAAGTGGCACCATCGGCCGTTTTGACTTCATATGGACGTTCGTTAATCACTCGAAGTCCGAAGTTTTCTAGCATAGGCAACACATCCGACAGGTGAATGGGCTCATCTTTATGGAACAGTTTAAGCCTAACTTTATTGTCGTTTAGTGCAGTTTCTTGCGGCTGATAAAACAGCATGCCTAATTTGTGATCATCATCAAGCGCTTCGAGGTGTTCAATATCAACCACGGCAGAGCTAGGCAAAGCATCTTCTTTATAACTACGTGGAAATGCATCGATATAACGCTTAAGTAAGCGATTACCCGACTCTTCACCTTGTGCCGAGATTAATGCGCTACTGAGTTTATCTTCCCAAGAACGCGCCGCTTCAATCAGGTTATTTTCAATAGCAGCCACATCTACATCCGTATTATTATTATCTACTTTAACAATGTAATGAGTACGTGCCAGCGTTGACTCTGAAAAATAAGTCGTAAATTCAACGTCTTCATTAGTATTAAAATGTTGCGCCAAAATACGCTGGGTATCTTCACGTAATTTGGTGTTATAACGATCTTTTGAGACATAAACCAAGCAAGATAAGAAACGGCCATAGCCATCTTTACGCACAAACAATTTAAGTTTGTCACGGTCTTGCATCTCAAGTACGCCGCGCGCCATGCTGGCCAATTCTGATTCACGTGCTTGAATAATCTCATCACGCGGCAGCGTCTCAAGAATATGCATTAAGGCTTTGTAATCATGAGAACCAGCTGTCAAACCTGAGGCATCAAGTACCCGCTGGATTTTTTCTGCTAAGAGGGGGATCTCACGTGGGCTGCGATTATACAAGTTAGAAGCGTACAGGCCGATAAAGCGATCTTCACCAATCACGTTGCCCTTTTTGTCGAAACGTTTAATACCGATATAATCGATATAGGCTGGACGATGTACACGGCTCTTTTCACTGCTTTTAGTTAAAATAAGCAAACTTTTATCGAGGGCTTCTTTACGGGCAGTATCAGACAGAGTTGACAACAATAAACCTCTGTTAGACTTAGGCTTACCTGGCACATTCATTAGGCCCAAACTGGTGTCATTATCGGGCACCAACTCTAAGTCACCTTCAACTTTATTGAGGCTATAACGGCGATAACCGAGCAAGGTGAAATGATGATTATTCAAATACGTTAAAAAGTTAATCGCCTCGTCAAGATCGCGTTTTTCACCTGGGAAAGGACGGGTGGCTAACTCTTTAATCGTACTGGTTAACTTGTTTGACATCTTCTGCCAGTCGTTAACCGATGCCGACACATCACCCAATACAGAAGCAATCTCTTTCTCTAAATTCTTGATATCTTCGTCACTGCTAAGGCGGTCAATTTCGATAAGAAATACAGCGACTTTTTCTGATTTTTGGTTTTTATCATCGCCATAGGTAACATTAACAATAGCGTCTTTATCTCGCTGCACCGTGAGCGGCGTATGCAGCATCATATGGGTAGTGATACCCATACGATTAAGAGCCATGCCTACCGAATCAACTAAGAACGGCATATCTGGATGGATCACCTCAATAATAGAGTGAGATGATTTCCAGCCATGTTTAGATTGACTTGGATTAAATACGCGGATGTGAGTTTCACCCACTGGCGTTTTATTAGCCACATTCCAAAGACTGAGTACTGCACCGTAAAGATCGCTATCATTACGTGCATGCAAATCATCTTTTGACATATGTGCATAAATGCAAGTGGCGAACTGCTCTACCTGCTTAGCTTGTGAATTAGGGACTTTTGAGTGAATAAGGTTAACTACATTTTCAAGTAATACTGAAGGCATTGCATCTTTCAAGGCCATGTTACTGTTTCCTTTAGGGTCTATGGCAGCGCTTTTCTTAATTATCTGGATGCTAGAGCATATGACGGGCCAAATAATGTGACCTAGGTCATAGCGCGAAGTCTATTACTAAATGTGCCATATTTCGAGGATTATTTCAGTGGTAGATCCTGCTAAATTGTGTCGCTCACAGGGTTTAATCTCATTAGATGAAAAAACAATCGAAATCTTAGCGTAACTATTCAAAAAGTATGCAAAAAAAAGGAGAGCATCTGCTCTCCTAATACATTACTGCTTTGGGTTTCGCCAGAATACTGCCCCTATCGCCGGTAAAATAATTATGGCACCTAACATATTTACTAAAAACATAAATGTCAGCAAGATCCCCATGTCCATTTGGAATTTTAACGCCGAGAAAAACCAAGTGCTCACCCCAATCGCCAGCGTTAAGCCAGTGAAGATCACCGCACTACCTCGTTCGATTAACGCTTGATGATACGCTTTTTGCACCGGCATGCCGTCACGTAGCTTCACAGCCATGGTCGATAAGATATAAATACCATAATCGACACCAATACCCACCCCCAATGCAATGACGGGGAGCGTACTAACTGCAAGACCAATATCCAGCTGAGTCATTAACGCCTGCGCTAAGGTCGATACCACATACAAGGGTAAAATCACCGCAACCGTTGCCCTTAATGAGCGAAAACTTATCAAACACAGCACAAATACAGCGCCGTAAACATACAACATCATGGGTAGCTGCGCTTCGGCAACAGCTTCATTGGTTGCAGCCATCACCCCTACAGGGCCAGATGCCAATTTGAAGCTGATTTTTTCGTTATCCATTTGCGCCGATAACGCTTTGACCTTGTCGATAACCACTTCTATGGTTTCGGCTTTATGATCGGTTAAAAACAGGTAAACCGGCATCACCGAGCAATTTCCGTTAAGCAAACCCGATGTGGTGGGGATTTGCCCTACCGCTTGCACCAGACTCGCAGTGGTACGCGGCAGCACCTGCCATTTGGGATTGCCCTCGTTAAAGCCGGCGTTAACCCGCTTAGCAATCGATGCCAAACTTGCCGTTGATTCAACCCCTGGGGTATTGGCCGCTAACCATTCAAACTGATCGATTTGTATCAATACATCATGGTAAGTGCACGCTTCTGGAAATGCCTCAACGATAACGGTCATCACATCTGTGGTCACCGAAAATTTATCAGTTATATAGAAGGTGTCTTGATTATAACGACTGTCAAAATGCAGCGCTGGTGCGCCGCCTTGCAAATCGCCAATTTTCATTTTATTGGCTTGTTGCAAACCAACAGCAAACAAGATCACCGTTAGCACTAATACCACAACAGAGAATTTGGGCGTGGCAAAATAGGATAAACGTAACCAAAGCTTATCTATGCCCGCATGGGGCTTAACCGCTAACGGATTAACCTGGGTATATGAGATTAATAAAGGCAACAAGATCAAGTTAGTTAAGATGATGACCGCTACACCCAGTGATGCCGATATCGCCAGTTCGCGAATAATACCGATGTCGATGGCCAGCAGAGTCATAAAACCCACAGTATCGGACAACAGCGCAATGCCACCAGGCACTAGCAAGCTTCTAAAAGCCAGCGCAGCGGCGGCTTTAGTGGTTTCCCCCTCACCCACTCGGCGGCGTACCGCATTGATCATCTGTACGCTGTGGCTAACTCCAATAGCGAACACCAAAAACGGGATCAGAATCGACATAGGATCAAGACCAAAGCCCATAACCGTCAATAAACCTAATTGCCACACCACAGCCACCAAGCTGCACGCTAATGGCAGCAGGGTCAATTTGACTGATTTTGAAAACAGGTAAACCATGATTGCCGTCACCAAAATGGCAATCAAAAAGAACAACACAACTCCTTTAGCCCCTTCGGCAACATCACCGGCCATTTTGGCAAAACCGATGATATGGATTTTAATATGTTCATTTTCATACTGCTCGCGTAGCTCTTTTTCCAACTGAGTGGCAAAGGCTAAGGTGTCTAACGGCTCGCCCGTTTGGGGATCAAAGTCCATTAATTGGGCAGTGACCATCGCCGCAGAATAATCTTCAGCAATAAGACGGCCAACGATACCGGCTTTTTCGATATTACTGCGCACGACTTCTAGCCCTTCGGGCGTGGTAGAGAAATTAGCTGGGATCACCGGTCCACCGGCAAAACCGTCCTCTACCACTTCGGTAAAACGAGTCGAAGGAGAAAACAACGACTTCACTTGCGCCCGATCAACACCTGGAATAAAAAACAGTTGATCATGTACTTGCTTTAGCGAATCAAAAAAATTGGCATTAAAAATATTACCGCTGGTGTCTTCCACTGCCACCATAATGTTGTTAGCGCCACCAAATTGTTTTTGATGCTTTAAATAGGTTTGCATATAACTGTGGTTAAGCGGAATGTTTTTAATAAATGCCGCATCCATGCGTAAATGGCTGGCTTGAAAGCCCAAAAAGAGTGTCACCATTACAAACGCAAAAATTACCAATCCCCGTTGCCTAAAAAGGAACGACTCTAATCCATTAACTACTTTATCTAACATGTCAGGGCCTTATTATTCTTGTTTTAATTCAATGAAACCTTTTGTACCCGCAACCCATTGTTTACCATGAGTATCCCGACTAATAGTAACCAGATTTTCACCTTGGCGTTGTGCGACCATTGCAACAGAACCATCATGATAAACATCGATAATCACGCCAGCATTACCCACGAGCCTTATCTTGTTATCATCGACGATGAGTCCACCATTTAAGGTCGACTGGATCGGCAGTGCTATCTCTTGCCAACTATTTGCTCCATCCTCGCTCTTAAACAGATGACCACGCAGCCCCATAACGTAGACACCTTTGCTTGTCACCAAAGCATTAAATAAGGAGCCGTCATAAGGAAAATCGAGCCGCTGCCAACTGATCCCTTTATCTTCTGAGACCGCCGCTAAGCCTAACTCACCCACCATTAATAAACGCGAATCATCAAGCTGTACCACGCGATTAAAATGGGGCAGCAAGGTACTGCGTTCACTGAGGTATAAGGCTTCATCTTCGGCTTTTAAGTCTTCAAGGTAGGCAATATCTTCTTCAAATAACAGCTCAGCATGAAACTCAGGCTCCCACGCATTGCCGCCATCTTTACTGCGATAAAACATGCCATAAGCCCCAATGGCAATGCCGTTGAGCTCATCGAAAAACAGCACATCCATGAGGGGTTTTTCTATCTCAGGCGAACTCATCTGCACCTGCCAACTAAGCCCGCCATCTTGGGTGTGTAATACCGTGGCATCATGACCCACTGCCCAGCCAAGCTTGCCATCAAGCAGATAAACCTTAGTTAAATGGGCTTGAGTTGGTGATGGACGCTGCAGCCAGTTGTCATCAAATATAAACAGATGCCCGCGCTCACCAACCGCCACGGCAGTGTCAGCCTTGAGCGTTGAGTCTAATACTAAGGAGTGCACGGCTAATGGTTGAATGGATGAGCTGATATCGGTCTCGGCGCACACTGTGTTTATGTTCGAGGTAAGCAACACAGACAACACGGCCAGTCGAAGCATGCTAAACGACATACAAACTTCCTTTTGTAATGGAGAGGCCTTTTGGCCTCTCCCTAATTGGTGATTAACGAATACCCGCACGTCGTAGTGCTGCTGGAGTGAAGTTTGCCTCACTCAACTGTGCATCAAAATTATACATACGACCTTCGTTATCTAAGCCCATAGCAAGATAACGACGCGATTGCAGATCATGGATAACTTCTAAGGTGGTCCACAAGGTGGGCACTTCATAGTAGTTAATCGCATGAGCTACGCCGACGCGATACAACTCATCGCGGTTATCGTACATATCGGTTAACGACACTTGCCAAGAGTCTTCATCAATATAAAACACGCGGGTTTTATAGATATGACGCATCCCCTCTTTGAGCTGCGCCTTAACGACCCATACACGGTGTTTTTCCCAGCGAACATGCTCAGGGTTGATATGACCTGCCTGCAAGATTTGATCATACTTGAGCTTATCTGAATGCAACTTATAGTCGTTGTAAGGGATATAGATCTCTTTCTTACCCATTAACTCCCAGTTATAACGCACAGGCGAGCCGTTAAACATGTCAAAGTCATCTGTGGTACGCAGCCCATCAGATACTGTGCCTGGTGTATCAAATGCGACATTGGGCGCCTTACGCACTCGGCGCTGGCCCGTGTTATAGGTCCAGGCTTGGCGCGGCAGGGCTTCTTGATCCATCGTCTCTTTAACCAATAACGCCGTACCTGCTAAGCGGGCTGGCTGTGTCACTACCTGCTTGAAATAAAACAGTGTATTGGAGGCCTTTAACTGATCTAAGGTCATTTCTGGACGTGAATATTCAAAACGCAGCTCTTCAGCAGTTTCAACCAAGGTATAACTGCCACTGGCCGTAGGTGCTGCTTGACTGCGCGAGGTTTCAAGGTCCACACCACGAAAACGCAATACATGGTTCCAGATAGCTTCTAACCCATTTTGCGGAATTGGAAATGGGATCCCAACCGTAGCGCCGGAAATACCATTACCGTCGGCAATTAACTCGGCACGAGTCGCGTTGGCCTTGGTGGCATCGTAGACAAATTGTGGTACCGAAGCCGTCCTGCGAGTCTGATACACATTCATCTTGTATGTGTCTGGATAGAGCTCAAACAGTTTGAGTTGCCCCTCGGTGAGATTTGCCTTGTACTTATCTTTGTTAGCATTAGTGATGGTAAATTCAATTTTATCAGTAGCAAAAGGATCTGGATGGTGCATCCCTTTTTCGAAACCTGCGACCACTTTCGTGATACCACCATCCCACGCAGGAATAGATCCATCTGCGTTAGCCGCTTTTTCGCCGCCAAGTGGCGTTAATGATGTGCCTAATTTGGCCGCGTCGGCCTCTGATACTTTGGCAATGGCTGCAGGGGCGCTCAATGCAACGATCACAGCAGCTGACAATATGGCTAATTTCTTCATCGTTATTGTCCTTGTGAATTAGATTGAATACTTGATGTTAAATGACACGTAATCACGATCAGACATCTGATTAGTCGTGCCTACACCACCAAAGAAAGAGTTATAGGAGAAATCGGCTCCCCAACGGCTTTGATAATCGAAGTTAACCCCGATAGCGACCGCTTTCTTACCTTCGGTAAATAGGAACATAGGATCAGGGGTTATCCCTTTAACATCATGAGAGAAGATAATGCGCGGTGCCATGTTCACACCCGCAAACAAGTTGTTGTAGTCCGCCTTGGCTACAATTCGATAACCCCATGAAAAATCAGTTGGGAACGGATTGGTTTCTGGGCCGTTATGCAGGGCTTCGATAATGCCAGGCATATCAGGATTTCCCCCTGAACGAGCCGTGCCAGGGCCATTTAAACGCAGCTCATCAAAGCCAGGCATATCGTGGATCCACACACCACCGACTTCGGCTAACATGGTTAAGTTACTGGTGCCTAAAGTAGGGCCAAATAAATGCGTAAAGGTAACCTGTGCTTGAGTAGTATCACGCAGAATATACCCTTTGGCTGACTCGCCTGAGCCTATACCTTCAATTTGCGATATACCGTCTAAATCAGGGCGTAATCCGGCATTGGCGAGTTGCTGAGGCATGGCGGCAAATAAGAGTTCAACGTCATCAATTTGCAGCGGCTCATCTTGACGATGGGCTATTTCACCCGCAACGGACGTATCACCAATCAAGGTGTTAAAACTGAAGCCATAAAGCTGAATATCTTCAGGATATTCAATTTGTGCCTTAGAAAAGGTTTCTAGCCCTAATAAGGTGTTACGATCGACTGTGCCTCCGGCAGCAGCAACGGCGCCCAGCTTAGCTAAGTCTCGCCCAATCGCCTCGGTAGTAAAATTAGCCGCGGTGCCACTGATCAAAGGACGGCGGCTATGGTAGTTCATGTAATACAAACCAAATTCAGTTTCACCCAATTCTGGCGCATAGTAACCAAACTTAACACCGTACTGTCCTGAATCACTGGCACTGGCTTGATCTTTAACTAGAGTGGCTTTGGTCGGATACGCTAAAGCCAATTTCCCTAAGGTCTCGGCATCATATTGCCCCGAAGCCATCATCTGTAACAAGTTATTGTATTCTGAGACAATAAAATCGAGATTCATGTCTGGGTTAGCATTAAAGCCCAGCTGCGCATTTTGACCATAGCCACCATAACCGGCAAAGTCATTGGTGGAAAAAAACGAGCCTGGCGTTGGCACCCATACTGGTTCCCAATCATATTGGTAGAAAGCTTCAACAGACAGAAAATCGGTAACCCCCAGTGATGCCCACACCATGCCCTGTGGCCTAAAGGCTTCTTTTAATTCAGCCCCTGGAGCATTAAGAATATTCAAATCCACCGGGTTAATCACACCGATACCGTGGGCAATCAGGGTACTTTCCCCCCACGACACGACTTGGTTACCCACTCGAACTGTTAGCGGGTTAGCACCATCATTAAAATCGAAATTACCGTAAACAAACGCATCGAGCAGGCGCACATCTTTACATTGCACCTTAGAGGCCTCGGAGTCGGCACAAGGATCATATTCTTTACCCGTTAATGGGTCACTGTAACCATAACTGCCGTCATTGGCCTTTTGATCGTAGAAGTACATGCCACGAGCAAACAGACCATAGTTTTTATATTGTAACGACAGCTCATGTAGGCCTTTAAACACCATTGAAGTAACGTCGCCTTGAGAATAGAGCATGTTACTCAAGTCGCCGTTACTGGAATATGAGCCGGGTTGAGCCCAGATCTCTGCTGAAGAATATTTGGTATTGTTAAACGCGGAATAATTTGACCAGTCGAAGCGCGGGTGATTCACTTTACCAATATGATCATCCCAGTTTCGCTCTTCAACTCGCCAACTTGCGCCAGCACTCCAAGTTGAATCAAACGAACCTTGCACTTCCCCCCAATCAAACGACACCGCCTGAACAAGTGGCGTAGTTGTGATGCTCAACGCTGCAATAATCCCCAAAGCAAGCGTTGACTTATTAAAGCCATTTTTAAGATTTTTCATTTTAGCTCTTCTCCGTAACCTGCTGGATTCTTTGTTATAGGAATGGTAGCCAACATCTTGTTAGCGTACAGGTAACACCATTGTTACAGCATTTACTATCGATGAGCAAGGTGTAAAAAGAGAAAATTACCTTGATATTTGGATACTTAAGCTAAATAAAACCGTACATTTCAAACGCACGATTTAAATAAGCAGATACAAGAGATTAACAAAAAGGAAGGTGTATCAAAAAAGCAATAATAAACAGGCAATTATATTTATAAAATGGGAAAGATTACGCTGGAGATTTACGATCACCCGTTTGAAGTAATCACTCTAGTTTATTGTACGCGAGTCAAAGAACGAAACTGCCCTGCATCATCGAGCTCTAATCTAAAATGACCAGACAGGCCACCTGTTGTTAAGAAAGGTCGAAAGTGACGGGCATTGATCCACAGCGTTTTCCCCCCAGTTTCCTTAACTTCGACTTTATCCACATATCCTTGATAATAATTTAAAAAATCATGGTAACTGACATAAATTGAAAAGAAAAAGACCATAATATCGTCAACAATAATAAGAACAAAAATGACGAGGCAGAGGCTGCCTCGTCGCTAACAGTTTATGCCAATGCCTTGGACACTTTCTCAAACAGATCATTCGACAGTTGTGGTAGGGCAAGTATTTGCTGTAATGATTGCTGCATCAATACCTGCCGGCTCTCATCAAACTTCTTAAACTGTATTAACGGCGTAATAATGCGCGCCGCAACCTGTGGATTAAGCGTATTCAACTCAATAATGACATCAGTTAATAATTGATAACCTGCGCCATCTTGACGATGGAATACCGCCAAGTTTGCCGCCGAAAACGCCCCAATTAACGCGCGAACACGGTTAGGATTTGACAGGCTAAAAGCTGGGTGTTGCATCAAGGTTTTAATCGCGTCGATGCGCTCATCACCTGCACAGGTGGCCTGTAACGTAAGCCATTTATCCATCACCAGTGGCGTTTGAGACCAGCGCTGCTGAAAATCATCTAGCAGCGTTTGTCTAAGCACACTGTCTTCACTATTGAGCGCCGTTAGCGCGCCTAAACTGTCAGTCATATTAGTGGCATGACGATATTGGTTTTCGGCTAAGGTTTGATGTTCATCTGACACATTGAGCAATAATAACAAGGCCGCATTCTTCAGCGAGCGCGCCGCAGGTGCATCAATCGCCGCCAGCTCTCGGTATCGAGCCAGTAACTCATCTTCACAGCCACTGGCTATCTCTTCAAGCACAAATGTACGCGCCATCGACAAGGCATCGATATCGGCCTCATTGACTTGCTCAATCAGGGTCGACAGATTGGGAAAATGTAATATTTCGGCCAGTAAGGCCTGATCGAGATCCGGCTCCAGCAATAAGCCTTTTATTGCATCAATTAAACGGCTGTCGATGTGCATGCTTTGTCCCGCTTGAAGGCTAGCCACATTGTGCCACACAGACTGGCTAAATAACGTCACCGATGCTTCCCATTTAGCCACTTCACTCGAGGCAAAGCGGATTAAGTGGAGCAGCTGCTCAATACTGTAGTTAAAGAGCAATTTTACTGGCGCCGAGAAATTTTGTAATAACGACGGCACAGGGGCACTTGGTAGATCATCAAACACAAAAGTCTGCTCTGCTTGTGTGACATCGAGTACTCGATTGAGTATCGATTCACCCTCGGCGCTCAGCAGTTCGAGATCAAATGGAATATGTAACGGCCATTTTTCTGCTTGCTCAGCAGTAGGCAATGTACGCTGCGAAATATGTAAGCGATATTGATTCGCCCCGGCATCATATTCCTCTTTAACTGTGACTAAGGGCGTTCCCGATTGACTGTACCAACGTCTAAATTGGCTTAAATCGACGCCGCTGGCATCTTCCATCGCCGCCACAAAATCGTCACAGGTGACCGCCTGACCATCATGACGTTCAACATAACATTTCATCCCTGCCTGAAAGCCGGTTTCACCTAACAAGGTATGCATCATGCGGATCACTTCAGCGCCCTTGTTATACACAGTGACGGTATAAAAATTATTCATCTCAATTACAGATTCGGGACGAATAGCATGAGCCATAGGGCTGCTGTCTTCGGCAAATTGCTGGTTTTTGATGACCTTAATCGCATGGATACGATTAACCGCGCGCGAACCAACGTCTGAGCTAAATTCTTGATCCCGAAAAACCGTTAAGCCCTCTTTCAAGCTTAATTGAAACCAATCACGACAAGTGATGCGATTGCCGGTCCAGTTATGAAAATACTCATGGGCTACTACAGATTCGATGCCATGATAATCATCATCCGTTGCCGATGCGGTATCGGCCAACACATACTTGGTGTTAAATACGTTGAGGCCTTTATTTTCCATGGCGCCCATATTGAAAAAATCGACCGCAACAATCATGTAGATATCGAGATCGTATTCCAAATCAAAACGCTGTTCATCCCAAGCCATCGACTTTTTCAGAGATGCCATCGCATGATGGGATTTATGCAAGTTACCTTTATCCACAAAAACTTGCAGTGCAACTTCGCGACCGCTTTTGGTCACAAAGCTGTCTTGTAGCAGGTCGAAATCACCAGCTACCAGAGCAAATAAATAAGCAGGTTTTGGAAACGGATCCTGCCAGCAGACGAAATGACGACCACCATCAAGGTCGCCAGCTTCTACTTGATTACCGTTACTGAGCAAATAAGGAAACGCTTGCTTGTCGGCTTCCACTCGCACAGTGTAAATCGCTAACACATCTGGGCGGTCGAGAAAATAAGTGATGCGTCTAAACCCCTGCGCCTCACATTGGGTGCAGTAGGCGCCATCGGACATATAAAGGCCTTCAAGGGCTGAGTTCGCCCCAGGGTCAAGACGGGTTATCACTTGCAGTTCAAACTCAGCGGCTAGATTTTCCAGCAACAGTTGACCATCTTGGACTTGATAAGGATAAGGGTTACCATCAACGGTCAAGGCCTCAATCGACAACGCTTCACCATCGAGTAATAAGGAAGTCGCGCTGTCATTTAGACGACGCACTTGGCTGGTTGCCGTCACTCTGGTATCACTGCCAGCCAACACAAAGTCAAGCGCTACATGGCTAATGGTATAATCTGGTGCGCGGTAATCTTTTAGGTATTTCGCTTGAACTTGCGTCATCACAGTTCCTCTTGTCACTTAAAATTTGATAAAAAAAACGCGCCAATAGCGCGTTTTTTATTCTAGGCAGCCATTTATTTAGACTGATTTTTAGCCACTTGTTCCATGTCTACCATATCGAGAGTGATAAACACAGTTTCATCTAAGAATGCATCGGGTAACGCCATCTCATCGTCGGCATCGTCGAGCGATGTCAATGGTGTTAAGCCTTTAACAGCACGGCGCTCGTTTAAACGTGCTAACTGCTTACTATCACTCGCCTCTCGTTCGGCAATACGCTCTTTTTCCACTAAGGAGACACTGGTTTCTTTATGGCTTTTCTTAAATTCTGCAATATCTTGATAAATATAGCTAAATTCTACGTCTTGCTTAATTCGTTGTTGATGACGGCCATCTAAATTAACCACCAAATTTGAATTGATGTCGCCTAGGGTGCTGTATTGAGCCATCGGCACCTTGTCCCACGGCAATGCATTATCTTCTTCGGCTTCGCCATATTCACCCGGCTCTAAGGCACTAGGGAACGGAATATCGGGTGTGACACCTTTAATTTGGGTGCTGCCGCCATCGATGCGGTAAAACTTAGCGATGGTGTATTGCACATGCCCAATCGGCTTATCGTACATATCATAGATACGCCCGAGGCTTTTATGCTGCTGCACTGTGCCTTTACCAAAAGTCGACTCACCAACGATAAGTGCGCGATCATAATCTTGCAACGCCGCGGCAAAAATTTCAGATGCAGAAGCGCTATAGCGATCGACCATCACTGTCAGTGGACCTGCATAAGCAACCCGACCATCATTATCACGGTTTTGTGAAACTCTACCGTTGGCATCACGAATTTGCACTACTGGGCCTTGTTCAATAAACAAGCCGGTTAACAAGGTGGCTTCGGTTAATGCGCCGCCCCCGTTGCCACGCAGATCTATGACGACCCCTTCAACATTTTCTTGTTTCAGTTTGGTCAGCTCTTTAAACACGTCTTGCGACAGGTTCATGTAAAAGCCTGGGATCTTAATGACACCGATTTTGCGACCAGCATAATCTCCGCTTGAAGGCTCAATCACCTCAGAGGTCGCTGCGCGATCTTCTAGGCGAATCTTATCACGAACAATTGTGACATAAGTGGGTTTAGCTGAAGAGCCACCTTTCTTAGGTAAGACTTGCAGCACCACTTTACTGCCTTTTGGGCCTTTAATGAGTTCAACAACATCATCGAGACGCCAGCCAATCACATCGACTATCTCTTTACCTTCTTGGCCAACACCAACGATGCGATCTTCAGGGGAGAGTTTTTCACTGTTAGCCGCAGGGCCACCAGCAACTAAACTTTTTATTACGGTGTAATCTTCATCCATCTGCAGCACCGCGCCTATGCCTTCAAGGCTTAGGTTCATTTCCATTTGGAAACGCTCAGCGTTGCGCGGAGAAAGGTAACTGGTATGCGGTTCTACCGAGCGAGAAAAGGCATTCATCACGCCTTGAAATACATCTTCACTCTTAGTTTGGCTCAAACGTTTGATGGCGTTGTTGTAGCGCTTTTCTAGCACTTCAACAATTTCATCCCACGTTTTACCTGTGAGTTTGAGGTTGAGGGCATCGTATTTGACCCGCTGACGCCATAGCTCATTGAGTTCGGCTTCATCTTTTGGCCAAGCCGCCTCTTCTCTATCGTAATGATAGCTGTCACCAGGGACGTTAAAGTCAATTTCAGTATCGAGCAGGGATAATGCATAAGCGAAACGGTCATATCGGCGCTGTTGAGCCAAGTCAAACATCTTATACGCTGCGGCTAAATCGCCACTCTTAAGCATGTCATCAAATTCGGTTGCATAGACCTTAAAACTGTCAACATCGCTTTGTAATAACACATTACGGCGATAATCCAGCTGCTTTAAGTAGCGGTCGAACACCTGCATTGCAAAGGCATCATCAAAGTTAAAACGATGATAATGATTGCGTGCATAGGTGTCGGCCACTCGCTTACTCGCCACTTTATGTTGTGGCTCTTGATTCAAAGAGGGCAACTCGCTTGATGGAATTGTAGGCGTCAATGCCCAAGCCGAGAATCCTACAAAAATGCTGGCAATGGAAGCTACCAGAGTTAGTTTTCGCATCAACAAGTTACTCCTTTGTACAATAGAACAGTTATAGCAGAATATGTTCAACCTTCACTTTAATGGTTAATCCTGAATCTAACTGCACTTGTATATCTTCTTTTTTGATGTCGAGTACGACACCCGCTACTGGTGATTTACCAAGTTTGACATTGACGCGTTGATTTGGTTTCAACTCGCCTAAGACAGCAGGCGTCAAATTTTGTACTGCAACGTCAGGTTTGGCCACTTTAGCCGCCGCAGGCTTGCGCTTAGGCGTAGGCTTTTTAAAGGGCTTCTTTTCAGCCTTAGGCTGAGTATTTTCGCCCTTGCTAGCTGCCGCTTTTGCTAGACGTTTAGCCTTGGCTTTTTCTTGACTCTCTTTCAGTGTAGCTTGTGCATGATCGATATGCTCTTGCTCTAGCTCACCGCATTCGTTGCCATCAAGGTCAACACGCTTAGCCCCAGCTTTGATACCTTTCAGGTAGCGCCAACTGCTAGTATAGCGACGTAAGGCAATTCTCAATTGAGTTTTACTGACTTTAGAATCATCAGCTAACCTTTCAGCCAAGTCCTGAAACAATCCAATTTTAAGAGGTTTAGTTTCACCTTCAGCAATAAAGCACAAAGGAAATGTTTCATATAAATACGCAAGAATAGCGTTGGTGTCG
Source organism: Shewanella algidipiscicola (assembly GCF_003605125.1). Classification (GTDB taxonomy): domain Bacteria; phylum Pseudomonadota; class Gammaproteobacteria; order Enterobacterales; family Shewanellaceae; genus Shewanella; species Shewanella algidipiscicola. The sequence continues at coordinate 20,479 of NZ_QPQT01000017.1, forward strand.
GTCAACTTTTCTGTTGATTCCATCATTACTTCCACAGTTAAAAAAGGGACTATCACCACACCAAACATCTATTGGTGGGCGTGTCGTTCATATTTGTTAGATGCTGTTAACGGGCATGATCTTACCTAGCGTAGATACACCCGTTAGCGTTTCGTCTAACATACCTTATCAATTACACTTAACAAACGCCAAGTATTCATTTCAAGCAATGAAATACTCCCCCAGCGTTTTTGATGTTCGCCAAGCAGCCTATTATAAGCCTGCTAGATACGAATGCGACCACCAATTGCGCAAAATTGATGTTAGTTTAAGCAAATAAAGCCTTTTCCAAACTTTTTACTACTAATTCAAGGCCATTTTCGTCGACTTTATCAAATCTGTCCAAAGATGGGCTATCGATATCGAGAACCGCGATCACTTGGCCATTGCGTCTTAATGGGATGACAATTTCAGAATTACTCGCCGAATCACAGGCAATATGGCCGACAAATTGATGTACATCGGCGACACGTTGCGTGGTATTGGTCTGCGCTGATGTGCCACAAACCCCCTTGCCCATTGGAATACGAGTACAAGCCACTTTTCCTTGGAAAGGCCCTAATATCAACTGCTCTCCCTCAACCAAATAAAATCCAGCCCAATTGATATCGTCAAGGTTGTCATTAATTAATGCGGAAAAGTTAGCCATGGCTGCGATAAGGTTATCTTCGCCGCTAAATAACGCCTCAGTTTGGCGAGCTAAAGTGTCATAACACACAGAAGTCATAGGGTGTCCTAATAAATTATGCTTTTGATTCAGTTTTTTTACTGGCTTTTTTTACTGCTGCAGGTTTGGTTACCGCACCGCCCTTTAATAAACCCATCAGTTGATCTTTATTTTCAGCTAAATAAAAACTCAATTTTTCCAATGCATCGTCATCAAGGCCTAACTGAGCCTGTTCGATAAAAGGAAGAAGATTGTCGGCGATATCGAGCATCTTATCAAAGGCATCGGCCTCTTTTTTAGATGTGAATGTCATCTTCTCTACCCCTTCTCTGACTACGACAAATTTCGTTATAACTGCCATGCCTGCCCTCATACTGTTTTTATATACAGTCCTAGAATCTCATAAATACAAGTTGTTATGCAAGTGTTCAAATTTATCTGATAGAATCTTGTTCTATTATTTTGCTACCAATGACTTCACAGACACTGAGGCATCATGGTAACGACATGCATAAACAACGGCTTTTTGGATCTGAAAAATAGGGGGCAATAATGTATTTCACCCGTCCCAAACGATAGGAATACGCATCATTACTTCCGATAAAAATGTGTTAGACAAGAGCATTATCCTGTGCCGCTCGTGTGACTTAATCGTCAGCAAGCGGGCGTTACCTATTGGGGTAAGAGCCCTCTGTCCTCGCTGCCATAGTAATTTGTATGACACCCCATATTGCTCCATCAATGGCATGCTCGCCTTGTGCATTACCGCTTTAGTACTGTATTTTCCTGCTAACATTTTCCCTGTATTAGAGTTACATTTTTTAGGCAGTGTACGCACCACAACCGTGATTCAAGGGGCGATGTCGGTGGCATCTCAAGGGTATTGGGTGGTTGGCATTGCAGTTTTAGTGGCTGCGGTTATCGCCCCAGGTTTACTCATCTTGTCTGTATTAACACAAATTTTAATCGTTAAGTATCAAATGAAAAATCCCTTTTTTCGTAATATTTACCGACACCTGTTGCGCTGGCATAGCCTGTTGACTGAGTTGACTATGCTCGAGATATATATGATTAGTATCTTTGTTTCAGTGTTTCAACTCTCCGACTACACCGACCTCTATTTTGGTATAGGGACATTCTCCTTCAGTATTTTATTTATTGTGGTGATTTTCTTGCAGCGTGAATATGATATCGAGCATATGTGGAACCAGCTAAATGAATGACACTCACAGCAACTCGCAAGGACAAGCAGCGGGGATCACCTGTTGCCCTACTTGCGCCAAACTATGCCGGATTGAAGATAACTATTGCCAACGCTGCGGCCAACACGTACAGAGCCGAGATTATGCCAGCATCCAAAAAAGCTGGGCACTACTGATCACCGCAGCCGTGTTGTTGGTGCCAGCCAACTTGTATCCTATTACGGTAATGACAAGCCAAGGACAAGTTCGCCGAGACACCATCTTTAGCGGTATTAATCATTTGATTCATCTAGACTTATGGCCTATTGCTATCATTTTATTTACCGCCAGTATTCTAGTGCCCATGCTTAAAATTATCGGGTTGGCAACCTACCTGCTTGCCATAAGTTATCGTCTACCTATTTCAAAAAAGACATTAATGACAGGCTTTCACATCATTGAATGGATTGGGCGCTGGTCGATGTTGGATCTGTTTGTTATATCGATAACGGCCGCCTTAGTTAATATGGGACAAATATTTGATGCTAAACCCGCCCCTGCTGCAACGGCGTTTGCATTAGTCGTCTTACTGACACAACTGGCGGCGAAAGTATTAGACACGCGTTTACTCTGGGATCGATTGGAAGCGAAAAATGACAAAAATTGAAACACCTAAAGTAGTAAAGAAAAAGTTATTTTCGCCAATTTGGCTGTTACCTATCATCGCGCTGGCGTTGGGTGCTTGGCTGGGCGTCAAGAGTATCCGAGAATCGGGTATCGATGTGCGCATCCATTTTCCGAGTGCCACAGGTATCGACGTCGGTAAAACCTTAGTACGTTATCAAGGTTTAACCGTAGGTAAAGTGGTCGACATTAGCATCGATGATGCTCTGCAAGGTGTGAATGTCGATCTGTTGATGGATTATCGCTCCACCCCATTTTTAAAAGACAACACCAAATTTTGGCTGGTCACCCCTAAAGCCTCAATCACAGGTGTTGAGGGGCTCGATGCGCTTTTTTCCGGTAACTATATCGCCATTCAACCTGGTGATGGCAATGATCGCAATGAGTTTATCGCCGAAGACCAAGCCCCGCCAGTCGCACCAGGTTCCGACGGTTTAATGGTGCAACTGAGTAGCCCTACCTTAGGTTCTCTCGATATAGGCTCGCAAATCTTTTATCGTCAAATACCGGTCGGAAAAATTTTCAGTTATCGCTTAGTCAATGACAGCAGTATCTTATTTAATGCGTACATACAGAAACAGTACACACATTTAGTGAAACAAAACTCACAATTCTGGAACGTCTCAGGTTTAGCCGTCGATGCTTCACTGTCGGGTATCAAGGTAAAAACCGAGAGTCTGTCTGCCATTTTAGCCGGTGGCGTCAGCTTTTCATCCGATCCTAATGGCCTCCAAGCCGAGCCAAATCAACACTATACCATTTTTGATAATAAAGATGCCGCCATTGGTGGCGTGGGGTTCTCACTGCTGGCCAGTAACGCCGATGCCATTCAAACGGGTGCCAGCATTGTATTTCGTGGCATAGAGATCGGCCGCGTCACCCACACACATTTAAGTGACGCTGGCGTCCAATTTGATGCAACATTCGATACCGACTATGCCCATCTCTTGAGTGGTACGGCACAATTTTGGGTCGAAGGCGCCGGCATTTCGACAAAGGGGATTAAACATGCCGCACGCTTACTCACAGGTAGCGTGATCAATTTTATGCCCGGTACAGGTGAGCCTTTAGCACAGTATCCACTACTCGATAGCGCCCCGCCATTACATAACCAACCTTTCGCGTTGACATTAACGGCCAACGAAAACCCAGGCATCAACATTGGAGCACAGGTTCGCTTTAAACAGTTGCCTATTGGCAGTGTCAGCGCTGTGCGGTTTAAACAAGATTACAGCGGCGTCGAATATTCAATAGATATATGGCCAGAATATCAAAGGCTTATTTCATCTGGTAGTTATTTCATCCCTGAATCAGCATTAGCTATTGACGCATCAATTGATGGGATCACGGTGAAGACTCGTGACTTAGATACACTCACTCAAGGGGCGATCAGTCTAATTCAAGGCAAATCTTTAACCCTAGTAAAAGAGCACAGCACCTTAGCGTTATTTAGCTCGCAGAAACAGGCGAAGGAAGCCATCAGTCAAGCGGCTCAGCGACGCATCACCCTGTTGAGCCCAGACGGCGCCGATTTAAGTGTGACATCGCCGCTCTATTTTAAAAAGATGCAAATTGGCCAAGTGCTCGATGTGGCTTGGCAGCCGCAGAGCAACAATTTTGCCATCACCCTAGGCATTGATAAGCAATTTGACTCACTGTTAACCCCTAAAACTGTGTTTTGGCGTAACAGCGCCTTGACTGTCGATGCCAGCTTACGAGGGGTCAATGTAGAGGTAGCTCCTTTGAGTGGCGCGATCAAAGGGAGCGTAAGTTTAGGCCTACTCGATAGCGATAATGCTGTTAATCGCCAACACTTATATGGCTCTAAGGCGCTTGCTTTAGCCAAGGCAACCCCTATCACGCTTAGTTTTCCCGCCACAACTAAGTTAGCGGCCAAGGCCGCTATTCGCTATTTAGGTCATCAGGTGGGTGAAATCGAGCAGGTTAAACTCAATGACGACCTCAGTACGGTGAATGTCGATGCTTATCTTTATGGAGATTATGCCAAGGCATTTACCCGCCAAGATGCGCAATATTTTTTAGTCGATGCACAGATTTCGTTATCTGGCATTCAGGCGGCTGAAACCCTACTTACCGGCCCCTACGTGGCAGTCCTTCCTGGTAATAGTCAACATTTAAGTCAGCATTTTATTGGTCTAACCGACAACCCAGTGCAACTAGATGATGGCTCGCTGCAAGTGACCCTTATCGACAGCAGTTTAGGCTCCATAAGAATAGGCAGTCCCATTATTTTTCGCGGCATTAAGATTGGTGAAATAGCCCATTATCAGCTATCAAACAACGGAACTGAAGTCAACATGCGAGCACAAATCGATACGCGCTATCAACATTTAGTCAATCAAAGCAGTCAATTTTGGGATATGTCAGGCATCAAGATCGATGTAGGTCTATTTTCTGGCGCACAAATAGAAACAGGATCACTTGAGACCATACTCACTGGTGGTATCGGGGTCGCGACACAAGCGGTGACCAGCTCAGCCAATCGACTGGGCAGCAATCAGGCTTTTATCCTACATGATAAACCACAGACTGATTGGCTTGATTGGGCGCCAAATCAACAGCCCAATCCATAATCATCATTAAGCGGCTAACATTAATGAACCAAGACGAGCCTCGCGGTTGCGAGGCATTAATGCGACTCATATCGCGTCTAGACCGATGAATATTGCGTAAACTGCTACTCAAGAAATGGTCAGTACCGCGAGGAAGCTTTCACCATGTCAAAAGATCTGATGCGTACAGCAGCCATCAACCTTAAAAAAGCAGTACCACTGATGTTAAAACATCAGATCCCCACCACCCCAACAAATTACGCATTATGGTACGCCTATGTGGGTGAGCAACATCCGGTACTAGTTGAAAAAATGGATAACCTAGTAGCCCAGTATCAAACTTGTCCCCCCGTCAATGCTCAATTATTGTATCGCGAACACTTGTCTGATCCAGTTGAAATCGATGTACTGGACATGCGGCAAAATTTAGAAGCCATGACGCTGGAACTATCACAATCACTTAAAGATACCAACCATGATGCCAAAGGCTTTCAAAAGCGGATAGATCACAACTTCGAGCAACTCAATCGCATTGACGAGGAAGGGGTCAGCCTAGAAAAAGTTCTCGGGCTAGTACGTAATTTGGTAAAAGAGTCTGATGACATACGCACCAGTACTGAATTTTTTACCGCCAAATTACAACAGGCACAACAAGAGATAGATGCCCTACGCGGCAAGTTGAAACGCTCAGAAAAAGATGTCTATTATGATGCGCTAACTGGTGTGCTCAATCGCCGAGCGTTCGATCAAGATTTGGCCGGCATTCTTTCGCAAGCCCCTGAAGGCACTTGCCTTATTTTGGTCGACATTGATCATTTTAAAGGCTTTAACGACACTTACGGCCACCTACTTGGCGACAACATCCTAAAGGCCGTCGCTAAACGCCTAAGTGAAGCGTGCCGCGATGGCAGTAAAATTTACCGCTTTGGCGGTGAGGAATTTGCCATTTTGGTCCCTAAAAGCCACCAGCGTAAGGCGCGACATCTGGCTGAAGCCATGCGCCGTTCACTGGAAAAAGTCAGTATCAAAGATCGTCGTAAAGACCAGTTGATCGATACCATTACAGCCTCTTTTGGGGTCAGCGAGTGGCACAAGCAAGATAGTCCAGCCGAGCTAATTGAGCGCAGTGACGGTTTTCTTTATGATGCCAAACGACTCGGGCGCAATCGTGTGATGCCCATCTAAATGAAATGAGCCCTCACGCGGCGCTGAAAATAAACCCGCAGCGCCGCTCACTATTATAAAACATCACTTAAGCAGCAACTGAGGCCAGCTGTATTTGTGGCTTTGCCGCCACAGGCTCCGCTATCACCACAAAACGCCAGCGACTTTGCGCACTCAAGCTGTCAAAGGGATAACAGGTGACTAAGGTTAGCTGCAAATCATCTTGCCCATCAAGTAGCCTAGTATCGGCTTCGGCCACAATTTGAATCGACACTACCCGATAATCAATCGTTGCTGACGAGCTATCTTGCACCCGCAGTAGTTGCCCAGGTTGCACCCCTTTTAAATGGGCAAAATGAGTATCTCTATGGCCAGCAATCACAGTATTCCCCCAGCCATTAAGTTGATTTGCCCCCATTAGCGTGGCAGGACCAAACGCTAAGTTTCTGCCTGATGCCCCCGCTAATACATATAAGGCTTGTCCCTGCAACTGCCCCTGCCCTGAAACAAATTGCAGCTTAGCCACGGGATATGTGTCGGCCCAACTCCATGGCTTATGTTGCTTACCATCATTTAAGGTATCGCTCCACGCCTGCTCGATTAGAAATTGGGCAAAATGTGCCTTCGCCTGCATATAGCCTCCTTTAAACAAAAATACAATCGCAACAATACCAACCAATAGCATGATGCGATGACGATGAGCCCTTATCTGTACTGGCATCTTTTTCCTCGTATACGTTGCAAGCACATCAACAAGCCGCGCTGCATCACACCGGCATAACTTACCCAATAGGCGCCAAGTAGTAGCAGCAACATGCTACCAATGGCTAAAAAGAGCCGACTCTCACTGGCTGTTTGCGGCCATTGCCCCATGGATGCTTGAGGCAGTAATGTGCTGGCTATCCCATCGAGACTCATTTGCTCTGCGGGTCTCACGACACGATTATCGACAGCCACCAAGCTGGTGTAGGGACTCACCAAGTGATGATCCAGTGCGATTTGAGTCACTTGACGCTTTACGCGCTCAACATTACTACTATTTTTACTCAACATGAGCGCCTCAATCTGTTTGCGTGCCCAGATAAGATCAAGCCCTTTGGCTTTATCATCGCGTTGCAATCCGACGCGCCGTTGCCACTGCGAACCACCGAAGTTACCCGAAACGATAAGCTCATCACTCTGGTATTGATGTTGATTCGATTTGAGTTTGACCGCCACCATCACAGGCTCGCCTAAATAGAGATCGCCGATATTTACCGGCCAATAATCGGGAATAGTGCCATCGCTCAAGCGTAAATCGATATTGCTCACCAAAGGGTGTTCGATCTTGGCCAGCAGCTGGCCCACTTGCGTGCTAACCTCATCCAGTTTGCCGACATAGGTGTATGTGCCGCGTCCGGTTTGCGCCGCTCGTTGCATGAAAAAACCATTAGGCGCGGCGCCAATCCCCACAGTAAACAGGCGACTGTCACCAATATGGTCGGCAATAAGTTCAAACAGCTGCTGCTCGTTAGCAATTGCGCCATCGGTGATAAACACCACTTGCTTAAGACGCGTATCTCTTGATGGCTGTAACTCATCTGGACTCGTATGGGCAAAGGCACGCAGTAACGCTGGGGCCATTTCGGTGCCACCATCGGCCACAAGATTTTGAATAAACTGATTAGCCAACCCTAAATTCGCCGCCGTGGCTGGCAATGCAAATGTCGATAATGTCTGCACTGTCGATTCGAACGCAATCACATTAAACGTATCCGCTGGAGTCAGCCCCGCGAGCGCATATTGCAAAGCACTTTTGGCTTGCGCCATTGAATCACCGTGCATCGAGCCCGATGTATCGATCACCAACAAGAGTTCCCGCGCCATTTTCTCGGCGTGCTCGGCTTGCGGCGGCATCACCATAACAATGGCATAGTCATTTTCGCCACCTTGCTTATCGGCAAGTACTGTATCTTCAGCCGTTGTCCGGCGGTGAGTTTTACCCGACTGAGCAAAAGCAACGGCGGTCGGTGCCTGTGTCAGCTCAGGACGCCAGCGCAAGACAAAATCTTTATCTGCCGCTAAAGTCTGGGTTAATTGCAGCGCCGTAATCCCCTGTTCAAGTGACGCTTGCTTGAGCCTATGATAGGGTGCATCAATACTGGCTAAAGGTAGACCCGCATCGAGATGAATATTGAGGTTTACCTTACCAACCGAAGACGCAGAGCCCACTTTTTTTGCTGCTAACAGCTTTGCTTGAGCATAATTGCCATTAGCTGGGGATGAAGTCACTGCGGGATCATTATCGTAGCGAGGCGTGATCGCCAGCGGAAAACGCAAGCTAAACTCTCCCGCTTGGTAATTGACCAATTGCTGATAGGCAATCTCTACCACTAAGGTTTCACCTGGGGCTAAGTTAGCCACCTGGGTGGTAAACATATTCGGCCGCTGCTGTTCGAGTAAGCTGGCTTGTTTTCCACTGGTTTTTGCCTGCTCAAACTGCTGTTTTGCCTCTGCTTTAGGAAATATCTCACCTTGCAGGCGTCGCTCACCAATATGTAATGTCATACTGTCGATGGCGGCATCGTGGGGTAACGGAAACAGGTACATGCCGTTAAGCCACTGGGCAGTGTCGTTGTGAAAAAACTGCTTCACCTGCACTCGGTTGACCCAGCCCGATATCTGCATATCGACTTGAGTCTCAATCGGCAATGCACTGAACGCAAAGGCATTGGGGTGCGAAGTCTCTGATAATAAAGCCTCAGCCGATTCAGTTAACGGCTCTGATGTTGGCTCAGATAAGGGACTAGATAACGAATAGATAAGCTGACTACTCCCCAATAAGGTTTCATCATCAGACTGTGCCAGCACACTGCGGGGCAATATGGTACTAAGAGTTAAGGTGGTGTACATCGTCAGGGCTAGCCAGCGCTGCCATTTGTGGTGATTAAGCCATAATAACAGCGCCACAAAATTGAGCCGCGCAGCCCCCTGAGATAAAAAAGCCCCCCTCAGGGGGCAAGGGTTGGTAGAACGGTGATAGTCAATATCCATGTCAGTGTTCCTTGTCACTCGCGTTTGAGCCTAGTTGGCCGCAATGGCGGTATCAGCATTAAACAATTGAATGGTCACGCGGCGGTCAAAGAAATCATTTTCAAAACTCTGCTCATCTTTAACTGGAGCACTGGCTCCATAGGCTTTGGCGTTAAGACGCGCCTCATCCACCCCCTGTTTAACAAGATAACGGCTAACTTCAGCGACCCGCTGCTCAGACAAGGCTTGGTTATAACTCGAGTCACCACGACGATCGGCATAACCGGTTAAATCTAATGTTAATTCTGGCGACAGTGACATCAGATCCGCCACATCATTGAGCTGGCTTTGAAAATGAGGTTCTATCACCGATGAACCGGTTTTAAACTGTACATTTAAGCCTAAAGCCAGCTCTTCAAGGCCCGCTTGCTGATGCTGCTTTAGCTGAGCTAACTCACGCTGCGCATGGTTGTATTGCTCACTGACCTGCTCAAATTCACGATTTTGCTGGTTAAGCATGGCGAGCTGCTGCTCTTGTTCAGCGAGCAACGCATGCTGAGTTTTTATTTCACTGTCATCGGCCACCGCTTGGCCTATCATGCCGCCAGTAAAGGCACCGATAATCGCTCCGACAGGTCCACCCACAACGGCGCCCAGAACGATACCTGAGCCGACGCCAATAAGCGCTTCGGTGTCTGATGAGGCTTCAACACTTGCTGGAGCACTGCCATCTAAATTGCCGTTATCTAAATTACTGTTATCTTGAGCACTGTGAGCAAAGGAAGAGGTTAATAGCGCGCTGGCGATCAATACGGAAATAATCTGCTTTTTCATCTTGTTATCCTTAATGTGATGTCCCGGCAAAAATGAGGGTGAAGCAAAACCGGAGACATGATGGCGATGAGTTCATTAAAACGCAGTGAAGTGGCACAGGCAGGGAACAAAAGTGGCATTGCAGCGACCAATTGTGGCAACAAAATGGCAATTACCTTAAGTCACTTTTATCGAAAAAAATTTGCTGTATAGTCACCATCCATTAAATAGTCATACTGCGATGAGAGAGCAATGAAGCGTATTGCAATAGTAGAAGATGAAGCGGCGATCCGTGAAAACTATAAAGAGGTGTTGCAGCAGCAAGGTTACAGCGTTCAAGCTTATGCCAATCGCCCCAGTGCGATGCAGGCTTTCACTACCCGTCTGCCCGACTTAGCGATTATTGATATTGGCCTTGAAAATGAAATCGATGGTGGCTTTACCCTGTGTCAATCATTGCGAGCCATGTCTAGCCAGCTGCCGATTATTTTTTTAACTGCCCGTGATAGCGATTTTGATACTGTCTGCGGCTTACGCTTAGGCGCCGATGATTACCTGAGTAAAGATGTGAGTTTTCCTCATCTTATCGCGCGTTTAGCCGCGCTGTTTCGCCGCTCAGAAATACAAGAAAACAGCACGCAACATGCCCAGCTCATTGAGCATGGTCATCTTTCTATCGATGTTAACCGCATTCAGGTGTACTGGAAGAATCAGCCCATTGAGCTCACCGTCACTGAGTTTTGGATGGTGCATGCCTTAGCCAAACATCCGGGGCATGTGCGCAGCCGCCAAGCCTTGATGCAAGACGCCAAAATCTATGTTGACGACAGCACCATCACATCGCATGTTAAACGGATCCGCAAAAAGTTTATCACCCAAGACAACACCTTTGACTGTATTGATACCGTCTATGGCATGGGATATCGCTGGGATAACCAAGGCTAGTTATGTTTCCTTTGCCTATTGGGCTACGCACCAAAGTCGCCATCTTGTCTCTATTTTTACTCTGCCTACCCTGGCTGGGCTATCAATACGTGTGGGAGATGGAAAAATACCTGCGCCACGGTCAAGAAAAAACCCTCGAAGGCACGACCCAAGCATTAGCGACCGCCCTGCATGAGCGACCAAAACTGTTCGACAAACAAGCCAGTTTTTTGTCACGAGTGGAGCAAGGACGAGACTTATACGCCTATCCATTGGCAAGCCCTATCCAGCTCGATGGCAAACTCAACGATTGGGGTAATTATCGTCACCGCAGCCTCCATTACGGCCAAGAGCATCAACTGTTTAACCTTAACGATAATCATCCACCCGCGATCCACTTTAACCATATGGTCGGCAAATATGCCGGCCACCTGTACGCCTTTTTCGAAGTCACAGATCCGAATGTGGTATACCGCGGCACCAATAGCTTAAGTATTGAAACCAATGATCATCTAGCCATTGCCACTCAGACACCTGACGGCAAATTTAAACGTTATATTGTCGCCACCATCCGCGATGGCTGGATAAGCGCATTCCAATTGCCTGAAAACCCTAAGCGAAAAACCCCCGTTACGCCAGAGCTAAAAATTCAAGGTAAATGGCGTAAGACGGAACAAGGTTATAATATTGAGCTGCGGATCCCACTGGACATGGTGGGCAGTAAATTGGGGTTTGCCATCGCCGATGTCAACGATAAACGCCACCGACGGGTAGAAGCCATTGTCGGCACCTCGGCCACAGACGATGTGAATGAACTGGGTACTGTATTGGTTCCGTCCCCTGAAATTGAAAGTATTATCAAAGGCATGAGCCATAACAGCTCACGCATTTGGGTGGTAGACAAACATGGGCGAGTCTTGGCTAAATCGGGTGATATTCACAGTAACAATAACGTTTGGGCTCAAGCGGCAACCGAACGCAGCGATGAAAGTGCTTGGGAGCATTTTAAACAAGAATATTTACACCCACTCTACTATCGCGTACTGACCACCCCAGCCAAGGACTTTGTCGACTCGCTGCAAGACTCAGCCGTACTCGAAGGTAGCCATATTAAGCGCGCCTTATCGGGCAAGTTTGGCTCAACTTGGCGCTTAACTCCCGACGGAAAAGCGGTGGTCTTGGCTGCTGCCAGCCCGATTTGGATTGACGATACCGTCATGGGAGTGGTGATTGCCGAAGAAACCACTCATGGTATTCGCACCCTGCGCAACAAGGCACTCGAAAAGCTGTTTAACGTGATCATTACCGTGATGAGTATGGGAACCCTTGCCCTATTCTTTTTCGCCTCGAGCATCTCCAGTCGCATCCGCAAGCTCAGGGATGAAGCCGAACAAGCCATCGACAGCCAAGGCCGGATTAAACGGGCCATTGTGGGCTCAAAAGTGCGCGATGAAATTGGTGACTTATCACGCAGCTTTGCAAGCATTGTCAGCCGGTTAGGTCAATATACTCATTACCTTGAAAACATGTCATCACGATTATCCCATGAATTGCGCACCCCAGTTGCCGTAGTGCGTTCATCCTTGGAACACCTCAACGCCCAGGCACTGCCACCTGAGCATCAAAAATATGTCGATCGTGCTCAAGAGGGGGTCAGCCGCCTTAGTATGATCCTCAACAACATGAGTGAGGCAACACGGCTAGAAGAGGCACTTACCCACGCCGAAATAGATACTTTCCCACTGGCAAAAGTGATTTCGGGCTGCATGCAGGGTTATCAAATCACTTACCCTAAGCAGATGTTCGAGGTCGATATTTGCCCCGAGCCGCTTAAGATGCAAGGGGTGCCAGAATATATTGCCCAACTGATGGATAAGCTAGTCGCTAACGCCATTGAATTTAGCCTACCCGCTACACCTATAGAGGTGAAACTGCATGCCAAAGGCCGTATCGCCATGCTGAGCGTTTACAACCAAGGGCCTGCACTACCTGAAAATATGAGTGAGCAAATTTTTGAATCTATGGTCTCGGTGCGCCCACAACCTAATCAAGATAAGCCCCACTTAGGCTTAGGCCTGTACATAGCGCGCTTGGTTACCGCGTTCCATCAAGGCAGCATTGAAGCTAAAAACATCCAGCAAAACGGCCAACACCAAGGCGTGATGATCAGCATCAAACTCCCGATCAACCCAGTGTAAAATATCTGCGTTCATTGCCCATCCGCCCTTTCATTTGGCCATTTAGATGTTAAGATGGCTAAAAATAAAATAAGGGTGGGAGTCGCCACAATGAAAAAAGAGACGCAGATAGTTAGCCTAGGCAGAGACAAAAAGTGGACTAAAGGGGTGATTAACCCCCCCGTATTTCGCGCATCAACCGTGATCTTTGACACTATGGAAGAGATGCGTTTTGCCACCAAAAACCGCGCCAATGGCGAGATGTTTTATGGCCGTCGCGGCACCCCTACCCACTTTGCGTTTCAAGCCGCCATCGCCGAACTAGAAGGCGGCGTCGGTACCGCGTTATACCCTTCTGGTTCTGCTGCCATCTCGGGCGCATTATTATCGTTTTTAAAGGCTGGCGATCATCTCTTGATGGTCGATAGCGCCTACGAACCGACCCGGGATCTGTGCGACAAGCTGCTCAAAGGCTTCGGCATTGATACCACCTATTACGATCCCATGATTGGCGCCGACATCGCCACGCTTATCCAGCCCAATACCAAAGTATTATTTCTCGAATCCCCCGGCTCTATCACCATGGAAGTGCAAGATGTGCCCACCCTCAGCCGTATTGCCCACCAGCATAATATGGTGGTCATGTTAGATAATACCTGGGCATCACCTATCAACTCGCGTCCATTTGATATGGGGGTCGATATTTCGATCCAGGCTGCTACCAAGTATATTGTAGGTCACTCAGATGTGATGCTGGGCACGGCCACAGCAAACAGTCTGCATTGGGATCAACTGCGGGAAAACAGTTACTTAATGGGTCAGTGTACCTCTGCCGACGATGTCTATCTTGCCAGTCGCGGACTGAGAACATTGGGCGTGCGTATGGCACAGCATGAACAAAATGCGCTTAAAGTCGCTAATTGGTTAGTCAGCAGACCCGAGGTGGATCATATTCGTCACCCCGCATTTGCAAGCTGTCCAGGTCATGCATTTTTCAAACGCGATTTCAACGCATCCAATGGTTTATTTTCATTTGTGTTAAAGCAAGGCAACCTCAAATCGGTTACCGCACTGGTCGAAAATATGGAACACTTTAAGATGGGCTTTTCTTGGGGCGGTTATGAAAGTCTGATCTTGGGCGTATTTGGAATCGATAAACTGCGCACAGCAACCCACTGGGACAGCAGTAAACCCTTAATCCGCTTACACATAGGACTGGAAAACCCGGACGATCTCATTGACGATTTAGCCCGCGCTTTTGAGCGGTTCAATCAAGCCCAAGGCTAAATGAGGCGTTGGTGCACTCAGGCTAGGGGGTAAACAAAGGGTAGCGCTAAAGGTTTAACCAGAGATTGTAATGGTTAAACCCGATGCCATCGCCCCCAAGTCTGGTCTATGTGACTAAAATACTCAACGGGAGACTTACCGGACTAACACTTCGAATTAGCGCTTACTCATCGCAAGTATAAAATGGGTTAGCACATTCTTTTTAACGTACGGAGTTACCAGCCTTAGTTGCTGGGTCTTGCCAAGCGTGTGTACCATATAAAGGCACCGTTGAGAGGGCGTGCTTATGGCTGCCATTGGTTTCTTTAGTTGAATACGACAGGTAAATTAAGGTTTGATTTTCAGCATCATAGATTCGGCGCACCTTAAGCACTTTAAATAAAATGCTCAATGAAGCCTTAAACACCACCTCGCCATTTTTGCTCTTATCGATGGTGGCAATATCCGCGGCGGTTATTGGCCCAGTTTGGCGACAGGCGATACCCATATCAGAGGGATCGGCAAAATCTAGGTTGGCTTCAATACGGCTAATATGACAGGTGACACCCGGCACTTTGGGATCGTCCAAAGCATCGATAAGCACATCTTTTGTAGTAAACAGACCAAGACTCACCTTGCCGACATCATCACCGCAGCCTGTGGCCATTAACATCACGCTAGCAAGTAACAAGGAGGTTAACCCCTTAGATGAATAGGATTGGGCTGTTGGCGCTTGCGATAAAAATGATGAAAAAAATGACATAGTAGCTTCCCTGTAACTTAAACCTGAATGACTTGAGCCTGAATGACTTGAGCCTGAATAATTTGAACTTGGGTGACTTAAATGTGAGTTGCTTGAACTTTAGTGGCTTCACTTAAGCGACGTGCATCTGAATCACTCACATATCAGCCACTTGAGTACGCACCTAAAATACCTACTTGAATATCAGTCACTGGATGATAATGCCTTTTAACGGTAAATACCTAAATTAATCCTATTTACCGTTAAAGGCATAACCCCACCGCCTTGAGCTAATCGCCTGCGTCAGAATGAAATAACCTTGGTTATCAGGCATTCATTAACCGACTTTAATTAAAGATGCGTTGCGACCAGCGGGTTAATCCTGCCGTGACGCTACCAAAATGATCGCCAACGACAATATCGATTGCAGGATAGATGGCCGCGATACTGTTATAGATAGCCGGGCTTTTCGCTGTCCCGCCCGTCACGTAGATAATATCGGGCATGACACCGGATTCGGCTAACGCAGCAGCCATCAAAGATTGAATTTGCGCCACAGGCTGACTAATGGCATCGATAAACATCTGCTCGTCGACATTGGCATCCAATTGCTGGCAAATATAATCTAGCGTCACTGTGGTTTTGCTTGTCTCTGACAAGGCAATTTTCGCCGCTTCAGCACTTCTGACAATACGATAACCTAGCTGATCTTGCTGCACTTTTAACAAGCGCTGTAGCAAGTCGGCGCGCTCGGCATCGGTAATCAGCGCTTTGATCATATTGCGCGAGCTCAGGCTGGCAAAGTCGCGCTGAGCGCTAATATCATTGACAGCCACCGCATTCCAAAACGGTTTACTTGGTACAGGTAGGCCATTGACCATATGACTGCCAAGCCCCATGTGCTGCATAAAAGCTTTCATCGATAAGGCGATATCCAGATCGTTACCCCCGATCCGCTGTCCACTATGACCTAAGAAATCGTCGCTGCGATCGGCTTTGTCGATATGCGATGGGCCCATTTTGACCACTGAGCAATCTGTGGTGCCGCCACCAACGTCGACAACCAACACCGTTTTATCATCGGTTAAGCTGGCTTCAAAATCCATGCCTGCCGCTAGCGGTTCAAACAAAAAGGCCACGGCCTCAAATCCAGCTCGGCTGGCCGCTAAACGCAAGATATCTTCGGCTTGGGCATTACTCTCTTCGCCGCCAATGCCTTGAAAGTTGACCGGACGCCCTATCACCGCATGGGTCACTTTTTGGCCGCGGCTCGCCAGCTTTGCATCGGCGAGTTGTTTGATGTGCAGCATCATCATGGTGACGATATCTTCGAATAAGGCCACTTGGTCTGCTCGTAATCCTGTCGCACCTAAAAACGATTTAGGTGAACGGACATAAAAGCCCTCTTCGGGCATCTCAAGGTAATGTTGCACCGCTTGTTCGCCAACAAAAACCGCCTGTTCATCTGCATCTAGGTCTAACTCTCGACGAGCTTGGCGGGCACGACTCAACTGCGCTGAGCGTGCTGTTGCATAGGCGCTTTGCTGCTCAACCGGCAGCGCTTTAAACACTGCCTCACAAATAAGGTCCCGGTCGAGGGCATATAAGGTTGAAACCAGATAATGTGAATCAGTTGACAAGGGTATTAGCGTAACAGTGTCTTGATCCATTATTCCCACGGCGCAATTGGCGCTACCGTAATCGAATCCAACAAACATGCTTAAGCTCCAACGAGTAAAAAGCCGTGCAAAATAGCACACTCGCACTAAAAGACAACCAACGTCATACAATAATCGCGCCCCAACAGGGAAATAACTTCAGTTCAGGAGACATTAACGCCGCACCTAGGCAACCGATTGCCGCTCACGTGTGGCACTCGCCTGCTAAGCACATGGCACAACTACCCACATATGACCTGCCCAATAACGCTTAATAGACTAGACTTAATATTAGCTAGACTCAGGACGCCGTTATGACTGCACAGCTAACATCAGCAAGATGGGCTCGCAAGAGCGAATGGCTCACCCACCGCAGGCAGATAAATTGGCAATGGACTCACCGGCCGCAGGCCAACGAGATCATAACCAGTATCATAGGCCTGCTTGTGATGCTATTACTGACTATAAGTGCCTCGAGCACTGCTATGGCGCAAGCTAAAATCCATGCCATCACAGAGCCACAAGCTCACACACAGCAGAGCGTGCCATTATTACGCTTTGAAGGGGCTATCGGCCCAGCTGTCAGCGAATACTTGATCAGCGAAATCACTCAGGCGAATCAACTTCCTTTATCGCAGCGTCCCCCCTTGCTAATGATCACTATGGACACCCCGGGTGGCCTTGTCAGTAGTTTACGTACCATCAACCAAGCCATATTGGCCTCGACAATACCTATCGCGTGTTTAGTCTCTCCCTCTGGCGCCAGAGCCATGAGTGCGGGAACCTATATCTTGTACGCCTGCCATGTTGCAGCAATGGCACCTGCCACAACCTTAGGTGCAGCAACGCCAGTCAAGATGGGGGGGCCTATATCTCCGCCTAATGCGCCCTCACCTAAAGATTCCCCCCCTGCCGATCGCGGCGATAAAAATGGCAGTGGTGAAAATAACAATAGAGATAAAATAACCCCGTCAGATAATGGCAGTGCAATGGAGCGTAAGGTGTTAAATGATGCCGTAGCGAGCATTCGCGCCTTAGCGACACTGCGCAAGCGTAACATCGACTTTGCCGAGCGTGCTGTCACCGAGGCCGCCACCTTGACGGCAACTGAAGCCTTAGCCCAAAACGTGATCAACTTTATTGCTGATGATGCCGCCGATCTGCTAGCTCAACTCAATGGCACCCAAGTGGATATGGGGGATAAACTGCTGACATTAACCTTAGACAATGCCCAACTCATAGCCCATCAACGCAGCTGGCGTAATCACTTTATTGCAACCATTACCGACCCCAATGTCGCCTATATTTTAATGCTGATTGGTATTTACGGCATATTGCTCGAATTTTATAGCCCAGGAGTCGGCGTTGCGGGGGTGACTGGCGCCATATCACTGTTTATCGCTTTGTATGCTTTTCAGTTACTGCCTATCAATTATGTTGGACTAGGCTTGATGCTATTAGGTATCAGCTTGTTAGTTGCCGAATCTATGGTGCCAAGTTTTGGCATTTTCGGATTAGGCGGTGCGGTCGCATTTGCTCTAGGCTCCATTTTCCTCATGGACAGTGAGGTAGAGGATTTTGCGATTTCGCTGCCACTCATTGGTGCAGTAACCGTTACAGCGCTGCTATTTTCGCTGTGGGTATTAACCACCCTGTGGCGGCAACGTCAACGTAAACCCGTGAGTGGTGATGATGCGATTGTCGGCGCACAGGCCATAGTCGTAGAGGGATTTATTGAAAAAGGATTTGTCAGCCTTGATGGCGAACATTGGGCCGCGGTGAGTGATAAACCGACCCATACGGCTCAGCGGGTTTTGGTGCTTGCTAGAGACCACCTCACCCTAAAAGTTACCCCAACCTCCGCCCTTCCCGCTAAGGAGATTATCAATGGACGCAATTAGTTATAACCCTTCGGTGTTTTTTATCGCGCTAGGTTTTTTGCTATTGGCTGTACTATTTAGTGCCTTCAGAATCCTACGAGAATATGAACGCGGCGTGATCTTTATGTTAGGGCGCTTTTACCAAGTCAAAGGGCCGGGACTGATTATCGTCATCCCTCTTATCCAACAAATGGTGCGTGTTGACCTGCGTACCGTAGTGATGGATGTCCCCACTCAAGATGTGATCAGCCGCGATAATGTATCCGTTAAGGTGAATGCAGTGCTCTACTTTCGAGTGATCGATGCGCAAAAGGCGATCATTAATGTAGAAGACTACTTACAAGCCACCTCACAGCTAGCGCAAACGACCCTACGTTCGGTACTAGGCCAACATGAACTGGATGAAATGCTCGCCAATCGAGAGATGCTCAATACCGACATTCAATCAATATTAGATAGCCGCACCGACGGTTGGGGCATTAAGGTATCGAATGTCGAGATTAAACATGTGGATCTGAATGAAACCATGGTACGCGCCATAGCAAGACAAGCTGAAGCAGAGCGAACTCGTCGAGCCAAGGTGATACATGCCTCTGGTGAAATGGAAGCCTCGGCCAAACTGGTCACCGCCGCGAAAACCCTGGCTAAAGAACCTAACGCGATTTTACTACGCTACCTGCAAACGTTAACCGAGATCGCTGGCGAAAAAAATTCGACGATTTTATTTCCTCTGCCGATGAACTTACTTAACGGCATTATGGATAAAACCCTATCTGGCGAGGAACCAATGATAACCAACGCTGCAAGGGCAGACGATAATAGCAATGCCAATCTTGGCACCATGGCTGATCTCAATGACGCTACTGTTGATGATATTGTTGATGCGCCCTCTTCAGCGAATGAATCCAAGACGGACTAAGTACCACGCTTAAGTGTTAATCGATTCACCATAATCATTACAGTTGCACCTTACTGACCAAAGCGAGTCGCCTCAAATCGATTAAGCAAGCTATGCACGCAATAACAGGCAATCAGAGTCAATACGATCGCCACCATGATGCTGCTGGCGCGGTACAAACTGCTAAACACCAAGTCGTTATTTGGGGTTAAGTTTTGTCCATACAAGATGCCTAGTGTCGACATGCCCGCAAAACCAACGCCAGAGCCCATCGCCTCGCTAATATGCGCTTGACTGAACAACAAGCTAAATAACCAAAACAGTGGCAATAATAACACTAATTCATGCGACCAGTTATACAGCAACAGCTGGATCATTAAACCACAACTGACCCCTAAAATGGTGCCCAGAGCACGCCGCCGAGCATAGTCGAGCGCGCCATTCCAATGCATAGGAAATAGGAGCAATAGTGTGGTCGCCTGCGCCGATAACGAATCACGCAGATCAAACACCTGAAACAGGCAAAAAGATAAGGTCGCCACACTGGCACCTAATAGAGCCTCATGTCGCATACGATTAGGACCTTTGCTGGGCGCAGTTGGCGCGGCTCTAGGGCTAACATCAGGAAACACCAGCATCATCAATAACGCTATCGCAATTGAGACGATATGACCCCAAAAATTACAAAATACCAAATCGATTAAGTTTGTGTCTGGATAGCTGGCAAAATGCAGCATGATACTCAAACTAATGACGCCATTGGCACCAAACAGAAATAGGCTACCGCGCGACATACAGGCAAATCGATACAGAAATAACACGAAGGCCAGCAATGACATCACCACAGGTTGTCCGCCAAACACTCCAGCGATGAGGCTCACTTCAAGAATAGATAACACCGATGAGGCGATCACTTGGCGAGTCACATGCATCGACATGACAGGCACTAACCCCAGCAATAACATGGGCGTTACGGTAAAAAACACCCCATAATTAAAGCCCATCAGCTTGCTACATAAAAAGCCGAGACTGGCCCCTGTGGCGATACGTAAACATTGCTGCAGATCGTTGCTTGTCATCGGATGATGACGAATTAACTGCATAACCACCTCAATAAATATAGTGCAACAAGCTAATGAGCTTTATTTGCCCACTGGCCAACAAGCGATAGGCACCATTTTCTGGCTGCAGTTGCACTGTAGCTTTGGCACCTGCTGGTAAGGTATTGGGTTGTGATCCATTCATATCCAGGTGCAACCTAAAACGCTGCGCATCACGAACCCAGCGATTAGACTCTTCAGGTGTCGCTAAACGACCATCTGCAGCAAACTGCGCCGCACTAACACCAGCATCAAGGCTACTGACTTTAGCCTCATAGACCTGACCAGGCTGACTATCAAAGGCCACCCACGCGTTGGCGCCGCGACTAACATGACGCAGGCTTTTCTCACGAAAATCGGCGATAACATCGACATCCTCAAGCACCAAGGCCATCACAGGCGAGCCATTATTGACCATGTTGCCAGACGCGAGCTGCACATTGGTAACGACCCCATCATGATCGGCGCGTATTTGGGTATAGCTCAGGGCTAAACGTGCTTTTTTGAGGTTATTGTGTGCTTGACGTAATTTAAGATTACTGTCTCCAGCATCGCCACGCAGCGTACTGACCTTGGCTAATTGTGCCTTAGCGGCGCGCAGCTGAGATAAACTGGCTTTCACTTGGGTCCGCGCTTGATCTATCATCTGTTGCGACACACTTTGCTGGGAATAAAGCGATTGTATGCGCTTAGCTTCGCGCTGCTTTAAGGCAAAGTTAATTTCACTGGCCGCCACATCTGCCTCTGCCACAGCCATAGCGGCATCGAGTTCGGCATTATCTTGCTTTGCTTGTTCAAGGGCCAACTCAGCCTGCTCTAACGCGAGTTGATATTCGGTAGGATCGAGCCTAAATAGCGGATCGCCTTGAGTCACTTTTTGATTATTATTCACATAGACCTGCACCACTCTACCGCTGATCTGCGGTGCTACTTGAGTTATGGTACGAGTCGCCATGGCCTGGGTCGTTAACGGCATTTTGATATCGGCAAGTAAAAAATAACTAAAAAGTAGCAAAAAGCCCACAATGGCAAATTTGACTAACCGCGTAAATTGTTGATCTGGCGTCATATACTCTAGATTACTCCTGTGCTTTAGTTGCGGTAGCCTCTAATCTAGCTGCCGCATTGTGACTAATTTGGTTAAGTGTTTGTTCAAACTGCGCTTGCATTTCAAGACTAACTCCTGACAGCAATTCGGCGCGTACCCGAATAATTTTAGCTTCCATTTGATCTAGTACTGCCAGTCCCGCCTCGGTCAGTGCAACACGTCTGACACGTTTGTCATGCTCACAGCAGTGACGTATCACCAACCCCTGCTGTTCTAACTGGCCTAAAGTACGCATCAACGAAGCCAACTCAATTTCTAATGCCTCTGCGAGGTGCTTTTGGCTCACATCTTGGCCGATACGGTACAGCTTCCACAACGCGGTCCAGCGAGAATGGGTTAACCCCAGCGGGGCTAATTCGCCATCGGCAACCATTCGCCACAACCGATGCAAGCGGCCTAAACGTTCACCTAACGACAATTCTGAATGCTCGGCCATTGGCTGAGCAGAGTTTACATGTTCGCTTTCGGTCTTATTCACAGTACTCACCATTATTAAGTGGATGACAACTCATCCTCTGCATTATGTTGTTATCCGGCTGCATGTCGCCCAGCGCCAGTGTTATAGAGCATTAACCAGCCCTGAGATGAATTGTGCCTTTAAGGCAATATGACACCTACACCTACACCTACAAACCATGTTGATATCCTTATGTCATGGGACCGGGCAGTCTTGAGGTTTTTTACTTAGCCTGCTAAGCATTATATTTACTTAGCAGGCTAAGTAAATAGGTGCGGTAAAAAATATTTCGGCGAGCATAAGCGTTACTGACAGGTGAAATACAACCGCAGCACATAAAGTGTGCGGCTTCGTCTATTGAGTCATTACAGATATGCCATAAGTACTGGATAACGTTATGAGCCCATTTGATTAGATGTTGGGGATGCGGCTCTGGGATATGACTTGAATAAAAACTGGAATCAAGCGTTTAAATAGAGAGCGTTAACACTAAGCTTGAAGCATGCTGCTTTATGCAAATAAGAACCAAAAGAACACTCTAATGATCCAGGTTAAAAGTAGATATTGATGTTGTAATAAACAAAGAAAAAGCGAGCATTGCTTAATACAATACTCGCCTTAGTTTCTTACCAAGAACGTTAATAGAGACAGTCTATCAACACCAACCAATAAGAACCTCTATTAACCCTGCAGAAGATACAGACTGTCGCCCGATGCAACATATTCTGTAGCAGTAACTTCAGTATAGACGCTACAGATAAAACGCCAATGCTCATTAGAAAAAAGTCTAAATGAGCACAGTTTTATGCCGCTTTTCTAATAACGCGCCAATGGCTTTGTTGTTGCCCGCCGCGAGGGCTACAACAAAAGGGTTAACCTTAATCGGTTTTGCGTTCATCTTGTTGGCTTTGCTTTAAAGCCAACTTCTGTAAACGGCGCTGCTCTATCACAGAGTTAACGTCACTGCCTATATGAGTTTCACCGCGCGCTTTAGCCAGCTGAACTTGGCGCTCTCGCTCAGCAAAACGCTCACGCTGCTTGTCTGATACTTTATCGACACAATATGGGCAGCTGATCCCTTTGACATAATGCTCACTGGCTTTATCAGCCTCAGTGATCGGTAAACGACAGGCATTACATTGATCGTATTCACCCTTTTCGAGTTGATGATTGACTGACACACGGTTATCAAAGACAAAACATTCACCCTGCCATAGGCTTTCTTCAGGCTTTACCTCTTCTAAGTATTTCAGCACGCCGCCTTCAAGGTGATAGACCTCATCAAATCCCTGCTCTTTCAAATAAGCGGTCGACTTTTCACAGCGAATCCCCCCAGTGCAGAACATGGCGACTTTTTTATGTTTAGCCGGATCAAGATTTTCCTTCACATAATCAGGAAACTCTCTAAAGGTTTGTGTCTTTGGGTCAACCGCATGCTTAAACGTACCAATGCTCACTTCGTAGTCATTACGGGTGTCGATAAGGAGGACATCAGGATCTGAAATCAGTTGGTTCCAATCTTTTGGCTTAACATAGGTACCGACCACTTTACGCGGATCGATCCCCTCAACGCCCATAGTGACGATCTCTTTTTTAAGCTTCACTTTGGTGCGATAAAAAGGCATTTCAGCATCAAATGATAACTTGTAGACAATATGGTCTAGCCCTGGTTGCTGTTCTAACCAGGCCAATAGTGAATCGATAGCCGCTTGGGTACCGGCAACGGTTCCGTTGATGCCTTCGCTGGCTAATAACAAGGTGCCTTTGATGCCCACTGATTCCATGTGAGCCAATAACGGCTGTTGGACTTCGGCAAAATGAGGCAGAGATACAAATTTATATAGTGCACAAACAACGACTTGAGACATACTTTCCTCGATATGCTGGCTGAGGCGTAATCCCCAGTGCATGTAAACCGCCTAAAAATGTGATTTCAGGCGCAAAATTGGAGCGTGATTCTATCTAAATCACACTCGAATAAACAGGTATAAAAAGTAAGGTTATTCCCCCCCAGTTTGAGTGCGCAGGTCAACTGTAGGGTGCACGCCCAGCTTACCCAAATTGCTCTAACGTTATGAACGCCCCTATTTTGTCTATCGTCAAGGCACTACACAATAACGGCCTCAGTCATAAACATATTGGTATTTTATTGGCAACCTGGCTCAAAACAGTGACAATACTCACTTAAGAAAGGAGAGAGTTATGCCCAGCGTCACCTTATATTCATTTCGTCGATGTCCCTATGCTATGCGCGCTAGACTCGGTATATGGCTTGCGCAATGCACGGTCGAGTTGCGTGAAATCATCTTAAAACATAAACCTCTGACCATGCTTGAAGCTAGCCCGAAAGGCACTGTACCCGTGTTAATCCTGCAAGATGGCACTGTTATCGATGAAAGCCTCGATATTATCAAATGGGCATTACAGCAAAATGATCCTTTGGATTTACGCCGTTTGGACCACCCAACACAACAGGCGTTAATTGCATCGCTTATCCAGCAAAACGATAATGACTTTAAGCCTTATTTAGATAAATACAAATACGCCGATAGGCACCCAGAGCAACACGCTGAGGACTATCGGGAGCAAGGGGAGCATTTCATTGCCAGACTCGAACAGCAACTGCAGGTCGGTCCTTATTTACTCGGCGAGCGCTTGAGTCTCGCCGACATCGCGATTTTTCCGTTTATTCGTCAATTTGCCCATGTCGACCTACCTTGGTGGCAACAAGCGCCCTACCCCAAGGTACAAACTTGGTTGCAAGCGCTGCTTAATAGCGAGATGTTTAACGCTATCATGGTCAAATATCCCACTTGGCTCGACAGCGGTGAGGCGGTTATATTTACAGGTGATCCCTTGCTCTTAACAAGTAAGACGCAATAAAAGGGCGTAAATAAAGCATCCATTCACCCGTGAGGCGCGCCAATCATTATTCAAATTGATCTCCCAGCTAATAAAGTTACATCGCTCACAAACCGTTAGCCAAATGGGGGCGCGATCTCGTACAATCAACCATCTTCCTCGGTAACGCTTAACCAAGCGTTATCTGCTTCAATGTTAATTAATTGCGTATCACAAGAGGTATCAGTGAACACAGCATCTGTCCCACCATCGCACGACAAGGCTTGCGTGACTCATGTAAATTTAGCACTGTTGCTACCCATGCTAGCGGCTATTGTTGCGATCACGCCGCTGGCTATTGACATGTATTTGCCAGCAATGGCAACCCTTGCATTGAGCTTCAATTCAAGCATTACCACAGTACAGCAATCATTAAGCCTCTATCTGGCGGGTTATGCCCTTGGCATGCTCACCTTCGGCCCTATTGCCGACAAAGTGGGTCGCAAGCCATTGGTGATTATCGGACTCTGTGGCTTTATGTTAGTGAGTCTTAGCCTAGCCTTTGTGACGAATGTCGAGCTATTTTTAGGCTTACGCTTTTTACAGGCCTTTATTGGCGCAGCAGCAACAGTTGTGGTACCCGGTTATATTAAGGAGGTATATGGCAAAAATACTGCTAAGGGGATGTCGTATGTCAGCCTGATCATGATGTTAGCTCCGCTCATTGCCCCCACAATAGGCAGTATTATTTTAGAGATCGGAGACTGGCATTTAATCTTTTTTACGCTCAGCGGTTATGCACTCTTATTGTTGTTATTAGTGGTCACCAAACTCAAAATGCCCAGTGATGAGCACGGCGCACAGCGCAGTCAAAAAAGCTTCTTTGGCGCCTATGCTGTGGTGTTTACTAAGCCCGGGGTTAAACTCAATTTGGCCAGTGGGGTGCTCACCTCGTTTGCTTTTTTCTGTTATTTAACCGCTTCGCCCTTTGTCTATATGGAGGTGTTTGATTTAGATAAGTCACTGTTCGCAATTCTCTTTAGCACTAATGTCGGCGCACTGATGTTAGCGAATGTGGTCAATAGTAAAATTGTGATGCAATATGGCTCACGACGTATGCTCAAAGTCGCCACCCTACTGGCAAGTGTCGCAGGAGTGGCACTACTTAGCGTTAACTTAGCCGATTTAAGTTATCACTACACCGTCGCCATGTTGATCCCGTTAATGGGCTGCTTAGGCATAATGTCGGTTAATGCCGATGCCATAGTACTGATGAAGTTTCAGCAAGAAACAGGCACGGCAACGGCGGTTATCGGCACCTTACGCTTTGGTTGCGGCGCGTTAGCCGGCCCTTTGCTAGCACTATTTTATACAGGCACAGCGGTGCCCTTTGCTGCACTGATGTTAGCCGCCGTCATATTGGTGGGACTATGCCAATTTTTAGCCCATCACATAAACCCAACGTCCGATAAAGAACCGGCACAAGCAGAATAACTTAATCCCCCCTAAGCTGGGGGTTGCCTATGAGCCTAGGGCATCATAGGCGCTAAGCCCTAAACCCTAAACCCTAAACCCTAAACCCTAAACCCTAAACCCTAAAATTATAGGCTCAAAAGCGTCCTCTAAAAACCACAAACCCAAAACTTTATTCCAATCTAGGGTCAACGGCAGCATTCACCGCTGCCGCCAGCGAAACCAAATAGCAACAATCTACCTGATTTATTTTCATCTACTTAAAATATTTAAATAAAACGCTTGATTTAACAGCACTATTTTATATGATGAAATTCTGCTCAATCATGGCAGTCACTCAAGCTAACAAGCTAACACATTGATGTACGGGTGATTAACGAGTTTGAAGTACCCTTTAAACTTATCATTTCAAGCGATTACCGTCGCTGTAGCAAGATACTGCATACCGTAGCGGTAACTATTGAGGGATCAATAATGGAGAAGTTATCCGGCGCCAGCATGATCGTCCGTTCACTTATCGACGAAGGCGTTAAACACATTTTCGGCTACCCTGGTGGCTCTGTTCTCGACATCTATGATGCTTTGCATCAACAATCTGGTATCGAACATATCCTTGTTAGGCACGAACAAGCCGCCGTGCATATGGCAGATGGCTACGCACGCGCAACAGGCGATGTGGGAGTGGTGCTAGTGACCTCCGGCCCAGGAGCGACCAATGCCATCACAGGTATTGCCACCGCTTACATGGACTCTATTCCATTGGTAGTGTTGTCAGGACAAGTGCCCAGTAACCTTATCGGTAATGATGCCTTTCAAGAGTGCGACATGATTGGTATTTCACGACCTGTGGTAAAACACAGTTTCTTAGTGACCGATGCTAAAGATATTCCAGAGATCATCAAAAAAGCCTTTTACATTGCCGCGACAGGCCGTCCAGGCCCCGTCGTCGTCGACATCCCCAAAGATTGCTTGAACCCACAGATATTGCATGACTATCAATATCCGCAAGAGATCAATATGCGATCCTACAATCCGACGACCTCGGGCCACAAAGGCCAAATTCGTCGTGGTTTACAAGCACTGCTATCGGCTAAGAAACCTGTGCTTTATGTTGGCGGCGGCGCCGTTACCGCTGGCTGCGATCAGCAAATTCTAACCCTATCTGAAAAGCTGGGGATCCCAGTGGTAAGTACCCTAATGGGACTCGGTGCTTTTCCTGGCACTCACGACAACAGTGTCGGCATGCTCGGTATGCATGGTTGCTATGAAGCAAATATGACCATGCATCATTCAGATTTAATCTTCGGCATTGGAGTGCGATTTGATGATCGCACCACTAACGCAGTTGAAAAATATTGCCCTAATGCCACGATTTTACACATCGATATCGATCCGTCCTCGATTTCTAAGACAGTACATGTTGACATCCCCATCGTCGGTTCGGCAGACAGTGTACTGGATAATATGCTAGCGCGTCTGGCAGAAGACAGTCAGCTTGATAACGATAAAGCCGCAATTGACCAGTGGTGGAGCCAAATCAATCAATGGCGCTCACGGGATAGCTTAGCGTATGACAAAACCAGTGATCGAATTAAACCTCAGCAAGTGATTGAAACCCTACATAAGTTAACTAATGGTGATGCCTACGTAACCTCTGATGTGGGTCAACACCAGATGTTTGCCGCGCTTTATTATCCCTTTAATAAACCACGTCGTTGGATAAACTCTGGCGGCTTGGGCACCATGGGGTTTGGTTTGCCGGCGGCGATGGGCGTTAAAATGGCGATGCCCAATGAGACAGTGATCTGCGTGACAGGTGATGGATCGATACAGATGAACATTCAAGAGCTATCCACCGCCTTGCAATACGATACGCCGGTCAAAATCATCAACTTAAACAATCGTTTTCTTGGCATGGTTAAGCAGTGGCAAGATATGATCTACTCCGGTCGTCACTCTCACTCCTATATGGATTCGGTACCCAATTTTGCCAAAATTGCCGAAGCCTACGGCCATGTGGGCATGACCATTAGCGATCCGGCAGAGCTGGAGGCTGGCCTAGAAAAAGCGCTGGCGATGAAAGATAAACTGGTCTTTGTTGATATTAGTGTCGATGAAACTGAGCATGTTTACCCTATGCTTATTCGCGGCGGAGCGATGAATGAAATGTGGTTAAGCAAAACGGAGAAAAGCTAATGCGTCGTATTATTTCTGTGTTACTTGAAAACCAACCCGGCGCATTATCTCGTGTGGTCGGCTTGTTCTCCCAGCGCGGCTACAATATTGAGAGTTTAACCGTTGCACCGACTGATGATGTGACCCTATCGCGTTTAAACATCACAGTAGTGGCCGACGCAGCAGTGTTAGAACAGATAGAAAAACAGCTGCATAAACTTATCGACATCTTAAAGGTCGCTAATATCACCGAGACCAGCCATATCGAACGCGAACTGGCGTTAGTGAAAGTTAAAGCCAAAGGCGCTGGGCGCGCCGAAGTGAAGCGCACTGCCGATATTTTTCGGGGTCAGATAGTCGATGTCACCGCTGAGCTTTACACCATTCAGATGACCGGCACCACAGAAAAACTTGACGCTTTTATCAGTGCTCTGGGCGAGGTTACCAAAGTGATTGAAGTCTCTCGCTCTGGTGTAGTGGGGTTATGTCGCGGCGAAAAGTCGATGCGTGCGTAGCACATTGCCCACAAAGCAAGCCATAAAAACGCCAGCAGAGTATTGCTGGCGTTTTGTATATAACAGATTTTGCGACACGCAAAAGATGATCAAATATCAATCCTAGATAATACGATTTTTGCTCAGCAATAAATCAGATCCATGATATTAATATAGATACTTAATCGGTTAACTTAACCACTTCACCCGTTAGCGCCACGCCAGCAATCAAAGCACCGGCACCACATTGAAATGTGGTTTCGCTTGAGGTCAGATTATTCTTGTAATTGGATTTAATCTTGACGACGGCGTTACCGCCGCGTTCAACGGCACTCTTTTTAAGCGCGATCATTGCAGAGAGAAATACCCATTCACAGGCTTCATTATCTGACTTATTAAAGGCATTCGTTTTTTTGTTTGTTCTAAGATCACCCAATTTTTGTATTGGCTCAGCATAAGCTTGTTCGCCAAAGTAAAATTGCACATCGCTGCCTAGCTTGGCTTTCGCCGTTTCAGAGCTTAGTACTTTTGAAATAGAATAAGCACCAATATCATCCCTGGCAAAGGTAAGCGATGAGAAAAGCGTGAGGAAAGATAGACCTAGAATAACGATTTTTTTCATACTGACAACTTCCATTTTATGTCATATGACCATAGTAAAGGTCATAACAATTTGATCCAGTAAAGCCAGATCCTCCTATGGGCAGACAAGCTAATTAACAAGCCGCCCGCTTGTTACGGTTATGCTTTATGTTTGAGCTGCGGATATTGCGGATATAAAGTACGCTATAGCCCGACTCACCACACCATAAAAACCGATGGGTATAATACATATCTCAAGCCTTTTGGTAAATTCCATTTGTTAAGCGCAGCCTACAGAGCAGGTATTTAACAGATCGCCAGGTTTATTGCCTATATCGAAAGTCAGCAAAAATCGATATTATTCTTAACGTACTGACATCAAACGCTATTAGGAGCGGGGCATTGAAGCAATTTGATTTTAATTTACTTACGGTACTTGAGGTATTACTCGAGGAGCAAAGTGTCACCTCTGCTGCAGAGCGTCTCTATCTAAGTCAGTCCGCGGTGAGCAAACAACTCAATAAACTGAGGGAGTCTTTCGATGATCAGCTCTTTGAGCGCACCGCGCACGGCTTACGCCCAACGCCCAAGGCAAAACAATTGGGACCTGAAATTCGTCAAATATTAAATCAAGTAGAGCAATTAACTCGACCAAGCCATTTTGAGCCATCAAATAGTCGCCGTCGTTTTCGCATCGAGCTAGTAGAGACCGCCTATTCATTAACTTACCCATATTTTATGCCGCAATTACTCAAGCAAGCCCCCAATATCACGGTCGATAGCCATACATGGAACAGTGAAAGCATGGACCGATTATTGCGTTGTGATAATGATTTAGGCATAGCGTGCCGTGAATGGGATGACCGCTCTCAGTTACACATTAAAAACTTACCCGCCTCCTTAAATTATGCCGAACTAACCCGAGATCACTCGGTCTGCCTCGTCCGTGAAGGCCATCCACTACTCGATGAAGAGTGGAATATAGAGACATTCTTAAAATATCGGCACCTGCAAGTCACGTTTGGCGGGATCGCCCATTGGTTACTCGATGATGTATTACAAATAAAACACCTAAAGCGCGATATTGCCGTTAATCTTACGGATTTTCATTGCGCAATGCAGCTATGTGAGCAAAGTGACCTCATTCTGTGTTCACCTGCCAAATATGCAAAAGAGATGCTACGCCATTTCAAGTTGATCACTCTTCCCGTTCCAACTGAATTAGTCCCTGGCACCTATGTGTTGTTATGGCACAAGCATTTTGACCTCGATCCCAGTCATCGCTGGTTACGAGAGATAATTATTGCCTCTACTCAAACCGCATATCGCCAACAGCTATGATATAGGCCATTTACTCATAAAGCATATTGCGAGATAAGTGGCACTATAAAACAATAGGCTTGCATCGATTGCCGACACTCATATCGAGACGGCAAAGCATTTAGGTGTACATGCAGTAACGGCGGATTTAAGCCCCTCATCATAAGCTAATTAAAAATAACCATACCAGCAAGTTTAGCTTGTTAGATTGAGATCCCCCTTCTGCAACCTAGATGGATAATGGGTCACTTAGCCTTGGTACGACTACTGCGCCCATTTGATTTTTTCCCGGCAAAGGTACTGGCTTTAGCTGAACTTGCCTTACCACGGCGCTTGATAAATTGGCCACTCGGGGCTTTAACCCCTTGCAGTGATGTGGGCAATTGAGCACCAGCTTGGGCAATTAACTGCTCGAGCGAGTCAATTAATGGCGTCATAAAACTCTGATACTTTGCCTCTTTACGACAAATGGCATCGAGATGACTTTCCCATAAGGCCGTCATATCGGGCGTTGTGGCTGAGGCGGGTAAACTGTTTATCAAGCCTTTGCCTACCTCGGTTGCGACAATCGATTTACCCTGGCGTTGTAAAAAGCCGCGTTTAAACAGCAACTCAATAATGCCTGCGCGAGTCGCCTCTGTGCCCAAGCCATCGGTATCTTTTAAAATTTTACGGATCTCAGGGTCGGTCACATAGCGGTTAATACCTGTCATCGCCGCCAGTAAGGTTGCATCCGAAAACGCTTTCGGGGCTTGGGTATTTTTCTCGACTAGCTCCGCCAGCCCCGAATGCAAGGTTTGCCCCTTAATCAAAGGTGGCAACTGCTGCAACGTATCGGCCTCATCCTGCGCTGCCGATTTGCTTGTCGATGTAGCGGGAAACAACTGTTTCCAACCAAGGGCACGGTCTTGCTTGGCTTTGGTGGTGAAGCGTCCCTTAACTATGTCCACTTCAACCTGAGTTTCATGGTACAGATAAGGTGGATAAAACTGGGCTAAATATTGCCTAGCCACATGCAGATAAATTTGTTGCTCCGCCTGATTCAAACTGCCTAAGTTTGCGCGTTTTTCTGTTGGAATAATCGCATGGTGTGCATCGACCTTGCTGTCATTCCACGCCTTCGATTTTATTTTTGGATCGGGCGATTCAATGCCTTGGACTAACTCAGGTGCGCCGCCAATGATGGCTTTAATCACTCCGGGCGCCAACACCAACTGCTCTTTAGGTAAATAGCGACTGTCTGAACGCGGATAAG
The DNA here is from genome assembly GCF_003605125.1 of Shewanella algidipiscicola. Lineage (GTDB taxonomy): Bacteria > Pseudomonadota > Gammaproteobacteria > Enterobacterales > Shewanellaceae > Shewanella > Shewanella algidipiscicola. The sequence goes on from NZ_QPQT01000017.1 coordinate 52,962, forward strand.
TGATCAGCTTGTGACGCTCATACAGCGACTGGCAAGTATCGAGCACCGCCTTTGCGCTCATACCAAAGCGTTTAGCCGCATCAATTTGAAGTGATGACAAGCTGTAAGGAAGCGGCTGATGTTGCTGTTTATCTTTACTGTTAAGCCTTGTAACTACAGCAGTTTGATGGCTTATACGGCTGATCACATTTTGGGCTAAGCCTTTAGATAACACACGCCCTTCATCATCCATGTAGGGCAAGCAGGCTTCACTGGGTTGCCATTTAGCTTTAAAGCTCTGATCTTTGTCTGTGGTTAAATTAGCCAATACCTCATAAAAAGGTTTGCTGACAAATTGCGCTATTTCTGCATCACGGCGAACCACTAACCCTAGCAGTGGTGTTTGTACTCGACCAACCGATAACACGCCTTGATAGCCCACTTTGCGCCCTTGTAGGGTATAAGCTCGCGTCATGTTCATACCATAAAGCCAATCGGCACGTGAACGCGCTAATGCTGAAGTCGATAGCGGAATAAACTCGCGATTACTGCGTAACTGACCTAAGGCACGTTTAACCGCTTGCGGATTAAGGTCGCTCACTAATAATCGCATGGTCTGGTTAAGCTTATCGCCTTTGACCCCAAGATGCGCTATCACCTCATCCACCAGCAACTGCCCTTCACGGTCTGGGTCTCCGGCGTTAACTAACTGAGATGCTTGCTTTACCAGGCCGCGCAGCACGGTTAATTGACTGCATGTCTTCGGCTTAGGTTTCATCTTCCATTGAGTAGGAATAATAGGTAAGTGTTCAAATTTCCATGATTTATATGCACTGTCATAGGTATCAGGCTCCGCTTGCTCAAGCAGATGGCCGATACACCAAGAGACACAATCCCCATTAGCGGCGGTAATGAAACCGTCGCCCTTTTTAAGCGGTTTGGGTAATACATCAGCAATGGCTCTGCCAAGGCTGGGTTTCTCGGCGATATATAAAATCATAGTACTCAGATAATCAGGGCTAACAACTGTATAAATTAACAGTAACTTTAACTCAGCTTACCTTATGCTGCAAACCTAAAACGCCGCTTTATTACTGCGGCCATCAAGATTGTAAATTTAATTGAGAATAGTTCTCACTTGGAGCTAGTATGGTGTACTTTCTTTGGGGGGCCTGATTATGAATACCAACACTATTACTCAATACCGATTAGACCAAGTACTTATCTACCAATTCCTCTTGGTAGCAGCATTACTGTTATTAGCCGCTCCGCTAGCGACAAAAACGTCAGGATTAGGGATGTTATGGATGTTTAGTCTACAGATCATACTGACCAGCATAGCCACCCTAGCGGCTATCATTATCAAACAACCTATTAACCGTATCTCGGTCACTGTTCTGTTTGGTATATGGTTACTGGTTTGGATTACACATTTGATGTGATAGCGATTAAGTACACTAAAAATAGCCAGCAGCTTGCAACAACTAGCTGTTAGTTATTATGAAAAGGCAGTACTGCGAGGTATATTGCACTTACAAATGACGTTGTTCAAATGGCGTTAATGGTGCCATGAGCCATACAATCGTTAACGGTTAGGTCTCAAGAATGGGCGGCCAAATTACAATATCACTTGGCCGCCAAACTGAACAACTCAACCCTCGTTAGGTTTTAAGCTTACCTAATTGTTGATGTTGCTGCGCCACCAACTCTGCTAGGCTAACGCTACTTTGTTGGGCTTCATCGGCAAGACGAGCCAATTCGGCTGCGGAGTCAGAAATACCTGTGATGTTACGATTAACCTCTTCAGTCACCGCGCTTTGTTCTTCTGCGGCGGTAGCAATATGAGTCACTTGGCTCGAGACCTCTTCAATTTGCCCCACTATGGTATTGAGCGAGGATAAAGCAGACTCGGTTTGCTCTACGGCACGCTGTGCTCCCTCAACACCTTGATCGATAATATGCGAGGCACTGTTTACTTCTTTCTGAAGCGAATCGATTAATTTACCAATTTCATCGGTTGAAGTTTGAGTTTTCGACGCCAACGCCCGCACTTCATCAGCCACCACAGCAAAACCTCGGCCCTGCTCGCCTGCTCGCGCCGCCTCAATGGCCGCGTTCAATGCCAGCAGATTAGTTTGCTCGGCAATGGCACTGATCACTTCCAAAATCTTACTGATATTGGTACTACTTTCGGCCACCTTACTTACCGCGTCCTTCGCTAATAGCGACTCATGAGACATAGTCGTCACGTAATTCATCGCTTGGCTGAGACTGTCTTCACCGGCTTTCACGTTGGCACTCATCGCCTCTGTTTCCATCGCCGTTTGCTCTGAGGCTTTAGCCACTTCTAATGCGGTGGCGCTCATTTCATTTACCGCAGTGACGACACTTTCGATTTCGCTGTATTGACGATTAACACTCTCACGCGTCTGCTGCGCAATATTGGCAGTGGTTTGACTCTCTGCTTGTGAGCGTTCAGCCAACACTTTCATTTCGCCAATGAGTATACGTAACTTAGTAATGAAGCTATTGATACCGCCACCAAGGGCTATCAATTCGGCGTGGGACTCTACATTGATGGTTTGAGTTAAATCACCTTCGGCACTGGCTAGGTTTTCGACCCGGCTTTGGATAACTTTTAATGGCGCAATAATATTGCGAATAACAAGGCTTATGGTCACCACGGCAATCACTGACACAATACTACCAATTATCAACAATAAGCTGCCAAGTGACGAGGCCATTTCTGTCATCGCGGTATCCATTGCGATGGCTTCTTTAAAGGCATCTTGTTTGGCCACTTCAATTAATAATGACCATTGTGCGTCAGCGAGCGGAATGTTAACGGGATAGGCGACCACAATATTATCCCCTACATCTAAATAACCACCGTTACGATGTAAAGATTGATACTGTTTGGCTAGTGCGCTATCGATAGATTCTGCTAATGGACGCGCTTTTTTATTGTAATGACTAGCAGCTACCACTAACCCCTTGCCGCTGAGCAGTGTCACCTTAGCATTGCCCTTGTACAGTGTTTGCGACAACTCATCGATCATTGTTTGGAAAATGGGTAAGTTAACATCTGCTCCCACGACCCCTTTAAACTGATTATTGATCACCACAGGTACGATTAGCGATGTCATTAACTCGTTCTGACCAGGAGTTATCTCATAGAGGTAAGGCTCCATTAGGCAGGGTTTTTTAGTATCTCTTGCACATAGGTACCATTCGGCTTCTCTGAGGCCAAATTCATTTAACGTGTCGATATATTTTTCATCGGCGTCGGTGACGGCTGAATGTTCAATGCTGCCGCTATTGGTGCGGGTATAATAGATTTCCATGCTGCCAGCGTTGGGCACACTATGGCTAGCACCAGCAAAGTATTCGCTGTCTTTAGTATCGTAGCCATTGGGTTCAAATTGAGCATACAAAGAGGACAATTGACGACTTTTTACCAAAGAGCCCTTAATTGTCATTTCAACACTATCGCGGCTTAATGGGGTAAGTAAGGATGTTTGCTCTAACATGCCAGATAATGAATAAGGCACCCGGTAAGCCTCATTGATAAAAGCGGCCACCCGCTCTCCATATTCTCCAGCTCTTGCTGTCAGTTTAAAACGCGTTTCTTTTTGAATCGACTCCTGAACCTGATCGGCTAATACAGCATTTTTATCACTCAATGACCACCAGAGGCTCAATGATAGAATCGCTACAATTATTAAAAACAGTGCTGAGGTGATCCACAATAATTTGGTACTTATGGATAATTGCTTCATTCAGAGCTCCTAGGAAAAAGCATGTACATCATTAAATAAGGGCATAGGCTACCGATTAAAAATAGCACTATTGTTGTAAATGATCATAAAGATCGGGAATTTACTCATCCAATGAGAAAAAACCGACTCACAAGGTAGTCGGTTTTAAATGGCACAGCTAAAGAGCATTATATGACTTGCTCATATTAAGGGTGACAAACATTATGCAGTTCGAGGTTTGTCCCTATATCTTTGATCCTATTTGCTTTTGCATCATCATTACGCAGTTGAGTCAGATGGTCTAAATAGGCTTGGTCGACATCATTGGTAATATAATGTCCATCAAAGACAGAGGTTTCGAAACGTGTGATATCAGGGTTTTGCTGACGCACAGCCGCAATCAAATCCTCGAGGTCTTGGAATATCATGCCATCGGCACCAATCAACTTAGTGATCTCTTCCACATCGCGGCCATGGGCAATCAGCTCACTGGTGGTTGGCATATCTATGCCATACACGTTTGGAAAACGTATTTCTGGGGCTGCTGATGCAAAATAAACTTTTTTCGCGCCCGCTTCACGAGCCATCTCGATGATCTGCTCAGAAGTGGTACCACGTACAATTGAATCGTCAACCAACAGTACATTTTTCCCTTCAAACTCGGCATTAATAGCGTTAAGTTTACGACGAACCGATTTTTTACGCTCTTGCTGACCAGGCATAATAAAGGTGCGGCCGATATAACGGTTTTTGACAAATCCCTGACGATAAGGCAGGTCTAAGTTACGTGCGATTTCAAGTGCGATATCGCATGACGTTTCAGGAATAGGGATCACTACATCAATGTCATGATCTTCCCACTGCTTCTTAATTTTTTCGCCAAGCATGGTGCCCATATTCACACGGCTGCCATAAACCGACACTTTATCTATAGTCGAATCAGGACGCGCAAAGTAAACATATTCAAAAATACAGGGAGAATAGCTCGGTGATGCCGCGCATTGACGCGTATATAATTGACCATCGAGCGAGATATAAATGGCTTCACCGGGGGCAACATCTCGCACCGTTTCAAAGCCAACGGCATCGAGTGCGACACTCTCAGAGGCAACCATATATTCGGTGCCCTGCTCCGTTTCATGCTTACCTAGCACTAATGGCCTGATGCCGAAAGGATCTCTAAAAGCCACTAAACCTTGACCAATAATCATCGCTGCTACCGCATAAGCCCCGCGCGTCAACTGATGAACTTTGGTGATTGCTTGGAACACTTCATCGGCAGTAAGAAATTGGCTTTGGGTCGTTTGCAGCTCATCGGCCAGTAGATTGAGTAGAACTTCAGAATCTGAGGTGGTATTGACGTGACGGCGTTGCTTAAGCAAGCGTTCTTGTAACTCTAATGTATTGGTTAAATTACCATTATGAGCTAGAGAGATACCAAATGGAGAGTTAACATAAAACGGCTGTGCTTCTGAGGCACTCGAGCTACCTGCGGTAGGGTAACGAACATGCCCTATCCCTGCATTGCCTTGTAGACGTTGCATATGCTTGGGCTCAAAAACGTCTTTTACCAGACCGTTTGCTTTACGCAATCTAAATGCATGTCCATCAACAGTCACAATGCCGGCCGCATCTTGGCCACGATGTTGTAATACAGTTAACGCATCATAGATTGTCTGATTAACCGGTGTTCGGCCAACTATTCCGACGATACCACACATGGGTCGTTTTCCTCATTGTAAGATGTTCTAATCGTTATTATTGTCGAGCCCTGATCACATTGAATCACTGTGTCAGGTCACATATGCATTATTATATTTTGGGTACAAAGCTTGAGGTGTTTTCCACATAGTCAAAAAACCATTGGATAACCACGCCAAATTCGGGGACCAGTTGTGAACTGCGCCACCAATCGGTATTGGGTGCTCCGGTAAAAGCATCCATAAAAAACAGCAGCGCGCTAACAATTAAGGCGCCTCTTAACGCACCAAAACAGAGTCCTAATACCCTATCGGTACCGGATAAGCCCGTTTTGGCCACCAATTGGCCAATGATATAATTAACAAGCGCGCCAAGAATTAAAGTCGAAATGAACAAGATAGCGATTGCAATACCGTTGCGGACTATCTCATCTTGTATTTGTGTGAGGTAAACGGCGAGGTCGGCATAAAACTGACTCGCGACGAAAAACGCTGCAAACCATACCACGAGTGACATAGCTTCTTTAACAAAACCACGGATAAGACTGATAACAGTCGATAATCCGATAACAGCAATAATGGCGTAATCGATCCAAACCATTGAATTAGGTGATCCAGCATTAGCATTAAGACGGCGCGATCTTACCAGAGACTGAAGACATTCTCACCCCCTAGCCTCATTTAAAAGCAATTAAGTTTATCCTGAATAAAAGACACTGAATTCACAAAAAAGTGACAAGGCTGTGTAGCCGCAAACCTAAGCCCGTGACATATACAAAAACGCCGTCACATTAAGATGACGGCGTTTTATAAGTTGATTAACCGGGGCTATAAAAGACTTTACTTGACAATAAAATGCTGAAAAATATAGGGATAAATACTGCCCTAGTCGCCTTACTCCACAGGGTTATAGCTCACCACAGCAGATTTAAGTTCCGTCAATTTATCCAACTCTTTTTGCAAGCGTTGCAACTTAGCTTTAGAGATGTCGGGGCCGACAAACACTTTCGTCAGTTCACCATCGACCGGCTTTTGCGGCAAGGTATAGGCTCTAAACCCTTTGTCTCTTAAACGTTTAACCAGCGCATTTACATTCGCCGCGTTTTTAAAGCTACCTAATTGCAAGGTATATGCGCCACTTGGCACGCTTTGCTCAACTTTTACTGGCTTAGGTGGTTTGGCCTGAGGTTCTGTAGCCGTAACGTTAGATGGAGTCGTATCGATGGGGGGAACCTCGGGTTCTGCAGCGCTAAATTGGGCAGCCTCATCGGTTAAATCAATAGCCTCAAAGTCCGATGATGTGTCGAGGTTAGCTTCAACAGCTGGTCGCAGTGGGATCTCACTAAATTGCTCTTCTTGCTGCTGTTTTTTTCCATCTAGAATATCGGGCAGAAAAATGACGCCCAGCGCTACCAGCACAATCACCCCAACCAGACGATTTTGAAACTGACTAGATAAGATTTTTTGTTTAACTTCTATTTCTTCGTCCACGTTGCTTTACCCAAGGTGTAAATGTTTAAACTCTGCCACAGTGTAAAAGGAGCCAAACACAATTACCACATCATCATCGCAGATATTAGCGTTGAGTGCTTTGTATGCTTGCTCAATTGATTCAAATGGATAGCCTTCACTCTCTGGCGATAAACAAGCCATTAACTGACTCGCCTTAGCACTACGCGGGCAATCTAAATCGGTAAAATACCACACATCAATCACTTCACTAAGGCTTGCAATAACCGCTTGGCAATCTTTATCTTTAAGCATGCCGCACAGGGCAACAATGCGCTTATCGCGATAAACCTCAAGTCTTTGCGCTAAATACCTCGCCGCATGGGGATTGTGCGCCACATCGAGCAATGTGATGGGAGCGTCACGAAATAACTCTAAGCGTCCGGTTAAACGCGCTTGTTGCAATCCGCTACATAGATGCGATTTATCTATCGTTGGTAATAGTTGCTCGACCACGGCCAGTGCGGTAGCGGCATTGGGTAATGGCAGCTGCACTGGCGGTAGGTTATCAAGTTGCCATTGCACGCCGCTGAAATGCCAGCCCTTATCGTCTTGATGATAATTAAAATCCTCACCGACGCGTATAAGCTGAGCGCCCATTCGGCTTGCGACCTCAATCACTGATGTGGGTAAATCAGCATCGCCCACCACCAATGGCCGCCCCGCTCGGCAGATACCGGCTTTTTCACGCCCAACCAGCTCACGGGTATCACCGAGGTACTCTTGATGATCGATATCGATTGAGGTGATAACGCTAATATCAGCATCAATAATGTTGGTTGCATCTAAGCGTCCGCCGAGCCCAACTTCAAGCAGCACCAGATCCAGCGCCGATTGTTTAAACAGATATAAACCTGCTAGCGTGGCATATTCAAAAAAGGTCAGCGAAATATCGCCTCTAGCACTATCGATAGCGCAAAAGGCATCAATCAAATCACGATCGCTAACGTCGACGCCAGCAATGCGCACTCGCTCGTTATATTTCAGCATGTGGGGCGAACTATACACGCCCACTTTCCATCCTGCCGCCGCCATCATCTGCTCAATCATCACGCACGTGGTGCCTTTGCCATTAGTACCGGCAACGGTCACGACTTTGGTATCACCTAACTGCGTTAAGCCCATGGCCTTAGCCACTTGCGACACGCGGCCTAATCCCATGTCGATTTCTGTCGGATGAATAGACAATAAGTGTGCTAGCCAAGACTCAAGGCTCGATTGCTGATTAGGTAACGCGATAGATGACATACAAGACTCTTACTGATTATTAAAAGATAAAGCGTCGTAATAACTTATGCGCCGCAAATCACATGGATAAACCACCATCACGATAGCCACGACGCAGCCAAAATACTTAATCGAGCATAAACAATGGCCCAAGTGCTAATTGAGGCAACTGATATGATTCAGGGTACGTCACATCGACTAAATACAAACCATTGGGTTTAGCGGTTGCCGCCGCTTGAGTACGATCTTTTAGCGCTAACAAGCCTTGAATCCAACCTATGGGTTGACGCCCGTACCCCACCTCAAGCAATGATCCGACAATATTACGCACCATATGATGTAAAAATGCGTTGGCTTTAATATCGACACAAATATACATACCTTGGCGGGTCACATTGACTTCATGCACGCAGCGAAATGGGGTATTAGACTGGCATTGTATCGCCCTGAAACTGGTAAAATCTTGCTCGCCTAACAAGCTCTGCGCCGCTTGATGCATCTTATGTTCATCGATATCGCCTGGGTAATGACTCACGCCAGCACGCAAGATCCCAGGACGAAGCTGATGATTATAAATCATATAACGATATCGGCGCGCGGTTGCGCTAAAACGGGCATGAAACTCATCATCAACCTCTTGAGCCCAGCGCACGGCAATATCATCAGGCAAGTTAACGTTGACGCCCAAGGTCCAAGCACTGAGTTTACGGCTAGCATTGGTGTCAAAATGCACCACTTGCCCAGTGGCATGCACCCCGGCATCGGTACGGCCGGCACATTGAATCGCTATTGGCTCATTGGCAACGATTGAGAGTGCTCGTTCAAGTTGAGCCTGTACCGAATCAACTTCGGCTTGACGCTGCCAGCCAAAATAGCGACTGCCATCGTATTCGATACCTAATGCTACGCGCATGAAATACCAATCCTTATTTCAATTAAAATTGTGCTAGGCGCGCGATTCTAGCATACCGTGCTAACGAACTGGACAAATAACTCAAGCCGAACGAGTCAAGTATGGTGTCCTAGGCTAAAAACCTCCCTCTCTTTTCTGGACTTCACTAATAATGCCCATGTACTGGCATAAAAAAACGGCGCTAGCGCCGTTTTTTTATTAGCGTGTTGGCATGACAGCAACACGCGAGTGGTGGGGTTACTAACGCTTTAAAGATCGCTTAACAGATGTTTTGCTTCGCTTTGTTGGCGCTCATTACCATCAAGTTGAACCTCTTTGAGTAATGCCTTCGCGCTGTCCATATCATCTATCTCAATATAGGCACGGGCTAAGTCAAGTTTGGCATTAACCGAGTTTTCCTCATCATCGACATCGACCATGGTGGTAGTTCCCATCAAATCATCGAGTTCGCCCATATCGACATTTAACTCTTTGTATTGATCTATCTCGCTATGTTCTTCATCCGCTTCATTTAACAGCCTATCAATATCGATAAAGCCATTGTCTTGTTGGAATGCCGTCAGATCATGCTCAGCAACCGCTTGTGCTGGCTTACGTTGGCGCTCTTGTGCATCTAACGCCGCTAATGCTTCGTCAACGGTGAGGTTATCATCATCTTCTAGGGTTAATGACAATTCATCATCTGGTTTATCAGCTGCCTCATTATCCGCTTGGGCATCAACCTCTTGCTGCTCGGTGGCATTGTCCCATTCGAGAATGTTACCGGCAGAACGCTTATTGCCTTTTAAATCGTCAAAAAATCCCTGCTCATTTTTAACTTGACTCTCTTTGTTATCAACCGACTCGAGATCGGCAAGCAGATCATCGAGCGACACATCATCACTTGGGAGATCGAGCGCAATATCTGCATCTTCGTCAGCGCTATGAGTCGGTGTTTGCTCAATTGCAAATGATTCAAACTCTAACGGTGCTGCGGTGCTACCACGCTTAAGTGGTGCATTAGTATCATTAGCGTCTGCCTCAACATCGTCTGCCGCGTCATTGTCACTATTGGCTGCACGACCAAAACCAGCAAGTAAGGCATCAAGATCTTCTTCCTGGGTGTCGCTGAGATCGTCTTCCGCTAGCTCCGCAGCGATTTGCTCGGCAATATCTTGTTCATCAGCCTCAAAAGCGACGTCTTCGATTAAGCTATCATTAGCTAACTCTTCAGCAACCAATGCAGCCGCGTTGGCTTCGTCACTGTCAGCGGTCTCTTGCTTGTCGGCATCGACTTGCTGCTCTGCCTCGAATGCCACCTCTTCGATTAAGCTGTCACTGGCTAAGGTTGCCGCGGCTAGCGCTTGTGCCGCCATTTCTGCGGTTTTAGCTTCATCACGGCCCGCCTCCCGAGCCTCTTGGATGACGGTATCATCTTGCTCAACTGAGTTGAAATTGACCTCTTCAATTAAGGCTTCTTCAGTTTTAGGGGCTACAGGCGCATCAAATTCCGCTAATAAACTGTCTAAGTCGGCTTCTTCGAAACTATCATCTTCGGCGTCTTGTTCCAATTCTTGAGCAATCTGTTGCGATAGATCTTCATTATCATCTTGCGCTTCACTTATTTCTGAAGCATCGAATTCAGCCAGTAATGCATCGAGATCTGCTTCGGTGTCGGTTGAAGACGCTATATCGGTTGTAGACTCTGTTTCATTGGCAACAGGTTCAGTGCTGTCCATATCGGCTAACAAGGAATCTAGATCGTCTTGCTCTATGACGCCGTTATAAGTTTCTTCTTCCTGTTCACCCATAGCTTCAGCCCAAAGATCATCCAGTGATTGCCCCTCATCCTCTTGGGGTTCGCTTGGCGAGCTATCGGTATCAATAAACATCTCTGGGGCCATATCGAGATTTTCAGAGTCGTCGCTGAAATCGTTCTCAGGTTGTAATCCGTCGTTATCGACACTCATCAAAGATTCGAGCGTATCGACTTCATCGTCAAGATGCACAGCATCGGACTCATCCTCAGCTTCATCGCTCGGGGCAATACGTTGGGTTGCAGCTATCTCTGCAGCATTCTGAGGTGATGCCTCCTCGCCTGCTGGAGTGTTTGCATCACTCGCGTTTCGACGCTTTAATACCAGTGCCGCAATCAGCAGTAGTAATAATAATGCAGGAATGGCAGCTACAAGCCCGATATATAACGGGTTACTCATGATGGTACGCCAACTATCGCCCGTTTCAGCAACGGGTTCTGACAGCTCAGCAGCGGTTAATTCTTGGTTGAGTTGCGTGACTTGATTACTTAGATCTGCCTTTTGCTCTTTTTGGATAAGCAACGCTTCTTCTAATTCGGCGACTCTGGTTTCAAGTTGAGCAATTCGGTCTTGCAGTAGTTGATTATCATTGGCGGCAAGATTAAGTTTATCTTCTGCGCGAGCCAGTTCATCGGTTAATGATAAATTTTTTGCCTGTTGTGCTTCTAACTTTGCATTCAGAGGAGCCTGTTGCACTACATCAGCACTGCCCTTTGTGATTTGGTCTACTTGAGCCGCTGGCTTAACCGTTTCAGCCACGCTTGTAGGTGTGCTATCAGGTTGACTCACAGGCTTTGCTGCAACAACTGTTGGCGGCTGCGTAGCTGTAGGCCGAGGTGGCATTGACTGTGCTTTAGTTGCTTGTGACTTACTCTGTTGCCAACCAGCATCGTTAGTCTGCGCCAGTTGCTTTGCTAAGCTCTTAGGAATGGCCGCCATCACGGCTTTGGATGGGATCAGCAGGATCATGCCTTTTTCAAGGCTATTATAATTATTGTTGGCAAACGCATGGGGGTTTGCCTCATAAATAGCCGCCATCACTTGATATACGGTAACACTGTCATCGGGACGCGTTTTTTGTGCGATGCTCCAAAAGGTATCAGCAGACGTCGTTGGACCATACTGACGGATAACCTGACGTTGCTCGCCATCGGGACCGGTAATTTTGAGAGGTTCAGCCGCCGATAACAAGCCCGATGCAGTAGTGAGAATAACAAGAGCACTGGCAATGATGCCAGTGAGGTGCGATGTGCGAAGGTTCATCCATTCTTCCCTTTCAAGCTTTATAATACTGCAAATTGGCAGCATGCTTTAGGCAATTGTATTTATTGAGATTACTATAAACCAGAATTTCATGCCCTGCTACTCTTCACGATTTAAAAACAAGTAGCAACAGCAAAAAAGCCTGCATATTGCAGGCTTTTTAAAGTAAACCTTAGAAAAGGTCCATAAATTAATAATAATCCCTGATCAACACCTCGGCGATCTGCACACTATTGAGTGCTGCGCCTTTTCTGATATTGTCAGAAACTATCCACATATTAATGCCATTAGGATGCGAAATATCTTTGCGTACTCGGCCAACATACACAGGATCACTGCCAGCCGAATCAGTTACTGCCGTTGGGTAGTCATCATCAGACTCAAACAATTCAATACCTGGAGCATCGCGTAATACCGCTTTAACCTCGTCGGCATCCACCGCTTGTACCGTTTCCAAGTGCACAGCTTCTGAGTGTCCATAAAATACCGGTACTCGCACTGCGGTGGGGTTCACTTCAATTTGGGTATCGCCAAATATTTTTTGCGTCTCCCACACCATTTTCATCTCTTCTTTGGTGTAGCCATTTTCCATAAACACATCAATTTGTGGCAATACGTTAAAGGCTATCTGTTTAGGATACGCCTGTGGTTCAACAGGCAAACCTTGCAGTAACTTAGCACATTGGTTAGCTAACTCTTCAATCGCTTGCTTACCAGAACCCGACACGGATTGATACGTCGCAACATTAATACGTGAAATACCAAAGGCATCATAAATAGGCTTAAGTGCTACTAACATCTGAATGGTAGAACAGTTAGGGTTAGCGATTATATTGCGATTACGGAAATCGGCAATCGCCTGCGGATTAACCTCGGGGACCACTAACGGCACATCGATGTCATAGCGGAAATGTGAGGTGTTATCGATTACAACGCACCCTTGCTCGGCGGCGATAGGAGCCCACTTGGCAGAGACATCGCCACCAGCAGAGAAAAAGCCAATTTGCGCTTGTGACCAGTCGAAGGTATCAACATCTAAAATTTCGACCTGTTTACCGTGGAATGTTACCGTATCACCAGCGCTGCGGCTGCTGGCTAATGGGTACAAATTCGCGACGGGAAAGTTGCGTTCTTCGAGGATCTCAATCATTGTTTGACCCACGGCACCCGATGCACCTAATACGACTACGTTATATTCCTGCGACATAATTACAGACCGACTCCTGAAAAACCTAATTTGAGCACCCAATCTACATCAGAACCAGCATGATTGGCTAGCCTTAACGCACTAAATTCACGTCTATGTTTATGATTTTTTCTCATCAGGTCAAAGCCATTATGATTAAGGAAGCGATTGCGAAAAACTAGATCGTCATCACGTAGGTCATAAACCAGCCTAACTAGACTCAATAATGCGTTTTCATCGGGGACTGACGCTGGGTTTAATTGCTGACTCCACAAGGGGGGCAGCAGCTCATCCATCGACTTATGGGCAGTTAACCCTAAATGTGCCATTAACGCTTCATAAAGCATAAAAGTGCCGCGGGCCTTACCTTCGAGGCTGTAACCTGCAATGTGCGGGGTAGCAATGTCAACATAAGGCACCAGCTCTGCCATTGGGTGGGGCTCACCCTCCCATACATCGAGCACCAATTTGAGATCATCACGCAGCTGTTTAATCGCGAACAATGCACGATTATCAATCACCTCACCACGGCAACAATTTAGTAACCAACAATCGGGGCGAAGACTGGCTAATCGCGCCTCATCAAACAGGTACCAAGTAGGATGCGCACCACTTTTGGTCAATGGCACATGTAATGAAATCACATCACAACGGGTAATTAGCTCATCTAAGGCGACAAAGTTACGTGGATCATCAGATGTGGCTAACAGTGGATCATGCAGTAGTACCTTGACGCCATACGCCTGCAGGCACTTTTGCAGCGCCGAGCCAGTATTACCAGCGCCAATAATGCCAACCGTCTTATTTTTTAACGGCTGTTCAAAACGTCTCGCCAGTTCAAGCATGGCAATAAAAGCATATTCCCCGACAGCAGTGGCATTGCACCCTGGCGCATTGGTATAACATATATTGCGTTCAGTTAAATAGACTTGATCGATATGATCCATACCAATGGTGGCGCTGCCAACAAATTGGAGTTGTGTATTCAGGGCTAACAACTGCCGATTAACTTGGGTCACGGAGCGTACCAGCAGCACATCGGCATCAATCACCTGCTCAGCCGTAAGCTTACGTCCATCAACACGCACCACCTCACCTACATCGGCAAACAAGGCTTCAACATAGGGCATGTTTTCATCGGCTAGGATTTTCATCGATATCTCATCTACTTATTAAACAGGTTAATGGAGAATGACTGTGATTAAACTCTCGCGTAAGTGGGTAGTCATAACAAAAAATCACATCATGGTTATTTTGCCTTAAAAACCAAAGACAAAAAAGGAGCCATTTAGGCTCCTTGTTTGCAATATGCAACACACTCAAATTAACGAGTACGTGGACAAAGTTCTTCAGTGCTGAAGAAGTATGCAATTTCACGCTCAGCAGATGCTACTGAATCTGAACCGTGAGCCGCATTCTCGTCAATGCTTTCAGCGAAATCAGCGCGGATAGTACCAGGCGCAGCTTCTGCTGGGTTGGTCGCACCTAAGATTTCACGGTGAGCTAGCACTGCGTTTTCGCCTTCTAGTACTTGTACTACGATTGGACCAGAAGTCATGAATTCAACTAGCGCACCAAAGAAAGGACGCTCGCTGTGCTCAGCGTAAAAGCCTTCAGCTTGTTCTTTGCTTAGGTGAACCATTTTAGAAGCGATGATTTTAAGGCCAGCTGTTTCAAAACGGTTATAGATAGCGCCGATGTGGTTTTTAGCAACTGCATCAGGCTTAATGATAGAAAAAGTACGTTCGATAGCCATGTCTAGCTTCCTTTAATAAACAGGTTTAAAAAAATTCGCGCGGATTATACGAAATTAATCGACAAAAACCTACCTTTAAATAACAAGATTATTCAAGCAATAAGCTAATTACGGCTACATAGCACCTCTATTAATACGAGATGACCCTAATCAGCAATTTCATTGGAAAAGGCAGCCCTAAGCTCTAGCAGCAAGACGCTATAAATAACAGAAAACACCTGCTTAATCGTATTCGTTAATCCAGCAGCGCTGTATTGCTTCTAAAATACGTTCATTACAATGGGCTGGGTCATCGTCGAAATCATCAAGTTCTAGTACCCATTGGCGTAAATCGGTAAACCTAATCTGTTGCGGGTCGACATCTGGATGCGCTTCTAAAAGCGATAAGGCGATGTCGAGAGAGTCTATCCACTGCATAAATATGCTCCTGTAAAACGATAATGTTAGAAGCATAGTCGCTATCTTATCCCAAGCCCATTAAAAATCTGGCCTTTGAGCTTTGAGCTTTGAGTAAGTTAATCCCTCAGTTGAAAGCGCTATTGATGCCTGTCATATCGACATCACCATGTATTTTATCAAAGTTCACCTCAAGCCGACCACATGAAGAATAAATAGCATCAGAGAACATAAAAAAGCCAGTCAAAAGACTGGCTTTACATAAACTAGCTGACGAGTCGGTAGTAAACGTAACTAACCTTCGCTGACCATATTAATGGTGTACTTAGGAATATCCACCACAAGATCGCAGTCAGGCACGCGAGACTGGCAAGAGAGGCGGCTCTCTGGTTCAAGCCCCCAAGCTTTATCTAACATGTCATCTTCAAGCTCATCGCTTTCTTCAAGTTGATCAAAACCTTCACGGATGATCACGTGACAAGTTGTGCACGCACAAGACTTTTCACACGCATGTTCAATATGAATACCGTTACGTAATGCAACGTCTAATACGGTTTCACCTTGTTGTGCTTCGACAACCGCCCCATCAGGACATAACTCTTCGTGGGGTAAAAAAACTATTTGCGGCATACTCTTACCTATATATTGTCAACCGACTGGCCCTTAAGTGCCAATCGAATAGAATTATCCATACGTTTTGCTGCGAAAGTTTGACTTGCATTATCTAATGCTTCAATCGCTTTTTCGATAGCATCTGCATCGCCCTGCGCCGCAGTTTGTACCAAATGAGCCATACCTTGCTCGATGGCATTGGCTTCTTCAGCGGATAACAGATCACTGTCTTTGGCCAGTGCTGCCGAAAGTGATTCTAACACCCGCGCGGCTTCAACTTGTTGTTCTGCCGCCATACGACGTTCTATATCTTCTTTCGCATGGGCCATTGAATCTTTGAGCATCGAACCAATTTCTTCATCGGTCAACCCGAATGAAGGTTTGACTTGAATCGTTACTTGCACCCCTGATGACTTTTCCATTGCAGTAACACTGAGTAACCCGTCGGCATCCACTTGAAAAGTAACCCGAATGTGCGCTGCACCAGCAGCCATTGGCGGTATACCTTTTAAGGTAAAGCGCGCAAGCGAGCGGCAATCGGCCACTAATTCACGTTCGCCCTGCACGACATGAAATGCCATCGCGGTTTGGCCATCTTTAAAGGTGGTAAACTCTTGTGCCCTGGCCACTGGAATGGTGGTATTACGTGAAACGACCTTTTCAACCAATCCGCCCATGGTTTCGATACCCAGCGACAGGGGTAATACATCAAGCAATAATAGATCGGAGTCAGGTTTATTACCCACCAAAATATCGGCTTGTATCGCGGCACCAATGGCAACGACGCGATCAGGATCGATAGAGGTTAAAGGCGGACGACCAAAAAACTCGGCCACACGTTGACGCACTAGCGGGACACGTGTCGAGCCACCGACCATGACGGTTTCAAGCACTTCATCGGCTTTGATGCCCGCATCGCGCAAAGCTCGGCGGCAACTGGCGATGGTCTTTTTAACGAACGGCTCAATGAGTGTATCAAACTGTGCTTTAGTCACTGTTTGTTGTAACTGACGTCCATCAGCAAGTTGTAAATGCGCGAGCGTACTATCGTCTTCTGTCAACGCCTCTTTGACGCGACGGCTTTCAATTAATAGTGCACGACGCTCTTGCGCCGTCAGGCTGCTTAATTGCCAATGCTCTTGCAGATGTTGCGCTAATGCGTGGTCGAAATCGTCGCCACCCAGCGCAGAGTCACCACCTGTCGCCATCACTTCAAACACGCCTTTATTGAGGCGTAAAATCGAGATATCGAAGGTGCCACCACCTAAATCATAAATGGCAATCATCCCCTCTTGGCCAGAATCTAAGCCATAGGCGATCGCCGCTGCAGTTGGCTCATTAAGTAGACGTAGTACTTTTACACCAAGCAGACCGGCAGCATCTTTAGTGCCTTGACGCTGTGCATCATCGAAATATGCTGGCACAGTGATCACCACACCCTCAAGCGTTCCACCTAAGGTTTTTTCGGCACGTTCAACTAATGGCCTTAAAATTTCTGCTGAAATTTGAATCGGATTATGCTGTCCACCGGCGGTATTAAATAATGGTAGACCATTGGTACTGGCAGAAAATTGATAAGGTAACGATTGGTCTTGCGCTTGAATATCATCCAAGCTCCGTCCCATGAAACGCTTAACGGAGACAACCGTATTGAGCGGGTCTTGGGCTGAGTATCGCTCGGCTTCAACACCGACTTGCACACCCTCTTGAGTAAAACGCACCACAGAGGCCAGTGCATGACGCCCGGTTTCATCGGCAAGCGTGTCTGCTACGCCGCTTCGAACCGCGGCGACTAAAGAATTGGTGGTGCCTAGATCGATCCCCACAGCTAGCCTATGTTGATGAGGAGCTGCGCTTTGTCCGGGTTCAGCTATCTGCAAAAGTGCCATATCTATCCAACTTAAAAAAATAAAGGCTCAATAGATATTGAGCCAATCAACAATTATTCGCCTCTAAAAAAGCGCATCTTCGGCTCTAGCGAGTTCATCTTGCAATTTCGCCATGAACTTGAGTTTGCGGATCAGATCGGCCGCGTCCAGCAAGGCTTGTTGATCATCACTACCGACCAGCTGACTCATTTGCGCCGTGATCTGCTCTCGATAGTCGGCAAACGAGTGATGTAATTGATCAATCAACTTATCGGGATCATCACAATGCTTGATCGCTTCGAGTGATTCACGCCATTCCATCTGCTGCATTAAAAACTGCGTGTCTTTAACCGTGGTGGACTCGTGGCTCAGATCGATCCCTTTTAAGCTCAGCATATGTTCGGCACGCAAAATAGGATGCTTTAACGTGTTATACCCATCGTTTACCTGCGCAGTGCGCTGCACGGCTATGCGTTTATCTTGCTCACTGGCATTAGCAAACTTATCGGGATGCACTGTCCGCTGCAGATCGCGGTAGCGTTCTGCAAGCAAGGCAGTGTCGAGGTCATATACAGGCGATAAACTAAACAACTCAAAGTAGTTCATGTATTAGATTCGGTAGTTAGACTGTGAAGCTTTCGCCGCAGCCACACTCCCCTTTTGCGTTAGGGTTATTAAACTGAAATCCTTCATTGAGTCCTTCTTTAATGAAGTCTAACTCGATACCTTGAAGGTAGATAAAGCTTTTTGCATCGATGATAATTTTTACCCCATCGATATCAAAAACTTCATCATCGGCATTCAGATCATCAACAAACTCAAGTACGTAAGCCATACCTGAACATCCTGAGGTTTTAAGCCCCAAACGTAATCCAATACCTTTCCCGCGACTGGCCAAAAAGCTTTTCACCCTTTCGGCAGCCGCTGGAGTCATCGTTATTGCCATGTTAACTCCGAATATTACTTCTGATGCTTAGACTTGTAGTCTTCTAACGCCGCTTTAATCGCATCTTCTGCCAAAATTGAGCAGTGGATTTTAACAGGCGGTAATGCAAGCTCTTCAGCAATATCCGTA
The DNA here is from genome assembly GCF_003605125.1 of Shewanella algidipiscicola. GTDB lineage: Bacteria > Pseudomonadota > Gammaproteobacteria > Enterobacterales > Shewanellaceae > Shewanella > Shewanella algidipiscicola. Next base: position 72,000 of record NZ_QPQT01000017.1, read on the forward strand.
TTTTTAATCGCTTGCGCTTGTTCAATAGTTTTACCTTTTACCCACTCGGTCACTAATGAACTTGACGCAATCGCACTGCCACAACCATAAGTTTTAAACTTTGCATCTTCGATAATACCGTTATCGTCAATTTTAAGTTGTAACTTCATCACGTCACCACAGGCAGGTGCACCGACCATACCGGTCACCACTGATGGGTCGTTTTTGTCGAATGAACCAACGTTACGCGGGTTCTCATAATGATCTATTACTTTTTCACTGTAAGCCATGATTCTGCTCCAATCGCTCTATTCGTTTATTAGCCAGATTAATGATGTGCCCATTCAACCTGAGACAGGTCAACGCCATCTTTAAACATCTCCCACAATGGAGACATCTCCCTTAGGTGACCAATAGACTTGTTAATGGTCTCTATCGCGTGGTCAATCTCTTCTTCTGTGGTGAAACGACCAATTGAGAAACGGATTGAGCTGTGCGCCATTTCATCGTTTAGTCCTAACGCTCGAAGCACATAACTTGGCTCCAAGCTTGCTGATGTACAGGCAGAACCTGACGAAACAGCCAAATCTTTCAGTGCCATCATCAATGACTCACCTTCAACAAAGTTAAAGCTGACGTTAAAGATGCCGCAGTACCCTTGTTCTACATCACCGTTAATATAGGTTTCTTCGATATGTTTGATACCATTCCACAATCTGTCACGTAAGCGACGAATGCGTGCGGTATCGGCTTCCATATCCGTTTTAGCTACGGCAGCCGCTTCACCCATACCGACAATTTGATGTGTTGCTAAGGTACCACTACGCATACCACGCTCATGTCCACCACCATGCATCATGGCTTCTAGACGGATACGGGGCTTACGACGGACATAAAGAACACCAATACCTTTGGGGCCGTACATTTTATGACCTGAAATCGCCATTAAATCGACTTTGGTTTTCTGTAAATCGATAGGCAATTTACCCGCGCTCTGCGCGGCATCAACGTGGAAAATCACCTTCTTTGCCCGGCACAGTTCGCCAATAGCGTCGATATCATGGATGACACCAAGTTCGTTATTGACGTGCATTAGACTGAGCAAAATAGTGTCTTCACGCATCGCTGCTTCAATTTTTTCAAGCGGGATTATACCGTTAGCGCCAGGCTCTAGGTAAGTCACTTCATACCCTTCACGCTCTAGCTGACGACAGGTATCGAGTACCGCTTTATGTTCAGTCTTACTGGTGATGATGTGCTTACCCTTTTTATGGTAAAAATGGGCTACACCTTTGATGGCTAAGTTGTCAGATTCTGTCGCGCCAGAGGTAAACACTATCTCACGCGGATCGGCATTAATTAACTCAGCAATCTGGTTACGAGCAATATCAACCGCTTCTTCGGCTTGCCAGCCATAGCGATGCGAACGTGATGCTGGGTTGCCAAAAATGCCATCCATCGTCAGGCATTGCATCATTTTTTCTGCAACACGAGGATCGACTGGCGTTGTTGCAGCATAATCTAAATAGATAGGAAGCTTCATCTCACACTCCGTACTTAGCGGGCCAAAACAGACCGCTTACCACGTACAAAAAATAAATATTAGTCAAATAACAAAGTTAACTTAAGCAGTTACTCTTTGTTCCTGTTGTATTTTGTCCTGTTTAATTGAGATAAATTGAACATCTCGCTTGTTCATCAATCCGGCAAGACTAATGCCATTTAAAAAATCTGAAATCTGTTTGCTTAAATCACCCCAAAGTGAATGGGTTAGACAGCGAGTTCCACTTTGGCAATTTCCCAAACCTTGGCAACGGGTGGCATCAACAGATTCATCCACAGCTCTGACGACCATACCGACCGATATTTCACCGGCGTCAAATCCCAAACGATAACCACCGCCAGGGCCTCTTACGCTCGAGACTAATCCATGTTTACGTAATTTAGCGAAGAGTTGCTCAAGATAGGATAGGGAAATTCCCTGACGTTCGGAGATGTCAGCTAACGGCACTGGGCCAGATGTAGAATGCATAGCAACGTCTAACATTGCCGTTACTGCATAGCGCCCTTTTGAAGTAAGTTTCATAGCTACCACTGCTCTCTAAAATGCTTAGGTCAATTCAACCATACTTGAGTAATTTAGTCAAGTATAAAACCTAGCAATTTAGTCAGGTATTAAAGATGATAACGAAACAGATAAAATACCCTGATTCATTAGTGGGGTATTTAACCTGTTTCGCTTGCAAGATTCAATGTCACGAGGCAATTAATCTGATTTTTCTTAAATTATGGGATCAAACTCATCAATCGCATGTTGGCGCTTTTCCGCAGCAGCTTGTTCTACATCACTAAACTCATCAACATCGAGTTCAGGCAGGCGCTCGGTGCAGACACTGCCTCCCATACTTTGCACGGCTTGGCACACCTCTTGTACTTTAGAGTCCATTAGGTGCATATGATCGAGCATCTGGCCGATAGCATTGGCAACTGGGTCTGGGTTATCAGGTGACACTGCATAAGCATCAAAGCCATACTTTTTGGCCATTTCGGTGCGGCGCTGGGCATGTTCTTTAGACTTTTCCGTCGGTTTAGCCACGACTCTTGCAGGGATCCCCACCACAGTCGTGTCTTTAGCCACTTCTTTGACCACCACAGAATTTGACCCCACGCGAGCACCATCGTGCATAGTGATAGGTCCCAGAATCTTGGCACCGGCACCAATCACCACATTGTCGCCCAAGGTCGGGTGACGCTTACCCGCTTGCCATGTTGTGCCCCCTAAGGTCACACCATGATAAAGGGTACAATCATTACCAATTTCAGCCGTTTCCCCTATCACAACGCCCATACCATGATCGATAAAAAACCGATCTCCTATGGTCGCGCCGGGATGGATCTCGACACCAGTTAACCAGCGAGAAAAAGTCGATATCGCTCGAGCCGTTAGGCGCCATTTGCGTTTCCATAATTTATGACTCAGGCGATGTATCCAAATTGCTTGCATACCTGGGTAGTTCATCAATATCTCTAAGGTGCTATTTGCCGCAGGGTCTCTGTGATAAATAGACTCGATATCATCTTTAATTCTGGATATGACGCCCATGGACTTAATCTTCCTTTTTAACTGCTGGGTCGTATTGCGCTTGTTGCGCGTTATCGGCCAAGGTCACTTTTTTATCAACAGAGGTTAAAATACCACGCAAGATATTCATCTCTTGGCTTTCAATTCTGGCACGACTAAACAGACGACGCAGTTTAGTCATCACCTGCCCTGGGTGCTGTTTAACAATAAAGCCTGTCGACAATAGGGTGTTTTCTAAATGATTAAAAAAGTTCTCTTGCTCTTTTGCTAAAGGGTATTCAACGGTTTCAACCACCTCAGGCGACTGATTAAGGAAAGCAACACGCGCTTCATAACAGATGATTTGCACCGCTTGCGCTAAGTTCAGTGAGGTGTATTCAGGATTGGCCGGAATCGCCACATGATAGTTACACTTTTGTAGCTCTTCGTTAGAGAGACCATTATTTTCACGACCAAATACAATAGCCACTGGCCCATTAACTGCCGAGGCCACCAGCTTTTCTCCAGCCTGACGCGGATCAAGCATTGGCCAATCAAGGGTGCGACTACGGGCACTTGTCGCAATGACTAAGCTGCAATCTGCAATCGCATCGGCAAGCGAATCTACCGTCACCGCATGCTTTAAGATATCTGATGCCCCAGCTGCCAGAGCAACAGAGTGGCCATCTGGCGCCACTTTAGGTTCGGCTAAATACAGGGTCGATAATCCCATGGTCTTCATCGCACGAGCGGTAGAGCCAATATTACCAGGATGGGAGGTTCCTACGAGAACTACACGAATATTGCTAAGCATGAAACTTTTAATTTCTATCTATAGAACAGTACCCTTGATGGTATCACAGCGAAGTCAGATCCCTTATATAAAAATCTCTATTTGATATAACCGTAAAATCTCGTATAATGTGCGCCGATTATTTATATCTGTTCTTTAACATCCAGGGGATTGTAATGCATCCGATGCAGACTATTGCTGTGCGCGCCGCTCGCGCTGCCGGCCAAACGATTATGCGCGCCTACACCGAACTTGACCGTGTAGAAATTAGCGCAAAAGGTATCAATGACTACGTAACAAACGTGGATAAAGAAGCAGAAGCAGCAATTACATATCAAATTCGCAAGTCATACCCAGACCACACTATCGTTGCCGAAGAAGGTGGCGAAAACAAGGGCGACAATAAAGACTATATGTGGATTGTTGATCCCTTGGATGGCACCAACAACTTTGTTAGGGGCATTCCTCATTTCTCGGTATCCATTGCCGTACAATACAAAGGCAAAACCGAAGTCGCTGTCGTTTACGATCCTGTTCGTGACGAGCTATTTACCGCTGTGCGTGGTAAAGGCGCAAAATTAAACGATTTTCGTTTGCGCGTAAGTAAAACTAACGACTTGAATGAAACAATTATTGCTACAGGTTTCCCGTTCAAAGCCAAACAACATTCTGAAACTTACATGAAGCTATTTGCTGAAACTTTCAGCATGTGTGCCGATTTGCGTCGTGCTGGCTCAGCGGCTCTCGATTTAGCCTATGTGGCTGCTGGCCGTATGGATGCGTTTTTTGAAATAGGTCTTAAACCATGGGATATCGCTGCTGGTGACCTTATCGTGCGCGAAGCCGGTGGTACCGTTACCGACTTTACTGGTAACCATGGGTATATGAGTTCAGGTAACATCATTGCCGGCACGCCTAAGGCGACTGGATTATTGGTTAAAAGTTTTCGTCCATTACTCAGTGAAGCACTGAAGCGTTGATCCTAAGGTCCCTTTACCTCGATAACGTGCGATAACGTAACAATTTAAAACCGCTCTTGATGAGCGGTTTTTTATATTTGTCCTTGTTCCCCTTCATGCTCTAATCTGCGAATGGCAATCCATCAATACCGCTGATTAACGCTATTACTCATATTCTTGAAGTATTACGAACATTACTGATAATTTGTATTGCACCGAAAATAGTAAGCCTTTACCGTTCAACCATATCCAAGACTGAAGCTACACGTCACTATTTTCAAAGCTAGTGTTCAAAGTTAAGCACTATTGAATCCCTTACCCGACAGACTCAACATAACATTGAGATTCAATCACACCTTATCTGGGACATTAATGCATCACTTTGTGAATAAAATCACAAACATCTGCTAGCGCAATACGTAATTGTTGATACCATCTATAAAAACACTAATGAGAGTTGTTTATGGGAAAGCTTTATATTCGCTATGGTTCAAAAAGCATCAAGGCTGTTGAGTACTTCGTCTTAATCATTATCGCCATTGCCACTATGGTGGCGATTGGACAAGAGGTCGTACACATCATAATCATGCGCAAAGTGGCGCTAGAAGATCTATTACTGCTGTTTATCTATCTCGAAGTATTAGCCATGGTGGCTAATTATGCTGAGTCAGGAAAACTGCCAGTACGAATGCCACTGTATATCGCCATTGTTGCACTCGCTCGATATCTGATTTTAGATATGAAGAGCATGGACGACTGGCGTATTTTTGCGATTGCCGTTTCAACATTAGTCCTCGCCGGCACTGTGATCGTCATTCGTTGGGGTCAACTTAAATTGCCCTATCCTCGTAATAGCGATGACTTATAATTACTTGCTTATCAAACCATAACGGCGCTTTTTCAGCGCCGTTTGTTTCACTATGGCTTCCCACCCAAATTGTGCTAGCTTTAACCCATTGGACTATCTCAACCTAGCAAGGAATATCAATGAACCTACAGCAAGAGCTTGATGAACGTCGTCAATCATTACGGGTAGACATGGAGTCGGAGCGAATTAAGATTGCTTGGACAGATGCCAGTGGCGAGACTAAATATGCTGATGCCTTGTGTGCCGACCTTTCTCGCCGGGGCATTCTCATCGAATATCACCTACCTTTTACCTTAGGCGAATTACTCGATATCACCTTCAACCACAATACCGACAAACAAAATACAATTAAGGCTCAAGTGTGCCGCTGCCAACAACAAAATAGCGAAAACTATCGCACCGCGTTGCAGATTATTTAGTCATTTCAGTGAGCTAATCTATACTAAAAAACACTTATGTAATGCTAAGTAATCCAACGCTCGACTTGATGGAGAGACACACATGATTTTGCTTGTAGGCGGTGAAAAAGGAGGCGCTGGAAAAAGCTGTATGGCGCAAAATATTGCTGTTCATATCACTCAAAAACATAACGCGAATGTGTTAATGGTAGATTGTGACCCACAGCGCACCACTTCAGATTGGATCCAAGCTCGTAATGAAGATCCCAACCTCCCAACCATCAACTGCATTCAGCTATACGGTAAAATCCGTAACGATTTACTCGGGCTCGATCAACGCTTTGATTATGTGATTGTTGATTGTGGCGGCCAAGACAACCTCGCCATGCGTGCTGCCATGTCGGTAGCCACCTATGTGCTATTACCACTGCGGCCTAAACGCCGCGATCTCAAAACCCTACCCCACATGGAAGATATGCTCAGTACCTGTAAGATGGTCAATCCCAAAATGGTCGCTGCAGTAGTTATAACTCAATGTCCATCATTGCCTAATCAGTATAAGCGCATCTTAGAAGCCAAAGAGGTGGTCGAATCCTTTGGGCTAAGGGCATTAAATGCAGTCACTTTCAGCCGCAATATCTATGACGATAGCGAAGAGCAAGGCTCATCGGTACTTGAAATTGAGCCCGACGGTAAAGCCGCCATCGAAATACGTGCTATTTGCGATGAACTACTCGCCATACCACCTGAAAATTCTTATGAGCTTAACTGATCTTAAGCGGCGTAAGCCTAAGCCGCGCAAGGAACTCTCGCTCGAAGAGTTTATCGAAGATGCCAATAACTATGCATTTGGCCAACCCAGCCTATCTCAACGCACGAAGAAGAAACACAAAGCCAAGCAAACGGTTAGCCTTAAAAAGCAATCTAGTAAAATTTTTCGCCACGCCACCTTCACCCTTACCGAAAACAGTATCGCACAGCTCAATCAACTGGCCAGTGACGCAAAAATTGCCAAGTCCCGACTTATCCGGTTGATGATAAAAGATTTTGCCGACAAGTCACCACAAGCCATACAACAACTTATTGATGAAAGCCAAGACTAACTCGATAGACGTAAGTGATGTGGTAGGACAGCGTATACTGACGCCGCCCTATCGCTGCAATGGCTAATGATGACAAATCTTATCGGCAGCGGTCTCAATCCCCATTGATGACTCAGTAAACTTACCTTTACGCTCTAAAAAAGCAATCAGTTGCTCAGCCGACATCTCTGTTGCCGAACACGTATGATATGTGGCCTGTTCACCAAAATGAGTCGCCATTAATTTAATAAGTTCTGTTTTCGATATAGCGCCGCCTAATGACAGCATGAGTTGCATCACTTGATGACCATGAATTGAGTCTGACATCTTAACCTCAAAAAAGATTTAATTAATACGCATGTTATAACTTATAATTGATAGTAAAACCATGCGCTATAGCGCAAAGTGAACTGTTGTGCTCTCTTAAGAGCTAGTGCTATGCTCCTCAAGAGTCCCTTTCAAGCACTCTGCCAAAGGCTTGGCCCATGCCATAATAGGAACACTTCTTTTTTATGTCGCTCATTTTATGTCGCTCATTTTATGGCTAACTTAACAGATGTGTTTATTTCTGCACCTACAGGCTTACTTAGCAAGTTAACGGGCTTTAATATTAGCATCTTCTTAAGAATTATTGCTGTTCATGTCGGTAGGATTAACCATGGCGCTAATCGTGCCGAGCGCACATTCACTATTACTTGGCTTTGCAGCAAGCGATTTTTCAACTTTAATGCCAATGATATGCCACTGTTGCCTGTCCTGTGGATGAGCACAGTGGTATTAAGCTTCCAGCTCAACTCGACGTCCTTAGACGCTGGCCTAGCGATGACGCTATCAACGATTACCGGTGTGGTGTCAACTCTAGTTATCACCGCACTTATCATGTTGAAAAAAGTAAATTTAAGGATGAAGATGGAACGTCTATGGCTGAAACTACCTAATCATGGACCAGTCACCTTGCAAAACGGTAAAAAGCCAGTCTTGAGACTGGCTTTTTTAGCTCTCAACATATAAGTAAGTACTACTCTTTTAGCACCTCGGGAACGATCTGCACACTGCCAAGATCATTAGACATCCAAATTTCGCCTTCGCTAATGTTAAATTGCACTATCATGCTGCGACTTACCAGCTCCCCCATGGCTTTTACCGCTTCTTCGGGGATATTCCACACTTTCAAATTCTGATAACGTGCAAACGCTTGTTGATTTTGTTGCCACCATATCGGTACGCTGCGTCCACCGTAAGCAAATAACTGCACCTGTTTTGAACGGCCACAGGCTTTTCGAACCCATTTTTCATCACTTTGACCAAACTCAACCCAGAGTTCTATTTCGTCGCTTAATGATTTTTGCCATAACTCTGGCTCATCTTCAACACATAAACCTTTGCTAAACTGCAAGCTATCGCTGGCATTAAGGGCAAATGCCAGTAGGCGCAACATCATGCGAGCATCGGTTTCTGATGGATGCTGTGCGAGGGTAAGGTTATGATCATGGTAATATCCACGATCCATATCGGCTATCTGTAGGTGGGCTTTGTAAACCGTTGCTTTAGGGGCCATATTAATCAAAATTGTGAATGATATGGCTAGTTTACCTTAATTACGCCAAGCAACACACAGTCGGTACTGTGGAAATGCGTACAATTGCGCTATAGCGACCCACCGCGTAACCACTTCGCCATGGGAAAATGAGCCACCAGCCTTGAAATCGTCGCCACCTGCGCATACAGCAACACTCGCTCACCTTTTGCATACTGGGCATTGATAACGCTCAGAGAAGGTATACTCGCTCGCGACGCATCACGGCGGACTAATTCAACTAAATCGCTAGGCAGCGCAATATCGCTACAAAGTGTGTCTATTCGCTGTAATAAGGGCATGGCTGCAATCGGTAGCAGCTCAACTTTGGTTTGATCGTCAATCAATAAAATCTCCCCCTCACTCGATAGCTGCCTAAACGCATTTTCATAGCGCCTAGGCGTATCAGCATCAAACTTATCGCCGTTACTAATAAAAAACTGCTCCCAAAATAGCTTACGCAGCCTAAAGTCAGGCAAACGTTGCTGCACCTCGACTCGCCTCTCGGCAATAAAATCAAACAGTTCACTGAGTGAATTAGGCAACCAATTTTCTAAACGTGAACGTAGCTCGCGCGCAAATACTGGGGCAGCACCCGCTGTGCTTATGGCCACCTGAAGGCGACCTCTGTCAACAATCGATGGCGTAATAAAACGGCACAAATCAGGTGAATCAACCACATTGACCCAGATCCCCTGCGCGGTCGCGTGTCGTGCCATATCACGGTTAAATATATCATCGCCCGTCGCTAGGTATACAAGATCGACATTTGCGATGTCATCAATGTTGGCCGCTCGCTGGTGCAGCCTGATCCGACCTTGTCTGGCATAAGAGCGCACCTCATCACAAATGTCGGGGGCAATCACCTCAATTTCGGCCAAGGTTCGACTCAGCAGATCCAATTTGCGACTGGCCACTTCACCGGCACCAATAATTAAAACCCGTAGGGATTGAGTATCAACAAATAGAGGAAAATACTGCATAAGGAGGCGCTCTCTTTAGCTAAAGCCGAGGACAAAATAGTAAGCAAATAATAGCATTAGCACACAAACAAGGCGACTGGCACGGTAGACTCACATCCACTAAAGCTGAGTCTTTTTTATCATATGACATACTTAGAATAATCATATGACATACGTAGAGGTGAGGTTATATGCTGAGACGATGACGTAAGAGACGCTCGATAAACATAACAACTAGCGGGTAAAAATAGATTAAGCTAATTAAACTGACTCATCAAACCTGTAATCGCTTAATCACAGCATTAACTGAGCCGTTCGCTACGTTCGGCACTACAGTGCCAACACAGTTCAAAACTGCCTTCATTCATCTCATGGCACTTAAGGCACTGCCATTGCGGACTATCAGTATTTAAGGTTTCAAGCTGCGCTCTTGCCGCCTCATATTGAGATTCGCTGACCCAAAGTTCAACATCTTGCAGATCGGCAGGCAGCTCTCCTACCCCACCTAGCAGTGCTTCACCACGCAGTTCAACCTCAATACCGCAAGCTTCAAGCATCCCTTTCCAGCTATGGGCTTGTAACAAGTTGCCGCCGGCGACTAATCTAGTACGATCTTCCATGTGTATTCTCCTACTGCAACAATTCAGACTGCGAACGGTTAGGCCTATCAAATAGCCGCCAACATCCTAGCGTCAATAGGGGTTGTTTGTCGAGGATAAATACGATCAAAAAATCAACATTTTAATGTAAAAAAAGCCACAACATGTGGCTTTTTGACTTAAACATCATGATTAGTGACATTCAACTGTAGTAAGCAGGACGATAAATGACGTTATCGCCCATGCTTATCTTTGTTTAAGGCATTAACGCATCTTGATCAGCGCCTTCTTTTTCAATCTCAACAGGCATCATGTGCTCGCGGTTGATCCCCAATTTCACAGCGAGGAAACTCGCTACGTAAATCGATGAGAAAGTACCCACAAAAATCCCCATCAGCAAGGCTGTCGCAAAACCATGGATCATGGTGCCGCCCTTAAGAAATAGCGCCACAACAACCACCAAGGTGGTACCTGTGGTAATAATGGTACGGCTCATGGTTTGAGTGATTGAGGTATTGACAATATCTTCAGGGGTGCCTTTACGCATCTTGAGGAAATTCTCACGAATACGGTCAAATACCACGATAGTGTCGTTAAGTGAATAACCGACAACTGTGAGTAAACCCGCCAGCACGGTTAAGTCGAATTCCAGTTGGAAGAACGAAAATACCCCTAAGGTCACAATCACATCGTGAGCCAGTGCGGCCACCGACCCCATGGCTAAACGCCACTCAAAGCGGAAAGAGACATAGATGAGGATACAGATCAACGCAACAAGTACCGCCAAACCGCCTTGCTCAGCAAGTTCCTTACCCACTTGCGGACCAACAAACTCGACACGCTTTTGCACCACACTAGGATCGATAGCACTCGCGGCTTCCATCACGTGTTCCACTTGCGTATCACTCTTGATATCCGCTCTCACCGGTAAACGCACCAACACATCGCGGCTCGAACCAAAGTTCTGCACCACGGCGCCATCGGTCGCATCTGACGTCAACACACTGCGTAACTGGTTAAGATCAACCGGTTGAGAAAACTCCATCTCAACCACTGTACCACCAGTAAAATCTAACCCCCAGTTAATGCCTTTAAACGTTAACGAGGCCAATGAACCTACCACTAAGATCAGTGACAAGATGCTGATCGGCAACGCATGGCGTAAGAAGTTGATCGTGCCTTTTATTGATAAAATCTGGAACATAGTCAACTTCCCCTTAAATAGACAGTTTCTTCACGCGCTTACCACCCCAAATCGCATTCACAATAGAGCGAGTGCCGACAATTGCGGTAAACATCGACGTGGCAATACCTATCATCAGTGTCACCGCGAAGCCTTTAACGGCACCGGTACCCACGGCAAATAGAATTAACGCTGTCATAAAGGTGGTGATGTTCGCATCGGCAATGGTTGAAAACGCATTACCATAGCCTTCGTGTATCGCTTGTTGCACACTGCGCCCCGCGCGAAGTTCTTCACGAATACGCTCATAAATCAGCACGTTACCATCAACCGCCATCCCCACAGTTAACACCATACCGGCAATACCAGGTAAGGTTAATACCGCGCCTGGGATCATCGACATAACGCCAACCACCATCACGAGGTTAGCGGTTAACGCAAGGTTGGCTATCAAGCCAAAGCCACGGTAATAGACCAGCATGAAGATAAGCACAACCGCCATACCCCATACCATTGCCTGAACACCGTTTTCGATGTTTTCAGCACCAAGGCTTGGACCAATCGTACGCTCTTCAACAATCGATACAGGAGCAATTAACGCACCAGCACGTAGCAGCAAGGCTAGGTTTTGCGCTTCAGCATGATCTAGGCCTGTGATGACGAAGTTACGCCCCAAACGCGCTTGAATGGTCGCCACTGAGATCACTTCCTCAATTTTGTCCATCTTTACGCTGCCGTCAGGGTTTTTCTCGCCGTTATCTTTATACTCAATGAACAAGGTCGCCATCGGCTTGCCGATGTTGTCTTTGGTCACATTTGAGAAGATAGTTCCACCTTTAGCATCGAGGTTAATCGACACTTGTGGACGGCTGTACTCATCAAAACTAGGTTGAGCACCTTGAATATGATCACCGGTTAGCATGACCGCTTTTTGCAGCACCACTTGACCGCCTTGGCGACGATTGTAGACTTGCGAACCTGCAGAGATACGCCCACTGGCAATCGCAGCCGCATCGGCTTTTTCGTCAACCATATGGAACTCAATTGACGCCGTTGCACCTAAAATATCTTTGGCACGTGCGGTATCTTGAACACCAGGCAATTCGACGATGATGCGTTCAGCCCCTTGGCGCTGAACCACAGGTTCTGCCACACCCAACTCGTTAACACGATTACGCAATGTAGTGATGTTTTGCTGCAGTGCTTCTTCCTTAATTTGCTTAAGGTAAGTTTCACTCATGTTCGCTAGTAACAAATAGTTGTCATTCGATGAGATATCGCTGAACACCATGTCGTTACTGCGCGTCTTAAGAAAACGTTCAGCTTTAGCAAGGCTATCGGCATCACGGAATTTAATCTCAATGCCTTTAGCGCTATTACGGATACCGGCATAACGAATTTTTTCGCTGCGAAGATCGGTTCTAAAATCGGCGATTTTAGCCTCGGTCATCTTACGAATCGCTTCGCTCATGTCCACTTCCATTAAGAAGTGCACACCACCACGTAAATCAAGACCTAGCTTCATTGGACTACCGCCCAGTGACTCTAACCACTTTGGCGTTGCCGGGGCTAAGTTGAGCGCGACAACATACTTATCACCGAGTGAGTCCGCAATGGCCTCTTTAGCGAGTAATTGTTGATCCGCATTAGCCACACGCACTAACAGTTGACCATTTTCCAGCTCAGAGCGCTTAACTTCGATGCCTTTTGTCGACAATAACTCATTGACTTGTGTCTGAGTCGATACGCTAACTTCGGCACCACGTGTCGCGACCACTTGCACTGCATGGTCTTCACCAAATAAATTTGGTATTGCGTAGAAAGCACCTATGGCGATGATGAACATCACCATTAGGTTTTTCCACATTGGGTATTTATTTAACACACCATCGCCCTCTTGGCTTAAAGTGACTTATTGTTACAACTTAAAGTGACTTAATTGACCCTTTAGGCAAAACAGCCGCAATGTAATCCTTTTTAATTGTGATTTCGCTGGTTTCATTGATGGTAAGTAACACATAATCATTGTCATCACTGATTTTCGCGATCTTACCTAAGATCCCACCGCTGGTTAACACTTCGTCACCTTTGCTTAATGAGCTCATTAGGTTCTTATGTTCTTTAACGCGCTTTGATTGTGGGCGGAAAATCATAAAGTAAAAAATCAAGCCAAAAATGACCAACATGAAAATCAGTTCCATGGTGCCACCACCTGCTGGTGCGCCTGCTGCGTTTGCATATGCATTTGAAATGAACATAGTTCTCTCTTCTTATTAGCTGTAAGTATTAATCGGATAACTTAGGAACTTCACGACCTTGACTGGTATAGAACTCCTCAACAAAGGCGTCTAATGTACCTGTCTCAATTGCGCCACGCAAACCTTCCATCAACATTTGGTAGTAACGTAAGTTGTGGATGGTATTTAAACGTGCTCCTAAAATTTCATTGCAACGATCTAAATGATACAGGTACGCCCGTGAGTAATTCTTACAGGTATAACAATCACATTTAGTATCAAGTGGTGAAGTGTCATCACGATGACGCGCATTGCGGATCTTGATAACGCCTTCACTGGTAAACAGATGACCATTGCGAGCATTGCGAGTTGGCATAACACAGTCAAACATATCTACGCCTCGACGTACGCCCTCAACTAAATCTTCTGGCTTACCGACCCCCATCAAGTAACGTGGCTTATCGGTTGGAATTTTAGGACACACATGCTCCAAAATACGGTGCATATCTTCCTTTGGCTCGCCAACCGCTAAACCACCGATGGCATAACCATCAAAACCAATGTTAACTAGCCCATCTAGACTTTCATCACGTAAATCTTCGTATACACCGCCTTGGATAATACCAAAGAGGGAATTGGGGTTTTCCAATCTATCGAACTCATCACGTGAACGCTGAGCCCAACGCAAAGACATCTGCATTGACTTACGCGCTTCATCTTCAGTTGCAGGATATGGCGTACATTCGTCAAAAATCATCACCACATCACTGCCAAGCGAATCTTGAATTTGCATCGACTTTTCAGGGTCGAGGAAAATCTTTTCACCATTGATTGGCGAACGGAAATGCACCCCCTCTTCGGTGATCTTACGAATATCACCCAAACTAAAGACTTGGAACCCGCCAGAATCGGTCAAAATTGGACGTTGCCAGTTCATAAAATCATGTAAGTCACCATGCTTGCGCATGATCTCTTCGCCTGGTCGTAACCAAAGGTGGAAGGTATTTCCCAGCAGAATATCGGCGCCAGTGGCACGCACTTCTTCTGGCGTCATCCCTTTCACAGTACCGTAGGTACCAACAGGCATAAACGCAGGTGTTTCGACAGTACCACGCTCGAAGACTAAACGACCGCGACGAGCTCGACCATCGGTTGTATCTAATTCAAATTTCATAATTAACCTCGCCAGAGAAACAGTCTGACACCAATATTGTGCCTATGGTTTTAGACACGAATGAACAATAGAGATAAGGGCAAACAATTGAGTATCAACCCTTAACCTGAAAAAACATAAAAAAATACCCACTCTAAATAGTGGGTAGGTATTTTAAAGCAAAATCACTTATGAGTTCGGTTTTTTAGTCACAAACATGGCATCACCATAGCTAAAAAAGCGGTATTTTTGAGCGATCGCGTGCTGATAGGCGTTTTTGACCTCATCGAAACCGGCAAATGCACTAATCAACATAATCAAAGTCGACTCTGGCAGATGAAAATTGGTGACAATGGCATCAACAATTTGAAACTCATAACCTGGATAAATAAAGATATCGGTATCACTGCTAAAAGGCTGCAGTTCACCTTGGCTGGCTTTCGCTGCACTTTCCAGTGAACGTACTGACGTGGTGCCCACGGCTATCACGCGTTTACCCGCCGCTTTGGTGGCCGTGATTTGATCAACCACTTGCTGCGAAACCTCAGCCCACTCCGAATGCATTTTATGTTCGAGAATATTATCCACCCGCACAGGTTGGAAGGTGCCAGCGCCGACATGTAAAGTCACAAAGGCGATATTGACGCCCTTATCCTTTAAAGCCGCAAGCAAAGCATCATCAAAATGCAATCCCGCGGTAGGCGCCGCCACCGCGCCTGGATTTTGATTGTAAACCGTTTGGTAGCGCTCTTTGTCGGCATCTTCGTCTGGGCGATCGATATAAGGCGGTAATGGCATGTGCCCTACCTCTTCGAGCACCTCTAAAATGGTCTTGTCACTGTTAAGCCCAAGCTCAAACAGCGTATCATGACGCGCTATCATGGTCATGTCATAGCCGCCATCGAGGCACACTATGCTACCTGGCTTGGGCGATTTTGAACTGCGAACATGGGCTAAAATGCGTTTGTCGTCGAGCATACGCTCAACCAATATCTCTAATTTGCCGCCAGTTTGCTTTTGACCGAATAGGCGTGCGGGGATCACTCGGGTATTGTTAAACACCATTAGATCGCCTGGATTCACCATCTGTAAAATATCGGTAAACTGTTTATCCGCTATCTCGCCGCTGGCACCATCGAGGGCCAATAGACGCGAACTACTGCGATCGGGCATAGGATACCTAGCGATCAGTTCGTCAGGAAGGTCAAAACAAAAATCGGCAACACGCATAGTTAGTCTCTGTTTAACATAAATCGGCCGCTAGTCTATTGGCAGAAACAGAGAAGATCAAGGCTAACCCACTAGTTAGTGCTTTCATCCTCTTTAACGCTAACTTGGTGAGGTTTGACGTCAAAAAAAGCTTTGCGATAACTATGCTGTTCTATCGGAATATCAACCTGCACGCGTTTACGTTGCGATTGTTCTTTTTTACCTAATAGCTTTGAAAACCAGTTAAACATCATCCATGATCCTTAAAACCGATAATAGTTTATATGAAGGGAAACTCACTGGGCGCACATCCTTAAGTTGCCTATGATTGCATCGTACGCTCACTCTGCATAAAATAAAGGTTCCTTAGCACCGGCGGGCATGATAACGTGAAAACCCTGCTTTAACAAAGAAAATACATCATATCTAATGAACTTTTTGGCTCATCTCCATCTCGCAGACAACAGTAAAACCTCTCTAGGCGCTAACTTGGCAGGTGACTTTGCTAAAGGCAAGATCAGCGATCATCCAAAGCCATTACAACAAGGTATTTGGTTGCACAGACAGATTGCTTCTCTCACCAACAGTCACGAGCTGACCAAAGAGCTTCGCGCCGCGTTTCCGGCGCAACTGCAACGAGCTGCGCCGATATTAATCGATTTAGCCTTCGATCATATGCTGGCTAAATATTGGGATGAGTACCATAACCAATCCTTAAGTCAGTTTGCCGATCACGCCTATACAACACTAGAAGCCACGCCGCATCTGCCACAAAATCTGCTTGATATTATCCCCGCTATGCGCCAGCAGAATTGGCTTGTGGCATACGAAGATCAAGACGGGTTACATCAAGCGATAAACTCGGTTGCCAAGCGCGTATCAAAACCTGATATTTTTGACGGGGCGGTAGACACAGTGATCAAAATGGATATCGACATCGAAATTGCTTTTCGCACTTTTTATCCGCAGTTGATGGCCTATAGCCGTATCTGGACCAGACAGACCCCGAGCGATTATCTTTAACTCACTTAATGTCATCGTCGATACATCTGATTGCCAGCAGTGTGCGCCAAGCCGCCAACAAATACCAAGGCAACGGCAAACCTCCCCTTCAATGACATGGTACCAACCAACAGAACAAATAAGATCAGCTGCATCGCCATAGGCCGCACTAAATTGTCGATGTTGTCCACCCAATGGTTGCCTATAAATGTGAGGATAAACACTGAGGACATCCACTAGACTTTATGTCTGGCAACGCAAGGCTGCCTTACCTTTAAGCTATTGATAAATAGTTTTAAGTAACGTTAACTTATCCGCAGCAGACTCACCCACTATCGCCAGTTTTTCGCTAGGGTGTATCATCAATAGTCATTTATCGAATATCCGTTTATTGCCATAACTTAGCGACAGTTCTTCGATTGTCAGCATGGCCTAAATCTAATAAACCAATGGCAAGTGCCACCGTAGCAATTGCCTCATCATCTTCGTTACCCGCAGTGACAAAAGCTTGCCGAGGAAAACTCGCTAATAAGTCGGGTTGATTCATATTATGTAGCGCCATTTTAACTTTTTGGCCAAAACCTGCGCCATAGGTTTCATCAACTCCAACCCGTAACGTCCACTGATAATCGGGATAACTAGGACTTTCCCAGATGACTCGCGCTTTATCTGTGTCAACTTGCCCATTCTCCACCGCACTTTGCCACACCTTATAATTAACCGCGCCGACTTGATAAGCGCCCGCTTCAACTTGAGCTATAGTCCTAGTGTGATCGTCAGAAAAACCTACCTGCATAAATATATCGGCGGCCTTTTTGCCCAAATTGCGCTCAATATAAAATTGTGGCATCAATCGACCCGATGTAGAACCTTTAGAACCAAAGGTAAATGTGTAACCATTTAAATTAGGAAAAATGATCAGTTGGTATTAATGGCACTGAATGATGGGCAATAAAATAACTTTTAAACGATTGATCTTCAAAGGCTTGGGCAATGGCCTTCGAACTAGGCACTAAGCGTCTAGCTTGTACACCCGACAACCCACCAAACCAAGCTAAGCTAACTGTACTTGATTATTTCTAAAGGCTGTAACCGCAGCCGCAGCCGCATAAGACTTAACCCGGAATATAGTTAACCTTGACCCCAAGCTCAGCTTCTAAATAACGCGCCACCTTGCGAAAACGAGTTTGTCATTGACTCACATCTTCATCAGGAATGGCGGTAAACGTAAAACCCGCCGCCCATATAGTAGGTAAACATCAACACGCTAACAATATAACAACGGCTTTAGTTCATAGCATACCATAGTCCTTTTATTTAATATGGACGCGATTCTACCCATTACCCCCCAATTTCTAGATAATACAACGCTTAGTCGCCAAGGCGATCGATAATATAAAATTAGTCGCTGCAAGTTAAGTCAGCAACGGTTAAGTTAAATGATTATAAACTAATGGCTTTAACGGCTTAGCTCAATTGGCACCAGCAATAGAAGTGGTTACACTAAAATAAGCTCACCCATAAAATTAAGGCATACGCGAATGAGAATTTTGATTGTGGAAGATGACCCGATCTTATCCCATCACCTCAAAGTACAACTGAGTGATTTAGGCAATAATATACAAGTGGCGCTCACTGCCAAGGAGGGGTTTTATCAAGCAACAAATTATCCCATCGATGTGGCCATTGTCGATTTGGGCTTACCCGACCAAGATGGCATTAGTCTTATTCACACCTTAAGACAAGCAGGACTTAAAGCGCCTATCCTTATTCTGACCGCACGGGTGAACTGGCAAGATAAAGTCGAGGGCTTAAATGCAGGCGCCGATGACTATCTGGTTAAACCTTTTCAAAAAGAGGAGTTAGTCGCACGTTTAGATGCGCTCGTTCGCCGCAGTGCTGGCTTTGTTAAACCACAAATAACCAGTGGCCCATTGCTACTGGACCTAGCCGCTAAACAAGTCACTCTCAATGGTGAGCCGATGGAGGTGACCGCATTTGAATATCAAATATTAGAATACCTCATGCGTCATTGTCATGAAGTTGTGGCCAAGCAGCGCCTGCTGGATGTCATCTATGGCGATAAAGAGGGTGACCCGAACACCATTGAAGTGATGGTCAGCCGCCTACGAAAAAAACTTGCCAAGAGCGACTTAGACAACCCTATCGCCACCATCCGTGGCCAAGGCTATAAGTTTAATCTCGTATGCAGTTAAAGTTCAAATTCAAACGCCGCCTGCTGACGCGGTTATTTCTGACCTCACTCTCCATTATTGCTTTAGTAGGCTTTGGCTTAGCTTGGCTGGTCAATATTCTCTATGCCCAAAATAATTATAATGAAGAGACTGCGCAGCTGATCGCAGAGATCCCCAAAGTCGCCGCAGAATTAAAAGAAAACAACCTGATCCCAGATGACAGCCAATGGCTGACAGAAAATAACACCCCGAAGCGTTATATCATCGCCAGTTGTAATGAAGCCTTCACACAGATTTGGACCTCATCATTGGCTGCCGATCGTGGCTTATTCGACACCTGTGAGCGTTTTAACCAAATTAGGACAGACGCCCCACCTTACTATTTAACCTTAGCCGATAATAAAAATTACTTTGTCTATCTGTTGTCAGTCGAAATCGCCAAAAATAAATACAACTTATTGGTGATGAAAGATGCACAGAAATTAGAGCAAGAACTAGATAAATTCAGTCATCGTACTTATTGGCGCCTCGCCATGGTATTGGGTTTAGCATTCGTATTGTTGATCAGTGCAGCTTATTGGGGGATGCGACCATTGGTACGCCTGCGCAACGAGTTGCAACAAGTCAGCAGTGGTAAGGCCAAGGCATTATCCAACGATTATCCGGTTGAACTTGAAGGTGTGACACAAGCACTTAATCAACTGTTGCAGCAATCGAGCGCCCAGCAAGAGCGTTACCAAAATGCGATGAATGACTTAGCCCACAGCCTTAAAACTCGCTTAGCCGCTGTACACGCCATTACCGATGATTCAAGCCTGGATAAAAACAGCGCTAGCGAAAAAATCATGCAGCAAGTTAGCCAAATGGATCTACTGGTAAAATATCAATTAAAACGCGCGATGCTCGGACGAAAAGGGCTGAAACAACAGCAAACTTCAGTTGCTCCATTAGTTGAGCAACTCGCGCAAATGCTATTTAAGGTCTACCGCGATAAACAAGTTAACTTTAGCGCTAATATCCCCCAAGAGCAGGTGTTTCCTGGCGATAAAGGCGATTTAATGGAGCTGTGTGGCAACTTAATGGAGAATGCCTTTAAGATGTGTATCAGCCAAGTGGCGGTCAGTGCCTATTACAGCGACAACGGTGAGTTTGTGTTGATCGTTGAAGATGATGGCCCAGGTGTTGTCGACATTATCCGCCAACGTATTGTCGAGAGAGGCGTACGCGCTGATACACAAAAACCGGGTCAAGGGATCGGCCTCGCGGTCTGTCATGAAATCGTCATCAGCTATAACGGCCATATGGCAATTGAAACATCAGACCTTGAAGGTGCCAAATTTATTATCACCATCCCAATTTAACCGCCTCCAGTCTGGTTGCGTAATACAACTCCCCCCTTCAGTCACAATCGACTATTGTATCTAAAGGGCATGTTGTTACTGCAACAGAGCCCTGTGACCAATCACCACGACCATAGAGTTACAACTTAACTTAATAACACAGCAATTAAGGCCATTTCTCTCTCATCCGTGTGATAACACTCTCTGTTTCTGAATTTTTTGACTATATCTATGCTGACAACTCGCTTAACGAATTGTAAAGCTTGATACTTGATATAAAATACTCAGCCGTATTTAGATAAATTACATATCACATGAGCAAAAGCTGCAAGGTCAATGTTAATCAATTGCAAACAGGCAATTTTGTGAGATTACCTATCTCATGGAAAGAGCACCCTTTCCTGTTTAACTCATTTAAGATAAAACAAAAAACACAAATTGAATTGATTAAAAACTTAGGCATCGAATTTGTATTTGTCGACTTAGAGAAAAGCAGTGTACCGCCATTAAGCAAAGTCGTAATCGAAAAGGTTGACGACGCGGCACCCAATGCAAATCTTGATGTGCTAAGCGCACAGATGAGCGA
The DNA here is from genome assembly GCF_003605125.1 of Shewanella algidipiscicola. Taxonomy (GTDB): domain Bacteria; phylum Pseudomonadota; class Gammaproteobacteria; order Enterobacterales; family Shewanellaceae; genus Shewanella; species Shewanella algidipiscicola. Next base: position 93,182 of record NZ_QPQT01000017.1, read on the forward strand.
AAATAAGTTAAATCGAATTGAATACCTGCAAAGGCTCAGACGCGATCTACAAAAAACCGAACAACAGTTCGGCCGCTCAGTCGCCATGATGCGTAGTCTCATTAGCAAATTGCAACTTCGCCCGCTCAACGCCATTAATGATGCACAAGAGCTGGTGAGTGATATGGCAGAACAACTTCTCAACTCAGACAACTTAGTCTTACACCTCATGGCCGATGCTAAAGATGATGACGGCATCTATCATCACTCACTCAATGTGGCCTTACTCTCTATGATGGTTGCGAAGGAGTTAGAGTGGTCTCGAAACGATATAGAAGCAGTAGGCTTAGGTGCATTGTTTCATGACACCGGCAAGCTAAAAGTACCAACCCAATTGATGCGCAAGAAAACCCCGCTGACTCAACCTGAAATGAATTTCATTAAACAGCACCCGACAATGGGTGTAGGGCTATTAAGATTAGCGGATAATTTTCCGAGTAGTGCATTGGATATCGTACGCGATCACCATGAATTACTGGATGGCTCGGGCTATCCACGCGGACTAACAGAGGAAGGAATAGGCCTGCCGACACAGTTGGTCGCAGCGGTTAATCTCTATGATCAACTCTGTCACCCAGATGGACAAATAAAGGCTCGCACCCCTTATGCAGCCTTAGCGCATATATATAAAAACTACAAACAAAAGCTTAATCAAGCTGCCATTGGTAAGTTGATCAAAATGCTCGGTATCTACCCTCCCGGCAGCATAGTTGAACTGTCTAGCGGACAATTTGCCATGGTCATGGCAGTCAATTTAGAGAAAATCTTATTTCCAAGAATTTTAGTTTATGACGCCCAAGTTCCTAAAGATCAAGCTCCTATCGTCGATTTAGAAACCGAAGGTTTAACCATTGTACGTTGTATAGCACCATCGGCATTGCCAGAAAAAATCCATAATTATCTAAGTCCACGAGAAAGGGTAAGCTATTACTTTGGCAACTCAGCTAAACCATAAACTCACAACTGTCCCAGTCCTTGAGATACACCTAAGTCTCAGAGACCACCTTACCTTTATTGACTATCTACTACTAGAATAAAAGCATGATTAGTCCAGTGCTGAGCACTAAATACAAGATAAAGGTTACGCTAATATGGTTGAACTTCCAGATTTTGATAGTTTGCGCTGGCTGGCACAACATGCGCCAGAGCAATTGACTGCGCTGCAACATAATCTAAATCAAGCGCTTATTGATGAAGCTGCGCCCAATACACGTGCGCAGCTTAGATCGATGCAACATCATCTCACCTTACAAATGTCGCGTTGCACTAGCCCTTATGCAAGATGTTTTTTGACATTAAGGTTAATGAATGACAAGTTCATCTCGCTTAATGAACTGATATCGGATCCACAAACCTATCGCGATAATAAAGCCCAAGTGTTGCAATTTAAGCGAATTAAAATGAGTAAAATCAACTCTTAGCCACTAGGGTTAGCCATTAATGTATGGCCAAGGTTATCGTTAACACCATAATCAAGAACACTCAAACAGCGAACAATCCGTTCAACTGATAAAAACAACTTAATTGAGCAAATATGCTTAATTTAGTCATCCCCAAATGAAAAAAAGCTTAATGTTTAACTACCTCACCAGCGGATATAACCGCCACTGGCTATAGCCAGCCCTTACGCTTAAAGAAGAAGTAAGTTGATGCGGCACTTCCAAACATCATCAAAATCGCCATAGGATAACCCCACTGCCAACTCAATTCAGGCATATTGGTAAAGTTCATACCATAAGCACTCGCTATCACGGTCGGCGGCAGAAAAATCACCGCAGCAACTGAGAAGATCTTAATAATCTTATTTTGCTGTAAACCACTAAAGCCCATGGCTGCATCAAGTAAAAAGTTTAACTTATCGAAAATAAATTGACTGTGTGGCATCAGAGACTCGATGTCAGACAACATTTCGCGCAGATCTTTTAAATCATCATCTGTGAGTTTGCCACGATAATAACGTTGTATGTATCTCAATGAGCGCTGAGTATCGAGCAAACTGAGGCGGATTTTACCGTTAGAGTCTTCCTGCAAGGTGATTAATTTAAACACATCGTCGAGTTCGTCACTTTCAAACACTCTATCGCCAACATTTTCGAGAACAGAGTACACATCTTCAATTAAATCAGATAAGTAGTCGACTTTTAAATTGAATAGTTCTAAAAATAACGCTTGTGGGGTTTTAACATCTAACCGGCCCAAACGCAGGTAATTTCGCAGTAAACGAATAAGGCCGACATCGTCTTCACGTAACGTCACCAAAAAATGACTACGAAGGTTAAATGAAATGTTGACACCTTTTACATCTTGTCCAACACGCTGGGGAAATAAAGAGTTGATGTGTAATCCATCTTTGTTTTGATAAAAACGCGCAGAAGCCTCAATCTCGTTAATGTCTTCCTCTTCAGGCAATTCTTCAGATGAATAGCCTCTTAGCCACTCACGTTCGTCATCTTCAGGTTTGAAAAGATCTAGCCATAATGTCCCCTCAGGTACGCTATCTTGTACATTCAATTCAACAATAGATAACTTATTCTCTTCATAGACATAAGCTGTGATCATATGACCTCCTGAAAAAGACACTCTGATGAAAGGTAAGCCACCAAAGCGCAGGGTAAAATAGAGCTTTATTGTACCGAATTAAGTTCAATTGGCTAGTATTTAGGGTAAACCTAGCGACATCTGCGATAGCTTAAATATAAATAATTGCCCAGAGGAGTTATTCCATATCAACTTAATAACAAATAGAGTGTCTTATTTAGCGTCAGTTGGCGCAATAATGATCCGCTCTTGAGTCGACAAACGGATCTTAATACCCTCGACCGTTGTGAACTCATTTTCACTAATATCCCTCTTATGGACTTGATAGATATTAACTTTATTATCTAGTGGCGAAACAATGCTAACACTAACAATCTGCTCTCCATCTTGCCATGTCCAGTACCAATACACGGCACTACCGAACAATGCCAGCACCACAAAACCCATGGCAACATAGCGAAATAACAGTCGCTGGCCAAACTGAGTAGCGGTTTCCGTCTGATCTGAACGCGCCGGTTTGCGAACATAAAATAATGCACCAGCAATAATTAACAAGGTCACCAATATTTTAGTCAGCACAACACTCTCCATCATTAAACCAAGATAAATTATACCCCTAGCGCTGCTAAATTACTGTTATTAATCCCTCACACCAAACAAATTGTTGTCTATGAGTTTAACCGTCATTTTCAAAACCTGACTTAAGTGCTATATAATTGTGGGCTGATCATTATCTGAGTTTTATATGAAAATACCGTATCCTTTACTTTCTAAATTTGGGCTTATCAGCGCGATGTTCATGGCGCCGACAACGCTTGCAGCAATCAGCGTCAGCTTACCCGTGAATACCGAACCCTTGTTATTCAATGCCCAAGAAACTGACGCAACCCGTTTAACGGCAGAAGATGGTCAACAGCAGATAGTGTTCAAATACCTAGCCAACTTCCGCCATCAAGGACAACGCCAACGCTTTATATCGGAAGCTGTCATTGTGACCTTTACGGGGCAAAATGCACAATACAGCATAACTTTACCCAAAATTAATTCTGCTAGTGATGCTGATAGATTTAATCAACGTCCAAGTGTCAGCATCATCGACGACAATGGCCAGCAAGTCGACTACCGTATCGATACCCTAACTAAAGATGGCATCCAAATAGGTCGTAATTACCGGGAAGAAATTAATCAATATAACCTCAGCGCCGCACCTGCAGCCATCAAGAGGCAACCACCAGCTATGGCAACGTATTTAGCCTCGAGCACGACCTCTTTATCAACAACACAGGTTGCTGCAACTGGTAGCCCAGATAATGCAACTCAGATTAATGTTGGTCAAATGCTTGATTTTTGGTATCAACAAGCCGATGAAAAAACACGTCAAGCATTTAAAGCTAAAATCAATGCAGTCGATTCAGAAAAATCCAAATAAAAACTTTCGCTATATGACATCTCAACAGAGATAGTAAGCTAAACCTAGTTACCACATGGATGTGGTGAATATTAAAAGTCAAAAAGAGCATCCTACCTAATTAACATCAAGCTCTGCTTGATGTGTGCAAACGCCTCACCTACTCCCCATGTTTGAGTGGTTAGCTCCAGGCTAAAACGAAAAAAGCCCGTTGCATTAGCAACGGGCTTTATCGTATTAGGCGTCTGGAAATGACCTACTCTCACATGGGGAGACCCCACACTACCATCGGCGCGATTGCGTTTCACTTCTGAGTTCGGGATGGGATCAGGTGGTACCACAATGCTATGGTTTCCAGACAAATTCTTACTGGTTAATTGTCCGTCTGACGGCATTGTTTCCTCGCTACAGTGCTCATGTACTAAAGTACACTCCGCGCTTCGCTCGTTACGGCTTTGTCAGCCAAACAATTACCTGCGTAATTAACCAAATTTGGAAATTTAGAAAGCTGTTTTAAATTGAGTCACACTAAATCAAGTGGCGGTATTCTTTCGCTAAAGTTAACCATTAACTGAAACCCTTTTGGGTTGTATGGTTAAGCCTCACGGGTCATTAGTACAAGTTAGCTCAACGCCTCACAACGCTTACACACCTTGCCTATC
>NZ_QPQT01000018.1 GCF_003605125.1 Shewanella algidipiscicola
GGAATACCGGCCACAGCTACAGGCTTAAATTTAACGTTGGGAATACCAGCTACAGCTACAGGTTTAAACTTAACGTTAGGAATACCAGTTATTTGGCTTGATGTATAAGTATCGTGCTCAATTATGTCAGCAGTTAATGAGCATGAGGTTGCTAAAACGATGGCTGTAACAATTCCGGTGATCATAATGTTATATCTCTCAGTGTTAATTGTTTTGTGATTGCCAACAAATTGTTGACGCCTGAGAGGTTGTTAGCATAAGTTATGCCAGAATTGAATTTGTTGGTTGATTTGCTTTTACTTGTAACTCGTAAGTGTTGTTTCTCTTTAAGTAGAAGCTAAACTACAGATAAGGCTATGCATTTTTAGTATCATAGATTGAATTTTGCTGTAAATTATCTTGCTTTAAAAGCTCACTAAAGTCATGTTCATTAACTGCCTTGCTGAATATAAAACCTTGTATCTCCTCGCATTTAAGGGCTTTTAATATACTAAGTTGTGATGCGTCTTCAACGCCTTCGCCTACGACAGATAATCCCATGTTGTGGGCGATAGTGATAATTGAGTCGACCATTTTTAAGTCCCTATCAGATTTATCGATATCATCTACAAACGCCTTATCTATTTTTAGAGTATTGATTGGAAAGCGTTTAAGGTAGGAGAGTGAGGAATACCCGGTGCCAAAGTCATCTAATGCTAGGCTGACGCCCATTTTTGATAATTGCATCATCACTTTTATGGCTTTTTCCGGCTGTTTTATGACGGTTCCTTCGGTAATTTCAAGTTCGAGATTATTTGCGGGCAGTTGAGTGAGACGTAAAATTGACTCTATACGTTGCTGTAGATCGGGTAGTGCAAATTGTAGCGATGATAAATTGACGGCCACACGGCCATTAAACAATCCTTGATTACGCCAATTTTGTGCCGCGAAGCAGGCTTTACGCATTACCACTTCACCAATTTCTACTATAAGCCCATTTTCTTCAGCTAATGGTATAAATTCGTTAGGCGGAATTAAACCTAGGGTTGGGTGATTTAAGCGAACGAGCGCTTCCATTCCCGCCATTTTACCCGACTTGAGATCGACTTTTGGCTGATAATAAACCACAAATAGATCATCTTTCAGCCCTTGTCTTATCAGATTTTCAACTTCCAGCTGGCGAATAGCATTGCGATTGAGCGATTCTGAATAAAATTGGTAACGATTACCGCCAGCTGATTTAGCATGGTACATAGCGATATCGGCTTTTCGCAGTAATGCTTGTTCATTTTGATCATCTTCAGGATACAGCACAATACCAATACTGACTCCAACGACAACTCTGTCTCTGGTGAGCTCGAAAGGATTAGAAAACGCATCTACCACATTATTTGCAATAATTGCACTTGATCCAATATCAGGATTATTATCGATAAGGATGGCAAATTCATCACCTCCTAACCGATAGATACTAGTATGGCTTGGTACGGTTGCTTCTATTCTATGGGCTACTTTAATCAGTAGTTCATCGCCAACTTGATGTCCTAATGAATCATTAATTTTTTTGAAGTTATCTAGGTCGAGGATCATTAAAGTATGATGGGTATCCTTTTTGACTAGATTTCCTAATGTCACCATTAAACTCGAGCGATTGGGGAGATTGGTTAATAAATCATTGTTGGTGAGCTTCCTCAGCTCTTCTTCTTGTTGTTTACGGCGTGAAATATCAGAAAATACACCAACATAATGAGAGAGCACTCCTTGCTCATCGTAAATGGCATCGACCGTGAGTTCCATCAAAAAGCTGTTATTAATCCCCTTAGGTGATTCGACTTCATTACTCCAACTGCCTTGTTGTTGTAATATTAAACGGATCTGTTGAGAGTAACTTTCTGGATAGAGATCGAACTTAAATAGTGAGCCGATAAAGTCAGTGCGGCTTCTTTCACATAAATCACAACAAGCTTCGTTGACCTCAACAAACTTAAATTCATTGTCTAAAATAAACATGCCTTCAGAGATATTCTCAATTGCACGTTCAAATAACCTTAATTGCTCTTCTGCCTGCTTGAAATTACTGATGTTTTTGATAGTGCCAGTCATGCGCAGTGCTTTATCATTTTCATCGCGCTCGACGATTTTTGCTCTATCTAAAATCCATACCCATTGTTCATCTTTGCCTTTCACGCGATAGGCTGCTTCGAAATGATCGGTTTCACCATAGAAGTGTTTGTTCAGTGCGGTATTGACACGCTCTTGATCCATTGGGTGAATATTGCTTTCTTGTCCATGCTCTCCAGAGCGCTGGCCGTCGCGGGGAAACTCTAATGATCCCCAGATATTTGAGCGATAAATTTGCCCCGTTTCTATATCCCAGTCCCACATCTCATCGCCACTTCCCCAGAGTGATAATTTTAAGCGCTCTTCGGATTTAGCTATTTGGCGTTGTATTTCTCGTTTTTTGAGTACTGCTTTGGCAATAAGACCACTAATGATTAAAAAGGTGGAGAAATAAACGAACTTAGCTTGAAATGATAGCCACCAAGGTGGCGTTATTTCAACATCTATTGATTTAATTGGTCCTAATTGATTCGTGAGCGAATCAATGGCCCTTACATTAAAAGTGTATTCACCTGGTGATAGATTCGTATATGTTGCTGAGTTTATGCCTTTCGATGTTAGCCAATTATCTGATAACCCTACCATTTGATAGGTATACTGCAAGTTTTTGTCAAGGTTACCTGGAGAATTAAATCGAAATGAGAACGGGTAGTCTGAATATTTTATTTTTATTTTTTTTGAAAACTGTAAGCTTTTGTTTAGTATGCCGTTATTTATTCTTTCAGGTATGTTGAATATTAATAGTTCATCTAACATTACATTTGGTGGAGTGGCTAACTTTATCGCTTGTTTTACTTCAGAAATTGATGCTTTCGTTATTCCTGATATTCCGCCTATATATATATTATCTCCAACAATTGAAATGGCTTGTACGTTATATTCATCTTGACTTCCATAATTTGAATTAAGGATTGTAGTTTTGTCTGTTATTTTGTTCGTGAATGCAATTTCTGAGTTTGATGATGAAATAATTAAATCTTCTTTGGCTTCAATCGCATAGATTGGTTTGTTGCTGTCTATTATTTTTGTTAATGTATTGTTTTTTATTTTGTATAACGATGTTCTTGTCCCAAAGTAAATTGCATTATCATCTCGGTAAATACTTATGGTAAGGTCTTCTTTAAATATTTTCTCTAACTTTCCATTTTTTAGTTTAAATAAACCTCCTTGAGTTGCGATTAAATATTCATCGTCCATTATGTTTATATCAAATATTGGGTTGCCTATATCAATATCGAACTTTTCAACTTCATTGTTCTCAGTGTTTATTTTAACTATTTTACCGTCTGTTGTACCAGCCACAACATTATTAGTTCCAAAGATATTTTTGACTACAAAGAACTCATTATTGTTTATAGTAGTTTTTTTGTTGTTTTTTATATTTATAGAAATTAGGCCGGATTGAGTTGCAACATAAAGTAAGTCTTTTTTTAATATTGCTGATTTCGGCCCAGAGACACCAGAATCATATGAAATTATTTCATTTAACGAAGTGTCATATATTTTTATTAAATTAGAATCAGAGGTAATTAGAAGCTTGTTGTCTGTCAAGCTGTTTATTGACCATACATTATTTGATGAGTTAAATGTTTTTAATGTGTTCTTCTTACTGCTTATAAATGAAAGCCCATTGTTTTGTGTGGCTATATATATACCACTATTACCTAGGAAAAGTCTAACGTCGTTATTTTTTTGTATATCACCCTCTGTTTTGCCTAATTTATAGATCGCACCTTCGATTATTGAATATAGTACTCCATCCTTAAATGCTATGATATCATTGCCGTACTCGAGTATAGACTTAGTGTTTTTTAATATCTCAATATCTTCTTTTGATTCTAAATTTTCAAGAGTGTTACCAATCCATCCATATACTGAATTTTCATATTTTATTAAACCTTCATACTTTCCTAGGTTGACCACGGAGTTATCTGTTATTTTGTAAATACTGCCATTGTAAGTTATAGCGAAATAACTTGAGCCTATTGGTATTATTTTTTTTAACCCACTAGCCTCAACTTTTATAGAGTTTAGCTTTGTTCTGAGTTCGTGGTCGATTTCTATTATATCTTGCTCAGTTCCAATTATTATTGTGTTTTTACTTTCATTAATAGACCAAATTGCAGTTTTTTCTATTTTTAATACATTGTTATGATTTATGAATTTTTCTAATTCATAATTATAGCTAACAAGTCCTTTATCGGTGCCTATGAGTAAACGTCCACTTTTATCAATATATAGACTTCTGATAAATGAACTAGGGAGAGAGTAGTCGTTATTTTCAGAATAGAAGTGTTTAAATTTACTACCGTCAAATCGATTTAAACCATTTAGAGTACCTACCCAGACATAGCCATATTTATCTTCTACTACTGATGTCACAGTACTTTGGGATAATCCTTCTGGCACATTGTAATGATCGACATTTAGAAGGGCTTCGCTGGCGAGGGATAAACCAGAAAAAGATAGTGTAAAAAAAAGAATTAGTAATAAATTTTTCAAGGGATTAGGCATAATTATTAGTTTGATTATTAGCCAGTAGTGCTTAGGCAGCATGTAGTTAACCTACTTTTCCAGAAAGTGAATGATTTGTCAAAAGAACACTGAATTTTTTTGTATGTTAATCATTGTTATTTTCATTTGCTTTTAATGCCTTGCGCCATCGAATAAGTACACTATGTGTTAGATGAGCTGTTTCATGGTGTAAAGATAAGACGGTAAATAATGGATGGATTAATCAGTTTTCTTGATGATTTTTACATGCCTTTCATATTAATCCTTTTGTATCAAAGGCTTGCCTTGGGTGTTCGGCATATGGTTTGCTTGCATCATGCTGAACTGATGCCAAGCTCGGTTCAAAATAAGGAGTTGCCCTAGGGCCTGTTGACCTTTCAAGGTTGTTTTTACAGTGAATTGTTGGGTATTTATACAAGGCAGAAGCTTTGTGGTGTAGTTATTCTACATAAAAAGCTGAGAACGCCGTAGAAATACCCAACGAACGCTGCCGAAGGGGTCGGCTAAAAAACGTTTTACTCTTTGTTAAGTGAATTTTGCTTAGATGACCAGGCTGCAATCCAGTCGCCTCGATTAACACGTTTTTGTCTCGAACAACATTCAACCAGCAAAGATCAACAGGCCCTAGTGTATTGTTCAGGTGTTAATAACTAAATTTGGGTGCTTGCTGTTTAAATGAGCGCAGGTCTGTGATCATATTGTCTGAGTTGAGTGGCTCCTGATTTTGATGTTGCTCACCCGTGGTAAATAATACGAGACGATCGCAATGTTTAGTGCGCATTTTTTGCATCATAAATTGGATTAAGTCTGCACGAGTTAATTGTTTTATTTGCTCTACGACGAGCTCTCGTTGGTTAAATTGATAATCTTTATTGCCAATACTGGACCAGTAACGTTGGCCACGGGTTTTTAAGTTGGGATCATGTTCCATGATTTGGCTAATTAAGCCTTGTTTGGTGAGTTCCCACTGGGTATTGGTTATCTGCATCACCGCATAATTAAAGTCAGCGATAAACTCATCAATCGCTTCCAGCAGTTGCAGGGGCCCAGTTGTTGGTGATTGAATATAGAAAATCATGCCAGGGTAGCGATTGAGTGGTAAGTAGCCAGTACCGACCATGTAACCCAATTGACGTTTAGTGCGCAGTTCATGAAAAAAGGTCGACGACATCGTGTGGTTGAGCAAGCTAAATAATGCCATGTTTAACGTCGATGCTTGTGCCGATTGATAGTAAACGATGATGCTACTATCTTGATGTGCGACGCGTACCTCTCTGATGAGGGTGCCGATATTTTCAAGGTTAATCAGTTCGCGCTCAGACTCGCCACTAGGGGATGAGACGAGTGACAAAATATGCTCGAGTCGCTTACCTAAGGCTTTAGCTTCTTTAGTTAACCAATCACCATAGACTAACCCTTCCAAATGCAACTTCTCATAGAAGCGGCTGATATGCTCGTGCAGATCGTCTAAGGTGATTTTTTCTAACTCTTCAGCCATGCGCAGTGGCTCATAGCTGCGTCGTTGCAGTGTAACCGTTAAGCTGGTAAATAATTGCGAGATAGGTTTGGCACGGCTTTGGTTATACCAGCTGCGTAATATCTGCTTCTTAATTTGTTTAAAACGCTCTTGGGTAAAATTACGCTCTCTGGCTTTGTTGATTAATAACGCCAGTAGAGCCTCTTGTTTGCCGGTAAAGCCGGTTAAATGCAGTGTAATACCGCCCTGATGGGGGTAAATATTATAGCTGAGTCCTGCCACTTCGGCGGGGTAAGTGTATTCTGTCAAATAATCTAACAACATCTCGACATATAAGCGTGTCAGCGCAGCATGACGGGGAGTGGCGGTCGCTTGTTGTGAGTCTAGGGATAGGTAGATATGTCCTTTCGGTACATTAAATTCATCGTCTTTTCGATGCCAAATCCGGTAGCCATTTTCTTGACAGACAATCACAGGAACATGGTGCGGGCTTTTGTCATTTCTTGCGACTGAATCGGCAATAATAAAAGGGTTAACTTCTGGAAGACTAAGCTCCTGACGAATAGTGGGGTTGTACCATGGGGTTAAACGATCCTTATCAATGGGGTTGATTTTATAAGGGGAGTGATACCACGCCGCTTGTCTGTTGGTGTCGAGTTCTGGCGAGATCAGCTGAATGCGCAGATTATCTGGTGTCATTAATGCCAATAAGGCTTGGGTTTCTGCGATATCGAGGCCATCCATGCGGTAATCGCCATAAACGATATCTTCGACATCATAATGGTGCATGTTAATACTGAGATGACTCGCTAAGTCGAGTGCTTTTATCTGCTCTTGGTACTTAAACGCTAGGGTTAATAGATTGGCCCGCTCTTGGTAACGCCACGCGGCTAAGCCACTATTTTTGATGAGTGCTAAATATTCAAATGTCGCTTGAATGACATCATCGAGTTGCGCAAGTCCCTTATCGGTTAACTGAATACTGATGTTGTAATCTTTAAAGTTATAGCCACTTACGCCGCCGCCAGCCGAGAGATTTGCAGCCCAATCCTGACTTTTTAAGTAACTGAGTAAACTGCCTTTACCTTCGTAACCCAATAAATGGCTGATAAAAGTGAGGGGCTTGCGTTTATAGAAGCCGTCAATGGCGGGTAGCGGAAAGGTAATTGCGACTCTGCGCTGCTCTTTAAGTGGCACTATGTTTATCTGTTGGCCTAACTGTGCTGCTTGGTAGAGCGGCGTGGCAGGATAGTGTTTATGCAAATCATTATTCACAATGGATGAGAAATAGCACTTGGCTAATTGGGCTAATGTATCAATAGGTAAGGGCGCTACCAAACAAAGTGTCATTAAATTTGCGCTGTAGTGCTGCTGATAAAATGCCACTAACTCGTCGCGTAATGTTTGTTGGCTGCCGGATAAGGTTTGTAAATTACCCACGGAAAATTTACTAAATGGATGAGCTGGATTTACCGTTTCTTTTTGCACTTGATACACACGGCGAATATCGTCTTTCAGTTTTAGGCTAAATTCCGATTCAATGGCGTGTCGCTCACGGTCAACCAAATCGAGATTAAAACAAGGTGCAATAAAAAATTGACTAAAGCGATCGAGTGACTCCTCAAAAACGTCGGCATCGATTGAAAAAAAGAAGTTGGTTTGCTCTGTCCCCGTCCATGCATTGTTACTGCCACCATGTTGATTAATAAATGCATGATACTCGCCCGAATCGGGGTATTTTTCGGTACCCAGAAAGAGCATATGTTCTAAGAAGTGTGCCATACCCGGGCGGGCGCTAGGATCGTCAAAGTGACCCACATTTACCGCCATAGAAGCTGCGGCTTGGTTGGTTTGCCAATCTTCTACTAAAAGTACCCTTAATCGATTGCTAAGTTGCATATAGCGATACTGACGATGATCATTGGGGCTTTGAGTGATACAAGTTGATGTTGGCAATTGAGCGGCTCCAACCGTTATGGCAACCCGCTAATAAAGAAGTTGCTCGCTAAAGGGTAAATAAAACAATTAAGCCTACATAGTGGTCTCGAAAAACGACTTTGGCAAATACCTTATCGCCTATTCGACTAATTATTAACAGACTTTAGGTGTGTTACGGTTGACTTTAGCGCTACAATTGCCAAGGAAGAATAAAAATATATTGTAGCGAGAAGTAGTATGCAGCTTTTTTTGATGCGACATGGGGACGCTGGGTATAATGCACATTCCGATCGGGAACGGGTATTGACTGATACTGGACGTCACCAAACCGAATTAATGAGCAATTGGTTAGCGAGGCGTGTCACTGATATTGATTTAGTTTTGGTTAGCCCCTATTTGCGTGCTCAGCAAACTTGGCAAGAAGTGAGTAAGCACTTTCCTGAGCCTCGACATTGGCAAGTGCTGGACGATTTAACCCCATCAGCCGATCCGCAGCGTGCGGTCGAGACTGTTTTAGCTTACGGTGAATTATATAAGGCAGATAATGTGCTAGTGATTGCTCACATGCCGTTACTTGGCTATATGGTCAGTGAATTAGTGCCAGGTATTGAGCCGCCGTTATTTGCAACTTCAGGGATCACCTTGATAGATAAGCATGGCGAAAGGGCATCACTCTCGTGGCAAAATACACCTCACACTGTGAGTTAGTCGTGGTATGAATGGCTAATGCGGAAAATATGATAAAGTCTCTATGGTGATTTATCAGTATTATCGAATACTAGAAGTTATCTGTACTAAGAGTTACCTGCGTTAAGCGTTATCGGCATTAAACAGATTTCGGCATTTAAAAAGACGCTTAAAGCGTCTTTTTTTGTGGGCTAGTCCCACTCATGAAGTTCGCCTACATCGACTAACACCAGCAGCGCAGCATCGCCGCCCCACTCTTTAGGGGCCTTATGGAATGCCTTTACATGCGGATGCTGGGCAAGCCACATAGGAATATTTTGTTTTAATACGCCTGTGCCATGGCCGTGCATGACACAACAGCATGCGCAATGTTGTTTTATGCAGGCTTGCAGCAGGGCAGCGAGTTCTAATTTGGCCTCAGATTGGCGCATGCCATGGAGGTCTAATAACAGTTCGGGTTGGTAATCACCGCGGCGTAGCCGCTTGATTTCAAAGCTGTCGACATCGTCACGTGCCCAACGCATTGCACCCTCGGTGGGCAAGTATGGTTGGTAAGTATCTGAAAAATAGCTGTCGGCATGCAGTTCTGTGGTTTTGGTTTCCACTTCCCGCTTGGTTTTTTGTGGCGTCGAAAAATGACGCTTATCTTGTTTAAGCGGCTTTATGCCTTGGGTCAGGGCCGAAAAAAGCGCCAGACCTTCATCTTTTTCTTTATTCATGGGGCTATTTTATTGAATCCGATGCCATATGAATAGAGTTCAGTTACAATGATATCGAACTATCTAGCTGGAGTATGTTTTGGATAAGATTTTTGTTGATGAAGCGGTAACCGAATTACGCACCATAGGTGATATGTTACGTTGGGCTGTGAGCCGATTTAATGATGCTAACATCTATTATGGTCACGGGACCGACAACGCATGGGATGAAGCCATTGCATTAGTGTTTCATGCACTACACCTTCCTGAAGAGATAGGCCAACAGGTCATTCACTCTAATTTGACCAGCAGTGAAAAGCATAAAATTGTTGAGCTGATCATACGTCGCGTGCGTGAACGTTTACCTGTTCCTTACCTGACCAATAAAGCCTATTTCGCAGGGCTTGAGTTTTATGTCGATGAGCGGGTATTAGTGCCGCGCTCGCCAATTGCCGAGATGATAGCGAACCGCTTTAGCCCTTGGCTCTATAACAAACCGGTTAACCGTATTCTTGACCTATGTACCGGTAGTGCTTGTATTGCCATCGCTTGTGCTTATGAGTTTGAAGACGCCGAAGTGGATGCACTGGATATCAGCGCCGATGCATTAGAAGTGGCACAGATTAACATTGAAACCTTAGGCGTGATGGATAGAGTCTTTCCTATCGAATCGGATCTCTTTAGTGCTATTCCTAAAGGGCCACAATATGACCTAATCGTCTCTAATCCGCCTTATGTCGACGCTGAAGATATTGGTGATATGCCAGATGAATACCATCATGAGCCAGAGCTAGGGTTAGCGTCGGGGCGAGATGGCCTAGATTTAACCAAGCGTATTCTAGCCAATGCTCTAGACTACCTCACTGAGGATGGCCTGTTAGTGGTTGAAGTCGGTAATTCTATGGTGCACCTTATCGAGCAATTCCCCGAAGTCCCGTTTACCTGGGTGAACTTTGAAAACGGCGGTGATGGGGTATTTGTTTTGACTCATGATCAGCTAGTTGAAAATGAATCACTGTTCGCCATCTACAAAGATAGTGAATAATAACCATTTGTGGGTTTAGGGATAAGTCAACCTAGTGGGTAATTAACCATTAGGCTAGGCTTGAAAACGTCTAACAACATTGAGGTGCATAAAGCAGATGTCGGGAAACAGTATTGGTCAAAATTTTGTAGTGACTACATTTGGTGAAAGCCATGGTAAGGCTTTGGGGTGTATTATTGACGGATGCCCTCCGGGATTGATGCTCAATGAGGCCGATATGCAACAGGATCTTGACCGTCGCCGCCCCGGAACATCTCGCTATACCACTGCACGACGTGAAGCCGACGAAGTGCAAATTCTCTCAGGGGTGTTTGAAGGGAAAACCACAGGCACCTCGATCGGTTTAGTGATTCAAAATACCGACCAACGCAGTCAAGATTACTCCAACATTAAAGATCAGTTTCGTCCAGGACATGCCGATTATACCTATCAGCAAAAATATGGCCTGCGGGATTACCGCGGTGGGGGACGTTCATCGGCACGTGAAACGGCCATGCGTGTTGCTGCTGGCGCCGTTGCTAAAAAGTATTTAAAGCAAGTGCATGGTATCGACATTCACGGTTATCTCAGTGCGTTAGGGCCGATTGAGGCTGACAAAGTCGATTTAGCTCAGGTCGAGCAAAATGCGTTTTTCTTTCCTGATGCCGATAAGTTAGTCGCCCTTGATGATTACATGCGCGACTTGAAAAAGAGTGGTGATTCGATTGGGGCTAAGGTGTCTGTGGTGGCAACTAATGTGCCGGTGGGATTAGGTGAGCCTGTATTTGATAGGCTCGATGCCGATATTGCGCATGCGTTAATGGGGATCAACGCGGTAAAAGGCGTCGAGATTGGCGATGGATTTGAGGTGGTTAACCAAAAAGGCTCCGAGCATCGTGACTTAATGTCACCTCAAGGTTTTGCATCTAATCATGCCGGCGGCATCTTGGGGGGGATCTCCTCAGGTCAGCCGATAGTGGCCCATATTGCCATGAAGCCCACCTCCAGCATCAGTGTGCCGGGCGAGAGCATGACGGTCCAAGGTGAAGAGTCTGAAGTGGTGACCAAAGGACGACACGACCCGTGCGTCGGGATCCGCGCCGTGCCCATTGCCGAAGCGATGTTGGCCATTGTTCTTATGGATCACCTGTTACGTCACCGTGCACAAAATGCCGATGTACACAGCGAAACCCCGGTTATTGGGATGAGATAATCTCAATCAGTGACGTAAAAGAGGGCACATAGTATGTGCCTTCTTTTGTTGTACATCAGATAATTAATGAGTTGATTGAGCCTAACACATGCAACAAGCAGATACTTTTCACTCCTTGCGCTGGATCAGCGCTTGTTATTTTTTCTTCTTCGCAATTCTCGGGGTATTAGTCCCTTATCTTGGCGTATTTTTCGAGCATCGAGGCTTTGAGGCGCAAGAAATTGGCTTCTTATTGGCGATTCTAATGGCCACTCGAATTATTGCCCCCAATGTATGGGCCATGGTCGCCGATAAAACCGGCATGCGCGGTCAACTGGTTAAGCTCGGCGCTGGCTGCTCGGCGGTGGCGTTTTTAAGCTTTTTCTACCACGGTGGTTTTGTCTACCTTGCTATTAGCCTCAGTATTTACACCTTCTTCTGGAATGCTATTTTGGCGCAGTTAGAAGTGATCACGCTAGAAACCTTGGGCGAAAACACCAGTAAATACGGTAAAATCCGCAGTTTTGGCAGTGTTGGTTATCTGGTGTTCGTGGTCAGTGTGGGTTTTGGTATCAGCTATTTTGGCACCGAAATTCTTCCTTTTGTCGGGCTGGGCTTGTTTTTATGTCTGCTGGGTTGTTCATTGTCACTGCCTAACACTCGAGTGATGGTGGACAAACTGACCTCGGTTGAACCCCTTAAAATCGATAAGGGAATTTTTTGGTTTTTGGTGTCGGCACTGTTATTGCAAATGAGCGCCGGGCCTTTTTATGGCTTTTTTGTGCTGTATCTCAAGCAGGTCGGTTATAGCGAATCCACCGCTGGCGTGTATGTTGCGCTGGGAGTGCTGGCTGAAATTGTGATGTTTATGTTTGCGCCGCGACTCATGGGGCGTTACGGGGTGAAGACATTATTGGTGGTCAGTGTTGGCTTTAGTGCTGTGCGTTGGTTATTGATGGCTTTTTGTGTTGGCAATATGTTCTGGCTTGGCGTGAGCCAACTTTTGCATGCCTTTACCTTTGGTTTAGTGCACGCGGCGTCGATTCAGTTTGTGCACCAAAAATTTGATATTCGTCACCGCAGTAAGGGCCAAGCGCTGTATGCCAGCCTTAGCTTTGGAGTGGGCGGCGCATTGGGCACCTGGTTATGTGGCTTTATTTGGGGTGATGGTTCGCAAGCGTGGCTCAGTTGGGCGGTTGCCGCCGCGTGCGCTGGCTTATCTATGTTAGCGGTATTATGTATTCCTAATCTTAATTCGAGTAACCCGAAGACTGCGAACGCCTAAGGCGAAAGCCAATCAAATTAGTGCAAAGTATAAAACAGGGAGAAGTGTTTGATGAGTAGCACATTTCGCTTGGGGGTTATCATTAACCCTCTGGCTGGACTTGGGGGCAGTGTTGCCTTAAAGGGCAGTGATGGCGTGGCGGCTGAGGCGATGGCTCGCGGCGCTGAGCCTAAAGCGCATTTGCGTCTGGCTCAAGCATTAGAGGTGATTTTACCTTATCGAGATAAAGTGGAGCTGATCACCGCCTCTGGTGCTATGGGCGAAGAGGTTGCGCTGCAATTGGGCTTTAACCATCAAGTGGCATATCACAGCGCAGTAGAGACAGAGGCGCGAGATACCCAAGATGCGGTCAGAGCCATACAAGCCTCTGGGGTCGATCTGCTGCTGTTTGCGGGTGGCGATGGTACCGCTCGGGATATCTTTGCCGTGGTTGATGAGACCTTGCCAGTGCTCGGCGTACCTGCAGGGGTCAAAATACACTCGGGCGTTTATGGTATTACTCCCCACGCTTCTGGCATGGTGATCAAGTTGCTATTAGACGGCGAGTTGGTCAGCTTAATGACGGGTGATGTGATGGATATTGACGAAGTGGCTTTTCGGCAGGGGACGGTAAAGGCGCGCCGCTTTGGTGAAATGTTAGTCCCAGCGGAGCCACGCTATATCCAAGCCGTAAAAATGGGCGGTAAAGAGGTCGATGAGCTAGTGCTTAGCGATATTGCTGCACACGTAATAGAGCAGATGGAAGATGAGCTTTTTATCATGGGTTCTGGCAGTACTGTGGCTGCGGTTATGCAAGAGCTGGGCTTAGCGAATACGCTGCTTGGGGTCGATCTGATCGCGCACCGTCAGTTGGTTGGTAGCGATTTAACCGCCAGCGAGCTGCTTGAATTGACCCAAGATAGGCAATGTAAATTGGTGATCACCCTCATCGGCGGACAAGGCCATATTTTAGGCCGCGGTAACCAACAGCTGTCGAGTCGGCTTATCCGCGCCGTTGGTAAAGAGAATATTATTATCTTAGCCACAAAAACTAAACTAAAAGCACTTGAAGGACGCCCCTTAATTGTGGATAGTGGCGACCCAGAACTCGACGCTGAATTGTGCGGCTATTATAAAGTCGTCACGGGATACCGCGATTATGTCATGTATCAGGTGGCTAACCCTGATCTTGTCTCAAGATAAGTTAAGCGGCAATACGCTGTTAATTGATTGGAGAAACCATGTTAGAGCAGTACGAACAAGCATTAGATCAATGGATTGCAACAAAAGTAGCGCAGGGCGATGACGATCAACTGTTTGCCAGTGGTTATTTACAAGGCCATTTTGCCGTGGTGTTGTCGCAGTTAGAAGCTCAAACAGAGCAAGACCATCAAGCACTAGATGCCAAGATGCAGGTTTGTTTGGAAACCGCTAAAACGGAGCTCGCGCCAGCCGACTTTTTATTAGTGCAAGGTGCTTGGAATGAATTAAGCGAAAAAATTGCCACCTTGGAAGCCCAGTAATCATGCCATGCGATTCGTTTGTGACGATAGGGTTAGTTAATCCTAAAAGCCCCACTAATGTGGGTGGCGTTATGCGCGCTGCAGGCTGTTACCGCGCCGATGCCGTCACTTATACGGGTAAACGTTATGCACTCGCAGCCAAGCATCGTGGTGAGCAATACAATACCGATACCAAAGGGGCGGGACTAACGATCCCCTTAACGGGTGTCGAATGTCTGCTTGAGGGGCTTGATGCCGATACACAAGTGATCTGCGTTGATTTAGTCGAAGGGGCTATTCCGCTGCCTGAATTTCAGCACCCTGATAAGGCCATCTATCTGTTTGGCCCCGAAGATGGCACGATTGATCAGTATTTGATTGATCGCGCAGATGCGGTAGTTTATATGCCCACTGTGGGGTGTATGAACTTAGCATCGTCAGTCAATGTGCTGTTATATGACAGGTTAGCTAAAGGTGAGCCCACTGGCAGCGATGAGTTGATCCGTCAAAGTCGCGATACCAATAATCGCGTCAAAGTGAAAACCAGCGCCACGTTATAAGCTAAGCTCATTCTCAACCTTCGCCCTATGACCAACGCTAGTCGGCATAGGGCAAGAGGTTGCTGCGTTAGAAGTTGATAGGCAAAGGGTGACATAGCGTTTGGGTGATTTAACTTTTTGCACACGCTTAATCGTTCACCTTAATTGTTAACTTAGGCCCTATCTGTTTTATGTTAGCCATGTTGCATAGCAAGCTTATTTAGCCTTACGTAATCCATTGCTGTTACTATTCACCAAAAATATATCCAATAATATCAGCTGTTTACCCCGTCACCACCATTCTTACTTTATTTACTTACATTAAGTAACCTGATTTCACATCAGAGCTTTGCCCTTGATTAATTTTCTCATCCACATACGGTTAGGGTTCAACAAGCCTAAAATGGGTGTCGTGGTCGGGATCAATTCGCCGCACATTTGCGCCGCTAGCAGCTCTGCCGCTAATGGGCCCGAGGTCAGACCGCGCGAACCCAACCCTCCTAATATAAAGAGTCCATCGTGGATCGGTGCCTGGGTATGTTGCCAATACTGCGCACTCGATTTGGTGTGCTGCTGGGTTTGGTAGGTGTCGATGATGGCATCATAATCTGGCGCGCAGCCCATCATAGGGGCGTGATCTCGGGTCACCATGCGCACGCCCACGCGGGCGCTATGGCCGCTAATATCGACATCTTGAGTCCAGTCAGCTTGGTAACTGGTGCGTATTTTATCTAAGTTATCAAACTGTTCGGTCGCACTGTAATCTAGGTTGTCGGGATCTTTAATATAGCTAGCCCCAGTGCAATGCAGTTCGTCATGGGCAGGCGTTAAGTAGCCGTGAGAGCACAATACCGTAGTGAGCTTTTTAAGCGCAAAGCGTGATGGAATATGGCTGACTTGCCCCCTAAAGCCGCTGATCGGCAGTTGTGCGGTTTGTGAGAAATCGGTTAAGTGGCGACCATTGGCCAGAACCAGGTTGGCAAATGGCCCAAACGCTTGTTGCTTATTACCCACTTGTGCGTTGATGTACCACTGTTCATTACGCCGCTCAATGGCGGTCACTTGGGTATTAAAGTGGCACGTCACATCACTGAGTGTTGTGGCTTGTTCTATGGCGGCGGTGGTCAGCTGCTGCGGATTAACCCAGCCCCCCAAGGGGTAATAGATAGCGTCTATGCCTATCTCTATCCCTGCGATAGCACTGGCTTGGGCGCCAGTCAGAGGCTTGGCGATGGCGTCGGCCCAGGCTCTGGCGGTGATGATTTTATGCAAGCGCTTGGCACTGCGAGCATCATGGCCTGTTTGTAAGACACCACAAAAATCATGATTAATGTTATACCCTTGCTTAACCAGAGTATTAATCCGCTGCCGACTAAACAGATATCCTTGCAGAAAAAACTGGCTCAAGGGGCCATCTTCAGGCGTCAGTAGCGGATAGATAGCCCCCTGTTTATTACCAGAGGCCTGTTGGCCTGGGGCGTTATCCATGCAAAACAGCGTCAGTGCCTGACCACGCTCGGCAAGTGATAAGGCCAAGCAGCCACTGGCCACCCCACCGCCGATAATGGCGGTATTACCCTCTGTGGCACTTTTGAGTGGATTATAGGCAAAGGTTTGTTGCTGCTGGTAACGTAATGCGGCGCGCTCTTTTTTAGCAATATCGAGACTGACTGGATCGGGATGGCTAAGGAGCGTCATTTCACTGAGCGGTTCTAGCGGCCACTGTAATAAACGAAAGCCACAAAGCTGGGTGACGTTACTCAGCTGTTGCTGCATCGAGGCACTGAGTGATCCATTAGGCGAGGCCGCCAATATCACGCTTGCGTCATCATCGGATAATCTTGCGAGTTGCCATGCTAACGGGTGATCTAATTTAGGGGCTTGGGTGTTACTGAACATCCAAGCGCCAAAGGTTTGCTCAGCATTGGTGAGTTGTTTTAATGCTTGAATGGTTTGGCCAATATGCACATCTATCGATAAGGCACCATCGAAGCCAATAACCCGATGACAGCCAGCCACTGCCGATATGCCGATGTCATCAAGCTGCTGTACAATGACATCAAATGGTTGGCATAGCTGCGCCAGCGAGTTTAAATCACTCGCCTGTGCAATAAAGTAGTGCAACCTCAATGGGCTTTGTAGAGGTGTATGGGCGATATAGCTAAATAACTGTTTGATGACACACTCAAGCCCTGGCCCTATGATACCTAGCATCATAGGCAGGCGTGTTGTACGGTAAAGACGTGCCACAATTGATTCAATGACACTTTTATTTACACAAATTGGGGTTTTATTTTCAGGTTCGTTAGCCAATGATTTTACTCTGACGATGATATTAGGCATTATTTTACCTGCCTTTATGGAAAGCTGACCACTTAATTGCGTTAAAAGCGCTACTATTGGCCCAGCAAAATTGGTACTAAACGTACGGAATGGACAGTAAATAATGAAAAGAGTCGTGATCACCGGACTTGGCATAGTTTCAAGTATTGGTAATAACAAGCAAGAAGTCACCGAGTCACTCAAAGCAGGTCGTAGTGGAATCACCCATTCAGATCAGTTTGAAGAAATGAAGCTTCGTAGCCATGTTTGGGGCGACATTAAGTTAGACCCGAAAGAACATATTGATCGTAAAGCACTGCGTTTCATGGGAGATGCCGCAGCTTATGCGTACATTGCCATGGAGCAAGCGATTAATGATGCAGGGCTAACAGAAGAGCAATACTCACATCATCGCGTTGGTATTATCGCAGGTACGGGCGGCGCATCATCGGCCAACCAGGTACAAGCTGCTGATACCCTGCGTGAAAAAGGCGTTAAGCGCGTTGGCCCTTACATTGTGCCACGTATTATGTCGAGCACGGCTAGCGCTTGCCTTGCAACTCCATTCAAAATTAAAGGCATGAACTATTCAATTAGCTCGGCTTGCGCTACCAGTGCGCACTGTATTGGACATGCGGTTGAGCTTATTCAGATGGGCAAACAAGATATGGTGTTTGCTGGTGGTGCTGAAGAGGTTGATTGGACTTTGACTATGGGCTTTGACGCCATGGGCGCACTATCGACTAAGTATAACGACTGCCCAGAAAAAGCCTCTCGCACTTATGATGCTGACCGTGATGGTTTTGTTATCTCTGGTGGCGGTGGAATCGTGGTCGTTGAAGAGCTTGAGCATGCGCTGGCGCGCGGTGCAAAAATTTATGCCGAAGTGGTGGGTTATGGCGCATCATCAGATGGTTATGACATGGTTGCGCCATCAGGCGAAGGCGCAGTGCGTTGTATGCAAATGGCACTTGCTGATGTCGATACTCCTATCGATTACATCAATACCCATGGTACATCGACGCCAGTAGGAGATATGCGTGAGCTAGAAGCATTAGCCGAAACCTTTGGTGATAAGCTTCCACCGATAGCTTCTACTAAGTCACTGACGGGCCATGCTCTCGGAGCCGCTGGTGTACATGAAGCGATCTACAGCCTTATTATGATGGAAAGCGGCTTTATCGCGCCGAGCATCAATATCGACAACGTCGATGAAAAAGCGAAAGATATGCCGATAGTGACTGAATATCGTGAAGCAGAGCTAAATACCATTATGAGTAATAGCTTTGGGTTTGGTGGTACCAATGCCACTTTAGTGATGCGTAAATATAAATAGAGCATTTTTTTATAGTTTATGCACAGAAAAGGGAAGCGCAAGCTTCCCTTTTTTATACTTCAATCAGGCTACTGAGCGTTAAATTGTTGGCCTGTGATGTCACTAGAGTCATCACCCATTAAGTATAAGTAGGTTGGCATGATCTCTTCTGGGGTTTTCAATGTTTGTGGGTTTTCTGCTGGGTAAGCGTTAGCGCGCATACCTGTGCGAGTCGCCCCAGGGTTGATGCTATTGGCGCGCAGTGAAGTGCCGTGGTATTCATGGGCAATGGATTGCATCATGCCTTCGGTGGCGAATTTTGAGATAGCATATTCGCCCCAAAATGCACGTCCCTGACGGCCAACACTACTTGAAGTAAAGATGAGAGATGCCGATGGCGCTTTTTTCATCACGGGTAATAACGCCTTGGTCATCATGATCTCGGCGACCACATTGACTTGTAGTACATCTCTTACCGAATCGAGTGAGATATGCTCAAACGGGCCTAACACCCCTAATAAGCTGGCGTTGTGTAGTAAACCATCTAGGTGACCGAATTGCTGTTCGATGGTTTCGGCCATATCGATATAGTTCTGTTCGGTGGCGCCTTTCAAATCTAATGGCACAATTGCAGGTTTTGGGTAACCAGCTTGTTCAATTTGATCATACACGGCTTCAAGTTTTTTGACCGTTTTGCCTAATAAGATCACCGTGGCACCATGCTCAGCGTATGCCAGTGCAGCTGCGCGTCCAATGCCATCACCTGCACCAGTAACCAAAATGGTTTTATCTTTAAGTAAATCTTTTGCTGCCTGATATTCCAACATGAGTTAATTTTTCCTATTAGCGGAATTACCCGCCATTTCTATGATTTATTACAGTCAAAAACGCTTGTTTAAAACAAACGATTAAGTTGTGACCTTTTATCCCGGCTTTAAATGTGACAAAGATGTAGCTAACTCAATAATTTTACGTTAACTTGAGCTGAGATAGGGACTTAAAAAGTCCTAGGGGTCACGCAAGGAAGACTATTGTGACCAATTTTTGGGGAAAACAAAATTATTACAACAAGATTTGGGGAAAAAAGATGAAAAGACTCTTTTTGGGTGTCGCAATAGCATCCGCGTTAGGAATGACAGGTTGTAGCGAAGATAGTGTTGATCAACTGGCTGATAAGACCGAACCGTTGACACCTCAATCCACGATAGTATTTGATCCGGCTAATGGTGCTGTGCCGTTACCTAACGATTTGCTTTTTAGCGGCACACTTGATGGTACTATCACTATTCCTAAAAGTTCAGATCCCGATGCTCCAAGTGAGGCTAATGGTGATTATACCGATGCCACCATCGCCATTGGCGCATTAGATGGGTGGTCTACCACATCGCCAATTTCGATTAATGTTGCTCTGGCAACTAATAATGATGGCGCGGCACTGACTTTAGATGCCGCCTCTGTTGCTCAGCCAGGCGCGGTGCGATTGTTTGAAGCGACGGTCGGAGGACCACTCTCAAACGATCCAGAGTGCCAAGCTGCGGCATCAGCATCTGCCTGTAAAGTGGGTGATGAGCTGCAATTTGGTGTTGATTTTGTGACGACCACATCGGGTAGCACCATTGCGGTTATTCCGCTTAAACCACTTAAAGCAAACCAATCTTATATTTATGCTACTACTAATCTTATTCAAGATTCAGAGGGTCGTGCGCTTGCGCCGTCTTCGACTTATGGCTTATTAAAGCTCGATATTGAAACTAAGCCCTTAGAGACGCCTGAGCAGTTAATGTTGCAAGGTTTAGTCAATAGTTACGAAAAAGGCATTGCAGCGGCCCATGGTGTTGACTCTTCGAGTATCAGTTACTCAGCTTTGTTTACCACTCAAGCGATCAGTGATGTTTATGAGACGACCAAGTTATTGATGCTACAAGAAGGCTCGCCTTATGCGCCCTCCATTACTGTCCCCAAGCCACACCCGCTAGGGTTAACAGTTGCCCAAGCGGCAGGCTTAACGCCTGCTGACGGTCTGGCTTATGTGGTGTCGAGTCTGGCGGATGTGTATGTTGCCGAGTTGTCATTACCGACTTACGGTAGTTGTAATTCGGCGTTCTGTAATGGGATTGATGGTTATTGGAAAGCCGTTGGTGACAGCCCTGTCTCTGTGCTGTTAGCGCTTCAATCTGGCACCATGAGCCAACAAAACTTTGGCGCGCAAGCGGTAGCACAGGGTATCGATCCGAGCCAAGCGTTAGGTAATCCAGCGTTGCTTGCAGGCAAAACGTGGCTGCTCGATGATGGTACGGCTGCCGATAAAGCCAAGCATTTGACTAAGTTTAACCCCATTCCAGTGCCGACAGGCCGTGAAACGGTCCCCGTGTTGATCTCTATGCCAAATGCACAACGATTGGCTGCGTTTTATGCCGATCAAGGGCAGACTTTTACTGCGCCGACTGCTGGTTGGCCGACAACGATCGCTATGCATGGTTTAGGTGGTGGTAAAGAGATGTCACTTGCCTATGCCGGGAGTTATGCTGCCATGGGAGTTGCGACTATAGCCATCGATATGCCGCTACATGGTGCACGGTCATTTGATGCCAATGGTGATGGTACCTATGAGGTGTCAGCCACTGATCCCTCTTTTGGCGCCGTCGTTGGTACACCTGATGCTTTTGCCAAAGGTGATCCACTGGTCTTTATCAATATCAACAGTACCTTATCGGTACGTGATAATTTCAGACAAGCAACTGTTGACCATTTAGGATTGCGCGCCGCGCTTACTGGTTTAGCGGGTGGGCTTGCCGCTGCTCAGGCACCACAGATGTTTGATATTACCCAAATTAGTGCCCAAGGCCTGAGTTTAGGTGCAATAGTGGGAACTGACTTTGCCACTTATGCCAGTTCGGGCTTGACTCATCCTAATGGCATGGATTTAAGCTATGTACATAAACTCAATGCCGTTTCGCTAGTTGCGCCTTCGGGGGGATTTGCCGGAACTTTCATTGGTTCAGCGACTTTTGGTCCTGTGCTGTTTGCGAACATTACTGCCAATGAGACATTCCAAGCGTTAGTCGATGCGGCTAATACCGCTGGTTATGAGCCAGGTAGCGATGAATATCTGGCTTTGGTCAAAACCGTATATGGCCAATTTATACCGACATTTGCCTTTGCAGTGCAAACCGTAGTTGATGGTGCCGATCCTATTAACCATGCCGCTGCGCTAAAGGCGAGTGGTTTACCTGTCCATTTGATTGAAGTGACGGGGGATGAGAGCAATTTACCGGATCAGGTGTTGCCTAACGCAGTTGAGAACTTCCCTGTATCAGGTACAGAGCCGTTGATTGCCAACCTAGGTCTTGAATGCGTCGATAGCACGATTCAAGGCTCAGGCGCGGTGCGCTTTAGTAAAGGTCATCATAGCTCTATCGTCAGCCCAAGTGAGATCCCAGGTGTCACAGATGGTAAAGCGGCTGCTGCGACGGCCGAAATGCAGCAACAAGTGGCCACCTTTGCATTAACTGCGGGTAAACAGCAGGCTACTGTCTCGATCAGAGATTCGTCTGTAGTCCAGCCTTGTGTGGGCATCGCCCAATAGCAGTTTAAATAATTGAAGAAAAACCCAGCAAATGCTGGGTTTTTTTATTACTGCATTTGTTATTCAAAGTAGTACTGATAGAATAACCGCCACATTTTTAGTGTAGCGACAGAGCCTTAAACGGAGTTGATTTTGGAATTTTTGTACGAGTATGGATTATTCCTTGCCAAGGCAGTAACCATTGTTATCGCCATTATTGCGGTAGTGGTAGTGATATTGGCGTCTGCGATTAAACAGAAAGCGGATAAAGGAGAGTTAAACCTCACTAATTTGTCTGAAGAGTTACAGTCGTTAAAACACGATTTAAAAGAAGAGTTGTTGTCAAAGAAGCAGTTTAAGGCTTACGAGAAGCAATGTAAGGCGCAAGAGAAAGCAAAAGAGAAGGCGGAGAAAAGCCACCAGGATACCCCTGTAGAACCTAAAGTCTTTGTTATCGACTTTAAAGGCAGCCTTGATGCCAGTGAAGTTGCATCACTACGTGAGGAGATCAGTGCTATTTTAACCATCGCCGAAGCGGGCGATGAGGTGGTGGTGAACGTTGAAAGTGGTGGCGGTATGGTCCACGGTTACGGTTTGGCATCGAGTCAGCTTGATCGATTGCGCAGTGCAAATATCCCTCTTACTATCTGTGTGGATAAAGTGGCCGCGAGTGGTGGATACATGATGGCATGCGTTGCCGATAAGATTTACGCGGCTCCGTTTGCGATTGTGGGCTCCATTGGTGTGGTGGCTCAGATCCCTAATTTTAATCGATTACTGAAAAAGCACGATATCGATTATGAGCAACACACTGCGGGCGACTTTAAACGAACTTTGACCCTTTTTGGTGAAAACACTGACGAAGGCCGTGAAAAGTTTCAACAAGAGTTAGAAGAAACTCATGTATTATTTAAAGATTTTATCGCCAAATATCGACCCCAGTTAGATCTTGATAAGGTGGCAACGGGTGAGCATTGGTATGGCCAGCAAGCCATTGCATTAGGACTTATCGATGCGTTATCCACTAGCGATGATGTGATTATGGATCTGGCTAAAGATAAAACCGTGATTAAAGTGCGTTATCGATTGAAGAAAAAGCTGGCAGATAAAATTGCTCATGCAGCATCGCTTTGTGTGAATGCTGTTTTTAATCGTATGGCTGAAAAAAACCAACCTATGAGTTAATCGCTAGTGTATAGGTCAATGTTTAAACCCGCTTTTTAGCGGGTTTTTTATTGTCTTAATGTCCTGTTTGACCTAAAACGCGTTATAGCCTTTGGCTTATACCGAGCTTAATCATCATTGCCTTGTGCTAAAGCATTTAACGTTAAAATAGGCAGTAGAGAGAGTTTGTTGTTTGGGAGGATATCCATGCGACAAATAAGTTGCTGTATTTTAATGAATTATAGCTATACACTCACACATAGTGTTCAGTGAACTTTAATTACAAAAGTACATTTTATTGACTGCAAAGCTGTGGCTTGGTTCTTTAAGGCGTTGTCTTTAATGCCAATGCAAGCCACAGTGAAATGATTGATCCTAAAGTGGCGTAGGCTGCGTATCTAAGAGCCAAGGCTGAACAAAATCGGCTATCTGCGCTTGAGCAGCTTGGTTAGGATGGATACCATCGGCCTGCATGAGGTCGGGGTGTATGGCAATATCTGTCATAAAAAAGGGCATTAAAGTCACTTGATGCTCTTTAGCTAAGTCTTGATAAACTTGAGTAAATATTTGGGCATAACGTGGCCCATAGTTAGGTGGTACCATGACTTCACTTAACAGGACTTTAGCGCCTGCTTGTTTACTCAGGCGGATCATTTCGGCAAGATTGGTTTTTAGCTGCTTGGGTGAAAAACCGCGCAGACCGTCGTTACCACCAAGTTCGATAAGCACCAGTTTGGGTTGAACCGACTTAAGCAGTCCCGGTAGTCGACGAAGGCCACCTGCGGAGGTTTCTCCGCTGACAGAGCCATTGACTATGGTTGTATCTGGCATTTTTTGTTGTAACAGATGAACCCAGCCCTGGTCTCGTTCCATGCCATAACTTGCGCTTAGGCTATCACCTAGTATCAAGATTGGGTTAGCATGGACTGGAAGCATATTGAGCATCAGACCGAGACCAAGCAGTCGCAACACAACATTTAAGCGAAGGATGAATAAGGATTTTATGTCAGATAATAGCGCTATCACGGTAAATAATCTCATTAAGTCAGTGGCTACCCAAGAGGGAGAGCTTACTATCCTCAACGGCATCAACATGGATGTCAAGTTAGGCGAAAGTGTGGCGATCCTTGGCCCCTCAGGATCGGGTAAATCGACCTTGCTTGGGTTACTGGCGGCATTGGATTCACCAACGTCTGGAGAGATATTCCTCGATGGTGAGGCACTGCATGGCCTTGATGAAGAAGGTAAGGCGAGACTGAGGAAGGAAAAGGTTAGCTTTATCTTTCAATCATTTATGCTAGTGGATACTCTTAACGCATTAGAAAATGTGATGTTGCCTGCCGAGTTATCGGGAGTTGAGTGTGCCCGTGAAAAAGCCGAAGCTATGCTCGATCGCGTTGGTTTAAGTCATCGTTTAACCCATTTTCCTAACCAATTATCGGGGGGAGAGCAGCAACGTGTCGCGATTGCGCGGGCATTTATCTGCGAGCCTAAGGTGCTGTTTGCCGATGAGCCTACGGGGAATCTTGATGGGGCTAACAGCGACAAGGTCGCGGATATGTTATTCGAACTCAACCGTGATAGTGATACGACCTTGATATTGGTTACCCATGATCTGCAGTTGGCTAATCGCTGTGAGCGTCAATTTATTATGCAAGCAGGGCTGTTAACTGAGCCAGATGACACGCTGCAATCCGATCCCCATGAGTCAGGTAAATTGGCATCGATGGAGGCAAGTTAATGGAGATGCGCATTGCATGGAAGTTATTTAAGCGCGAGCTGTTTCAGGGCCAACTCCTGCTGATCATCTTAGCCATTACTCTGGCCGTATTATCGGTGACAGGGCTTGCAAGGGTAAGCGAGCGATTACAAATTGCCATCAATGGGCAGGCGTCTAAATTTATTGCCGCCGACCGTATTATCAATTCGCCAACGCCCATCGACAGTGAGATTTTAACCATAGCGAGCAGCTTAGGGCTCGCGCATGCTCAGAGCATGCAGTTCAATTCTATGGTGTATGCTAACGACAATTTTCAGCTGGTAACCGTCCGTGCGGTAGACTCTAAATACCCATTAAAAGGCCAAATTGAGTTAGTCGATGGCGTGACCCATACCTTACCGCCAGCCGACACCTTATGGTATGAGACGCGTCTGGGTGGCATATTAAATTCCCCCAGCTCACTTGAGATTGGTAATGCGGAATTTCGCCTTGGCGCCGAGATTGCGCGTTTACCTGATGCTGGTTTCAACCCTTTTGCTTCGTCACCTGTGGTATTGATGCGTCTTGACGACGTGGTGAAAACCGGGGTGATTCAACCGGGCAGTCGAGTCAGTTATATTCATCAGTTTGCGGGCGATGCCGATAAGCTTGCCGTGCTCGAAGAGGCCGTTAAACCACTGCTTAATAACAGCCAGCGTTGGGTCGATGTGCAATCGGGCGACTCTCCCATTGCCAGTGCGGTGAAGCGGGCCGAGCGATTTTTGCTTTTGGCCAGTTTACTGGGTATCGCACTGGCCTGCGCCGCTATTGGTATCGCTGCTCAGCGCTATTGTCAGCGCCATTTTGACGTCGTCGCCATGCTGAAAACCTTCGGCGCATCGAGTCAGCAAATTCGAGTGCTATTTGGTGTTCATCTCTTACTTGTCACCAGTCTTGGCATTATTTTAGGGCTACTCGGTGGACTCGCACTTGATGCGATGTTAACCGCTTATTTACCCCAAGCTATTGCCGAATATGATGCGCCATTGGCTCGGCCACTGTTATTGGGTGTGGCGACTGGACTCATTTCGGCGTTTATGTTTTCGGCTTATCCGTTGATGCGTTTGTTATCCATACCACCATTGAGGGTGTTACAGCGACAACTTGAAGGCGTGCAGTTTGGTATGTGGCTACACCTGCTTTTGAGTGTCGGTGCCATGGCTTTGTTAGGTTATCTGTATTCGCAAAGTCTCGCCCTGACCATGACGGTTGTTGCCGGTGTATTGTTGTTAGGAATACTGTTGAGCCTATTTGGTTTTGTGCTTATCAGTGCAGGTCATAGCGTCGGCATGAAAACCACTAATCCGATGCAATTGGCACTAGCAGGTCTGCGCCGTCGAGCGAAGCAAAATGCGGTACAATTGGTGGGATTTAGTAGTGCATTAGTACTCTTGTTAACGATAATTGCGTTGCGCCAAGACCTGCTCGATGAGTGGCAAAAGCAACTGCCGGAGGGGTCACCTAATTACTTTTTAGTCAATATCGCTCCCGATGAACAGCAACCCCTTAATGACTACTTTAGCCTAAATGCGATTAAGGCCACCGATATTTATCCTGTGATCCGTGGACGTTTGGTGCAGATCAATGGCGAAGACTTGATTTCATCGGATCAAGCCGATGCGGGTAATGAGGGTAGAGTGGGGATATCTCGAGAGCTCAATCTGACCTGGCGTGACAATTTACCCCCAAATAACGATCTATTATCGGGCACATTTAATCAAGCCAGTGATGAGGTATCAATTGAATCAGGCGTCGCAGAACGTTTGGGCGTTGATTTAGGCGATGCATTAACTTTTGAAATAGACAATCAAAGGCTCACGGTGAACATTGCCAGTATACGTGCGGTGCACTGGGAAACCCTACAACCCAACTTTTTTATGATTTTTACCCAAGAGGCGTTAGCGCCCTTTGCATATACCTCCATGGCTAGCTTTTATCTTGAAGACAACCAAAAACATCTGGTGCTTGAGTTGATTAAACGCTTTCCAACCGTGTCGATTATTGATGTGGGCGCCATGGTTAAGCAGTTGCGTGAGATCATCGACCAAGTGTCGTTATCGCTCACCTTAGTGCTGGTACTGGTGTTACTTGCGAGCAGTTTAGTGATGGTGGCACAAACGGAAGCGGGCATGGCAACGCGCCAACGCGAACTTGCCGTATTAAGGACGTTTGGCGCATCGGGCTGGTTATTGCGCATGGCGACCGCACTTGAATTTGCCTTATTAGGGCTAATAGCTGGGGTGATGGCTGTGGTTGTGGCCGAATTCACCTTGTATCTGTTAAAGACCCAAGTGTTTGAGCTCGTTGTGTATATGCATTGGGATTGGTGGGTATTAGCGCCACTGTCTGGCGCCGTTATTGTGGCTCTGCTCGGCACATGGCGTTGCCGGCAGTTACTGCAAAAGTCGTGTGGTGAGTTACTTAAAGCTTAATAAACAACAGAGGCCAGTGACCCATAAAGGGGCCGGCCTCTTGTTTAATCGCGATGGCTTGCACTATGTCATTTTGCGCGATGAAAAGACGAGTTTAGCAACAAATAGTATTTACACATCTATGTTGACTGGCTTTACCCAATCCTTATTGATTTTGCATTAATGCCGCTAATGCCTCTGACAGTTGTGGGTATGTAAACTGATAACCTGCTTCTAATGCACGGTTAGGGTAAACATATTGCCCCTCAAGTAACAGCTGTGATAACTCACCTAAGGCGATATTCAGCGCCATCGCTGGCATAGGTAAAAAGGTCGGTCTATGCAGTGCTTTGCCAAGCGCTTTGGTAAAGTCTTTATTACTGACCGGGTTGGGTGCGGTGCCGTTAAAAATGCCACTGCACTTATCATTATGAAGTAAGAAAAGGATGAGTCCCACTAAATCGGCTTGATGTATCCAGCTCATGCCTTGCTTGCCTGAGCCGATAATGCCTCCCCCGCCCATTTTAAAAGGCAGTAACATCTTTTTCAGTGCGCCGCCGTTAAGGCCAAGCACTAAACCAATACGAACAATACACACGCGCGTGCTGTTGGCCGCCTCAAGTGCCAGTGCTTCCCAGCGAGTGCAGACCCGATGAGCAAAATCCGTATGGCTGGCATCATTATGCTGAGTTAAATCAAAACTTTCATCAATTAAGGTGTGGTCATCGTGATTGCCATAGATACCAATAGCCGAGCCACTAATAAAAACTGACGGTGGATGTTGGCTGGCGTTAAACAGTTGGCTCAGCCTTGTGGTGATATCCCAGCGGCTGTGACAAATTTTTTGTTTTTGCTCTAAGGTCCAACGCTTGTCGGCAATAGGCTCTCCTGCAAGGTTAATCACAGCATCGAATCCATCTAGCGAAGATAATGCACTGAGATTACCTAATAGCCGGTGCTGACGCCCCAGTTCGAGATGGGCCTTCCCCGCGGAGCGAGTCAATATGGTGATGTCATTATCGGCACTTAATGCGTTAACCAGCTGCCGCCCGATAAAGCCTGTGCCTCCAGTGATGAGTATTTTCATAGTCGCTCCACTTTTTTCTACGTTATCAAAAATATACACTAACTATCCTAGTTAGGATCATTATATTGTTAATATTTAATCGACTCTCATCTTGGCGGATAACAAATAGATGGTAGAGCTTGGCACTTGATTAGAAAAACCTGCTGTTTATTCGTACGCTTGGGTTAATCAGAAGAGGACCTGGTCTGTGAGTCTGATTGAGCTCTGTATTCGGATGGTTATATGTTAAGGCTGGTTCAGCCTGTATCCTTGTCTTATTAAGCGATACAAGGCTGTTTCTGCTATGGTGATAGTGGCAACCAAAGCGATGATTTTTTTGATAATCATGCGATAATTTACTCCATCAAGGTAAAATCAAGGTTTGAACATGTGGTTTAAGATGAGTGGAGTCAGTGGATGAGTGACGATAGCGTTAGGTAACCCATTACCATGTAGTGGTATCCCACACGGATCACACGATTATTTTATAGTTTATTCATAAGGATATTATGTAGATGGCTCGATTTGAAAACCAAGGTGTTGCATTTAAGGGCTTTGCCATTATGGCTTTTATTGTGGTGATATTAGCTGGCATGAAGGCGGCAAGTCCGATTGTCGTGCCCTTTGTATTATCGGCTTTTATTGCGGCTATCTGTAATCCTGCCATTAATGGTATGACTCGATTTAAGATCCCGAGGCCGATTGCGGTTTTCTTTATGATGATTTTTATCGTGCTGATGGGGCTTTGGATGGCCTCATTAGTGGGGAGTTCTATTAACGAATTTTCACGTCAATTACCCCAATATCGCGATCAGTTAGTTGAACAATTCGCTTGGATATTGACTAAATTACACACCTTTAATATCGACTTGTCACGTGAACAAATTTTGGCTTACTTTGATCCGGGTGTGGCGCTGTCGATGACCACCAATATGTTGTCTAGCGTCGGTGGGGTGATGGCTAACCTGTTTTTAATCATCCTAACCGTCGTCTTTATGTTGTCCGAAGCGGAAAACTTACCTAAAAAGTTACACCTTGCTTTAGATGATCCTGACATGCGCTTAAAGCAGATCGATAAATTTCTGCACTCTGTTAATCAATATATGGTGATTAAAACTTTGGTTAGCCTCGGCACTGGTGCCATAGTCGGAATAGGCTTGGCTGTGATGGGCGTTGATTATGCGCTGCTGTGGGCCGTTGTCGCATTTTTGTTTAACTATATTCCAAATATTGGCTCGATCATCGCGGCGATCCCTGCAGTATTACTGGCATTTATTCAAATAGGCCCCGCCGCGGCTGGTGGAACCGCACTGCTCTATTTGGGGACCAATATGGTGATGGGCAATGTGGTGGAGCCAAAATATATGGGGCGTGGACTCGGATTGTCGACCTTGGTGGTATTTCTATCATTAATTTTTTGGGGATGGTTATTAGGCTCGGTTGGCATGTTGTTATCTGTGCCCCTGACTATGATTGTTAAGATTGCACTCGAGTCGAGTAAGAGTGGTGGCTGGTTAGCCATATTGTTGGCCGATAAGGTTGATGAAGTGGCTGGCGTCGCCACAGATGAAACAGTGACTGACAGCGAAAGTCAGGCTTAATTATAGGGTTATAAATTTTAATGCAATTATTTGTACAAGCATTGCAACACGTTACTTTAGGTGATGATGCTGAGCGCCTTTTTCATGGTCGTGGTGGTATGTTCGCAGGGTGTGAGCACCTGTGTTTAGATTGGTTTCCTCCGGTATTACTTTTGACCAGTTTTAAGGCCATTGATGAGGATGAAATTAATGTATTAACAACGGCAATCACTCAGCGTTGGCTGCAACTTAAAGGGCAAGAACCCCTTAACTTGGTCTTTCAACATCGCTGTGGTGGCCAGACAGAAACCCAACTGCTTCAAGGTGCAGTACCCGAACCCCATTATGTCACGGAAAACGGTGCGCAATTTCAGGTGCATCTGTTAAGAGGGCAAAATCACGGCTTATTTCTCGATATGCGAGCGGGTAGGGCATGGGTTAAACAACATGCTAAGCAGTGCAAGGTATTGAACTTATTCGCTTATACTTGTGGCTTTTCTGTTATGGCACTGCAAGGTGGTGCCGATGAAGTCGTTAATATTGACATGAGTAAGGGGGCGCTGAGTATTGGTAAGCAAAACCATTTGCACAATGGCTTGGCTCATGGCGCTCGATTTTTAGGCCATGATATTTTTAAGTCATGGGGTAAGCTAACCAAATTTGGGCCTTATGATCTTATTATTGCCGATCCGCCGAGTAATCAGCGTGGTAGTTTCGTAGCAACAAAAGATTACGCCAGATTATTACGGCGCCTTCCAAGTCTCTTGGCCGAACAGGGGGACATTTTACTGTGTCTCAATGCTCCTGAACTGGATATCGACTTTTTGATGCAGCAGGTGGCAGAGCATAGTCCTGATTTAATCTTTATTGAACAGTTGGCTAACCCTGAAGTGTATTGCGATAAAGATCCCAATAAAGCCCTTAAGGTACTGCGCTATCAGCATAAAAGAGATATGGATTCTACCGTAACGGTATAATTTATATCATCTTCATTGAAGGCTGCGGCATTACGCCGCAGCCTTGCTTCGCTTACTGCTCTGTTGTTTAACAGATTAAATACTCCAGCAGCACCGATGAGCTATATGACACATGGGGCTGCACGTTAGCATCATAAGCAGTGCGTTTTTAATGCTGATATTTCATTAAATAGTCGGTCCTGTACATCGAACGAAATGGACACTGGAGCCATAAACACACGGATTGACAATGTGTCACCTTGAACAAACAGGTCGACTAATTTTTTCACATCAAACTCCACCAGTGCATCCATATCCGCTTCGCAGCAGTATTGATTGACCAACAACTGTGTTTATGACGTCTCGGCACTGAGATCAGAGCGATAGGCTGTTTAATTGTAAGCGCCATCTTCATAAGCCTTGAGTCGTAAAAGTGTGCCTAACCTTGAAAGTCTTTCATTCTTGCATGGTGGTTTTTGTGTTAATTAAGGTTTCAGGCCTGTTTTTGGCGACAATTATGAAAGTTTTCTGTAAGTCGGTATTGTTTGGTGTTAGTATGCCGCCCATAGTTTGCTGAAAGGCAGATTAAGACCCAAGGCAAAATGCATTCATAAAGGCATGCCTGTACCCTACAATACTATCTGGAGTCGTTATGGAAGCACGTGATTACGAAAGCGCATATTACCAAGTTCAAGATGATGTGATTGAGTCACTTCCTGTTGAAATGGATGACGAAACGTTTTTGGATAAGGGATTGTGTTAATGGGTAACCCCATTACAGGATCTGCATTACCGTATCCTCGATGCGCATAAGGCCGATTTTAGATAAAGATAGCAACCATTAGGTTGCTATTTTTTTGTTTATTACTATTGATATTCACCGTATTGCCTGACCAAACCTTGTTAGACTGGGGGAGCCCGCGAAAAATACCCTGCTAAGATGAGCTTATTTATATGATAAATATCATTTCTATTGCCGATAAAGAGTGCAGAAACTAAGTTGATTAGTCTTAATTTAAATTCCCTTTTTCGGGTAATATTTCAACAATCACCCAGCGGTTATCCACCTTATGCAACCTGATCGTACGGTCGTCTATCCATTTTTGACCATCTTTAAGACCAAATAACTTTACTATCACTGTAATATCTTTGGTGAATTTACGAAAAAAATCGATATCAATCTCTTCTATCTCTAATGTGACATCTGTCATTGATAAGTTGAGTACATGGCGTTGTACTGCTGAGGCGATATAATAGTGCTGCAGCACTTGCTGCATTGGCTCATCAACATATTGCAACGCTTTGTCGATACTTCTATCGACATAGATAGCGTTGAAAAAGCCTAATGAAACCTGCTCAGGGGTCTGTATCCCCTTCATAGGGTCGCTACCCTGGCCACAACCAGCGAGTAAGACCATCACCAAAAAAAGTAAGTTTCTCATGTAATTTATATCAATGAAATTTGCTTAACAGTATCGCGGCTCTGTATTTACTTGGCAAGGGCTAGAGGGGATTTGTCATCATTAGCGTTTATGTTGTGCTGTTAGCTTGCCTAGATTGGGATACATCGACAAGCGTTGTCTACATAAGTTGGTGAGGCAATTAACAATAAGCGAAGTCGTCATTTGAAGCTTCATGCCTATGGCGGTGGACGTTAGCGACGATGTTAATATTAAGTTTGTTGTCATAAATGGCTTGACTATGATGCAGCAATGAGGCATATCTGAATAGATAACTTACTGCGGTTATCCACAGATTCTGTGGACAACTATGTTGAAGACTCGATGCATAACTTTTAAGTTGTTGAACTTAATTGATAATAACTACTGGTTAAATTTTGATGCATTGTGATTTTACTGGGCTTATCTGCCTTTATCTCGACTCCATTGCCATTGCCGCAATAATAAAAAAGCCTGTCGATTGACAGGCTTTTTTGTTGGTAACGACTTATTTTGGATTATCGCTTAGCTTTGTGAAGCTTGAATCGCAGTCAGTGCGATGGTGTAGACGATATCATCGACGAGTGCACCACGTGAAAGGTCATTAACTGGCTTGCGCATGCCTTGCAGCATTGGACCAATACTAATTAAATCAGCACTTCGCTGTACGGCTTTGTAAGTTGTATTACCTGTATTTAGGTCTGGGAATACAAATACCGTCGCTTGACCGGCTACAGGACTATCGGGAGCTTTAGAGCGAGCCACATTAGGCATAACCGCTGCGTCATACTGCAGTGGGCCGTCGATGATCAGATCAGGGCGCTTCTCCTTGGCGATACGGGTCGCTTCACGCACTTTATCTACATCAGAGCCCGTGCCTGAGCTGCCCGTTGAGTAACTGATCATTGCCACGCGGGGCTCAATACCGAAGGCTGCTGCGCTTTCTGCCGATTGAATGGCGATATCGGCCAGTTGTTCTGCATTTGGATCTGGGTTAATTGCACAGTCACCGTACACCAACACTTGATCTGGCATCAACATAAAGAAGATAGAGGAGACTAAGCTTGAACCCGGCGCAGTTTTAATTAACTGTAGCGGTGGGCGAATGGTGTTCGCAGTGGTGTTGACTGCCCCAGAAACGATACCGTCAACTTCACCTTGGGCTAACATCATAGTCCCTAGTACCATGTTGTCTTCGAGCTGTTCACGCGCAACGACTTCGGTCAGTCCCTTATGACGGCGAAGATCGAGCATAGGCTCAACATAACGTTCGCGTACGGATTCTGGCTCAACAATGTCAACGCCTTCGCCAAGTGTAACCCCTTGTTGGTTGGCGATACGCAAGATCTCTTCGCGATTACCAAGTAGCACACAACGAGCGATACCACGCTGTGCACAGATGGCTGCCGCTTCGATGGTTCTGGGTTCGTCGCCCTCAGGTAGTACTACAGTTTTAGCGGCAGCACGCGCCATTTCAGTGAGTTTGTAACGGAAAGCTGGTGGCGAGAGTCTGTGTTCGCGAGGTGAGTTTTCGGTCACGCTCTCTACCCAATTTTGATCGATATGGCTAGCCACATACTCTTGTACTTGTTCGATACGCACGGCGTCATCGACAGGCACTTCATGATCAAAACGTTGAATATTAAGTGATGTTTGCCATGTATTTGTGTCGATTAGGAACACAGGTAAACCGGTTTCAAAGGCTTGCTCGCACAATGCCATAATCTCAGGCTCTGGCTCATAGCTACCTGTGAGCAGCAGCGCGCCAACCTTAACCCCGTTCATTGCCGCTAGGCAGGCCGATACAATCACATCTGAGCGATCGCCCGAGGTGACTAACAATGAGTCGGTTTTAATGTGGGTGACCATGTTAGGAATACTGCGTGCGCAGAAGGTGACTTTACGTAAGCGGCGCGTATGCATTTCGCCAGCGTTAATGATGCGCGCGCGTAAGTGCTTAGCCAGATCCGATGCCCGTGGTGCGACCAAATCTAAGTTGTAAGGTACGCTACCTAGAATACGCAGTTTACTCTTACCTGGCAGTTGGAACATACTTGCTGGATCGGGGCGCTGCACATCTTGATGGTCAAATACTTCAGACAGATCGGGGCGAGCACGACCTTCATCATCAACTGGTGCGCCGATCTTGTTGATAATCGCGCCGATAATGCGTTTGTTTTTAATGCCGCCCCAAGCGTTGAATGCAATTTCAAGGCGGTTCATCAGTGCCGTTGGGGTTTCATTACCCGGCGCTGCGACGAAAATAATATCCGCATCGAGCGCCTTTGCAATTTGATAGTTGATGTCGTCAGAGAACGGATGGTTTCGGGTTTGCACTAAACCTTCGACAATCAATGTTTCACTGGCATCGGCACATTCAGTGGCGCGCGCGATGATCTGCTCCATTAACACATCGGTTTGATCGTTGCGGATCAGGTTTTCAGCGTGAGCCATATCGAACGGCTCAAGCGGGTTTACTGTAGGCGACTTACTTAAAATAGTGGTCGAACGTTCAGGGCCTGTATCGGTTGGACGCTGCTGGGCGATAGGCTTAAAAAAACGCACCTTAACGCCGTGGCGTTCTAACGCGCGAACCATACCGAGACTGATAGACGTTAAGCCTACACCAGTGCCGTTGGGTATGAGCATGATATTGCGAGACATAAATACCTCTTGTTACCCTGCAAGCCGTAACTTGCAGGTCAATTTACGCTTAGGCGAGACGGGTTAATCCCGTCTCACTATTATTTATTGAGCAGTGCTACCGCGTCTTCGGCGATAACCCACTCTTCATTAGTTGGAATAACCATGGCGATAGGGCCATTGTCAGTGGTGATCTGACCTTGTTTGCCAAAACGCGCAGCCGTATTGCGTTCTGTATCGACTTCGAAATTGAAGATTGAAAGCAAGTTAAGCACTTTTTCACGGATAAGATCGGAGTTTTCACCGATACCGCCAGTAAAGACCAGTGCGTCGAGGCGACCCAGTGGCACAGTATAAGAGGCGATATATTTAGCTAAACGATAGCAGAATATTTCTAATGCCAATGTCGCGCCTTTATGGCCATTTTGGTAACCTTCTTCGATGCCGCGGCAATCATTGGTTAGCTCTGAAATGCCTAATAGACCACTTTGCTTGTTCATCAAGTTGTTGACTTCATCAGCCGTGTAGCCAAGTTTATTGATAAGGTGATACACGATTGAAGGGTCCATATCGCCACAACGTGTGCCCATCACCAAGCCTTCTAGAGGGGTTAAGCCCATTGAGGTATCAACACTCTTACCGCCTTTAATCGCCGTAACCGATGCACCGTTGCCTAAGTGAGCGCAGATAACATTGGTGTCGCTCGGTTCTGTACCTAAGGCTTTAGCCGCTTCACGGCTA
Organism: Shewanella algidipiscicola; assembly: GCF_003605125.1. Lineage (GTDB taxonomy): Bacteria > Pseudomonadota > Gammaproteobacteria > Enterobacterales > Shewanellaceae > Shewanella > Shewanella algidipiscicola. The sequence continues at coordinate 35,897 of NZ_QPQT01000018.1, forward strand.
ACGAATAGGTGGCTGGTACCATGTGCGCCATAACGACGGATACCGTGTTCACGATATAGCTTATAAGGTAGTGCATAAATATAAGCATGTTCAGGCATGGTTTGATGGAACGCAGTATCAAACACGGCAACCTGTGGTAGCTCAGGGAAAGAGGCTTGCGCCGCACGAATACCGATCAGGTGAGCAGGGTTGTGCAGTGGTGCAAATACGGCACTGTCTTCGATACCCTTAAGTACGGTGTCATCAATAATGACAGACTGGGTGTATTTCTCGCCGCCATGAACGATACGGTGACCAATGGCTTGGATCTTCTCGGCAATTTGTGGGTGTTCACCCAAAATTTTGGTCACAATGAACTCAACCGCTTCACGGTGAGCGGTAAAGGCGCCTAGTTTTGACTCTGATTTATTGCCGTTAACTTTCCACTTAATGCGTGAGTCTTCAAGACCAAAACACTCAGCTAAGCCAGAGATCTGGTCATCACCTGTGAGGGCATCAATAATAGCAAACTTCAATGAAGAGCTGCCGCAGTTAAGTACCAATACCAGTTTATTTGACATGTTTAAAACCTTTTGCAAAGTAGATGAATCGGGTGCGTTCACCAAAATGTAATGGCTGCAATAATATGTAGTGCAAACCACGTGTTTTGCCCAATATTGGGGCGAATAAACTGCCTTAAGCGGGTTTGGAGTACTTGGGACTCTTAAACCGATTGTGCTATGGTAAGGACAGTGTCTCAAAGTTTAGGTGTCATCATTGACAGTAAAAGTGTTTAAAACCTTAGGGGACGGTCGTCGTTATATGAAGACGTGGCCCATGGTTAAACAACTTAGTTTCTATTTCCCAGAGTATCGCGTTGTCAGGGCGACTCAGCTGGGATTACGCTTTATGCCGTTGTTAGCCATTATTGCTGCTGGCAGTCAACTGTATCTTTATGGATGGGCTTTTTTACCACAAGCCATTACCATCGCGTTGTTTTTTATCAGTTTACCTATCCAAGGTTTATTTTGGCTCGGCTGGCGAGCTACGCATCCGTTACCGTTAAGCTTGCTCGATTGGTGTAATAATTTGTCAATCAAACTGCAAAGCATAGGGGTTGCTTGTGCCCCTTTAGGGGCAAAAGCGTGTTATCTCGATATGGCGGTGATTTTAAAAATAGCCTTTGAACGTCTCGATAACAGTTACTGGGAAAATCTGTAGTGGTTAATAAACCGCATTGATCCCTGCATCTAAAAAAATCTGTTTTATCTGTTCCATCGTGTCGCGACTCGGGGGCGAAATATGGCTCAGTTGATACTCTTCACCTAGGGCTTCCCACTTGTGTTTGCCGAGTTCGTGATAGGGCAATAACTCTACCTTTTCAACGTTATTCATGGGTTTAATAAACTCAGCGAGGCTTTTCGCTGAGTCAATATCATCAGTAAATCCACCTACAACCACATAGCGAATCCATGTTTTTTGTTGGCGTTGTTGAAGGTACTGCGCAAATTGCAGGGTGCGATGATTACTGACTTGGGTTAATTCGATGTGCTTGGCATCATCAATATGTTTGATATCCAGTAGCACTAAATCTGTGTTATCGAGCAGTTCGTCGATAACCGGGGTGTATTTACGGACAAAACCGTTAGTGTCCAAACAGGTGTGGATACCTTGGGTTTTACAAGCATGGAAGAGGGCAGCAACAAACTCGGCTTGCAGTATGGCTTCACCACCGCTGGCAGTTACTCCTCCACCGCTCGATTCGAGAAACGGGCGATAGCTAATGATCTGCTCCATTAGCTCATCAACCTCGACTTCACGGCCACCATGTAGATCCCACGTATCACGGTTATGGCAGTATTGGCAGCGCATTAAACAGCCCTGCATAAAGGCGATAAACCTGATGCCTGGACCATCGACTGTGCCAAAGGATTCGAGTGAATGAATCCGGCCTTTTACTGTCATTGCGACTCCTATAAAGTAGGCTGTGCTAAATTAGCCGCACAGCCTATCTTAAATTCACCAAAAATCCACAGTTAATACTGGGGAACGCTTAAATTTACATCCCTTTGGTGAAAGTACGTGTAATAACGTCCTGTTGCTGCTCTGGTGTTAGGGCGTTAAAGCGCACTGCGTAACCAGAAACACGGATTGTCAGCTGTGGGTACTTATCAGGATTAACGATTGCATCTTCAAGCATCTCGCGGTTCATCACGTTCACGTTAAGATGTTGACCACCCTCACGAGACTCGTTATGGGCAAAATAGCCATCCATCAACGCAGCCAGGTTAGTGCGGCGACCATCATCGTCTTTACCTAGTGCATTTGGCACGATAGAGAAGGTATAAGAGATACCGTCTTGAGCGTGAGCAAAGGGCAGTTTAGCCACCGAGGTTAAAGAGGCGACAGCGCCTTTCTCATCACGGCCATGCATTGGATTGGCACCTGGCGCAAATGGCGCTCCTGCTTGGCGGCCATCTGGAGTCGTGCCTGTTTTCTTACCATAAACCACGTTTGAGGTGATGGTGAGAATTGACTGAGTCGGAATGGCATCGCGGTACATTTTCATGTCACGGATTTTCGCCATAAAGCGCTCAACCAGTTCAGTAGCTAAATCATCGACGCGTGCATCGTTGTTACCAAATTTAGGATAATCGCCTTCGATGTCGAAATCGATAGCAATGCCGTGCTCGTCACGAATAGGCTTCACTTTGGCAAATTTGATAGCTGACAATGAATCGGCTGCGATAGAAAGCCCCGCGATACCACACGCCATGGTGCGACGAACGTCTCTGTCATGTAGCGCCATTAGGGCCGCTTCATAAGAGTACTTATCGTGCATGAAGTGAATGGCATTAAGCGCTGATACATATTGCTTAGCCAACCAATCCATCATGACATCTAAGCGCCCCATTACGTCATCAAAATCGAGCACTTCGTCAGTAATAGGCTCAAACTTAGGACCGATTTGGGTCTTGAGTTTTTCATCCATACCGCCGTTGATAGCGTAAAGCATGGTTTTAGCAAGGTTGGCACGTGCGCCGAAGAACTGCATGTGTTTACCCACAACCATAGGGCTGACACAACAAGCAATTGCATAGTCATCGGACTGGAAGTCCGGACGCATTAGATCATCGTTTTCATACTGAATAGAGCTAGTGTCGATTGACACCTTAGCACAGTACTTTTTAAAGGTTAGAGGCAGTTTTTCTGACCAAAGTACGGTGATATTTGGCTCTGGGCTTGGGCCCATGTTGTATAGCGTATGTAAGAAGCGGAAGCTTGACTTGGTCACCAAAGTGCGGCCGTCCAGTCCCATACCAGCGATAGATTCGGTCGCCCAGATTGGGTCGCCAGAGAATAGCTCATCGTATTCTGGAGTGCGTAAGAAGCGAACCATACGCAGTTTCATCACGAAATGGTCAACCATTTCTTGCGCTTGTTCTTCGGTGATCAGACCATTTTTCAGGTCACGCTCGATATATACATCAAGGAAGGTCGACGTACGGCCCAGTGACATAGCCGCACCATTTTGGCTTTTCACTGCCGCAAGGTAACCAAAGTATGTCCATTGAATCGCTTCTTTGGCGTTGGTTGCTGGGCGTGAAATATCAAAGCCATAGCTCGCCGCCATCTGTTTCATTTGGCCAAGAGCTTTATGCTGCTCTGCAATTTCTTCACGAAGTTGCATTGTGGCAGTTAAGTCTTCACCGGCTTCAAACTTTTCTTGTAGCGAACTAAATTGGGCAAATTTATCTTGCATCAGATAGTCGATACCATAGAGCGCGATACGACGGTAGTCACCGATAATACGGCCACGGCCATAGGCATCGGGTAAACCAGTTAGGATACCTGATTTACGACAACGCATGATCTCTGGGGTGTAGATATCAAATACACCTTGGTTATGAGTTTTACGTAGCTCAGAATAGATATATTTGATGTTTGGATCTAATTCACGACCGTAGGCAGCACAAGAGCTTTCTACCATACGGATACCACCGTTTGGCAACATAGCGCGCTTAAGAGGCGCTTCAGTCTGTAGGCCAACGATGGTTTCTAATTCTTTAGCGATATAACCGGCTTCGTGAGAGGTGATAGTCGATACCTTATCGGTATCAAAATCGACAGGCGCATGGGTGCGGTTTTCCAGCTTGATGCCTTCCATGACCTTGTCCCATAATGTTAGGGTCGCCTCGGTTGGGCCAGCTAAGAATGACTCATCGCCTTCATAAGGGGTGTAATTTGCTTGAATAAAGTCTCGTACATTTACTGCAGACTTCCAATCACCAGGAGTAAAACCTTCCCACGCTTTGGTGAACAGCTCAGTTTTTTCGGTCATCGTACTAATACCTTCTGTATTGAGATAAAGGTTATTGGGTATCGATTTGGCTCTGATAACAAAGAGTGCGATACACCAATAGCTAAGTCTTAACAGCTCCCCTCAATATGTTGCCCTGATGATGGGAACCGATTATCGAATCGATTAAATTCTATACTTTAGATGGCCGATAAGATGACACGTTACAGTTTTACCGGCGACCACTTAATTGGTAAGACCAATTTACCTGATGGATGTTAGCATATCCACTTGCTAGCTGCATCAGATTCGCTAGAGATAAAGGCAAAACTGTAACCGACCTATCATTTTCACCCGCATTCTCTAATTGCATCTCATCTTAAAGTCGGTTATTTAGACCTAAATTATCGCCACTGTGCACGAATAACAATCCCGATTGAGTATGAGATTGTTAGGGCCTGTTGATCTTTGCTGGTTGAATGTTGTTCGAGACAAAAACGTGTTAATCGAGGCGAGTGGATTGCAGCCTAGTCATCTAAGCAAAATTCACTTAACAAAGAGTAAAACGTTTTTAGCCGACCCCTTCGAGCAGCGTTTGTTGGTCATTTCTACTGCGTGCTCAGCTTTTTATGTAGAATCACTACACCACAAAGCTTCTGCTTTGTATGAATATCCAACAATTCCCTGCAAAAACAACCTTGGAAAATCAACAGGCCCTATGTTTAGCAACGATAATCTTGACTATAAATCAGAGGGCACTTAATCATCACAAGTATAGAAGAATAGCCACACAGCAGGGGGATCCACCACTTTGTGGCACAGTGTTTACAATAGAGCTGGGATCCCTTGGATCATGCCTACTGCTAGCATTGCTGCAAGGCAGATAACGAAGGCCAAACCTGGGATAATTAATCGGTCAGCGACGCTTAATGTTTTAGCTCGCTCTTTGTCACCAATGAGGCCATTGTTGTCTAAGAACATGGTGAGTGCCCATGCCAGCACAGGATTGGCCACAAACGAGGCGAAAATACAGATCCCCGCCGCTTGGCTACTTTGGGTGTCTTTGACCATCTGCATACCCGCTTCGAGTAGCGGTAAGAATACCCCCACAAGTAAAGCAATTGACATTACAGGGCGCCACACCGTCACATCCATTGGATAGCCAAGTACAGCAACTATGATACACAGTGTACCGAGTAAAATAGCACCAGCAGGAATAGGGCGTTTTGCAATGGCAGCAGGGATCATATAAGTGCCCCATGATGAGGTGATGTTACCACCACCCACAGCGGTGCCGACCATTTGGCGTAAAGAACAGGTGGTCATGGTGTCATCAACATCCATGAGTACTTTTTCAGTGCCTTTAGGGTAATTCAGTTCTTGGAAAATACGGTGACCTAAGAAGTCTGGTGACCACATGGCAACCGCTAAAATCGCAAAGGGAAGTGAAGCGATAAAATGCGCCGCATTAGGCAGGCCTAGTTGCCAACCGTATTCGGTTGAACCCCACCAATAAGCTGGATTCAAATTAGGGATACCAGGCTCCGTCACAAATTGCAGATCTAGCCCCGCTCCTAGGCCAAATGCTAAAGCAATCGCGGCAATTGAGCACAATGGGATAGCTAGCCAACGTTTACCCACCTTAGCAAGATAGGCATATAAGATCACATTCACCAACAAAATAAAGAAGGCTACATAGCCTAAGCTGTAATCCAGAGCATGCTTGGATTGTAAACTCCCAGCCCAATCGAACAATGAGCTAATTTGACTCTTGGCCCCCATAAAACCGAGGAACACCAATAAACCACCGGCCACGCCACTAGAGGTGAGGTTAACCAGTCGCGATCCGCCTTTAAAATAACTGAGAATAAGGCCAAAGACACCGAGTAAAATGGCCAGTGCGAGAGGGTGTGCGCCAGCTAAGGCGATTGCCCCTATCAGTGGGATCATGGGGCCATGATTACCGCCAAGGTTGGCGCGAGGGTTGATAAAACCGGAACTGATAATACAAAAGAGTAACGCAGGGATGAGCATTTCTACTCGAACAACTTGAATGGCAAACTCGGCACCTAAATTAACGTGCTCCCATTTCTCGGTCAGTCCAGCAGCCCAAGCTGCCATTACCGCAGAATACATAACGGTAATGCCGATAGTGCCAGCGATGGCGGGAACAAGGTCTTCCCATTCAAAGCGAAAATCTCGACCCGGTAAGTTAAGACCCCAACGCCTAGGCTTCATGATTTGTAATTCATGATCTAAGTATTCTTCACGAGTATTAAACTCAGACGCGGGACGATGAAGCGCTTTATAAGACTGCTCTGAGGTTTCCATTTCTGCGTGTTTGACGGTTTCTGACATAATTTCTCATTCTCCGAAAAGAACATAGTGATTCATCTAAATTGATGATGGCTGCAACAGAATCCCTAATAAGTTAGTCAAGCGGCGCTGGCTTGTATGCCGTCTGTGATACTCGATTAACTTGGCCGCCACTGTAAATGAAATGAAAACGCTCCATTATAAAGTGAGCAGATACGTCCTTTTCTTGTTTAAAATTGGTCAGACCAATTTACCTCAAAAATATTAACACAGCCAAATAAGGCTGACATTAAGTATCAATAAAGTTGAAACTAAAGATTAGATGAATTGGGAGCCACTTAACAACTTACGCCACCAATTAGCCGATTTTTACCAATTAGGCATGCATATTGCGCCGCTGCAGGGCTCTCACTATCTCACTATTTTGTGAATCGTCCCGCTGGTCTTGGCTTTAGTTTGAGTTACCTCTCTTTGTTGTGCTTGCGGGGTGGCGGTATGACGCAAAGGTGTGCTGGAGTGTGGGGCGGGTCACGTTTCTTGGCTGGCGTTGGGATATGCCGAGTCATTAATGGTCAGCATTAAGTGTTAGGGGGGCAACCTTGAGCATCTGTTGCTCACTGTTAAAATCCACCGCCATGCTTATTGAATCACACCTAGTATAAAGCTTTTAATACAGTGAGTTAGGAGGTTTCCTCGCCGCTTTTACGTTATCTCAATATTCGCTGAGGGCGCACTAGTTAGTGTTATCATTTATATTGATACTACTAATCATTATTATCAGATTTTCTTCTGTTTCATTTAACGTTAACTTATCGATATCGAGTAACTATTTTCGGTAATTTATCATGGAGAACAGAATGTTATTGAGTAAATGCCACAGATACCATCCCCCTTGTGACGGTGCGAAAGAGAGGCAGTCATGTCAACCTCTTCGTTAAACTCGCCAGCGGATCATCATCGCCAGTGTTATGTGCAACATCCTAATGCCGCTGCGGTCAATGGAGCGATGAGCATGTATTTACATGCCGAGCATTACGGACTGTCAAAAGTCAGTAAGTCCCACGGCCAGTCCATCGGTTTAGCTGTTTTTGCCGGTGCTTTTATTGCATTAGCCTTTGTGTTTTACATCACAGTGACAACAGGGGTGACTGGTTCGTGGGGCTTAGTTAGGCTAGCGGGTGGGTTGGCCTTCAGCTTGGGCTTAATGTTGGTGGTGATCTGTGGCGGTGAGCTGTTCACCAGTACGGTACTTAGCACAGTGGCCTGGGCACAAAAGCAGGTGAATACTAATGCTCTGCTTATCTGTTGGCTGCGTGTTTATATTGGCAACCTATTCGGCGCCCTCATGATGCTGGGACTGGTTTTTGCTGGTGGTATGCATCAACTCGATGGCGGCTTATGGGGCGTGAATGCACTGAATATCGCGCAGCACAAACTGCATTATGGTTGGGGACAAGCTTTTGTACTAGGTGTGTTATGTAACATGCTGGTTTGCCTTGGGGTATGGATGACCTTTGCTAGCAAAGATGCACTGACTAAAGCTATTTTGTTAATGCTGCCGGTGGCCATGTTTGTCAGCAGTGGCTTTGAACACAGCATTGCCAACCTGTTTATGGTGCCGCTTGGGATCACTATTGTCCATTTTGCCGATGCGAGTTTTTTTGTTAGCGCAGGGGTCGATGCTACGCAGTATAGCGATTTAACCATCAGTAATTTTATCTTACATAACCTGATCCCCGTGACACTGGGCAACATAGTCGGCGGGGGATTATTAGTCGGCCTAGGCTACTGGCTGATAGAAAAACAGCCTAAGCCTGCCACTGTGCTACAGGTTGCTCCGCCACCTTTGGCCGAGTGCATTACCCCTTTAGCCGTTAAAAAATCAGTCACGCAATTGCCATCTTCCTTGGCTGAGTCAGTTAATCAAGCGGTGACACAAAACGCTTATGTGCAAGCGCATCCTTTATCAGTAGAGCCTTCTGGAGACCTATCAATGCCTAAATCAATTCAAAAACTAAATGTTAGCGACATCATGAACACCACGCCTTTCACTTTAACGCCTGAGTTATCTGTCTATGAAGGCCTTAAGCGCCTATCTAATGCCAATGAACGGGGGGCGCCAGTGATCGATGAACAGCAAAGGTTATTAGGGTTTATTTCACAGCAAGATTTATTGCGTAGCCTTTGGTCAGAAGAATATGTGCGTGGCATTGCCTATAAAGTGGCTGACTTAATGCAAACCCAAGTGCTAACGGTAGCTCCTAATGATGCCGTGGCTGACTTGATTGAACTTATGGTGGTCGACAGAAATAAATTATTCCCTGTTAGCCAAATGGGTGTACTCACCGGCAGTACGTTTGCTAGTTATGAGGAGCGTTTAAGGCATGCTTACGCTAATAAACCCAGCAGTTTTCCTGTGGTGGAAGCGGGTAAATTACTTGGGATAATTAGTCGCGAGGCGATAGCGGCAAGAGTCAGCCGAGTATATGGATAATCCTCACTGATCATTAACGACCGCTAAGAATGGGGCTTAAGGCTCCATTCTTATTATATATCATCGAGTTATCTTGTTCTCTGACGGTATTTAGTCAGTCTGCGTGCTTCCGTTATTAAACAGTCCCTTAGCGGGTTTTCTCCAGAATCACAACGCCAAACAAAGGAGAGATGGCGCTGCATATTAAGCTGCGGCGTCGCGAGGATCACCAACTCACCTGCGGCGACCTCTTTCTCTACATCTAAAAAGGGCAGGCTACTCAAGTAAGGTCCATTTTTAACTAGCGCTTTGAGCAAAGAGACATGTTCATACTCTTTCCATACATTTAATTTCTCTATTACGCCATGTATTGCCCCTTCAAAAATACGCCGTGTGCCAGCACCCTGTTCACGCAATACCCACTTTGCCTGCTCTAATTGCGATAAGCTGGTGGTGTTATAGCTGGCATATGGGTGATGTGGCGCGGCAACAACCACTAAATGGTCGTCGAGCCATTGTTCTTGGTACAGGCGAGTGTCGTCGTTACGCCCCTCAATAATGCCAAAGTCATATTCGTAATTGAGCAGGCCCTCGATAACATTTTCGGTATTTTCAACGGTCAGTTCTATCCTCAGTTCGGGGAAATCAGTATCGATTTTACTGATAAGTTCAGGTAAGAGATGCTCTGCAGCCGTCTGACTGGAGCATAATCGGAAGCGCCCGCTGATAAGATGTTGTTCATGAAGGCCTAATTCAATTTGCTGTGCGTCTTGTAGCAAGCGTCTCGCACGGGGGCGTAGCCAGTTGCCCCAGTGGCTAAGCGTGAGTCGGTTACCCTGTCGAATAAACAGCGGTCGCCCCAAGAGATTTTCTAATTGCCCCAGTGACATACTGACGGCTGACTGAGTCATCGACAGTTTTCTAGCGGCGGCGCTGACACTTTCTAAGCTGGCAACGGCATCGAAAACCATGATTTGCTTGAGTGAATACTTCATCACAGCGAACGTTTCCCCTAACGGAAAAAAGAATGAATTTAAAGTATCAATATAATTGATGGTTATTTACCAATGATTGTAGGGGCGTCAATCAGGGGATACAAGTAAGTTGTTGATCTATTAGATGAGATAGAGATATGGTTCACTTTTTTGTGGTGACTGTGCGATGACGCACTCTTGTCGGTTCCGTTATCTACTGGTGGGCTGACCTTGGCTACTCAATGTCAATCACCTCTCTGTTACGGCGCATCTTGGTCGCAGCTCATTGACATGGCGTGGCTATGATCTTAGGCCTATGATCTTAGCGCTATGATATTAGAGTATAGAGTATGGTACGGCGTTATTTTGCTACTCCACCCTCAGTGTGATGGATTAGGGCTAGCTCATACCTATGGTTTTGTCTAGAATCGAGCCCCTGGTTTATTTCTCGTGTGTTCCTTATGGTTTCATTGTCGAAAACGGCACTGGTATTAACCCTTGGTTACTTACTGCTGTGGTGCGCTGGCCCCTTATTATTGCAAGAGGCTGGTACATGGGCTGGGTTACCCTTGTGGTTTTGGTTTTCCTGCATTGCCGCACCATTGCTGCTTATTTTGGTATTGGTGTTAACAATGAGCGTGGTTGATGATGATTAATCTGCTGCCAGTATTAGGCTATTTATTGTTGAGCTTAGTGATCACTCGCTGGTGGAGCAATAGGCAAAATCAAAGCAGTGGCGAGCTTTATTCAGATAAAGCGAAACGGTTCTTTATTGGTGGCGCTTTTTTGAACGGTCCCTTGCTGGCGCTCACACTCGTGGCAACCTACACCAGTGCCAGTTCATTTATTGGCGGCCCTGGGGCGGCTTACAAAATGGGCTTAGGCTGGGTATGGCTGGCATTAATTCAAGTGCCTGTCGCCATTTTAACCTTAGGAGTGTTGGGCCCTAAGTTTATGCGCCAGCGCGCCGCGCAGCATGCTACCTTAATCGAATGGCTCGACAGCCGTTATCACAGCCCTTGGCTTAGCCGAATAGCGGTACTCAGTCTCGTGACGGGCTTTATTGCAATGATCGCGGTGCAATTTATTGGCGGCGCCCGCCTATTTGCTGGGGTCAGCGGCATCAGTTATGAGTTGGGCTTAGGGTTATTTGTGGCTACAGTGCTAGCTTACACCTTAACGGGAGGCTTTCGCGCAGTCGTCATGACCGATGCCCTGCAGGGCATGGTCATGTTAGCTGGGTTGTTACTGCTGTTGGTGGTGATCTTATTACAGGCGCCATTACCTGAGCTGATGCAGCGGGTTAGCGAACATTCACCGGCCATGTTAAGTCCCCACGGGTTAAATGATGCGCTTGGCTGGCCAATGATGTTGTCATTTTGGGTGTTGATCTGTTTTGGCACCATGGGGTTACCTCATACCCTAGTCAGATTATTGGCCGTTAAAGATCGCCCGTCATTGCGGCGAGGTATGGTCTGGGGCACAGTGATCTGTTTCTTGATGACCCTATTGCCCCATTTGTGCGGCGTCCTCGGCCGAGCCTTGTATCCTGAGCTGTCAGTGCCTGATGACATTATGCCGACCTTGATTGCTGGCTTATTTCATCCGTTTTGGGCTGGGGTATTGCTGGCGGCTCCCATCGCGGCGGTGATGTCGTCGGTGGACTCTATGCTACTGCAATCGGCGGTGAGCCTTATTCGTGATGGTGCGCTGAAACGCTATCCCAGTTTGAGTTCGACGGTGCAGGTGCGTTTGACGCGCATCGCCATCGCCCTGATCACCTTGGTGGCCACCTACTGGGCGCTGTCGCCGCCCAAGATGATAGTGTGGATCAATTTGGCCGCCTTCGGTGCCCTGCAGGCGGTGTTTTTATGGCCGATTATCGCAGGTGTTTTTTGGCCAAGTATTAATGGCACCAGTGCGCTGTTGGCAATGATCTCGGGCTTAGGCTGTTATTTATTGCTGCAATGGAGCGCGCCATTTATGTGGCATATCCACCCGATTGTACCGGCTTTGGCGGTCTCTTTGGTGGCGATGCTATTGACCCATATGATCCAGCGGCGCCCCTCGCAGCAGGCCGATGTACCTTTGTAACGATTAACATCATCAGCCGTTGATTTTAAGCCGATTAGCCGCTTAATACTGCCCGATTAAGCGGCTTTTTGTTGTTTGTCGAACGTTTAATTGAGCAAGTGATGAGCAGACGAGGTGAGGCTTGAATCTAACTTGGCCGCAATTTGCTGTGCCAGTGTAAATAGTGGGTGAATTAGTTTATATTTGCGTGCAGATTGTCTCATCATAATAAGAATCATGGTCGTAACATGCACTCACAAACTAATCAAGAATCCTCTGTTGTCGCAACGTCGTTCACCCGCTGGCAGATGCCAGATACCTTAGTCATTATTTTCTTTGTCGCTCTGGCTGCAATGGCATTAACCTATTTAGTGCCGGTGGGCTCATTTGACACCCAAGAGATTGTTTATCTTAATGATGGTGTTGAGAAAACCCGCAATGTGGTTGATCCACATTCATTTCAATATCAAGTAGATGTTAGTGGTAATGCTGTGATGCAACCCGTGGCGTTGTTTGAGGGCGGCGGTGGCGTGGGCTTTTTTAACTTTGCGTTTGAGGGGTTAGCCTCGGGGTCTAAGTGGGGCACGGCCATCGGGGTCATCATGTTTATGCTGGTGATTGGTGGTGCCTTTGGGATCGTGATGGAAACGGGCACCATAGACAATGGTATTTTGCGCTTAATCGATAAAACTCAAGGTAATGAAAACCTATTTATTCCTGCACTATTTACCCTCTTTTCGCTAGGGGGCGCCGTCTTTGGTATGGGGGAGGAGGCCATCGCCTTTGCGATTATTATCTGCCCGTTAATGATCCGCTTAGGCTTTGATGGCATCACCACGGTTATGGTGACTTATGTGGCGACACAAATCGGTTTTGCCAGCTCGTGGATGAACCCGTTTAGTGTGGCAATTGCTCAAGGTATCGCTGGCGTGCCTGTGTTGTCGGGTGCTGGCGTTCGCGGGTTGATGTGGGCTGGTTTTACGCTGATGGGGATCATATTTACCATGCGTTATGGCGCTAAAATTCGTGCCACGCCTAGCTTGTCATACAGTTATCATAGCGATAAGTATTTCCGTGATCATCAGTCTCATGCCAGCCTAGACTCGCGTTTTAACTGGGGCGATATCCTAGTACTTAGCAGCATCTTAGTGACTGTGGTGTGGGTGATATGGGGCGTGGTGGCTAATGGGTGGTTTATTCCTGAAATTGCCAGTCAGTTTTTTACTATGGGGATCGCCGTGGGGGCGATTGCCGTGATGTTTGGGCTCAATGACATGACCGTTAACCGAGTGGCCAGCAGTTTTAAGCAGGGCGCGGCGACCATGTTAGAGCCGGCCATTTTGGTGGGCTGTGCCTCGGGGATCTTAATTTTATTGGGCGGCGGCGATCCGACTTCGCCTAGTGTGCTTAATACTTTGCTCAGTGGGGCGGGCAGTATTATTGGCCAGCTGCCTGCGGCGTTATCGGCGTGGTTTATGTTGTTATTTCAATCTGTATTTAATTTCTTTGTCACCTCGGGTTCGGGTCAAGCGGCCTTGACTATGCCCTTGATGGCGCCATTAGCCGATATCGTGGGGGTGAGCCGGCAAGTTGCGGTGTTGGCCTTTCAATTGGGCGATGGTTTTACCAATGTGTTGGTGCCCACATCGGCATCATTAATGGCGACATTAGGCGTGTGCCGAGTCGATTGGGCCATATGGCTTAAGTTTATTTGGCGTTTTATGCTGGGTTTGTTTGTCGTATCGAGCCTATTGGTTATCGCGGCGCATTATTTAGGTTTTGTTTAGCTTATGGTGTACAGATGAGCCAGGGGCTGGTGCATTAAACTTATTTGGCGCGATAAAAAAAACGGCATCCAAGGATGCCGTTTTTAGTGGGTGATGCTTATGTTAGAACTTCACTTCACCTTCAACAAACCATTCGCGTCCACGTGCATTGTAAACCGAGCGGTCATAATGTGGCCAAGAGGTGGCCGTTGGATCGAAGTTAGGACCGGCATCAAATAGGTTAACAACCCCAGCTTTAACCTTAATCGCATCGTTAATGTTGTAACCAGCAGTCAGGTTCCACTTCGTTTGTGACGCCACTTCATATGCGCTTTCGTCAAACGCTTCACCGTTATCAATGGCTGATTGCTTAAACGATTTGTAGTACATACCGTGCATACGCGCCGTGTGATAAGCACCCAGTGTCGCTTCGAAATCTTCAACAAACCAACCTAAAACAAGGTTAGCGCGGTACTGAGGTAAGCCACCATTTTCGATATCGTCTTCGACTGGATCGGTCGGCGAGATCTGACCTTCAGACAGTAAGATATAGCTACCGTTAAAGTTAAGCTTTAACTCACCAAATTGCTCAAGATCCCAACCGTAGCCAGCAGTGATGTCAATACCACGTACTTTTTGGAAGGCGAGGTTTTGAGCTACTGCGTTGATGTGGGTGATTTTGCCACTCTCATCGCGGGTGATCATATCCTCATACTGCTCATATTCACGCGCCGCTTTGCTTGGGCTGACATCACTGACCATGTCATCGAGCTTCCACTCCCACAGGTCGAAAGAAGCATTAAGCGTATCGCCGCCCCATACTGCGCCAATGTTTGCGGTATAACCGGTTTCAGCTTCGAGATCTTTGTTAGAGCCTGTGGTCTTATCTATGTGCAGTTCTTTACACACTTCATGCAGTGCTGCGTCATTGTCATAAGCTTGGCCCGGGATACCGCCCATCGCTTGACACTGCTTGAAGTCGATAACCGTTGAGAAAGCTTCGGTAGGATCGCCATATACGCGGTGCATATCGGGGGCGCGGAACACACTCGAGACCGAACCACGCACTAAGAGTTCGCGCAGTGGACGATATTCAACGGCAATCTGTGGTGACAAGTTACTACCAAAATCATCGTAATCATCGTAACGCAGTGCCGCGTTAATGGTGATGAGATCGGTTACAGGTAAGCTTAGTTCGGCATAGGTTGCCCAGTATGAGCGCTCCCCCGACCCTGATGAGCCACCTTTGTTTAAGATATTGCCTTTTTTCGACTCAGAATCGGCATCGCTCTGGTAATCTTGCTCTGTGTACTCAGCACCAAAGGCAAACATCGCATCACCAGCTGGCATCTCGAACGCCATACCAGAGATATTGGCTTGAATGTTTTTCTGAGTCGACTGGGCTGTTTCAAATGGCGTATAAGCAGCGTTAGCCACATCGGTATCGCTCATTTTTTCCAATAATGAGTTACCGTTATCTCCAGCAGTCAGGTAGTTATACATGCCAAGCTCTGTTGCCAAGCCTTGGCTAAACACATCGACATTGGTACGGCCGTAGTTTACCGATGCATCCCAGTTATACTCGTCGGCTAGCATGCCTTCAAGGCCCGTAGTAAAGAAGTAGTTACGCGTCTTGGTTTCACCACCGCGGCTACCAAATTCACTCAGACGGCGGGCGTAAAAGTACTCGCCGTTTTCAGCATTGGCAAAGTCACCACCAAGGGCTAACGTTTTGTCTGCAAACGTTTTGCTTTGGCCCGCGCCAGTCACAGTTAGGCTATTACCATCGACTGTGATGCCATATTCATCACCAATGGCCATAGGCTCGATATTGGTTACCGATTTGGCTTCAGCAAAATCGAGACGCCCCACAAATGTGATTTCATCAGCTAACTCATAGTTAAAGTTTGTCGAGCTGATAAAGCGCGTGCTTTCAGGTTGTAGATCGCGCCATTGTGAGCGGTCAAAGCCACATACGCTTCCAGCCATAGTATAACCAGCATCAGTGCACTCTTGTGCCGTCAGAACCCGTTGTCCTGTTGGAACCGTTTTATCGTCACGGGTGACAGCGGCAATGCGTGCACCGTATGAGCTGTATGCAGAATGTGGACTGTAAGGGACCTTGTCAGTATGTAGGCCAAAATTATCACGGTCGGTTGCTTTAAGTTGCTGGTTATCAGTAAATTCAATAAAACTTGATACGTTTCCGCGATCAGAAGAGGCACCTAACGACAAGGCGATGCGGTCACTGCCACCACCACCGTTGCTGGTATCGCCATGACGATATTTAATGGCAACGCCTTCGAAGTCTTTCTTTAAGATGATATTAATGACGCCACCGACGGCATCGGCACCGTAAATAGCCGAACCACCCGATTGCAAAATTTCGATACGTTGTACCGCTTCCATCGGCAGGTTAGCCGTATCAACGAAGTTATCGGTACCGCCAGCAGGTTTCGGGTACTGGTTTAGACGCTTACCATTGATAAGCGTTAAGGTACGGTTTGCGCCAGCGCCACGTAAACTGATTGATGACGCTGCCGGGGTAAAACCGTGCACAGACTGTGTGGTCATCGCGCCAGTTGTTGATGTTAGGCTTTCTAATGCATCTTGAATATTAGTAAAACCCTGTTTGGCCATCTCGTCGGCACTCATTACAGTAACCGGTGTGGCGGTTTCCATATCGGTACGCTTAATGCGTGAACCCGTCACTTCAATACGTTCAACACCACTATCTTCATTGGCAGCATAGGCTACAGATGTTCCAAGTGCGGCGGCAGTGGCACCACTTATTAATGCAAAACGCACAGCTTTAGCCAATATAGAATTAGGCTGCATTTTGATTCTCCCTGAGAATATTGTTATTGGTTTGGTTTTTATTAAGTAAAAGGTTTTTAAAGGTTTTCTTATATAAATCACTTCTACTTAACTTGAATATAATCATAGCCAAATAACAACTGCAACATATAGGTTACAGCTTAAGTTGAGAACCCTATTAACGCAGTGAGCTCAATAAATTAACATTCTGGTTGCTTTATATATTCATTTACACTTTTTAATCAGATTGATGCCTTAGTTTTATCTATTGTGTGAACTAAATAGCTATTAATAATTTGAATTATGTCGGTTTACGTGTCTTTAAAATGCTATTCCACAACAATCAATGTTTTATTATTGTTGCAATTGTTGCTTTTAAAAAGTTTTTTAAATATGTGTTTTTTTTAAGTCGAGTATTTTTAGAGCTAATTTCAGTGTATCAATGGGGTGCTTGGCACCAATTGTTACGTACATACTCGCTACATAATCGAGAGGGGAAAAGTAACCTATGGCTATATCTTGTGCTATTTAGTTCAGATCTCTCGCTAAAATGTGAACATTTAACAAGCAAATACGGGTTGGTTTTGTTGTGCCTTAACATTGTTGTCATTTAAGTAACGAATTGTATGTGGCCATGCTGGCCGTTACTCATTATTTAGTTGTGCGCATACTATAGAAACGTACATAGCGATAAATAACATAACTAACCACTATGCTGGCAATAATTAACTCAACGATGGCGGTTGTTTTTATCCCCAT
Source organism: Shewanella algidipiscicola (assembly GCF_003605125.1). GTDB lineage: Bacteria > Pseudomonadota > Gammaproteobacteria > Enterobacterales > Shewanellaceae > Shewanella > Shewanella algidipiscicola. The sequence goes on from NZ_QPQT01000018.1 coordinate 53,354, forward strand.
GGCTAAGTCAGTTGGACCAAATTCGTGATTAATCCAGTCATACACTTTAAATAAAGCGGTGGCCCCAATCACGAGTGGGAAGGTAAATGCCGCATAGCCTGGTGAAAAAGGCAGGGTGAATAATTTCACCAACGCCATATACACTAAGATGGTCATTAATAATGCGATACCTAATAATAATGCCACTAACATGATTGACGGATGCTCAGTGATGTTAAGGTAGCCCGCCAAAGACAAGCTTGCAGGGGCTGCCATGATAGCAATCGTTGGCTTAGCGGCATCGTCAATTTCACCACAGAAAATTAACCGATATAACATTACAGGTAGTAAGACTAAGTAGCAGCCTATCCCAAATCGAAGCAGTGCTTGGGCAAGCCATTGGTAGTCGGTGCCGCTGTAGCTCACTGCCGCCACTATGATGCCGATAGGGGGAACAAACCAGCTCGGCACCATGTGATTGAGCTGAAACTCACGTGCGCGATGATAGAGAAACACTGATAAAAATACTAAATGCAATACGATACCTGTTAGCCAGAGTCCTTGACTAAGTTGAAGGTGAAATTGGCTAACGCTGTTAGAAATCACCATCAAGGCCATGGCGAAAGTAGGTAACACACTGCCGATAACTGGGTGTGCTAACTCCTCTTTTAATATTTGAGGGTGAAGCAAAAATTTAGCCACAAGGGCAAGTAAAAGCACGCTCGCTATCGCCGCGCCCAGTGTTTGTCCTGTGCCATTAAGCTGAGGTAACAAGGTGTCCCAAGCCCAACCTAAGCTGGCGATAGCCAATGCTAAGCCACCCAATGGGCTGGGTAAGCGTGATGCACCGTGATACACAGAGTGAATTTTTTGTCTCATGATTTCCCCCTTTGACCTTTAATTTGTTGAATTATTGCCTCGAACACAGCGTAAAAATCACTTAAAAATGAGTGATAAACGCTTAACTCTTCTCTTTAAATGGCATTTTAAGTGGGAAATTTGGATAAGAATATTTGATTTATTTTATTTAAATAATAAATTATATTTATTCATTGCTGTTCACTCTTCACCTCTGAGTGGTGTAGCGTCGTGCAGATGTCAAAGGTGAATAGCATGGCTTTTATCAGGATGCTTGTCGTTAGCCGATGACTTATGATGGGGTAGTCGCAACGGAGTTAGACTTCGCTGCTCAGTGAGGCTTAGTATTAAGATGGATGCAGGTTTTGCATGATGGAAAGTAAAGTGTGAAGCTGACTCATAAAAAAACCAGCCACTAAGGGCCGGTTTTAATCATTAAAGCGTTATGAATTAATCTGATTATTAGTCCATCGCTATTTTAAGTGTTACTGCACGTTTTCAGCATCACCAAATTGGCCTTGGAACAACACTGAAGATAAGTAGCGCTCGGCTGCAGAAGGCAAGATCACTACGATGTTTTTGCCTTCAAACTCTGGCAGGACAGCAATACGATTAGCGGCAACCACAGCGGCACCCGATGAAATACCTACCAAGATACCTTCCTCTTTCATGAGTCGCTGGGCCATCTCAATCGCATCTTCATTACTGACCGCTTCTACGCGATCAACCACTTCTAAATCTAGGTTACCCGGAATGAAACCCGCGCCAATCCCCTGAATTTTGTGTGGGCCAGGTTGTATAGTTTGCCCTGCTAACGTTTGAGCTATAACGGGTGAGTCGACTGGCTCAACCGCCACTGACGTGATCGCCTTACCTTGTACATTTTTGATGTAACGGCTAATACCTGTGATAGTACCGCCAGTACCAACACCGGCCACGATAACATCGACTTCACCATCGGTGTCGTTCCAGATCTCAGGCCCGGTGGTTTTTTCATGGATCTCTGGGTTAGCTGGGTTATCGAACTGGCCTAAAATAAGGTACTTTTCTGGCGCCGATTGACGAATTTCTTCAGCTTTGTCGATAGCGCCTTTCATTCCTTTAGCGCCTTCGGTTAATACTAGGTTAGCCCCTAAGGCTTTTAATAACTTACGACGCTCAAGACTCATGGTATTGGGCATGGTGAGTGTTAATTTGTATCCGCGAGCAGCAGCAACATAGGCTAATGCAATCCCTGTGTTACCTGATGTCGGTTCTACCAGCTCGATATCCGAAGTCAGTAAGCCTTTTTTTTCTGCATCCCAAATCATGTTTGCACCGATGCGGCATTTAACACTGAAACTTGGATTACGTGCTTCTATTTTTGCGAGGACATTACCCTTGCTGACACGATTGAGACGAACAAGAGGGGTATGGCCAATGGTATGTGAATTGTCTTCGAAAATGTGACTCATGGGTTGCTTGCTCCTTTATTTATATTGTTAAATCATAGTGTTCTTTTGCCAGTTTAGAAATGATAGTTTCATCTTCGTTATTCTTTTTAGTTATTAATATGTAGATATTTATCATAAATACCCCGCTGCAACTCAACCCGCTGGCCGCTAGCAAATGTCTGTGGTGTGAGAGGGGCGTCTTGTTAGTTTATAGTGGTGTAAGCCATTAACTATTGATATTAATTGTTTTTTGTTCAATATAGATAATTTAATTATGCCATGGAGCGGACGTGTGAACCTTGATAGTGCCTTTAAAAATCGAGACAAAGATCCAAAAACCATAGTCACGCCGCTGGCGTTTAATATCGCTCCTAGCGTGTTGTATACGCCGTTAGCATCTCCATTAAAACGGGGATTGGCAATGATTATTGATGGGCTATTGATTAGCGTGTTGGCCGAGCAGGCTGGCGCTGTGTTTATCTTGCTGGTGGGATTAACCTTATTGATTGAGCGTAAAAGCCATCAATTGGGCCGCGCTTTAAAATGGCTGCTATATGCCGCAATGCTGCTGATGACCATCTGGGTGACCAGTGATAACTTGATTGAATTTAAACAAGGCTCGAACAGCGATACGCAACAGTCAGACAGTAAAGACCTCAACACTGATAAACTTGCACTGGCGTCACTGAAATTATTGCCCGACACCTTAAGCTTAACCCTATGCGAAAGCCGACTTTGTGCCGATAAGCAGTTGACCTTATTGGCCAGTAAGCTCGCTAATGTAAGCTTGAGCGAGGCTGACAAGCAGCAGATGTTATTGGACATTGTCTCTGAGCTGGAGCTACCGCCTGCGGATAAGGCAGACTTATCTCATACGGTGTCTGAGATGTTTGCCTCTAATATTGAAATTACCAGCGATAGCGCCGAAGCACGCGTGGCAACAGCTGCTGGCGATGAGATCACTGCGAAAGCACCACTTTCAATATCAGAAGCATCAATAATATCAGAGTCTAGCTTAACCCAAACAGATGGCACTACAAACGAGGCTATTATCGAGGAGACGCGCAGTATACCGCTCCCTAATAGCGACTCTACTGACACAAACCGCCGCCAGTCGGATAACAGTGATCACGCGCCTTACAGTCTGTTGGCGTGGGCCAAGGGGCTACTTAACGATTTAGGCTTAGGGTTTGGATGGGCAGCGTTTTATTTTACTGTATTCACCGCCTGGTTCGATGGTCAAACTTTGGGTAAAAAACTACTCAACATTCGGGTGATCCAGCTCGATGGGACGGCCATTTCACTCTGGGATGCCTTTGGGCGGTATGGCGGTTATGGCGCGGGATTCGCCACCGGGTTGCTAGGGTTTTTGCAAATTTTTTGGGATGCTAATCGCCAAGCTATCCAAGATAAAATATCGGCAACTGTGGTGATCGATTTATCTAAAAAAAGGCTAAATCCGACCGAGCCCACCAGAGGCACTGCAGCGGTTACTTCCACCTAATCGACATTTTAAGCCCTTAATCAATGGCGCAGGGCGAGATAGCAAAGGGCACTGCGTTGTAGCAGCGCCCTTTACGTGTCGGGTAAAAGGTGGGCGATTACTCGGGGGCAATAAGGTTATTTTTATAGGCTGCCCGATATTTGTCGACCCACATTGAGGTCGCGCCGCAGATGGCCACAGGCATCACGATAAAGTTAACAATGGGGATCATTGAAAACAGTGTGACCGATGCCCCAAAGCTGAAACTGCTGCCCTTGGTTTGGTTGAGGGCAAACTTCATATCCTCAAACGGCACCTTGTGATTATCGAACGGATAATCACAATATTGAATAGCCATCATCCACGCACTAAACATAAACCACAGAATGGGCGCGGCGGTTTGGCCAATAAATGGCACCCAGAACAAAATTAAAAACACCAATGCCCGCGGTAAATAGTATTTTAGCTTGATCCATTCTCGGCCCATGATGCGGGGCAAGTCTTTGATGAGATCAATCGTGGTGCCGGTATTAAGGTCTTTACCCGTTAAGTATTGCTCGACTTTTTCGGCCAACAACCCATTAAAAGGGGCGGCGAGCCAGTTCATCACCGAACTAAACACAAAAGAGAGCACCACCAGTAGAGTGAGTACCGCCAGTGGCCAGAGTAAGAAGTTAAGCCAAGTTAAATAGTCGGGTAATTGGCTGCTGACCCAAGCAAACATCTGCTCCAATTGCCCAATGGCAACATAGATCACTGCCGAAAATAACAGTAAGTTGATGGTCAGCGGGATAAAGACAAAACGTCTTAATCCTGGCTGCTTTATGAGCCGAAAACCATCGATAAAATAGTTGACGCCACTCTTGGGCGTCGAGCGGGTTTGTTGATTCATTGTGTTAAATACCACCGTTAACTGAATTAGCCACGATTGTGTGTCAGCATAGCGCGAAAAACAAGAGCAAAATGAGCCGCTAAGCGATAAAAAACGTTACAAAATGCGCCGTGCTTTGCTAAAGTGGCAGCCAATATTCGCCGGAGTTTTTCACGCTCCATCAATGAAGACGACCCGCTGGCTCAATGAGACTCAAACAGATAAAACTTGCTGGATTTAAGTCGTTTGTCGATGTTACTAAAATCCCTTTTAACCAACCGCTAAGTGCTATTATCGGCCCTAACGGCTGTGGTAAATCCAATGTTATCGACGCGGTACGTTGGGTGTTAGGTGAGAGCTCGGCCAAACATCTGCGTGGCGACTCGATGGCCGATGTTATTTTTAATGGCTCCTCGGCCCGGCGGCCGGTTTCTGTCGCCAGCGTAGAGTTATTGTTTGACAATCAACTGGGGCGCTTAGCTGGGCAATATGCCAGTTATCAAGAGGTCGCGGTTAAGCGTCAAGTCAGTCGCGATGGTGATTCGGCGTATTTTCTCAATGGACAAAAGTGCCGTCGTAAAGATATTACCGACCTGTTTATGGGCACAGGGCTTGGACCGCGCAGCTATGCCATTATTGAGCAGGGCACTATCTCGCGGCTTATCGAGTCTAAGCCGCAAGAGCTTAGAGTGTTTATTGAAGAAGCCGCGGGGATCTCACGTTATAAAGAGCGCCGCCGTGAAACCGAAAATCGCATACGTCACACCCGTGAAAACCTCGAACGTTTAGGTGATATTCGCCAAGAGTTAGGGCGTCAAATTGATAAACTGGCCGAGCAAGCTCAAGCCGCTAAACAATATCGTGCCTTAAAACAGACCGAGCGCACTCAAGATGCTGAGCTCGGGGTCTGTCGTTTTGTCGAGTTACAAGCTCAGTTTGATAATCTCAGCGGCGAAATAGTTAGTCATGAGCTGAAAAAAAGTGAGCTCGATGCCGCGAAAGAGGCACTGCAAAGGGAGCATACTCAGCTCAAGGTGCAACTCGATGAACTCGATCAACAAGAGCATCGTCAGGTCGAAGATTTTTATCTAACCGGCACCCATATCGCCAAACTCGAACAGTCACTAAAACATCGTCAGCAGCAAGATGCCCATCTACATCAACGGGTTGAAGATACCCAAGCAAAGCTTATCCTGATTCAGCGTCAGTTGGCAGAGTTAGATGAACGCCGCGAACAGTTAAGCCAACATCACCAAGCAGCAATCGATGCATACCAGCAACTGTCGATGCAACTTGAGGTGATTGATGAACAGCTCGTCGAAGCTGAGCAAGGGGTTGAGCAAGATAGCGAGGCGCACGTCCTCGCGACCCAGGCGCAGAACCAACATCAGTTAACCTATAAAGTGGCGCAAACAGAACTGAGCCACAGCAAAAGTAACTTGGCGCAAAAGAGCTCTCAAAAAGCGGCGTTGGTAACCCAGCTTAGCAAGCTGAGTCAAGATGATGTAACAACTCAACTGCAGCAGTTGCAAGCCCAGCGTGATGAGCTACAGATACAATCTGAGCAACTTAACCAGAGTAATCAGCAGTTAAATAGCCAATTAAACGAGCTAGAGCAGCAAGATAAGTGTCTCACGCAGCAGATAGATGCTCTCTCGCAGTCGCTCGCCGAGGAGCGTGGTCGCTTTAATGTGGTTAATCGTCTGCTGCCCGTAGCGGATGCCGATGATGGCAGTGCCTTATGGCAAGCGCTCAACGTGACACCGGGCTGGGAAGTGGCAATCGATTTGGCGCTCGAGGGGGTACTGACCCAAAAGGTGGACGCTGCGTCTGGCCTTGGGTTTGTCACCACTGAATCCCATCAATGGGGTGGTGTTAGCGCCGCCGTTAACTTGGCACCTTGGTTAGCGCATTTGCGCTGGGCTAACGAGTTAAGTAGTGCACAAGCCATGTTGCCCAGTATCGAGCAACACGAGCGCATCGTGACAGCCGATGGCTATTTAATTGGCCACGGGTTTGTATTGCAAAAAAGCGAGCAGGGCAGCGCCTTAGTTCAGCTTAAAATGGAAAAAGAGGCATTAACCGCCAGTATTGCAAGCAGCGAAGTAACCTTAAATACCCTGCGCAAGCAGTCACAGCAGTGCGCTAATCAATTGCTAAACTACCGCAGCCGTTGCCATGATGGCGCGGTTAAAATGCAACAAATGCAGCTGAGCCTTGAGCGAATGCGCAGCCAAATTGACGCCGCAGAGCAGCGTATAGCTCATAGCCGCGAGCAGCGCAGTCAGCTTGAGGTGCAGCTCAGTGAACTCGAGCTGACTTTAGTGGACGACGAGCAACGCTGCCTAGCGTTAAGTGAGCGCTTAGCTCAGGATGAGTCCCGTGCTAGCGACCTGATTCAGCAAAGCGAGCGATTAGCTCGTGCGCAGCAAGAAAGTAGCGCCCAACTCAAACGATTAAAGCAGCAGCGAGCCGAATGTGCTCGCCAGTGCAGTCAGCGCCAAAGCGCGCTGCAAACACTACAGACAGACTTGGCGCTCAATCAACAGCAAACACAACAACTGCAACAACAGATCAGTGAACATTCAGCATCATTAGCTTCCTTGAAAGAGCAACTTGAGGGCAAGGCTCTCTCAATCAGCGATCACAGCGCACAGCAAGTGCAGCAGCAACTTAATGCAGAGCTGGAAATACAACAAAGTAAGCAGCAAGCATTAACGGCATTACGTGGCCAGCAAGCACACTTACAAAATCAACTCGATAAGATAGTAACAACGCAAAAACAACAGCTTGGTAATATCGAACACTTGACTCAGGCTATCAGCACGTTAAAGTTACGACGCGAAGGCATTAAGGGACAAGCCGATAGCCAGCGAGCTTTGCTGGCAGAGCACGAGATTAATCTCGAGGCGGTCAAAGATACGCTAGATGTTGCCATTACAGTGGGCCAGCATCAAAAAGCCCTAGAGCGGACTCGGGCGCGCATTGCCCAGTTAGGTGCGATCAACTTGGCCGCGATTGAAGAATATGAGCAACAAAGTGAACGTAAACACTATTTAGATAGCCAAGATGCCGACTTAAATAAGGCACTTAATAGTTTAGAAGAAGCGATCCGCAAAATTGATAAAGAAACCAAAACCCGCTTTAAAGAGACATTTGATAAGGTTAATCAAGACCTTGGAATACTGTTTCCTAAAGTATTTGGTGGAGGAAGTGCACAGCTGGCATTGACCGATGATGACTTGCTTGAAACTGGTGTCACCATTATGGCGCGTCCTCCGGGCAAAAAGAATAGTACAATTCACCTGCTTTCTGGTGGAGAAAAAGCGCTAACCGCTTTATCATTGGTATTTGCAATTTTTAGGCTAAATCCGGCGCCTTTTTGTATGCTAGATGAAGTGGATGCGCCTCTCGATGACGCCAATGTGGACAGATTTTGTCGTTTGGTTAAAGAGATGTCTCAAAGCGTACAATTTGTTTATATTAGTCACAATAAGATCACCATGGAATTGGCGGATCAATTAATAGGTGTCACTATGCATGAACCTGGGGTATCACGCATAGTTGCCGTCGATATTGATGAAGCGGTGGCATTAGCCGACGCAGGATAATTTTGGGAAAAACAGGGTAATCAATGGAAAATTTGCAACTGGTATTGTTCGTGTTAGGAGCGATAGCCATTATCGCGGTACTTGTGCATGGTTTTTGGTCCATTAGACGGCAGCAGCCTAGGTCATTAAAGTCTGGCTCTATGGCTGAAATGTACACAGATAAAAATCGTGATCGCGAAGGCTTTGACGCCGATGGTATTGGTGCTGTGCGTGTACGCAAACTGAGCCCTGAAGAAGCACCTGGGCGCAGTGCAGGTGGCAGCGCAAGTGATAGCGCGGCGATGAATGACCGAGACCACAGTATTGTGACATCAGCGGAAGCGCCAAGCCGTGACAGCGAAACCGATTTTACCTTATCAGACACGCCGCACGCCAAAGTCTCGCGTGCGCGCCAAGAGCCGGTGTTGTCTGGACGCGATACAGGCCATAACGTTGAGCCCAGTATGGGCGACACTGAACATACCCAGGAGACTATAGAGCAGATGGAATTAGGTTTAGGCCAAACTCCGGCTCAGAGTTCATTTTTTGATGATGTTCAACCGCTCGATGATGCGGCTCACGCTGCTCACTCGCACCACACGGATGAGTCCTCTGCAGCACAGCAGTCCAAGGCTCAAGCCCCCGCAGAATCGATAGCCGCGGCACCAGCGCAAGCTGAGATAAAGGATGAGCCACTGGGCGAACCACAAGATGTGCTGGTGTTGCATGTTGTGGCCAATGAGGGCGAAAAGTTACAAGGCGCCGAGTTACTGCCTAGCCTCTTAACCCTTAACTTTAAATTTGGTGACATGGATATTTTCCATCGCCATGAGGATAACGCCGGCACTGGTAAAGTTTTATTTTCGTTGGCGAATATGGTTAAGCCTGGTGTGTTTAACCCCGATGAAATGGAGCAGTTTACCACTCAAGGTATTGTGTTATTTATGACGCTACCTTGCTATGGCGATCCACTGATGAACTTTTCAATCATGCTGAATTCGGCGCACCAATTGGCCGATGATTTAGGCGGCAAAGTACTCGACGGTGGTCGTGGCTTATGGAGCGAACAAACCAAGCAGTCATACCTGCAACGCATCCGTGCCCAAGCGTAAATTGAATCATATATATTGAAAATAGAGGCCGCATCTGCGGCCTCTATTGCTTAATCTGGACGAGAAACCATGCAAGCCATACAAGACGAAATTCAACAACTCACCGCCGAACTTAATCTTCACAATTACCGTTATTATGTCGACGACGCACCGTCTATTCCCGATGCGGAATATGATCGCCTTATGCGCCGCTTACAGAGTTTAGAAGCTCAATACCCTGAGTTTGCTTTGATGGACTCTCCGACTCAACGAGTGGGTGGCGAAGCGCTAGCAAAGTTTGAACAAGTGACACATTTAAAGCCGATGCTTAGCTTAGACAATGTGTTTAGTGATACCGAATTTAATGCTTTTTACAAACGCGTGAGCGATAAAACCATAACGGCGCCCGCATTTTGCTGTGAGCCCAAACTCGACGGTTTGGCGGTCAGTATTTTATACCGCAATGGGCTATATGAACGTGCCGCTACCCGCGGCGATGGCACCGTTGGCGAAGATATTACCGAAAATGTGCGCACCATTAAGTCGATACCGCTGCGCCTACGTGGTGATGATTTTCCGCCGCTGTTAGAGGTGCGCGGCGAAGTGTTTATGCCCAAAGCCGCGTTTGAAGCGGTCAATAACAAGGCGCGCCAAAAGGGTGAAAAGCTGTTTGTTAATCCGCGTAACGCCGCTGCTGGCAGCCTGCGTCAACTCGACAGTAAAATTACCGCCAGCCGTGCATTAGCCTTTTATGCCTACGCACTCGGGGTCGTCGAACCTGAATCTTGGCCCTTGGCAGACAATCATTTTGAGCAGTTAATGCAGCTTAAAGCTTGGGGGCTGTCCGTAAGCGCCGAAGTGAAAGTCTGCAAGGATATCCCTGCTATTTTTGCCTATTATCAAGATATTATGGTGCGCCGGGCCGACCTGGCTTATGAAATTGATGGGGTGGTGCTTAAGGTCAACGATATCGCGCAGCAAAAGCAGCTTGGCTTTGTGGCCAAAGCGCCGCGCTGGGCAACCGCCTATAAATTCCCCGCACAAGAGGAGTTGACGGTACTCGAAGGGGTCGACTTTCAGGTCGGGCGCACTGGCGCAGTGACCCCTGTGGCACGGTTAAAACCTGTGTTTGTCGGGGGGGTGACGGTGTCGAATGCCACTTTACATAATGCCGACGAAATCGCACGTCTTGGGGTGAAAATTGGCGACAGTGTCATTATTCGCCGTGCTGGGGATGTGATCCCGCAAATTGTCGCCGTAGTAAGTGATAAGCGTCCCGATGATGCGCAAGACATTGTTTTTCCTATGGCGTGCCCAGTCTGTGGTAGCGATGTGGAGCGTATCGAAGGTGAAGCGGTGGCCCGTTGCAGTGGCGGCCTGTTTTGTGAAGCGCAGCGTAAAGAGGCGATTAAGCACTTTGCCTCACGCAAGGCACTAAACATCGATGGCATGGGCGATAAAGTGGTCGAGCAGATGATCGACAAAGAGCTTATCGAAAGTCCAGCAGACTTATTTAAGCTGAGTGCATCATCATTGACCATGCTCGATCGTATGGGGCTTAAGTCAGCCACCAAGTTAGTTGCAGCCATTGAGGCGGCGAAACAAACCACCTTTGCTCGTTTCCTCTATTCATTAGGGATCCGCGAGGTCGGCGAGGCCACCGCCGCTAACTTAGCCCATTATTTTAAAACCCTCGATAAGTTGATTCAGGCCGATGCCGAGACCTTTATGAAGGTCGATGATGTCGGGGTGATTGTGGCGCAGCATCTAGTGCACTTTTTTGCCCAGCCCCATAACCTTGAAGTGGTCGAGCGACTGCTAGAGGCGGGCGTGACCTGGCCTGCAATCGAAGAGGTTGCCGCCGAAGAGCAACCCCTAAAAGGGCAAACTTGGGTGTTAACCGGCACCTTAAATCAGCTTAATCGTAACGATGCCAAGGCGCAGTTACAGGCATTAGGTGCCAAAGTGGCGGGCAGTGTGTCGAAAAATACCGACTGCTTAGTCGCGGGTGAAGCGGCTGGCTCAAAGCTAACTAAGGCGCAGGAGTTAGGGGTGAAGGTGATCGATGAAGATGAGTTATTAGCATTGCTCAATCGTTAGCCAAAACACCTAAATCACTCGGCTGGCCGATAGCATTATGGGTTATCTGTCAGCTTTTTATTGTCAACGGCCGCCTTTTTTACCGCTGTCAGATAAGGGATTAAGCGTGAGTCCCTGCTGGGGGGACCCGCGATATTGGCTATATGGTTGAAATCTCGATTACTTGCCACAATATATCCAGTTAGTACTCTGCCAGTATCGCGTTTAGGCGCTGCCGATAGCGATTGGCTCATCACGGAGATATACGTTTGAACTTTGGCCACATCAACTGGATTGACGATAATGGGCACTTTAAACCGCCTATCATGCTTTATCTGATATTGGCGTTTATCGCTCGAGGTTGGTGTGTCTTTATTGCCTCGCTGACTCAAGCCAGTGATAGAGCGGCTTTGGTGGCGTTGATCTATCCGCAAAAGTCTGATTTTCTGTTGGCATTAGCCGCCGGTGCCGGGGCATTGATACTGTATGCATTGGTGATAGCCGAGCGGAAACGCGCTCCTCGTTGGGTTCGTCCTATATTCAATCAATTGAAATGGTTGTTGGTGTTGCTATTGATGATTGATGGTGGCTTGTTACTGCAACGCTTAATACATAATCACTTTTTGTACACATGGCACTTCGGCTTGGACGCGCTCTTTTTGTTTTGGAGCCTGCTGTATATCGCCAGTTCTAAACATTTAAGTTACTACCTTAATGACTGGCGAAATGACGCTAACATGGCCCATATCGATAGCGGGAAATAAGCTCGCAACTTACAGCTAGCTTTGCTGTAACGGTTTAATCTGTTTGGCTAATGATTGTTTTTTGTCGACTTCGTGACTTTACTGTAAAGAGGTAAGGTTATAGGGAGCGACATAAAGTGGCTAAAGCGCAGGCGATACAATTACCCCTGTCTCAACTTAGAATTGGCATTACGGTTAAGTTGCCGCTGTCTTGGCAACATCATCCTTTTTGGCTCAACCGGATTAAAATTGAGCAACAGGCGCAAATAGAGCTGATTAAAAGCCTAGATGTGCCTTATGTATTTTTATTGTCAGGGCAAACCTTACTACAAGACAACCCACAGCCTAAGGCGGACGTGGTAGCACCTGCTGCGCAACTTAGCGAAGATGAGGCCCTACTAGCGGCCAAGCATACGGCTAAAAAAGCCCTACGGCTCAGCCAAAGCCGTTTTATCGACAGTATCAATCATTGCCGCGCGGCCTTTAGTAAAATCGCCAGCGATCCCGCAGGCGCCTATCGTGATGCCGCCACCTTGGTCGAGTCATTACTGGAGCATCTGCACCAAACCGATAACCCAAGATTAGCCATTGTCACCACAGGTGAAGCGACGAGTGTGACTCAACATGGCGTGAGTGTCGCTGTGCTAGGGTTAATCATCGCTAAAGCAATGGATTTGTCGAAATCGGATATGCGCGATATTGCCTTAGGGTGTCTATTCCATGACATTGGTAAGCTTAAAGTGCCCGAAAACATCCGCAATAAAAAAGCCGACTTGAGCACTGCTGAAATGAACTTTATCAAGATGCACCCAAATTTTGGGGTCGACATGTTGAGTAAAACGGGCCTATTTAATAAAGCGGTGCTTAATATCGTATTACATCACCATGAGTATGTTGATGGCTCGGGTTACCCCGATGGCTTAACAGACAAGCAGATCCCGATGTTGACCCAAGTGGTGAGCCTAGCCAATGATTTTGATGCTCAGTTGTGGGCGAATGAAGAGCATTCCCCACAGCAAGCTCTTGGCTTTCTATTTAAAAATCATGCGGGTAAACACGCCCAGACGTTGATCGCGCTATTAGTGAAATTATTAGGCATCTATCCGCCCGGTACACTAGTGCAGTTGTCGGATGGTCAGTTTGCTAAAGTGATGCTCACCACAGCATCGGTTAAACAGCCACATGTATGGGCCTGCTCCCACGATGGCAGCGATCCTAAACTGCGTTTTTTAGATCAAGAGCAAATCGATATTGAGCGCGTTGTGACTCACGCAGAGCTAAATGAGCGTCTACACAAGGTGCTTCAAAGTGGTGTGGGCAGTAGTTTTTATTTTAGTCATACCGAGTAGCTGCGCTTTGCTGAACAGTACATTTAAGGTATTTTATCAGTACGACTTTTTAGTAAAGACACTTTATGATTCATTCAGTTGCTGTTGTTGGTTGTGGTTGGTTTGGCTTACCATTAGCCAAAGCGTTGGTGGAAAAAGGGCTTTTAGTTAGCGGCTCTAAACGGGATACAACTCAAGCATCTGCATTAAAAGAGCAGGGTATTGATGGTTTTGTGTTAGATCTTGACGCGCCGCAGCCTTTTGATGGTGAGCAATTAGCTAAACTTCACGCCGATGCAATCGTCATTAATATTCCCCCAGGGCTTCGTCGTGGCGACAGTGGCTATCTTGTGCGACTTGAACGTCTACAGACGCTGATGGGCAAACATGCCTATCAGCGCATTATTTTTATTAGCACTACAGGTGTGTATCCTGCTAATGGCAAGGTACAACATGAAGCTGACGCCACAGCCTATAACGATACGAGTAAGATCCTGCTGCAGGCTGAAGCCATGTTTAAAGGGGCTGTTATTGTCCGGTTTGCCGGATTAATGGGGCCTAAACGTCATCCGGGGCGCTTTCTTGCCGGTAAAACCGGCTTAACCGGGGCAATGCTATCGGTCAACATGACTCACCTTGATGATTGCGTTGGTGGCGTAATGACCCTACTTACCCATCAAGGCCAACTGGCACCAGCTTATAATATCTGCTCACCCGAACATCCCAATAAGGCAGCGTTTTATCAGCGCGCGGCGGCAATACTCGGCGTAGCTGAGCCAGAGTTTGCCTCATCTGGAGATAAGGCGGAGGATAAAGTGGTCGATGGCTCGCTCATTTGTCGGCAGCTGGGTTATCAATATCAACATTATGATCCCTTTGAGATGCTGAAGTTTTGTTAATACTACCTATTGAATGATTAAGCATAAGGAGTGGTATGGAGTTACTCTTGCCAATAATGCAATATCAAGCGAGTTATCTGAGTTATATTGACGAGCTGGGTGATGAGGAGCGCTATCCGTTTCCGCTTGATTTCGAGCATCACGACTTCGAAGCCATGTTAGCTAAGATGGCCCGTTTTGCTCAAGGAAAAGACTTGCCTCCCGGTTATGCTGCCAGCACCACCTTGTGGCTGATTTATGAGGGCGAGATAATAGGAGTGACTAACATAAGGCATTATTTAACAACGCAAATTGCCCATTGTGGTGGTCATATCGGGTTGAGTATACGCCCCTCACAGCGTGGTAAAAATTGGGGCAAACGACTCATGCAACTGTCTATAGAACACTTACGTCAGAGAGGGGTCGTACAAGTACATCTGCATTGTCTTCAATCGAATCTTGCATCGGCTAAAGCGATAATCCGAAACGGTGGTATGCTCGACTCTGAAGTCAATATGAAAGGGCAGTGGGTTCAAAGGTATGTTGTTGATTTAAAGTAACATTTACCCTTAACCTTATTTTGTCAGTGGCAACAATAGTTGTTGAAGCCATAGCAGCATAAAAATGAGCCCAAAGGACGATTACCACCATTAATTTAGGGATTAGACTAACTTTACAGGACGTTAAACCTTAGGTGTTTGCAACACTCGCTGTACTAACTATTCAACGCCTACCGACTCGAAAAAATACTCGATATCGCTTGCCATTTTCAAAACCCAGCGGTTACATTTTCAAAATTAGCCGGCGCGCTACACAATTCCACTAATCATCAATTGCCAAACCAAGCGAACCTGTTTGCCAAACTAGGCGGCGCGCTACAACTAGCCAGCGCGCTATACATCATCACATCTCTGTTCGACATTAGTCTAATGTAAGCGTTTGATATTTTTAATGGTTTACGTGAGCGTCAACCTCTATCTTTTTGTTTTTAAATTGTTAAGTTGAATTTTAATGAAAGGTTTACGTTGGCGTTAGACTAAGGTCGCGATTGTTGTTGCGCAAATGCTTGCTAGATTAAATTTTGTCTTAATCATAATTAGCACAGGGGAGTCGTAATGGCTTTTGAAAATAACGAAAAGGCAGAAGGATACTGGCGTGAGAATTTACGCTTGGTACTTGGACTGCTAGCAATATGGGCTGCAGTTTCATTTGGTTGCGGCATTTTACTGGTCGATGTACTTAATGAAATCCATTTTATGGGCTTTAAGTTGGGCTTCTGGTTTGCTCAGCAAGGGGCTATCTATGTATTCGTTGCGCTTATTTTTGTCTACGTGGCGAAAGCCAATACGCTAGATAAAAAATACGGTGTTCATGAAGATTAAGGAGTAACGAATATGGATATAAAAACATTAACTTATCTGATCGTCGGTCTTACCTTTGCTTTATATATTGGTATTGCGATTTGGTCTCGTGCAGGTTCGACTAAAGAATTTTATGTCGCTGGCGGTGGGGTTCACCCCATTATGAACGGTATGGCGACAGCGGCTGATTGGATGTCGGCAGCGTCATTTATTTCGCTTGCCGGTATCGTCTCTTTTGTTGGTTATGATGGCTCAGTCTATCTGATGGGCTGGACTGGTGGCTACGTGTTATTGGCGCTATGTATGGCACCTTATCTGCGTAAGTTTGGTAAGTTTACCGTACCTGACTTTATTGGCGATCGTTACTATTCACAGACAGCGCGGACGGTGGCGGTGATCTGTGCCATCTTTATCTGTTTCACCTATATCGCAGGACAAATGCGTGGTGTGGGGGTGGTGTTCTCGCGCTTCCTCGAGGTCGAGATTGAAACTGGGGTGTATATCGGTATGGCGGTGGTGTTTTTCTATGCCGTGCTTGGTGGCATGAAAGGGATCACTTACACCCAGGTTGCACAATATTGCGTATTGATTTTCGCCTTTATGGTGCCCGCTATCTTTATATCTATCATGATGACGGGACATATTTTACCGCAAATTGGCTTTGGGGCCGAACTGGTTGATGCTGCGGGTAATGGGACGGGGGTCTTTTTGCTTGAAAAGCTCGACGGTCTTTCGGCAGAATTGGGCTTCTCCCAGTATACGGAAGGCTCTAAGAGCATGATTGATGTGTTCTTTATCACTGGAGCCTTGATGTTTGGTACGGCTGGTTTACCTCACGTCATTGTCCGCTTCTTCACTGTACCTAAGGTGAAGGATGCGCGAGTGTCTGCAGGTTGGGCATTGGTGTTCATTGCCATTATGTATACGACCGTGCCTGCACTGTCCGCCTTCTCTCGGGTAAATATGATTGAGACCATTAATGGTCCAGATGCTAGCGGTGTTGCTTATGAAACTGCGCCAGACTGGATTAAAAACTGGGAAAAAACCGGTTTGATCAAGTGGGATGATAAGAATGCCGATGGCAAGCTTTATTATGCCAATGGTGAGGCCAATGAAATGACCATTGACCGCGATATCATGGTACTCGCAACGCCTGAGATTGCTAATTTACCTGCATGGGTAATCGCATTAGTGGCTGCAGGAGGGATGGCAGCAGCGTTGTCGACAACAGCGGGCTTACTACTGGTGATCTCAACGTCGGTCTCACATGATCTTTTGAAGAAAAACTTAATGCCTAATATCTCGGATAAAAAAGAACTCATGTATGCTCGTATTGCTGCTGGTTTGGGCATAGTGATGGCCGGTTACTTTGGTATTAATCCGCCGGGCTTCGTGGCTGCGGTGGTCGCGATAGCCTTTGGTTTAGCGGCATCATCCTTGTTTCCAGCAATCATCATGGGGATCTTCTCTCGCACCATGAACAAAGAAGGTGCGGTAGTTGGTATGGTAACAGGTCTGCTGTTTAGCGCAGCGTATATCATCTACTTTAAGTTTGTGAATCCTGCTGATAACAATCCTGAGCACTGGTTATTGGGGATTTCGCCAGAAGGGATTGGTATGTTAGGCATGATAGTCAACTTTACCGTGGCCTTTATTGTTAGCAGAGTGACCACTGCCGTACCCCAAGATGTGGTGGATATGGTTGAGTCGATTCGCTTTCCTAAAGGGGCTGGCGAGGCGCACGATCATTAATCAATAATGACCATGATCTTAAGTTAAGAAGGAGCGCTGAGCGCTCCTTTTTTATTGCGCTAGCTATGCTTAGCTAATTAAGATATTTGCAATGGCGTGAGTTAATTACGCCTCATGTGTGATTGATAAAGCGGAGGCTTGCTTGGAAAACTATCGTATTTCAGTTAACACATTTAATGAGGTGGCGCAGCAATACCAAGACAAATATATGTGCTGGCCCGAGTATACCGCCACCTACGATGCGCTTTGTGATTATTTATCGCCAACGGCGAGGGTGCTCGATATCGCCTGCGGACCGGGTAATATTGCCCATTACCTGTTAACGCGCTACCCACAATTGGATTATTTAGGCATAGATTTGGCGCCGAATATGGTGACATTGGCGCAAGTTAATAATCCAAAGGGGCAATTTAAGGTAATGGATTCGCTGGATATTAGCCGTTTGTCAGCACAATTTGATGCGATGGTGTGTGGCTTTTGTTTGCCCTATTTAAATCAGGTGCAGGTAAGGTCGTTACTGTCGGGTATGGCAGCGTACCTTGAACCCAATGGCTTGATGTATCTCAGCTGGATAGCGGGGGATTTGGGCGAGGCGAAAGCGCAAACGTCAAGTTGTGGTCAGCAGGTGTTTACCTACTATTATCCAAAGCAGTGGCTTATCGATGTGTTACGACAAGCGTATATCGAGCCACTGTATCTGCATCGGCAGCAGAGCCCAAATGGGCAAGACAGTGAGCTGTTTATGATTGGCCGCCGACAAAGATGAGTCTATTGGTGTGACTGGCCATAAGTCGTATAGCAAGGTGTTATAAGTCAAGGCTATAGTAGCTCTGATGATAGTTCTTGGCGTTAGTTTTTAGTGCTAGTTATTAGTGTTAGCCATCGGTATTACTTCTTGGTCTTAGCTCTTAGCATTAAGCATTGGCGTTCTATACCGTGAGCGACTAAGCATAAGCCTAGTATTTAACCTAAGCCGATTATTGTAACGCGATGATATACCCAATCGGGGGGGATATTCCTACAGATGCTGACTTAGGTTAGTTGCTATTAGGAAATAAGGGATAGCGTTAATAGATTGCTCATTTACCTTAGTTATAACTCGATGGTTTTATCAATCATTCGCTCACCGCTTCATTTATTACGATAACGCGTTAGAGAGGGTCAATAGATCCTAACATTACTTGATGAGGTCGATTATGGATGCCAGTGAGTTACAACCCATCACCGATTTTTTGCGCCAGCTTCCGCCATTTGACACTTTGTCTGCCAACACTTTAGAGAGCTGTTGCCGTGCGTTAACCATAGGTTATTACAGTAAAGCCTCGACCTATGTACCGTTAGATGAAAGTCATCCGCAGTTGTATATCGTCCGCAGTGGTGCATTTGAGGTGCACGGCGATGATGGTGACTTAATTGATAGGTTAGGTGATGGCGACTTTTTTGGCTTTCCCTCTTTACTGTCTGGCGAAAAAATAAGCAATAAAATTCAAATTCTTGAAGATGGTTTAGTCTATCATCTCGACCCCGATACCTTTAACCGGCTACGCAGTGAAAGCCGTGAATTTGATCGGTTTTTTAATCGTGCCTTTGCTAAACGTTTACGCCATCAGAGCCGTTTTAAAGCCAAAGAATTAGGCTCCACCAGTCGGGTAAGTAGCTTGATGTCTAAACAGCCCCTGACACTGGATATCAACGCTAACGTGACCCAAGCGGCCTGCTTAATGCGCGATTCACGGGTATCGTCCTTGTTAATTATCGACAATCATAAACTGGCCGGTATTTTAACCGACAGAGATTTACGTAATCGAGTATTAGCGCTGGGGCATGATGGCCAATTGCCTGTGCATCAAGCCATGACCAGCCATCCCATAACCTTATCCTCAAGTGCCTTAGTGTTTGAGGCGATGTTACTGATGAGTCAGCATAATATTCATCATTTACCGATAGTGGATAACGAGTTACCCGTGGGCGTGGTCAGTAGCACAGATATTTTACGCGGACAAAGCTCGCAGCCTTTATTGTTGATTGGTGAAATTGAGCGACAAAACAGTCTGGACAGTCTCATTGCTGTCAGTAAACAGATCCCGCTGTTGTTGCAAAACCTCATCAGCGCCGATGCCAGAGCAGAAGAGATTGGCCGCGTACTCACGTCGGTAACCGATGCCCTTACTCGGCGACTTATCTTACTTAATCAGCAGATTTTGGGCCAAGCGCCTATGCCTTTTTGCTGGTTGGCCTTTGGCTCTCAGGGGCGGCAAGATCAGGTGGCGTGTTCAGATCAAGATAACGGGTTATTGTTAGCCCATGATATGGATGAACAGGCCAAGGGGTATTTTGATGCACTCACCAAAGCGGTATGTGCCGGCTTAGACAGCTGTGGTTATATCTATTGCCCTGGTGACATCATGGCGCAAAACCCTCAATGGCAAATGACCTTAAAGCAGTGGCAAAATAAGTTTCGTCATTGGGTCGATAGCCCAGAGCCTAAGGCGTTAATGCATGCCAGCATCTTTTTTGATATGCGCTGTGTTTATGGGCCACAGAGTTTATTTGACAGCCTGCAATCGCAGGTGCTTGCATCGACCAAAGACAATGATATCTTTTTAGCCGGGATGGCGGGTAACTCGCTACAAGTCTCACCGCCGCTGGGCTTCTTTAAGAAATTTGTCTTAGAACGTGATGGGCAAGAGGTTAAAGGAATCGATTTAAAGCATAAAGGCAGCGTCTTAATTAACGATATTGCCCGTGTTTATGCACTCTCGGCGGGGATCAAAGAGGTCAATACTGCCAAGCGCATTCGATTGTTGATGGAGCAAAACATCATTAATCGTAAAGATGCGCTTAACCTTGCCGATGCTCATGAGTTTATTGCCCATATCCGTCTATCAAACCAAGGCTATCAATTTACCCACAATCAGGTGCTGAGTAACTATTTGATGCCCCAAAACTTGTCATCACTAGTGCGCCATCAACTGCGTGATGCGTTTAAAGTGGTGCATGACGCGCAGGCGGGTATGAAGCTTAAGTTTACGCGGAGTTTTTAGGGTGTTGCATCATCCAATGCTTAAAAGCCGCTTATGCTGGCGCACGGCGATAACCCAGCATCCACAGCTCAAGGCTTACCAGCAGGCATTACTGGAAAACCTAGCCCGTAATGTCGAGCAAGTGAGTCTAGTGGCCATTGATTTGGAGATGACTGGATTGAACCCCGCTTGCGATCAAATCTTGAGTATTGGTGTCGTCCCGATTGAGCAAGGGCGGATTTTACTGCAACAGGCACAACATAAACTGGTGCAAATTGAGGGCAGTGTCGGTCAAAGCGCTACCATTCACGGCATATTAGATATGCATCTGCAACAAGCCGTATCGATGAAAACGGCAATGCAATGGTTTTTAAGCGTCACTCAGGGCAAGGTGCTGGTGGCGCATCACTCTCCTTTGGATTTGGCCTTTTTACAGGAAGGACTTGCTCAAGCGTATAATGAACACATTAAGCTGATGGCGGTTGATACCTTGGCACTGGAAAAAAAGCGCTTGCTGCGTCAGCACGAGGTATTGCAAGAGGGGGCCTTACGCTTAGGGGCTAGCCGAGCCCGTTATGGCTTGCCCGTTTATGCGGCCCATAATGCGTTAATCGATGCCATTGCCTGTGGTGAATTGTTGTTGGCTCAAGTGGCGGCCATGGGCGGTGGCGATAAACTTAAGGTGAGCGAGTTATTTTAGATCCATTCTAGGTACCGATGAGCGCACCCATCAATTTTGATAAATGCGATTATTATGGGTGTGCATCATACAAGCGCTTAAATAAAAAATGTCGGCAAATGCCGACATTTTTATGTATCAGGCGTGTGCGCCCTAGTGTGGATAACGATTAACCGCAGAAATGTTTAACGGCTCTGGCGACCAGTTCGATACCGGTTTTATCACAAGGTGGCAGTTCTGCATCAGATTGGTTAATTGGCGTGATGCGGTCGCCCCATTTAAACAACACGGCTGCCGAAGTTAGGCCAGCGCCAAAGGCACAAGATAAAATGGTTTGATTAGGCTTAATCATCCCTTTTTCGAGTGCATCACAGATAGCAATTGGGATGGTTGCCGCAGAGGTGTTACCGTAATTGGCAATATTGACCACGGCTTTTTCTTTAGGGATCTTCATGCGGCTGATGAGGGTGTCGATAATGCGCTCATTAGCTTGGTGCGGAATGACCCAGTCGATGTCGTCTTTATCTACACCACACTTTTCAAGTACTTGGGTGCTAAGTTTGCCCATGCCAGCGATGGCACGTTTAAAGATCTCTTGTCCATTGAATTCGATATAGAAGTCTAATGAAGACGCACTAAAGCGATCCATTGCGGTGCCAAAACTGGTTTTAAGAATATCGCGTGCAGCGGGATCGTTATTGAGTTCATAACCTAAAATACCACCAGGTTGGTCGCTCGCTTCAACCACCACGGCGCCAGCGCCGTCGCCAAACAATACGGCGGTATCACGGCGTGACCAATCAAGATAATAAGAGAGACGTTCGGCGCCAATCACTAGTACTCGTGTAGACTGGCCACTCTTAATTTGTGAGCTGGCCAAGCCTAGCCCATACAGAAAACCACTGCAGGCAGCGTTGATATCAAAAGCACCACAACTTGCGCCAATATTGGCTTGCACTGTTGATGCTATGTTAGGAATTAGGGTGTCCGGGCTCGCGGTGGCTAAGATGATTAAATCGATATCACTGCCTTCAAGCCCAGCTGCTGCCAATGCCCGCTGGGCGGCAACCGATGCCAGTTCCGATGTGTTGACATGGCTAATGTGTCGTTGGCTTATGCCGGTGCGTGGCCTAATCCATTCATCTGACGTATCGATAAATGTCGCAAGATCATGGTTTGTAAGCGTTGCGGGGGGAACACACTTTCCCCAACCTGTAATGGTGGCGTACTGCATCTTATATTCTCTCAAAATAATAAAGGCAGAAGCACAGCTCTGCCTTATCGAACTAATCTAAATAAGCCTAGCAATAAGTTGATAGATCAACCGTGATCTAGTCGACTTGTTGTACAACCGGATGCTTAATGGCATCGGCAGCATCTAATATGTGTTCCCTGAGTACAGAAACGAATTTTTCTACATTCTGTTGACGACACAGCTTTAGCAGAACTCTATGAGCTTGTGCTGCTTTAGGTATACCACCCATTAATAACAACGGTGAGCAGATATAACGGTCGTAATTGGTGTTTAAACCATGAACCACATCAAGCATGTGTGGGGCGATTAGCGGCTTGATATAAACAGGTATGAAACTGCGTATTGAGCTCACTCCAACGGCTGATATCACCTTGTCACCCTTTTAATGGGGTTAAGTCATGTTCAGCTTGGGCTAATAACTCATGGGGCATATTCGGCATCGCCTTGGCAAACAGGTCGGTTTCGATTAATGCTCTGAGTTCATCCTGTTCAACAGATAAGTCGGTATTCTCTTACCCGCCTACGGTGACTGCTTGAGCCAAGGCGCTTTGATATTATGGTCTACTGCAGTGATGTCACCAGACAGCATTTCTACTCTTAAGACTCCCACTTGCGTGCGTGTTTTATCAACAATCGGAGCCGTTCGACTCATACTTGCCGTTAATGTATATGCGTGATAGTCGCTGATCCGCATAAGATTACCGTTTATAGCACTATAAATAAAGAGGAACTATGGCTAAAGGGAAACTATGGCTTCACTGTATGTAAAATGACGCTTTAAGTCCGTATTCGTTAAGGTGATAAATGTATGATTGATACAATATGCTGAGCTCGGTGAGCAGCAATGTTTGATTTTTGTATTATTGCAGGTGCTGCACGCTTGCTACAGCACTTTGCCAATGGCAAATCATAAAGAAAGCGTCTGTAATTAAATTAAGACTCTACTATTAATCTGACTATGAAATAGTGCGTCGTTCGTGCTCTTAACATGGTGCAAAGGATGTATCGAGCATGGTGATAAAGTTTGGGTGAGCCGCATGTGAGTGGTAAATTTCGAGAGGTAAATAATGGGAGATGGGCCATTTTGATTAACACCAGCATGAATGTACAGCCGTCGGCTTCACGTGATGGCGTCTCGACGTTGAGTCAACTCATCACAGAGATAAAATGTTGTCAGTTGTGCCGAGCGCATTTACCGCCAGATGCGCGGCCGATAATTCAGGCGGCAACGCAGGCTAAAATTTTGCTCGCAGGTCAAGCGCCGGGCAGGGCGGCAAATCAGACCGGTGTGCCTTTTAATGATGCCAGTGGTGAGCGCTTACGTCAGTGGCTGGGTGTTAGCCATGAGCAGTTTTATGATGAGCAATTGTTTGCCATTTTACCTATGGCGTTTTGTTATCCCGGCAAAGGCAAAAATGGCGATCTACCGCCTAGGCCTGAATGCGCCGATATGTGGCGACAGCAATTATTGAGTCAGCTGACTCAAATTAAGTTGACCTTGGTTATGGGCCAATACGCGCAAGCCTACCATTGCCCAACGCCTAAAGGCAGTGTTGCCTTAACCTTGACTCAGCGAGTCAGAAATAGTTGCACCGCTCAAGATGCTGTTTTGCCACTACCTCATCCTAGTCCGCTCAATAATCGCTGGTTAAAGGCCAATCCATGGTTTGGCAGCGAAGTCTTACCTACGTTAAAACAGCGGGTTGCAGAGATACTTGCTGGTTAAAGTGATCTTTAAGTTAACAAATCACATAACCCTATAAGGCGCCATCGACTTGAGTGCGGCGGCTTGCAGCAGATGTTCTGTATCAATACGCGAGTCTGTCGCCATTTTCTCTTCAGCAGCAAAGATGGAGATAAATATGGCTAAGGTTTTGGTCAATGGGATAATTTTATTCATTATAGAGATAGAACGGTGCATTTTAGTGATTGTGGTGTGATAATAGTGTCCATTAAATTGTGTTGATCTGATTTGGGGTATTTCCTGTGAATCCTGCTGTGTTCCTAGATAGAGATGGTGTCATCAATATTGACCATGGTTATGTACATCAAGTGGATGATTTTGAATATATTGACGGTGTATTCGAAGCGTGCGCCGAGTTAAAGCAGATGGGCTATAAACTGGCAGTAGTCACCAATCAGTCGGGCATAGCCCGTGGACGCTATACTGAAGAGCAGTTTCACCGTTTAACCGAATGGATGGATTGGAACTTTGCTGACAAAGGCGTTGAGTTAGATGGCATCTATTATTGCCCACATCATAGCGATAAAGGTATTGGCGAATATAAAATCGATTGTGACTGCCGTAAACCCAAGCCGGGTATGTTAAACAGTGCGGCGCAGTTTTTAGAGATCGATCTGTCAGCATCTGTGATGGTCGGTGACAAGCGTGACGACATGTTAGCCGCTGAAGCCGCTGGTGTCCCCACGCGTATATTGGTTCGTACCGGTAAAGAGGTGACTGATGAGGCTATTGCCGCCGCGACCGTGGTGTTAGATTCGATTGCCGATGTGCCTAAGTTTTTGCGAACAATGAAAGCGGGTTAATGGCCAATACCCTATCTAACTGTTGTCTTCACCGCCTTGGGTCGCCAAATCGTTTGCAGTGCTACCTACCGCCTAATCGCCTTGGGTGGTAGATAGCCCGATAGGGGTATTGAGTCACGTAAGCGCCCTGCTACGATACACAGTTGCCCTGTCACGCCGTACTTACTCATGTCTGATTGTCTCATTTTTGTTTTGGCTTATTTGCAGCTCAAACGAGGGTAAGCATGCGTGGTGGGGAGTATCAATAAAATCAGTTTGATAGTGTTTACAGAGTGAATTGAGCATTGCTTGCCAAGGCGCATTACCCGAATAATCGCTGAGGTTATGCCAACGTTTGTTTGCGGTATCGACTAAAATAAGGCGCTCATCTTTAGGCAGCATAACTAATTGCCAATGTCCGGCATACACCGAACGCTGCTTTAATTGGATATTGTTATGATAAGACTCAGGTTTCATAACGGCTCGACCATCCTCCCTTATCTCGTAATGAGACGCGGTTTCTGACATCACCTTTTTATCATCGATAAAGCTGGTATTAATCGAGCGTACAGGCAGTGACGACTCGACAAAGATATGTCGTTGATTGTTACTCAGGCTCCGTTTTTGCGTAACGGTTTGTGGTAGCGGCTGGCCGTCGAATACCAAGTCTGTAGATGCCATTACTGTAGTGGAAGAGTGAGCAAGGTTGGCAACTATGGAGGGCGCGATATCAATTAACGAAAATAAACCATCGACTTTTCCTGTGGGGTTTATGGCTTCACCATTACGATACCTCAATGACGCGAGCACGACTTGTGACTGTTCCTGAGCCAGAATATTCGTGCCATGCCCCCACGCTGCGACGTTGAGTAACGTGGGGTTATCGGGGCCGATTGTTGCTGCCATACTATCGGCTGCAACGAGCTTGTCTTGGCTTAATAAAAAGCCTTCACCGTGATCCGATAACAGGTACACAATGGCGTTATCTAGTAGACCGCGCTGACGCAATTGGGCGATAAAGTCGGCTATCTGTATATCGACTTTTTTAACCATCTCGCGATACATATAGTGATTATAGTTGCCATCCCAATGTGATTTATCCAGCTCGATAAAATCTTTTGAGGTGAAAGGCCAATGTAATTGGCAAAAATGTACCGCTAAAAAATTGGGTTTATCGGCAGGCAAACTGTGTAAAACCTCTTGATTAAACAGTAACGGATCGTAAGTTTTTCCGTAAGCACGATTGATGTAAAGGTAGGGAAACAGGTGACGTGAAATGGGAAAATTAATGGCTAAGTTGACCAGCGGGAGATCGGCAACATTCGATATAATCGCATCGGCGGCACCTACTTTAGGGCCTATAACCTGATCGAAGCCGTAACTGGCATCGATTTGGTTGAAGCGGCGCTCATCTATGGCATAGGTTGTCTGATAGCCACGGTCAGAGAGTAGTCTTAATAGGGGGAACGGTTTATGTACGAGTTCTGGTGGTGCAAGGTTGAACCTGGCGCCGTTATTTATCGGATATAAGCCTGAAAGCATCCCCATCCAGGCGACATAAGTTCGCCCCTGCGGTGTATAGGTTGTATTGAAAATCAATGACTCTGATAACAACTGATTCAACGCCGGCGCAAGTGATGTATCGGCGCCGCGATAGGCAAGATGGTCGGGGCGTAAACCATCAATACCGATAATAAAAATATTAGGCTGCTCGTTAACGGTAGAGAAGCTCGGTTTAGCAGGGCTACCGCTAAACAGATAAATAGGCACTAAAGTAACCACTAATAGGCTAATGATTAACAGAGTGTTTACCCTTTTATTTTGGCGAGGCAGAGTGTCCATCAAAGCATAAAGCAGATTCGCTAACAGTAATATCGCCAAGGTGACGACGGCGATACCACTCGCTAGGGGCGTGCCTCGAAAAAAACCCAGTAATGATGTCGGATATAAGTAGGCATTTGCCGACAACATAAAAATGCAATGCAGTAACAGCAGTATCAACCAAATTTGTGTTTTGACGTTGTCATTGGTGTACCTAGCAAACCATGGTCGGCAGGAGAAGGTGATCACTAACGCCCAGCCTATATGGAGTAATAAGACTATTAGCACAAAATAGAGTAGATCTATTATTAACCCTTTACTGAGCAGATGTTCAACTTCGATATGTGTCATAGCGTTGGCGATCGAAAAAGAAGAGTAATACTGCAGTAATTGCTTATAGTTAATCGCAATAACGATAAAAAAAATGAGCATGGCTAGCGTTCTAAAAAAAGTGCGCGTGAGTGAGATGGCGTTGCTTGATGAAGTGGCTTGCTGTGCTACGTCAGTCATAGTGTCTCTCTCAACGTCTCTCTCAACTGGATTGCGGTGTCGGTATTCAGCATAGCGCTATGGTGAATCTCGTCTTTCAGTCAAAAAACTGTCTTTGGTTCGCTAGGGTTGTTGGGAGGCTTCAGGTTGGCTAATAACATTTGATGTTGGGGCCGATTTTATTGTGGAGCCATTTGGCAATGACTCCACATTGACCTGAAAATCATCAAAATGAGTCAATAACATATCTTCATTACCCGAAGGCCAATCGCCTAGCAATAAATAACGCTCGGCTAATGTCGCGCCTGATTCATTATCCGTTTTTAAAATAAAACGAGCATTTGCCACAGTCCAAGCGGGATAGATAATTGTCGATAGTAATACAATAATCAGCAGTATTAATATCAGTTGAAGTAACCGCTGCTTAGTTAACTCCATCTTTACCATGGTTTATTATTGTCCTGCTAATGTCGCGTCGTCTATAAATGGCGCAATGAGTGATTAACTGAGTGAAGTATAGATCAATAATTTCTGTCTGCTGTTTGTATGCTCTACTCGGGGGAGTAACACCATTTAAAGGGGGGTAAGCTTGTCATAAAGCAATGCCTGAACTAAACCTGAGTTACTCGTAATGAAAAAACCTTATCGATTGCCTGCTTACAATGGTGTGAATCAACCGCTTTTTCTACGGGGTTTTGTCTACTTTTACAGGTGTTTTCTATAATCCTTAAGTTGATAGGATGGGCTCGACAATATGCAACGATATTTATCTTATGTTCACCTATTCTTGGCCTGCGTCGTCTGTGCTGTATTCAGTCTAATTCATCCCCCTACGCAAGCTGCTGAAAATATGACTCAGGTCGCTCAGTTAACCCGCCATGTTGTTCCCAGTGAAGCAGAATTTATTTGGCTCGATGAGCAGGGGCCTAAGCCACTAACCCTAGATATGCTTGCGTTAGCGCAAGACTTGGGCTTCTGGCAGCAAACCAGTTTGTCATCGAACCAGTCAAGTGACTCAGTTTCTAGGGATTTAGACGATCGTTATTCGCGACTATTTATTAATATGATCCAAACAATAAAGCGAGGCGAGGGCAATGAAGCGCTGTTGAGTGTTGAGCAATTACGTCGCGCCGCGCAAGCTCAGCAGCTAGATAATCTACTGGGCAGCATGTTACCGGAACATAAACAGGTGCAATTGTTACGTGAGAAAATTAGGTATTTTCAACAACTTGAAATCTATGTATGGCCATCAATTTCACCTATGCAATACCGTTTGGGGCAGCGTTCGCCAGAAATCGCCAAGCTGAGGTGGATGCTGACTCAATTAGGAGATTTACCACCTAAGACGCTTAACGGCTATCGGGATGCGATTTACGACCCAACAATCGTAAGTGCCATAAAGCATTTTCAAATAAGGCACGGATTAGCCCAAAGCGGAGAACTCGATAAATCGACGCTGCAAGCCTTGCAGATTTCGCCGTCAGAACGTATTGCGCACCTACGTCAGGTTTTATTTCGTTGGTTTGAGTTACCGGTGCAATTGCCGCAAAATTATGTGTGGGTCAATATTCCAGCCTATCAATTACAAGTAATGGAAAATGACTCCAGTGTATTGAGCATGCGGGTGATAGTCGGTAAACCCACAACGCCAACGCCACAAATGATGACAAAATTAACCTTAATGACGGTAAATCCAACATGGACACCTCCCACCAGTATTGTTTATGGCGAACTGCTACCCAAAAATAATCGCGACCCAGGATATTTAGCTGCCCATGGCTTTGAGCTACGTAACGTGAGCAGTGGTGATTCGACAGTGATCCCGCTGGCACGTATGCCCGCCCAGCAAGTTTCCGCCTTGTTGCGTGACTATCAACTCGTGCAGCAACCGGGGGCTAATAACTCACTCGGACGCTACCGATTTTCTATCCCAAACAATGATGCTATATACCTACATGATACGCCGATAAAATCACTGTTTAGTCGTCAAGAGCGTGCACTGAGTCATGGTTGTGTTCGGCTTGATAAAGCAGAAGCATTAGTCAATTATTTGTTAATACGCCATCTCAAACAGTCTCCCTTAACTTTACAGCGTGCAATGGCACAAAATGCGCCGCGCAATTTCCCACTGATAGAGCCTCTACCTGTGCTGATGACCTATTTAACGGCTTGGGTAGATAATATGGGCTTAGTACAGTTTCGTGAGGATATTTATCAGCTGGATGAGTATTAGACATAGCTGTAAAAATGAAATGCATGCTCATCAAAGAAACTGGCTAGCGAGGTGAGCCAGCTTATTGCTCATGCGCTTAGGCCTTGGTGATTAAAATTGACCTCTTAGGCTTAAGTCACTAGATCCAACTCATTAAGATAAAGTGACAAATTCATTAAAATCAATTTGTTATTGGTTTTTTTGTGTTTTTATTCCACCCTAAGCAAGCTTAATTTTTGGCTCCGGTTGTCTCTGCAAAATACCTTAAGCTGCTTTGAGAATATATTTTTATTTTAAACCTACGTGCTGTGAAAAATTTGCTACCTTTAAATGTAACGGCAATGTGAAGTAAATGTTGTTTGCTCGAGTTGCTGTGAGGAATGACTAAAACGGTGAGGGCGCAAAGCGTTTACACTTAACAGTCGGTAAAAGTATTGGCACAGCCTGACGGCAAGGACGAAAGCAGTGGCTAGGATGCCCGATAACATCGGCAGTGTGCCCCATTAGGTCGTTAGGAGACAACGATGAACCTTACAAACTTACTTAAAGATTTTATTCAAGATGAAAGTGGCTTAACGGCAGTGGAATATGCCATTGCGGGGGGCTTGGTGGTTGGCGGTATGATTGCCGCGTTTAACCTGTTGGGTGAAAACGCTACAAACAAAATTGACTGCCTAGCTGGTGCGGTGAATGGTGCTAGCACCGACTGTACCACCTCTGGTACTACTCCTCCTTAAGGTACCGAGGTCTATTGATATGCCTAGTTTGCCCAGCAAACTAGGCATCGATACTACTTATTTTTATACCTATTTAAAGAGACACTTTCTCGATGACAGATGCCCAGTTAGTACTTCAAATCACCTTGGCGGCGCTGTTCTTTATTATCGCCATTGCCACTGATTTAACATCCCAGCGGATCCCCAATGCCTTGTCGCTGGCGGCAATTTTCTGTGGTTTTGCCATCAACGGCTATTATGCCCAGCTTAATGGGCTGCTGTTAGCCAGTTTCGGTTTTGCCCTGGCATTTATCATCTTGTTTCCCATTTTTATTATTCGGGTACTGGGCGCAGGCGATATTAAATTGATGATGGGGATTGGCGCCTTAATGGGGCCCGAGCTTTTGGCATGGAGTCTCTTATATGGTGTTGCAGCAGGCTCTGTGACGAGTCTGTTGCTGGTATTGTGGCGCACCGGTTTTAGTGGCGTAGCTAACACGCTTAAACGTTATTGGGACTGCATTTACTGCAAAACCTACTTTAAACCCGAGCCTGGTGAAGCTGCAGGGCAAAAAGTACCCTATGCCCCCGCATTAGCCATTGGCTGGCTGGTGGCTTGCAACATCAACTATGATTTATCAAGCGTTTATCTGCAGTTAAGTCATTACCTCGGATGGGGGGCATAATATGTTGCGTTCGGATGCGGGTCATGCTCTAGATGTTCAGTCATTATCGCAACCTTCTGAACCAGATGAAATACGCGATGTCAGCAAGTTGGCACCCAAACCCATTTCTATCGATGCCACGGGTTTATCTGAATCATTATTATTAGATCTGTTGGTTAAGCATATTTTTACTGCAGGCGTACTGACTAAAGAGTTGATGGTAGCAAAAATTGGTTTAACAGGTGGTATCTTGCAACAGTTGCTCGACACAGCTAAAAAGCTCGGTTGGGTTGAAAATCGCCAAACTACAGTTGATGGCCAAATGCGCTATGCCTTGAGTCATACGGGAGAAATCCATGCCAAACTTGTCTTTAGTCGCAGCGGTTATCTCGGATTAGCCCCTGTACCGCTTAAGCAATATATTCCCATCTGCAAGCAGCAATCGAGTCGAGCTCGCCCCATCACTTATGAAATGCTTGAACAGGGCCTCAAAGCACTCGTGTTGCCTCAAGATCTGCTTTATAAAATCGGCCCTGCGATGAATTCTAATCGCCCAGTTTTGATATACGGCCCGCCGGGTACAGGTAAAAGTTATCTGTGCCGCCATCTTAATCTTACTTTGGGCGATGATGTGCTTATTCCTTATGCTATTGCGATAGGCAATGAAGTGATACAAGTCTTCGATCCTGAGCTGCATCATCGTACCGAAGATGGCGTGACTAATAACCCATTAGATTTAGGCAGTGGTCACGATCCAAGATGGATCAAGTGCCAACGCCCGCTTAGGATCACTGGCGGTGAGCTTACAGCTGAAATGTTAGAAGTACAATTCGATACCCATAGCCGTACCTATATGGCTCCACTGCAGCTTAAGGCCAATAATGGCATTTTGTTACTCGATGATTTAGGGCGGCAACGTATTAGTGCAAAACAACTTTTTAACCGTTGGATAATTCCAATGGAAGAGCATAGAGACTTTTTAAGTTTGCAATCAGGTGAACATTTTGAGATCCCATTTGAGCTAATTTTACTCTTCTCGACTAACCTTGATCCTAAGGAACTCGTCGACGAAGCATTCTTACGACGACTCGGTTACAAAATCCATTTTGATGCATTAAATACTGAACTTTACCGTAAGATTTGGTTTCGGGTATGTGATGAATTAGGCCTCAGCTGTAGCGAAGAGACATTTTTACATCTGCTTAAAGAGTACCATCAAAAATTCGCTAAGCCTTTGATTCCCTGTTACCCACGGGATCTACTCGGCATTATGTCTGACCAAATTTGCTTTATGAAGCTTGAACCAGTGGTGACGCAATCACTTATTGACTCAGCCTGGTCCATCTATTTTGTTGAATAATGAAAATATAGGCATGTTGTACTTAACAACAGGAGTTCACAAATGAATAGCAAAACGATTTTGTTTGTCGTCTTGTCGCTGATATTTGGAGCGGTTGCCGTTTTCCTCGCTCAAAACTGGCTCAAGTCCAATACTAGTGTTACCGATGTGGCGCAAACGACCAGTGTTGTTACCGTGTCTTCAGTCGTCCCTATGGGAACGATTGTAGACCGTAAACACTTAGTGTTAACCGCAGTGCCTGAAGGAATCGTTCCTGCGGGGTCAGTGACAAAATTTGAAGATGCTGAAGGCAAAATTGTTAATCAAAAGCTCTATCCCGGTGAGATTTTACGCCAAGAAAAACTGACTAATAAAGGGGAGGGCAGTACATTAGCTAGCCTCATTCAACCCAATATGCGCGCGGTCACGATTAGGGTGAATGATGTTGTTGGTGTTGCTGGCTTCTTATTGCCCGGAAACAGGGTGGATGTGATAAATCTGTATAAAGAAAGCGATTACAAAACTGATGTAGTGCTCTCTAATGTAAAAATATTGGCGATCGATCAGCGCGCGTCAAACGATGAAAATAAACCTATGTTAGTTCGTGCGGTAACCTTAGAACTGAGCATGGGTCAAGCTGAGCAGTTGTTGGTTGCTAAAGGACGTGGCTCATTGCAGTTGGCGCTTAGAAATCCAAATGATAATGCGCAGGTCGAGGTGGCTTTATTCAATCAGTCATCAAAACCAGAACCTGTAAAGCAATTTTCTGAGCCTCCCGTGCTTGCGAAGGCCGCAACACCGACAGAGGGAGTCGTGTATGTTCAGTCAAACTCTAAAGCCAAGGTTTTGATATTAAAAGGAATGAAAGAGCAAGAGGTTAAAGTAAATGACTAATCGCTTGAAAATTTATTTGATACAACCAAAGGGTTGAAAAGGAGTGAGCTATGCTGCGTTCGACTGGCAAAATTGGGAAGCTAGGATGCGTGTTTTTGGCGTTCATTTCGGCCTTAATATTTCTACCTGTCATGGCAGGCGGACCATTTGAAGGGGAGAAAGAGTTAAAGCGGATCCCCATCTTTAAGTCTCGTGTATTGTCACTACCTAAATCGGTGCATAGGGTTTCCGTGGGGAACCCTGAAATCGCCGATATCAAACTATTACCTAAAAATGAGTTGTATGTATTAGGTAAGAAATTGGGTAGCACTAATGTGATGATTTGGGACGAAAATGAAATACTAACTAGTGTCATGGACATTGAGGTGACCCATGACTTAAACGGATTGAAATTGCGTTTACATGAGTTTTTACCCACCGAAAAACTGGCGGTGCAAACTTCTCAAGGACAGCTTTTATTAAGCGGTCAAGCCTCTAACTTACAAAAAATGAATACGGCCGTTGAGTTAGCTCAGGCCTATGTTGATTCTGCTCCTACTGTGGGTAAACCTAAAAGTACAGTATTAAATATGATGACAATTGGTGGTGGACATCAAGTCATGTTAGAGGTGGTCGTTGCTGAAGTTCAGCGTGAGGTTGCGCGTCAATTTGATTCAAAGTTTTTAATTTTTAATCAAGGTTCAAAGCTTTCTGGCGGTGTCGTTGGCGGTGGCGGCGGGTTTGTTGATTCGGGTATTGGTGGCGTAACCAGTAAAGGCTTTTTTGCACAGTATATAAATCAAGATTTATTAATGAATTTTGCACTCGATGTGGCTAAACAAAATGGTTTAGCCAAAGTGTTAGCCGAGCCAAATGTGACGGCCATGAGTGGTCAAACGGCTGAGTTTTTATCTGGTGGTGAATTCCCCATTCCAGTCCCCGACAAGGATGGTAGTACTACTATCCAATATCGTGATTTTGGGGTAGGGGTGAAATTTTTACCGACAGTGCTCGACTCAGGTCAAATCAACTTAAATTTAAATGTGATCGTCAGCGAATTAAGCAACGCAAACTCAGTGGCGATATCCGGTAACAATACCACCTCTATTTTGATCGTTCCCTCACTGGTTAAACGCAGTACTGCTACCACGGTTGAGTTAGCCGATGGCCAAACGATAGCGATTAGTGGCCTGATCAGCGATAACTTACGAGAAAATATTGATAAGGTGCCGGGTCTTGGTGATGTGCCAGTATTGGGACAACTCTTTTCGAGTAAGAGTTTTCGTAGTGGTCAAACCGAGTTAGTGATTTTAGTTACCCCTCGCTTAGTGAGACCTTTTAATAAAAAAGATATTAGCCTTCCTACAGATGGTTTTGTCGCGCCTTCGGATGTCGAGTTTTATCTGCTTGGCAAAAGCTCAACCAAAGAGCGCCCTGAGGATAAGACGGATACACCATACGAGCCCGTGATGTCTAATGTCAAAATTGAAAATAGCGGTACCCAACAAAAATACGGGCATTCACTGTAGATTGGAGCTATGAGTATGAACGATTTTAATGTCAGAGCGAGTGCCATGAATAAGTGGCTATGTGTTTTATTCAGCTTACTTTTATCAGCTTGTGCCAATGAACACAATTTCGTTATGGGTGACAGTTATTTACAAGTGAAAAATGTGCAAACTCTCGATCCTGAAGCGTCTGTACGTAATGACGGTTTAGTCTTAAGCCTCGAAGGCAACTATGGCCGAAAAGTGATGTTAAAGTATCGAGACAGTAATGAAGCCCCTATTAAGGCTAAAGAGCTAGGCGCATCGATAATAATGGATTAATTATTATGCGGAGGTCAACAATGTACAGCATGGCAGGCTATGATTCGATCACCAAAATAAGGCGTCAACGCGGTGCGATTTTAGTGATGTTTACTATTGGCTTATTCTCCTTACTCGCGGTGGCGGCATTAGCGCTTGATGGAGGTCACATGTTATTGAGTAAGGGGCGATTACAAAATGCAGTCGATGCATCTGCCCTACATGCGGCGAAAGCGCTCGATAGTGGTGCGACGCTAGCTCAGGCTAGGCAGGCGGCGGTGAGCATGCTCTCACAAAACCTTGCTTTTAAAGAAAACAACGAACTTGAAACTAACATCAGTTTTAGTCCAGCCGACTACAGTATAAATGATGTAACCAGTAACATTTCGATAGAGTTTTCAGTTTTACCCGATCCCTTTATTCCTGTCGCAATTGAGGGCAGTGAGTATGTTCGAGTAAAAGTTGAAAATGTCGGTTTAGATAATTTTCTTGCACAACTGTTTAGCTTTAATAAGCGGGTTGGGGCATCTGCGGTCGCGGGGCGCAGCACAGATATCACTTGTAATAATAAACTTGTGCCATTACTGGTATGTGCAGTCAATGATGATCCTGACTATACAGTAACCGATCCTAATGGGAATGAGGTTCCGGCACCATATGGCATAGTGACGAATAGCTTGTACGCCATGAAGTCGGGATCGGGACAAGCTAATGCGCCCGCAATAGGCCCGGGGAATTTTCAGTTGCTGGCACTAGAGGGTACGGGGGCGGATATTTTACGAACGGCATTGGCTGGGGGGTATTCAACTGATACTTGTGTTGGAGCGGGGGATATGGTGCCAACTAAGACAGGTAATAATGTTGGGCCCGTTGCTCAAGGGCTTAACACCCGTTTTGGTCAGTGGCAGGGGGGGGGGCTGAACTCCACTGACCACCCCCGGGATCGCAATATATGCCAGGGAGAACGCATCACTATTGATAATGATGGCAATATAGAAAACCCCAATGCGGACTTCTATAGCCATGCCGATTATGTTGCCGATACGGATACCAATAGTTGCATCGATAACTCTATTGATGCCAATAATCGCCGAGAGATGCCTGTGGTTATTGGTTTGTGTGATGGGATTAGCAACGGACAGACAGATATCGAAGTAAAAACGACGGGATGCTTTTTCTTAGTGCAAGATGTGGACAGCGGCGGCCAAGAGTCTTTTGTGGTGGGAGAATTTATCACCGAGTGCCTAGGTACGGGAAATGCCTCGGTCGACCCTGATTTTGTCAGTAACAACTACACCATAGTGCTGTATAAAGATCCCGATAGCCCAGACTCATAGGAGAACACTATGAACTATTCGTTACAAAAGGGCATCGCGGCCGTAGAGATGACCATTTTATTACCTTTTATGTTACTGCTGGTGTTTGCTACAGGAGAGTTAGGTCGTTTTCTATTTCAGTATAATACGCTGACTAAATTAGTCCGCGACGCAGGATTATATCTAGGTGCTCATGCCGATACACGGCAAACGTCAACTCTTCCCAATCCTTTCATCGATGCAGAATGCGGTAATTGTATTGCAGAAACCAAAAACTTACTCCTTTATGGTAAGACGACCGTGGGGACAAGCCCGATATTAAAAGGATTAACTGCGGGTGATATTACGATTAGTGAGTTACCGGTAGGCAGTCGAAGGTTGGTGATTTCAGTATCTTATAATTGGCAACCCTTGTTAGGTGAGCAACTCACGACTTTTGGTTTAGGCAATGAAATTGATCTTAGCTTTAATCTCAATACTAATTATGCGGTAACAGCATTATGAATCGAGAAAAAGGGGTCTATACCGTTGAATTTGCAATTGTTGCAGGGGTGTTTTTTATTTTATTGTTTAGTGCAATCGAGGTCGGGCGGCTTTTGTATACCTATAGTGTATTGCAAGAGGCGTCGCGTCGCGCCGCGAGGTTAGCCATAGTCTGTCAATCTGTCACTAATATCGATAGTTTAGCCTTATTTAATGGCGCCAATTTGGTGCCGAATTTGACGGCCGACAACCTAGAAATTAGCTATCTTTATAGCAATGGGGATGTGGCAACGGGT
The DNA here is from genome assembly GCF_003605125.1 of Shewanella algidipiscicola. Taxonomy (GTDB): domain Bacteria; phylum Pseudomonadota; class Gammaproteobacteria; order Enterobacterales; family Shewanellaceae; genus Shewanella; species Shewanella algidipiscicola. The sequence continues at coordinate 90,301 of NZ_QPQT01000018.1, forward strand.
GCCGATATCGAACTGGTTAAAGCTGAAATTAAAAATTACCAACATGATTTTTGGGTACCAGGATTACACCTTAACTTAAATTCGCCAGTATTCACGACGACACTCACACGAGAGAGCTTAGGGGTTTTCCCCGGTGGAACAACTGTCTGCCAATAAACCAGTAATAATATAATTATGCTTAAAATTAACGACTATAGTAATGGTAAGGATCGTTGTCGTCACTCAAGGTTGATTTTATGGAAAAACCATTAGAATTGTTCACGGCTGCATCTGGTGATGCCTCAAATTTGGAGGAGAAGATGGATTTTTATATGCCCTCTCCGCTAAATGTCTTGTTAATCGATGCTCAAAAAGAGTTTTTACCGCAGATTGAGGCTAATTTAACGCAATGTGTCAATTTACATTGGGAAAAGACCACTGATTTAACCGGTATTAAAACCACAAATGCCTCTGGTAAATCATTTAACTTAATATTGCTAGTGATCCCAAATGAGGAGACGTTAGCGCAACAGGCGTTGGCATCCGCTGCCAGTTATAAAGCGGAGGTGATTATACTTGGGCGTGATACACCGCAAAAAGTATTACGTCACGCGTTTCAATTTGGCGTCAGTGACTATATTCCTTTGGATGCGCCCGATATTGAATTGCTTAATGCGCTTAAAAATATAGCACTGCAATTAAACAGTAAGGCAGAACTTGCGCCAGTGTTGGCAGTGGTTAATGGTAAAGGTGGTTCTGGTGCAAGTTTTATTGCCTCTTGCTTGGCTGCGATAGCCGCCGAACGAGGCGATATTGACGTTGCCTTACTCGATACCGACTTACACCATGGAGCGCTGGCTCATATTTTAGGGATAGAGCCAAACTATTATCTGTCAGATGCTTTACAGGCCTTAGATGACCTCGATGAAGTCGCCTTACGTAGTGCAATGATCTCCAAAGGTAATTTACATTTACTTGCAGCGGCGCCTTTTTCATTATTGAACTTACGAGATGATATTAAATTAGATAATATTTATGATTTACTGTGGAAATGCCGTCAGTATCACGATCAAGTTATTTTAGATTATTCTCGTGGTCCTGAATATTGGAATGTTGAGTTACTTCGCAATGCCGAAATATTAGTCGTAGCCCAACAGAATTTAATTATTATTAGAGAGGTTAAGGCGCTTATTCAACAACTAATAAATCATGTTGGTGTTGCTAGGGATAAAATACATATTTTAGTTAATCGTTATGATAAGTCAGATTCTAAAATAAAATTAAGTGACATCAAAAGTGTCGTGGGTATCGACTCTGTGTTTATCGTATCTAATGATTATAAATTGGCAAGTGAATGTGAGAACTTGGGTAAGCCTATAACGGAAATGGCGAATAAGCAACGAATGTATCTTGATCTCATTGAGTTAACACAACAATTGATTCCTACAAAAGACAATAGTGAAAAAAGTACTAAGGGTTTTTGGGCACGTTTATTGGGGCAATAGATTATGGACCAGAATGCAAATATAGTTGGTAGAGATACTTATCAACCGCTGAGTGTTGAAGAACAAGAACTTAAAATTAAGCTGTACGATAAATTACTCAGCGTGATGGATTTGTCATTAATTGAAACGGTTTCAGCTGACCAGGCCCGAGGTCAAATAAGTGAAATATGTGAACGACTCATTAATGATTTACATATACCCATTAACCTTGCTTCTAGAAAGAAATTGATAAAACTGATTATTGATGAAGTATTAGGCTTAGGGCCATTAGAAACGTTATTAGCCGATCCAACCATTTCAGATATTTTAGTCAATTCTTTCGATAGGGTGTATGTCGAACGTCGAGGAAAATTAGAGCCTGTCAATATTAAATTTCATAGCAATGCCCACCTTCTCAATATTATTGACCGCATAGTCTCGAGTGTTGGTCGTCGTATCGATGAATCCTCTCCCATGGTTGATGCAAGATTGGCCGATGGCTCAAGGGTTAATGCGATTATCCCGCCGCTGGCACTAGATGGTCCCTCGCTTTCTATTCGTCGATTTTCAGTGGATAAATTAACAGCAAAAGAACTGATCGATTACGGGTCGATTACCGCTGAAATGGTCGAGCTACTTCAAGGTAGCGTTAGAGGGAAATTAAATGTGTTGGTCTCTGGAGGGACTGGTAGCGGTAAAACAACCCTACTTAATATGTTGTCTGGCTATATTCCGCCGAATGAACGCATTGTGACCATTGAGGATTCTGCAGAGCTGCAATTGCAGCAGCCACATACGGTTAGGTTGGAAACGCGTCCGCAGAATATTGAAGGGCGTGGTGAGGTGACTCAGCGAGATTTGGTGAAAAACTGCTTACGGATGCGACCAGACCGAATCGTGGTGGGAGAGGTTCGAGGCGGAGAAGCATTAGACATGTTAACGGCCATGAATACCGGCCATGAAGGATCCTTGACTACACTGCACGCCAATAGCCCTCGAGATGCACTTGGACGATTAGAATATATGGTCTGTATGGCTGGATTTGATATGCCAGTGAGTAACATTAGGACGCAAATTGCCTCGGCTATTGACTTAGTTGTGCAACTCGAACGACAAGAAGATGGACGCCGGCGTGTGATTAGTATTCAGGAAATTAACGGCATGGAAGGAGATATCATTACGATGTCCGAAATATTCCGTTTTACCCGTGATGGTATCGATGAGGAAGGCCAAATAATGGGCCGTTTCGATGCTACTGGCGTGATACCAGGCTTCCATTCAAAACTTAAACAACACGGTATCGATTTACCCTATCGACTGTTTAATTGTGGTGATCCTTTCGCTAAGTTTTAGGAGCTTAATCTATGCTTTCCAATGAAGTGATCTTTTTAGGATTAATATTCATCGCTGTTATTTTTCTTTCTCAGGCTCTGTTTTTGCCTGTTTACAGCCCTCAGCGTGCCAATACGGCTCAGGTTCGTAAACGTTTACAGAAGTTATCGCAAGAATCTGGCGATGGCGTGCTTGAAACCTCATTACTGAGGAAAAACCGCTTAAGTAAAGTCGGAGCGATAGGTCGGGCTTTAGAGCATATTGGTTTTATAGAAAATTTAAGTTATCGACTTGAATTAGCTGACTACCGACTATTAGGACATCAATTTTTGTTACTGTCGGTGGTTGTCGCAGCCTCTGTGGGGGCGGCGAGCTGGTGGTACATGCGTGAGCCATTAATGACAGTGTTTGTGGTGCTTATGGTATTCATGCTGTTCTTTTTTAAGCTTAATAGAGATACATCCAAAAGAATGGATGCGATTGAAGCTAGCTTTCCCGATGCGCTTGATGTGTTACGACGTGCATTACAAGCGGGTTATTCATTTTCCGATGCAATTAAGTTAGTAACCGAAGAGATGGATGGTCCATTGGCAAAAGAATTCAGTTTGATGTTTGCTAACATCAATTACAGTAAAGATACCAAAAGAGCCATCTTAGGGTTTATCGAACGAGTACCAAGTGTGTCAGCAATGGCGTTCTCTAGCGCAGTTATGGTGCAAAAAGAGACTGGGGGCAATTTAGCTGAAAATATCGACAATTTATCACAAGTTATTCGCAAACGTTTTATGTTTCGGCGTCGAGTGAGGACGCTATCGGCAGAGGGGCGGTTGTCTGCTTGGATTCTGATTTTATTACCTTTCGCACTTTTTGCGGTGATTTACTTACAAACTCCCAGTTATGTAGGTGAGCTCACTGGGACTGAAGATGGACGACGTTTGTTGGTGTGGGGGGCAATAGGAATGACTCTCGGTGGGCTTTGGATCAGTAAACTGATTAGGATTGATATGTGATATGGACTACTTAATTGGGCTTATAAATCAAGCTTTTGATGATCCACAACACGTTGAATGGGCTATTTACGTTGTTGCAGCCATAGCGGGGATCACATTAGCCTTGTCAATTTCCTTTTTGATCAGTGGTATCTATTCGCCAGTCAGAAAACGGCTACAACATATTGCTGGCGATAATAGACAGCCTGTAGTCGATGACCAGAGTGAAGTTAACAAGACCTTAGAGCACGGTATAGGTAAATTAGGTAAGCTTTCTTTCCTTAACTTGTCTAATGATGAAACTCGCCGACTATTAATACATGCAGGGCTACATTCAGATAATGCATTAGCGGTATTTAGTGCGATTCGGCTTCTGTTGTTATTAACTGGTGCTGTGTTATCTATTGTTATCTTACAATATTTTAATGATCAATCTGCAATGATCAGCATCTATTTGGTGTGCTTAATCATGGGCGTTTTCTTTTTGGCACCCTCAATGATTTTGACCTATATGGCAAATAAGCGAATGCGCGCCTTGCGGGTGGGATTTCCTGATGCACTCGATCTACTTGTTGTTTGTTGTGAAGCCGGGTTGGGGTTGCTTGCTGCGCTTCAGCGTGTAGCAAGAGAGCTTTCATTGAGCCACCCGGATCTCTCCAGTGAACTCGAATTAGTGTGCAGTAAAGTGAGAGCAGGGCTGACGATTAAAGTTGCGCTTAATGAGTTTACTGAAAGAACGGGCCTTGAAGATATTAAGGGGCTCAATTCTGCAATCTCACAAAGTATAAGACTAGGTACCGGGATTGCTGCTACCTTAAGAGTATTTTCGGAAGAGTATCGTGATAAACGCTTGCAGCAAGCTGAAGAACAAGCGGCGAAAATGGCGGTAAAAATGATATTTCCTATGATGTTCTGTATTTGGCCTTCTTTTTTTATTGTGGCAGTTGGCCCAGCAGTGTTGAAAGTCATGAAAGTCTGGGGGCAAGCATTTTAATGAATAACAAATAAAGATGCGCAATTAGAAACACCAAGGAGAAAGTAAATGTCGACAACGTATTGGGGAAAACGGCGATTGGCTATTATGGTTCTGGTTCTCAGCCTTGTTCTTGGCGGTTGTGCTTCTACCGATGAAAAAGCGCAATTACCTCAAAAGCCTCAGAGGCAAGATTTATACCAAGGCCAGTCTCAAGTTGCTTTAGGTAATAGTGCACCTTTATCAGAGCAAAATGCACTGAATCAAGCAATTGAAGCTGAAAGAGCGGGTGACTTGGATAAAGCGCTATATGCTTATATACAAGCCTTAGATTTTAATCAGAGCAATGCCGATACCTTCTATCAAATAGCGCGTATACATATGGCTAAAAATAATACAGAGATAGCGTTTAAAGCTTATAACGAAGCATTAATTATCGATCCTGAACACAGATTGGCCAATGCTGAGTTAGGAATTCTTGAAATCGATCGACGTCAATATAAATTGGCTCGTATTCATCTTGAAAAAACAATCAGACTAGATCAACACAGATTAATGAGTTTGAACTCTGGAACATCTAAAGCACAATATGTAGCTTTAGATGAACTATCCCCCTTAAGAGTGTACAACGCGATAGCAATTTTGGAAGATCTTGAGAATCATCATCAGGTAGCTAGAACGTACTTTGCATTGATATTAGATTTTCAACCGCAATCAGCGATAATTGCTACTAACCTAGGTTACTCATTTTATCTTGTCGGTGATTATGAAAAGGCAGAGTTTTATCTCAAACAAGCATTAAGGGCAGATCCGAGTTTTAGCCGAGCATGGTCCAATTTAGGCTTGGTGTACATCCGTAAAGGGTTATATCGAAAAGCCTTAGCCAGTTTCGAACAAACGATGACTGTGGCAGATGCATTAAATGATTTGGGTTACTTTTTAATGTTAGAAGGAAAGTATGAGCAAGCGATCAGTATGTTTCAGCAAGCAATAGACAGTTCGCCAACCTATTTTGAACGAGCGCAGAGAAACTTGAAAATAGCGTTAGCTTCTAAAATTAATTAACGATGTGTTAGATAAGCCTAGTTGACGTCACGCAAAATTGATTAACTACACTGTATGGCGAAATCAAAAGATCGCCGTCAGTCATGCTAGTGAATCATTCTGCAGCGCTAAATTCTGGTATGAGCCACTATACGTCTATTGCAGAGGCTTGTTGAAGATTATTAAAGGCAGATTTAACCAGCTCATAGTGTTAACTTAAGTACTCATATGTTCATAATCATGCTTAAATATCTACTGATTCGAACGATTAATAGACTTAAATGATGGCTGACAGCCTAATTTGGTCGATTTGTGAACGAACGATGTAATTTGATTAAAGAAGGGCTTGCGCTATGATTAGCAATCCCTATAATGCGCAACCACTGACACGGCGAAGCTCGCAGAGATAAGTCGTAAAGCACTAAGTAGCCTGGTTAAACACCTTGCTTACAGGGTGGTCGGGCACTGAAAGTGCCGCATCGAAAAGTTTTCAAAAACTGCTTGACGCGAACCAAGGATTGCGTAGAATACGCAGCCCTAGCCACTTGGAACTACCGAGATGCGCTAACGCTCTTTAACAATTTATCAAGTAATCTGTGTGGACACTCACAGGTGTTGAGTTAATCGAAATTGCCTAACTTTCGGGTTGGCAATCAAAGAATTAAATCAATGTAACAATGAGTGTTCATAGCAATATGTACAACGTTTTTAAGATTCTTCCGAGTCTTTTAAGCGGAATCAGAATTCATTGAGCCGAAACCTTCGGGTTTCACCAAAACTTTAATTGAAGAGTTTG
>NZ_QPQT01000019.1 GCF_003605125.1 Shewanella algidipiscicola
GCACACTCCCTGCCGGACAGGCGATTGATAACAGTGAAGATACAAATTTCAAAGACACTCTACCAACACTAATTCAGCCAAATGTTAAACCACAAAAATGCCAACACCTTCATTCGAAGGCCAACACACTTTTGTCCAAAAACAATTTAGCTTTTAATACCCAGAATGAAACCTAGTAGGGAGTCGCTTAGATAACCACGCAAAACCTACTCATGAGTCTGTGCAACAACTGCCGAGCGTTGCAAGCTAATGACGCCATCGAGGTGAATATCCCGCTGCGGATAGGCAATGACAATCTCATGTTCGTCAAACAGTTGGTAAATTCGAAAACGGATGTCGCTGCGGATCTTACGAATATCGGCTTCAGAATTAGCACACAACCAAAATATACCATCGAAAATTAACGCGTTATCACCAAAATCTTCAAATATGGCAATGGGCGCTGGAGACTTTAAAATATCATCACGTTCATCGAGAGCCTGCTTAATCAAGCGCGCCACTAGCGTCACATCGACGCCATAAGAAACTCCGACCCGCACGGTCGAGCGGGCATTGTTGTCGATTAAGGTCCAATTGGTGACCGTGTTTTCCAGTAAGTGACTATTGGGCACTAACATATGTACCCCGTCGCTACGGCGGATAAGCGTTGAGCGAGTGTTAATACTCTCCACCACCCCTTTGGTTTCACCTATCTCTAAAAAATCACCGATACGGATCGGCCGCTCCCACATTAAAATCCAGCCGCTGATAAAGTTATTAATGATATTTTGCGCTCCGAACCCCACACCAATGGCAACGGCACCAGAGACAAAGGCAAAGGCTTTGATGGGGATATTCAGGATCTCGAGACTGGTGACTAAGATGACCGCAATGGCCACCACCAAATAGATGCGCGAAAACAGATGCACCGCATCGGGTGCGACCTTACGCGATAACAATGACCGCCGGATCAATTTACCAATACGAGTCACCACAAACCAGGCTAACAGCAGCAGTAGTGGCACCTGTAATACCTGCGAAACGGTAATGGGCGAACCGTCATAGGTAAATAACACAAAAGAGAGTAACTCGTTAATACTTTGCCAGCTCATCGGTGCATCCAAGTAATGGTAACGGATACTTGAGTATAACAGCCTGATTTGAAGCTGGTGTTTCAAATCAGGCTGATAGCTAATTGGTTAGCGCCTTGCTTTCATAGCACTTACCGCAGGCTTATGGCGCGAATGATGCCGTAATTAGGGGGCTGCTATTAAGGGTTTAATCACCTTATGTTCAATCACGGTCGATAAGATAAACATCACTAGGTAACCACTGCCCAGCGCGAGGATCACCGCCACCACATTGTCGGTTAAACGGGTGTAGCCGTAGTAACTGCCAATCAAGGCTAATATGCCGCTGATTCGAATAAATAAACTGTGTAAAAACAACCCGCGCGCCTTGATATAGGCCAACTGATAGCCATTGAGCATCATAAAAATAAAAAACATCGAAAAGTGCATCAATACCGGGGCGGCCTTGCTATAGGATGCCGGAAACAGCGTATCGACCAACCATTGGCCACATAGCAGCATCGACAAGAAAAAGCTCAGCGAGACCAGTATCGACACCTTATACACCCAGCGCTTGATCAGGCGAACTTGTTCAACTTGCTGCTGGCGCACACACACCGCCAATTCGGGTAACACAAATCGATAAATAGGAAACACAAACAACAAGGTTAAATAAGCGATCACAGGCCGAACCACTACCTGAAAGTCGCCTAACTCATCGACACTAAAGTGGCCGATGGTAAGCAGTACGGTAATGTAGATCATAAACAGGCTAGCGCCGGCCTCCAGCGCCGAGGTAAAACTTTTTTGCATAAAGTTTTTCAAACTGGGAGTCATGCTTACCGACCCTAACGGTGTGGTGGCGATGAGTTTGCGACGCCTCACAAACATGTAGCCAGCCACCGCTAGTGATGACAGCATTAAGCTGTAAAACAGCGAGGCGATGGCGCTCTGGCGCAGCAGGTAGTAACAGATCATAAACGCCACCACCTGCCCTAAGGGTTCTAACCAGGTGACCTTATTTGAAATGTTGTACATACGATACATGGCAATTTGATTGGTAAAATAGACCTTAAGGCCCATCCCCAAAATAATACCCACCAGATGAAAATAGGCTACATCGATATGCAACTTATGCTTAATATAGGGCAGCACCACTCCCCAAGTCAGCAGTACCATCACTATCAAGCTGTATCGAAATAGGTTAGTAATATCTTTATCGTTTTGGGTTTGCGAGTAGCTCACCACCATAGAGGCGCGAAAACCTGTCATCAAAATTAACGACAGCGAAATAATATCAACCACAGTGTGGTACAACGCCAGATCGGCTTTAACCACCCATTGCGCTAACCAAACTTTAAATCCAAATCCAATCGCAATGCTGACAAGTGTCGCCCAAATCCCAGCAACAAAAGCGCTTTTCACGCGCTCAATGGGAGCTAACTGCATGATATCCTCTGACTATGGCGGCGCTGCAATGTTTGATGAATGGCTAATCACCTTGCCAAATCCGCTTAACTACAGCCAACTAAAAAGAGTCTGATAATGAGGCAAGTCGCCAATCAATTTGGCGAGAACATTAACCAAAAACTATGAATAAAAGTGACACAACTAGGGCCTGTTGATCTTTGCTGGTTGAATTTTGTTCGAGACAAAAACGTTTTAATCGAGGCGAGTGGATTGCAGCCTAGTCATCTAAGCAAAATTCACTTAACAAAGAGTAAAACGTTTTTAGCCGACCCCCTTCGGGCAGCGTTTGTTGGGTGTTTTTACTGCGTTCTCAGCTTTTTATGTAGAATAACTACACTACAAAGCTTCTGCCTTGTATAAATACCCAGCAATTCGCTGCAAAAACAACCTTAAAAGATCAACAGGCCCTAAGCACCCGAAAAAAGTCACGCGGTATTTTAGCAAACAATGACTTAGCAAAACGTGAGCTGGCTAAACCCTCATAAAATAAGTTGGCCCTTGTGGCTGCCAATATTTAAGGTAAAAACGGCAAGCACATTGAATGGGCTTACCGTTTCATGGCGGCTAAACACTCGCTAAAACCTCTAGCTTGGTTCAAGGCGCTACACCTTATAGATGGCCGCCTTCACTTGGTAGGTTTTAGCAATATCTTGAATCGCTAAAGAGGCTTCAGACAGAGATTGAACCTGCAGCGCCAGTTGGCTAATGGCCTCGGCATTTTGCAAAATATCATGGCCGACATTACCCAGCACATGCGACTGTGAACGTGTTTCATCGGCAACCCGCGAGCTAAGCTGGGCCACCTCACCAATCTGCTCAGACCGCACGCCTAATCCTTCGGCAATACGCTGAGTATGCTCAACATTTTCTAAGGTCCGTTTTTGGCCTAAATCCATCGACTCAACCGTTTTTACCATCGACAGGTTAAGTCGGTCGAGCACGGCGGAGATCTCATCGGTCGACTGACTGGTGCGCTGTGCGAGAGCCCGCACCTCGTCAGCTACCACGGCAAAACCACGGCCCGACTCGCCCGCGCGGGCGGCTTCAATGGCGGCGTTGAGCGCCAGTAAATTGGTTTGCTCAGAAATACTGCGGATCCCTTGTAGCAAACTGGTGATCGCACTCACATCAGTGGTCAACTCAGTTAGGGAGCCTCTAATTTCGGTGGTATTGGCCTCTAACAAGCGCATATCTTTCATCACATCCAGAGCAGTTTGTCGGTCAGCAATGCTCAAGTCGGCGGCGGATTTGGCTTGCTCGGCAGATAACTGACTGTTGGCCACCACCTCATTAATGCGCGCAATCACATCTTGGGTGGTATAGGAGATGGTTTTGGCTTGTTCATTATAATGGCCGACTTCCTGCAGGGTCTTATCACTGTTAGCGTTTAGCTCGTCGGTGGTGACACTCATCTGCTGAGCTATGTCGCGATAATCGGCAAATAGCTGCGACAACTGATCTAACATGGAGTTAAAAGCCGATTCGGCGCTGCTGTCTGATGCTAAACGCACCGTAAGATCTTTGTTGTGCGAAATAGACTCGATAGCCATGGCAATGCGTTGATTGGCTAGCGACTCGCGGCGCATAAATGAAGCGATCAACATCAAAATGCTGGTTTCTGCCAAAGCAAATACGGCATGGACGAAGGTGATCATCCAGTTACACTCGCCAGCAAAGATCATGATAGGTATCGACATAAAACTGCCTTGCTGCAACTGGATTGCAGTAAACAGCACATGATGCACAGCGACGGTCAATAAGGCCGCCAGCAGCGGTTGCCAACGCTGATATATTAAAAATACTGCCATAGAGGCAAAAATATGAAAATGCATCTCAATCATCCCCATCTGGGTCTGAATAAGTGCAGCCGATACCGTCATCATCAACACCGCGGCCACTATGCCAAACAAATGGGTGCCTTTAAGCAGCTGATAGGACAGTAATACCAATAACAATATTGCCACTGCACTGATACTGGCAATCAGGGTTAATTGAGCCCCAACGAAACCACTTAAAAATAAAATGGGGATCTGTGCCAGTAAGATACGGAAAATATACAGATCATTTCTCTGGGTAAGCTCGACTTGGTGAGGAGTGCTATTCATATGATGTGCTCTTATCATTTTAATAGGGGAGTAAGGTCGGCTAACATCTTTTGTGTCGACAGTTGCCACTGGGTATAAATACGCGCAAGGGTGCCATTTTCTGAAACTAAATAAAGGTTGCCAACATGGTTGAGCAGCCCTGATTGTGTGGTTATCTTCTCTCTTAATATCGATTGTAGCTTATCCAGATCCGCTTGTTGCATGCGGGCACTGACGAAGCGAGTCGAGCGTTGATCGATTAACTGCTCACGGATACTTGGGGTATCGGTATCTGGGTCGATGGTGATAAATAAAAACCGCACCGATTTGTCATATGCCCCTTCTTGCTCGGCTAACCAGGTATCCAACTGCATCAACTGACCAATGCGCAGTGGACAGATGTCCGAGCAGCTTAAAAACCCCATAAACAGGTAAGTCGGCCCGTCGTGCCAATCACTAAAATCGTGCCAATCCCCGTCGACAGCTTGCCAACGAAAATCAATCGACTGGGCTTGAGATTGCAAGCCATAACCGCCGGTGATGCGCTGCGCCATATAAAGCACCAGCGGCACTATCACTAGCGCTACGCTGATCAATATTATTGCAATGAGTGGTTGTCGTCTTAACGCCATAACTAAAAAATCGATATCCCTAAATAAGATAGAAGTAGGATAAACATCGGCTTCGGCGCAATAACCGTAAGGACGATGCCATAACGGCCCGTAAAGCTGCCAATTGAACAGCGCGCAATATTATATGAAGCGCAAACAAAAATCGATTCTGAGTGAAGCAAAGTGACGCGTTTTCTTAATTAACTTTCTCTTCCAATTCAATAAGTTTAATACAAGCTAGCCACGAGCGTCCTATAGCGCGAATACCGATAAACACAGCCAAGACAAGCGATAATACTTCGCGATAAACATACCTATAATTAATTACCATTCAAACAATATCTATCTCATAAAATGAGTCCAAACTGCTGAAAAATTAGCTAACAACTAGAAATTTTAACTTTAATAGTGTTAAGATAGTTAGACCACTAACTATTAGCACTCTAACTATTTAGCGTGCAGTTAGTGATCATTACCCAACAGGATTCATGCTCAGGAGGGCACAATGTCGTCAGACAATGCAGCGGAAGAAAATCTCATTACCACCATTTTTCATTCTACGAAAACCACAATAAAGGAGGGGATCGAGTTGATGTGTTTGATTGCAATTTTAAGCACCTATCTCTTTGTCATGTTGAAACCCAAGGGGATTCAAAATAACAAAGCGTTAGGAGGTCAATAATCCATGCATTACCTCACTTATGTATCGCTGGCGATCTATTTTATTGCCATGCTCAGCATCGGATTATTCGCTTATAAACGCTCTACCAGTGACATATCGGGCTATATTCTCGGTGGTCGAAAAGTCAGTCCTCAGGTGACCGCCCTGTCGGCTGGCGCCTCTGATATGAGCGGTTGGATGCTAATGGGTCTGCCAGGCGCTATGTTTTTGGTTGGATTTGAGACTATCTATATTGCACTTGGGCTCTTACTCGGTGCGTTAGTCAATTACTTAATTGTCGCCCCTAAGCTTAGGGTTTATACCGAAGTGGCTGGCGATGCGTTAACCATCCCTGAGTTTTTTGCGAAGCGATTTCATGATCCCAGCAGTAATATCCGTATTATTGCTGCCATCATTATCGTAATTTTCTTTACCCTCTATACCTCAGCTGGGTTAGTGGCGGGCGGAAAACTGTTTGAATCGGCCTTCGATGTGCAATATGAGTTTGGCCTTTTCATCACCTTAGGCGTAGTGGTCGCATATACCTTGCTTGGGGGCTTTTTAGCCGTCAGTCTGACCGACTTTGTGCAAGGCTGTATCATGTTTGTTGCCTTGATTTTGGTGCCTGTGGTGGCTTATCAAGAGTTTACCACTGCCGATAACATGATGAACTTTGCTTATGAGTCGATCCCACATTTTGGTGAGGCGATGCAAAATGTCAGCCTACTTGCGCTGATATCTAGCCTATCTTGGGGCTTGGGCTACTTTGGTCAGCCGCATATTATCGTACGCTTTATGGCAATTCGCTCAGTAGCCGATATTAAAGTCGCCAAGCGAATAGGCATGAGCTGGATGACGGTCACTATTATTGGTGCCTTAGCCACAGGCCTTATCGGTATCGCTTATGCTAATAAGTTTCAATTGAAACTCACCGATCCTGAAACCATCTTTATTGTCTTTTCAGAGATCTTGTTCCACCCAATGATCAGTGGCTTCCTGTTAGCCGCCATTTTAGCCGCCATTATGAGTACCATCTCATCGCAGCTACTAGTGTCGTCAAGTTCACTCACGGAAGATATTTACCGTGTTGTGTCGAAAAAAGAAGCTACCGAAACCGAGATGGTCAAAATGGGTCGCTTCGGCGTCGCCGGTGTCGCCATTGTCGCCAGCTTGTTAGCCATGGATCGCTCTAACAGCATCTTGTCGCTAGTCAGTAACGCTTGGGCAGGATTTGGTGCAGCCTTTGGCCCACTGATCTTGTTTAGCCTGCATAAACAAAGCTTAACCTACAAGGCTGCGATTGCCGGTATCGTTTCGGGTGCGGCCACTGTACTGTTTTGGATTTATGCGCCAGTGCTTGCCGATGGTGAAGCCTTAAGCAGTGTCATGTATGAAATGATCCCAGGCTTTATCGTCAGTAGTTTAGTTATCTGGATCACGAGTATCTTTTCGAAAGATCCTTGTCATAAAACGGTCAAAACATTCAATAAAGCCGGACGTGTACTAGCAGAAGAAAGGTAATTAGGGGAGGCAACATGGCAGATTTACACTGGAAACGCATTGTCGTTAAAGTGGGTAGTGCCTTAATTGCACCCCACAAACAAGGTTGTAGCAGCCACTATCTATTGGGTATCGCGCAGTTTATCGCCAACTGTCGCGCCAATGGATGCGAAGTGGTATTGGTTTCATCAGGCTCGGTGGCCGCTGGCTGGCATCGATTTAACGGCATAGATACGCCGTCAGTATCGGTAAAAAAGGCGATGGCCGCTGCAGGGCAAGCAGACATGATGGCAACGTGGGACAAGTTATTCGACTTTCCCACCGCGCAGCTGTTAGTGACCCATGGCGATTTACGAAATCGTGAACGCTACATCAGCATTAAAAATACCATCTTCAGTTTATTGGAGCATGGCTTGTTGCCTATCATCAACGAGAACGATGCCGTGACCACCGACAAGTTAAAAGTCGGTGATAACGACAACCTCTCGGCGATGGTGGCCGCAGCAGCCGACGCTGATGCGCTGATCATCTGTTCTGATGTAAAGGGTTTGTATACCAAAAACCCAAACATCCACGACGATGCCAAGCTGATAAAACAGGTCAGCGATATCAATGACAATATCTATTCGATGGCAGGCGGCGCCACCAGTGACGTAGGTACAGGTGGCATGCGCACCAAGATTGAAGCTGCAGAAAAGGCTATCTCTCACGGTATCGAAACCGTGATAGTCAATGGCTTTGACGGCGACACTTTTACCCAGCTGCTTAAAGGGCAAAATCCGGGAACCTTATTTACCCCGTTTGAACACCCAATGCAGGAACATCTGCACTGGATGACCCATACCTCGCAAGCACAGGGAGAGTTGATTGTCGAAAATGATTTCGATGGAAACTTAGACCAACATACACCGCTGACAAGCGACGATGTAGTTGCCGTAACAGGTAACTTTTCCGTTGGGGATACGGTATTAGTGCGCAAAGGCGATGGCACTAAACTGGCGAAAGCCCGATCCAACTACAGCAGTTGTCTACTGAATTTTATTGCGGAACAAGAAGATCGCGACTTTGCCAATGATGTCCAGCAAAAGACCGGCGCGATTATTTCCGACAAAAATATCGCCATATTGGAGTAAATATGAGCTTAATTAAAACCTTATCTCAAGATGCCGCGTTAGCAGCACAAACCCTTGCGGTACTCGATGAACAACTAAAAAATACCGTGTTATTGGATATGGCACGCGCTATTCGTGCCCACAGTTATGAGATCCTCAGCGCTAACATGATCGATCTGGCTAACGCCGATGCCGACAAACTTGGCGCCGCCATGATAGACAGATTAACCCTCAACCCAGAGCGGGTGGAGGCCATGGCCGAAGGCATTGAAACCATTGCCTCACTGCCCGACCCTATCGGTGCTGAGCGCGACATGGGCCAGCGTCCCAATGGCTTAAATATCCGTAAAATGCGCGTGCCACTCGGGGTGGTGTGCATGATCTATGAGGCGCGTCCGAACGTGACTGCCGATGCCGGAGCCTTATGTTTTAAATCGGGCAATGCCGTTGTACTGCGTGGCGGTAAAGAGGCGCTGCAAACCAGTAAGGTGATCGCCTCAATTATGCAAACGGTATTGACTCATTATGGCTTGCCGCCAGCATTGATCACCGTGGTGCCCGATCCCGATCGCGCCCTGATGTTAGAGTTGATGCAACAACGCGATTATATCGATGTCATTATCCCTCGAGGCGGCGAAGGCTTAATTAACTTTGTCACCGACAACAGTAAAATACCTGTCATTCAGCATTTTAAAGGTGTTTGTCATCTGTATGTCGATAAAGATGCCGACCTTGATAGTGCCTTAGCCTTACTGCTTAATGGTAAGACCCAGCGCACTGGGGTGTGCAACGCCTTAGAAGGCCTACTGGTTCACAAAGAGATTGCCGCCGAGTTTTTACCTAAAGTGGCCTCAGCCTTAGCAGAACATAAGGTAACCATAAATGCCTGTGAACATGCCAGCCCACACTTTGACGCGTGCCAAGTGATAGATGAGCAAGATTTTGGTCAAGAATACTTAGATCTT
Organism: Shewanella algidipiscicola; assembly: GCF_003605125.1. Lineage (GTDB taxonomy): Bacteria > Pseudomonadota > Gammaproteobacteria > Enterobacterales > Shewanellaceae > Shewanella > Shewanella algidipiscicola. The sequence goes on from NZ_QPQT01000019.1 coordinate 9,453, forward strand.
GAAATCGCCATTCGCCAAGTCAATGACTTCGAGCAGGCTATCGACCACATTAGACGTTTTGGTAGTCACCACACCGAGGTGATCAGCACCCAAAATGAGCTCACTGCCGCCCGTTTTCAGCGCACGGTCGATGCTTCTGTGGTCATGGTTAACGCCTCTTCACGCTTTTCTGATGGCGGCGAGCTCGGATTGGGCGCCGAGATAGGCATTGCCACCACCAAACTGCATGCCTATGGTCCCATGGGCATTGAGTCATTGACCACTGAAAAATATTTAGTCAGCGGTGATGGGCAAATACGCGCTTAAGCCCGTCGACTCGGCAATTGATCACCTATTAAAGATGGATTGCCGAGCCGATATCACCGCATCAACATCCCAGCCACAAACATCAATAACATAGCCTCAAGGAGACCGTTATCTTTAATCACGACTCACCCTTAGACCCACAATTGCGTATAGCCTTCATCGGTGGCGGTAATATGGCCAAAGCCATCATTGCCGGTTTACTCAAGCATGGTCACTCCAGTCAACACATCTTGGTATGCGCCCCGACCCAGGCAACGCGCAGCGAAATGGTGGAGCAGTTTAATGTGCGAGTGCATCAAGACAATTGTACCGCAGCGGCTTTCGCTGACGTGATTATCTTGGCGGTTAAACCCTTTATTGTGCCGCTAGTCTGCGAAGAATTAGCTCCTGTTATTGCACAGCATGATGGTGATAAGCTCGTTATTTCGATTGCCGCAGGCGTGAAACAAAACACCATCAGCACTAAGCTTGGCGATCATCAACGGGTGATCTGTGCCATGCCAAATCTGCCCACCGCCATAGGTAAGGGCTTAACCGGCCTGTATGCCCCCAAGCTTAGCCAACAAGCCGATGTCGATACCGCCGATCACCTGATGCGCGCCGTAGGTGACACAGTTTGGCTGCAAGAGGAAAGCCAGATGTCGACCATAGTGGCAACCGCTGGCAGTTCACCTGCGTACTTTTTCCTGTTTTTAGAAGCGATGGAAAAAGCCGCCATTAACCAAGGCTTACCACAAGCGACAGCCACTAAAGCCGTATTGCAAAGTGCCATGGGCGCCATTGCAATGGCGATGGATAGCCAACACGACTTTGCCAAGCTGCGCCGCCAAGTGACCTCGCCTAAAGGCACCACAGAGCAAGCCATATTGGCGTTTCAGCACGGCGAGCTTGATGCATTAGTCGCTAATGCGATGGACTCTGCCGCCGATCGTGCTAAAGAGCTCTCTCTGGGCTAAACGCCGAGACAGACTCACCACTCATCTTATCGTGGCAAGATAATCGACAGGGCACGAGTGCTTCGCACTTGTGCCATTTTGCTATCACGCGATGGCCAACCTAAGTCCGACTATAATGCTAAGACTAAGCAACCTACCTAAGCCCCTATTAGGCAGTTAAACGGCAGTGCCATAGACCCAAGGCTTCCCTTATCGCTAGCCGTTTATACACGGCTGATAATATCCATTTTCCCGCGGCGGAACACCAACCCCCCCGATAAACTGAGTGTCAGCCACTAAACCACTCAAGCCTCGCTGACCATGCACTAGGTTTGAAAGCCACCTAAGCTGCGACTATCTTAATAACAGACACTAGGTCGATAACGTACTCGATAAATGATCTTAGGCTTATGTCGATAACCTAATGGTTAGCCACTGTTTATCAAATCAACTGGATTGTCTAATAAAATAGGAAAGGAAGCATAATGGCTCAGCAACCACTCAATCATATCCCCCAAGAAGCCTTCGATTGGTACGACGAATACGCCCATGGCGTGATAGATAGACGCACCTTTATGAAAAAACTGACCACCCTTGTCGCTGTAGGTTATTCAATGACCTTGCTCACCTCGGCATTATTACCCAATTATGCTTTGGCTGAGCAGGTCTCCTTTAATGACCCAGACATTAAAGCCAGCTACCAAGAGTTTGACTCGCCTAACGGCCATGGCAAAGGCCGCGGCTATTTAGCCGTGCCTACGCAGCTCACGGGGCCGCTGCCCGTAGTATTAGTGGTGCACGAAAACCGAGGCCTTAACCCCTATGTAAAAGATGTCGCGCGGCGTTTGGCCAAAGCAGGCTTCGTGGCCTTTGCCCCCGATGCGCTATTTCCTCTTGGCGGGTACCCGGGTAACGACGATGAAGGCAGAGCCATGCAAAGCAGATTAGCTAAGGATAAGATTCAGCATGACTTTGTGGCCGCGGCGCGCTTCTTAAAGTCTCATCCATTAAGCAATGAAAAACTCGGTGCGGTGGGTTTCTGTTTTGGTGGCTATATGGTCAATTATTTAGCGGCGGTGGACAGTCAGTTATTGGCCGCCGGAGTGCCCTTTTATGGTACGCCAGCGACGCCTGAGCTACGTAGCAATATCAAGGCGCCCTTACTTATCCAACTGGCAGAACACGATGACAGGGTTAATCAAACTTGGCCTGAGTATGAGCAAGACCTAAAGCGTATTAACGCCAATTATCAGATGTTTACTTACCCCAATACTCAGCACGGCTTTCATAATGACTCGACTCAACGTTACGATGAACAAAATGCCGAGCTGGCATGGAGCCGCACCTTAAGCTTTTTTAAACAGCAACTCAGCTAAAGAACGCTTTAACTAAAGCACTATGCCTAGGATCAAAAAAGGCGAATGGTAATCCATTCGCCTTTTTTATTGCCACGATAGCGATCACTTACCCCAAGGATTGCTGGGATCTTGTGATGGCGCTGGGCGATTATGACCCGAACGCTTATTTTGTGCATAGGCATCTTGAGCGCGTGGTTTATCTTTACCGTATTGAGGGCGCGTCTTATTTTGCTTCATCGCCTCATAATCGGCAGTGGCTTTAGCGCGCATTTCCTCAATTAACTCAATCGTTAACTCTTGTGGCTTACGAGGCACAATGCCATCGGCAAAGCCACGCTCTCTGGGCTTGAGTTCAAACTGCGCCGCATCACCTTTTGGCATGCGCTTAAAACGATACAGGTAAAAGCTTTCAACCCGCTCTCTGGCCCACTCAGTTTTTTTCAAAAACTTAAGGCAAGCCGCCATATTAGGATTGGTATTAAAACACTCTAAGCGCAGCGCCGCGTATAAAATTTTCCAATCATAAAAATCGACGAGTTCGGTCACCATGGTTTCTAAGCCTAGGCCATGTAATGGGTTGTTTTGTTGCTGTTCAATCATGGAATATCCAACGACCGCCATTGCGGTGTCTACAGTAGTTGCTGCCAAGCTTATGCTCAAGCAGCCGTGAATTAGGGTGTTCGAGCCCTGCCACCGGGCATGATCTCAAATCACAGGCGCCCATTAATCAAAAGGGCTAAAGATAGCTATCGCATTGATGTTTAGCTCTTGCTTAATGGCTAAAGTACACTGCAACGGACGGTAAATTATATAATTAGAATCACTAGTTATTTCAATTTACGTCTTGTATCAAGCCGCTTACCGTGATCAATGCTGAGTTGGCTACGTTAATTTGGCCGCCATGATACCAAAAAATCGCCCTACAGACCCAGCAAATATTAGGCTTTAAGCCGCAACTAAAAGTAATGTCTGTCTGAGTAGTCATATAACCATTGCGGGCGATACACCACCATAATGGTCACAGCCATACCGTTGAGTAGCGCCTCAGGAAAGCCCAACAAAGGAATTAAGAGTAGATAGTTATCTACCAAGTAATCCCATGGGTAATCACCACTTAACCATAGCCAAGCAGACCAAGCCCCCATATGGAACACCATAGAGAGCAACCCATTGATAAAGGCGGCACAAAAAATATAGATAAACAGATGATGCGGTAAGTGTTGATACACCTTGCTGTAAACGGCATAACAGAGAAACAAAGGTAAGGCGATGGCAACCAATGCATAAAATGCAAAGTCAAACGGTTGCTGCAAAATAAAGGTGGTAAAAAACAGTACGGGCAATAGCGCTATCACAGTGGCCATACGCCAACCAAACATCAACATTAGGGTAACTAGACCTAAAAAATGCAGGTGAATGCCATCGGTAATGCTGGCGTCGAGTAACCATAATCCATTAATGGCAAATGCGGTTAATAACAGCCGTGATTGCAACGCTTTATCGTTGATCAGCGCCTTTATATCAGTGCTGGGCCAAATCGCCCATAACCAAACGAGCAGTAGCAACATCGCCAACAACTGAGCACCGCCCAAATGCCAATCGATATCGCTAAGCCGCTGTAGCAAAAACTCCGTCATGCCCCCTCCCATCAGCGCTAGGCTCCATCATAAACTGAGATACGTCATCACTCAGCTCCTTAGCGCAATATTGCTCAGCTGATTATGGCTTAATGCCCCGTTAAGCACACACCTGGTTACGGCCTTTTTTCTTGGCCTTATACAAGGCTTTATCGGCCTGCTTCATGCATTGTTCGAAGCTTTGATCGGCAAGGTGCTCGGCTAACCCAATCGATACGGTAACACTGACGATACGCTGTTTATCGACCGCTTTTTTGTTGCGATTTTTACTGGCGTTACTATTCTGATTAGCCTTACGCTTAGTTTCTCTGAGTACAATGTCGTAATCTTCTATCGATTGCCGCACCGCATCGAGATGCTCGACAACCTGTTTAGCCTGCTTATTCGCAAACACAATCGTAAATTCTTCACCGCCATAACGAAATGCCTTGCCCCCACCAGTCACTTGCGACAATTTAACGGCCACTAATTTAAGTACCTGATCACCCACATCATGACCATAGGTATCGTTAAACTTTTTAAAATGATCGATATCGACCATGGCGACTGTGTATTTTCTGCCTAAAGATAAACTAAGATTAAACAGAGCTCGGCGCGAAGGTAAGCTGGTAAGCTCATCGCGATAAGCCAGAAAATACGAGTCAAACAGCACAGTTAATAATAGAAAAACGGCGATCATATTAAGCTGTACCGCCAACGACTGTAAATCAGCAGCGTAATAATGCATCAGCCAGACAATAAAGGTAAGTCCTAGACTCGTATGCACTAAATTACTGTCTTTAATTAGTTTGACCAACATGACAGCACCAGCTAGAAATACCGGCAATGTGGCTAAACCATTGGCAGACAAGAAAGGCAGATAGCGTTCACGCACCTGCTGCGCCATCCCTGGATAATGTTCCAGTAGAGATAACCATAAATAAGCCGCTAACAAGCTCGCCGCAATAATGCCAAGACGCACCAAAGTATGGATACTGAGCAGGCCTCGGTCTTTAATGAAACAAAATACTGCGGTGATGATCCCGCCGCCAATAAACACCCATTGATAGGTGTCACTACTTAGCAGTCCATGCTGGGTTAGCGCATAAAACAGTAATAATAAGCTGGCGATATAACTGAGGCGGCTACGATTAAATTGCAGCGCGATCAGCGCCGCAATGGCAAGTAACCAATAGGGCATCACCTGTATGGTATCGAGCCAGTCTACCCAGCGAGCACTAAAATAATCGATGGCACCCAATAACAGGCCGGTGAGCAATAACGGGGCAAGCAGATAGCGGCAAGAGTGATAAAAATGACTCAAAATTTCTCCAATAATCATCATATTCAACATAGATAGTACAGACAAGTAGTTAATACCTGCCTGTAAAATGTGCGGCCCAATTCCCCCCCCAACAAAATTCAACGCAGCAAAATAGACAAACTGGACGATGCAACTGACCCAAAGCGACCGTTTCGACTCGGCGCTAAAGTACTGGTGACACTATTAAATGAAATGCCTGTCTGCAATGCCATAGTGCAGTAACACAAAAGCCAGCCTAATGGCTCAATAAAAGCTGAGTCAAATTCGGATCATTATAAGCAATGTGCCGAATTTTTAATGCGTGACGCTTCACCTCTTGGATACTGCTGCCGAGTTAATCATTGAGTACTGCAAGGTTATTTGATACCCACATACAGCCACTGCGCAGGAACACCGACCATAAACATGCTCAAGTGATGTAATACCGAATTAGCTGAAGCCAAGTCTCGTTATGGGCGATGATTCGAAATGAGACACTGTCTAACTGGATAACTTACTTTGTAAAGATTCACTTTTTGACAAAGTAAAAACACTCTACAGAAGGCGAATTTAGGCGGTGAAAGCCACAAAGAGGCAAAGCGAAAAAACAAAAAGGCCAGCAGTATCTGCCAGCCTCTATTCTACAAACGTTGCCAATGACTAGGAGTCAGGTGCGCAACGCTAATACCATCTTGGTTACTTACATCTTGTCAAACAAGCCTTTATTGGCTTTCTTTGCCAATTTATCATTGCGTTTTTCTTTGGCCGATTTTAAAGGTTGTTTCTTGTTTTCTTTACCGCTTTTATGTTCTTTACTCATTTTTCGCTCCAGTGTTTACTGGGGCATCTTAGCTAGGGCTAACCGTTCACAGCTTAGTCATTTTAACGAGCGTTTGATGTCCTGAAGTAAACGTATGTTACTTACTCAATATGCAATACACACTATTAATACAACGCATTAATTTAATTAGTTAAAATTGGTGTGATGTCAGTTTCCTACCTGTGCATTAAGACCCCTCCATACTAGCACTAAACTCAGCAATAAAAACCAGTGATTCATTAGAATAAGTTAAGCTAATGCTAGATGTTACAGTTCTAAGGGAAACGCCAAAAATTGGTCTCATCAACTCAAGCCTTAAGCATGTATCAAGCAATCACTACGAGGTATGAGCCACTGATTCGCTAATACCAAATGCTCAAGAACGGGTTCCAAAGTTTTACCATGCCACATTCAAGCCAAGGGCTTATACCATCCTACAGCTGCTCAGACTAATAACTGATGCTTGTCGAATATCATCCAGCTAATTTTTTTTCAAAAAACGTCTCAAAAAAATAATACCCTACTACTATCGAGGCAAGCATTAATAACACTCAAAAACTGCGTCATTAATTTTAAACTATCGTACAAATTACTTAAAAAATATAAAATACACATAGTATACAAAATCAGACTTGCTTTATTTTTTTAGTTACCATAAGGTATAGATAAGCCGATTGAAAACACACCAGTAATTGACTAAAGACTTGAGTTGACTAAAGTGACGCTTATAAAAATAAAAGTTACTCGCGATCGATAGTTGATTTAACGGTTAGTCATTGAATGTGACAAATAAGCCTGTCGTAAACACAACCCGCTTTAATACAGGTGGTACTTATTTTTCTCTGTTCACGCCGTCACGACAAGATTCAGAATGTGGTCAAGGTGCGGCATGAGATAATGGTATAAAATACCAAGAATATGATTAAAAATGCCAACTTACAGCCATAAAATGTAGAGCGACAGGCTGGCCACTACTAGATGTAGAGTGAATTCTCGATCTAGAAAGTTATAAACACTACCCCGATTAACAGCGACTGGAGATGTAAAAACTATGTTTACCGATGCATTTTCATCACTATCTTTATCTAAAAAGTCAGCTTATCCCTTTTGCTGTAGCTTTTTCACACTGACACGCTTCTCACTTATATTCCCAGTGTAAGCCGGGCGCTAGCAGCGCTCGGCATAACTACAAAAAAACTCATTAATATCGATATAAGTCAGCGAACTTATCACCTCGAATTAATCTTTATTCACCTTTAAAATATTAGAGGAAATATGATTCTTTCATTCTTAAAAAACATACTTAAGATATTAACAATAAAAACTGAATCTTATTATTTACAAAATAGTTTTAACGCTTCTTTACGGCCCACAGCGCTAGCGGGGGTTATCGCTAAATTGGATAACCTGCAAGGTGATACTGCGAGCGATAAAATAGGTGTCGGATACCAAGTAAAGCTTGTGAATATGCAAGATCAACAAGAATATCAAATAGAACTGGTCTACCCGCCCAAACACAAACCCTGCGCTGGACGTTTTTCTGTCATTTCAGATTTAGGCGCCAGCTTACTGGGGCTGTCTAAGGGGGAGATGGCACAAGTCAATATTTTAGGCAAACCTGTACTCTTTATGATCACCCAGGTGACGAGTAACAAGAAAGCCCGCACGACTACATCCTAAAGCATGCTCAGCTCCGTGGCACCATGCTTATATTACTCGCTGTTGGTGGCGGCTGGCAGCGAACGTCGATAACCCAGAGCAAAAGGCTTAGGCTGACAAGCTCATGAAGAAGGAGATGTTATTTTGAAGGCATTTATTGGCCGTGAAGATTAATCTAACTTGATAAATCATTAAGCCGTTAACCCCCCATTTTTGGGCGACATTTACTCAACAGCATGGCAGCGCTTTTAAGGTAAGCGCCCAAAAATATCATTCGAAGCGATACAGATGTTGTAACGCTCCCATGAGGTTAACCTTAACGATAAGATGGATTAATTTGTATAACGCCTCAATTTAAGCTGGAAATAATAATTGAGCCCAAGCGATCAAAATCGAATAACGGCGCGGTATTTGATGGCGAGTTAAACGTTGGAGTCGATATCCATGAGTAAAGAAAAGGCAAAGAAAGCGCCACAACGCTCATTAAAAGAGAAACGTAAAGATAAACGCGAGCGACAAAAGTCGTCCGACTAGTTTATCGCTGCAAGCATGAAAGTTGTGCTTGAGGCACACGCCTCTTTAAATAGGTAAGTCATCGGAGCCTAACTGATCATTGAGCAATGACTGTTAGGCTCTTTTTATTCGTATTAGCCCCCCCCCCTCCTCTCGCCTGCCTGTAACACTCCACAATGAAGTAATACTCAATTTATCAAAGTGACTGCCAGCCATTAAAGCATCAAGTCGACTTAGACTTAACTGATTAATACACTAGATTTAACCCTTTGCCTCGATAACCATGAGCTTGACTATACTGATTAAGGCTCATGTAGCACAGGTTCAAATGAGCATTCAGATATTTTACTCACTGGAGCAAATGAAATGAAAAATTTATTAATTGTCTTATTGTGTGCCTTATTCAGTAGCTCGCCTATGGCCAAAGATAGGCTAGAAGTCTATGAAGATTATGAACTTGGCAGCGAGATCATGAGCATTACTACCGTGCGTATCGATCCTAACATGAGCGATGTTTACTTGGCGGGTCTGCGTGAGAGTTGGGTGAAAGCAGCCAAAATTCAAAAAGAGCTTGGTTATATTAAAGATTGGAAAATTTATGGCAGCGACCTTCCCACCAGCGGTGATTTTAACATGCTATTAGTGGTCACCTTCGAGAACTCAAGCGACCTGGAACCTAATAAGCAAAAATACGATGCCTTTATGAAAAAATGGACAGAGACAGATAAAAAAATGTCAGAGGAGATCTCTGCAAAGTACCCCGAAGTGAGAACCCTCACGGGTGAATATCGAATGCGCGAAATTATCCTAAAGTAAACGCACAACATAAATAACGGATAAAAATAGGACTTACCTAATATCGACCTGCCTAGCAATTATACAGGTCGCTTTAGCTCTGTTGATAAACCTCACCCCCACCGCCCCCACCAACATTAGCGCAATGCCCCTTCTGCTGTGGCCTATCCCTTATAATTTGTGAGCTAAACCACTCAACTTTACATTTCTTTAATTGAATTCATTGTTGAGACTAATTATCATTCTCACAAATTATTTGAGTTTACATAATGGCTTAACCATAAACTGCAATCCTGCTTTTTATTATCGCCTCGTAAAATTAGTCACGGAGAATCTACCAGCGATGCCGCTGTGTAGAACGAGAACAACATGAATCTAGTACCAGCATTAAAGTGGTTTCATAATTGGGTCGGTTTTGCAGTCAGCATCACCATGTTAATCGTATTGACCACAGGAGTGTATTTAGGCAGCGTCGATATCATTAAGCGCCTCGATAACCAAGGGCAAACATTTATGCCCTTATCCACTGAGCAGAAAGCCGCTGCTCTGCAGTCGTTATTTGAACGTTACCCTGAAATGACCACGGTACGCTTTCCAACCGAGTATAAGCCCTATATTCAAGCATCGATGCGTGGCAAGTCTATCGCGTTCGATAATCAGCTCAATGAGCTGTCTGTTAGCGCCTCCGCCAATATTCCCTTTTACAGCACTATTTTTTGGTTACATCGTAACTTTTTACTCGGTGATGTAGGTAAGTACACTAACGCTTGGGCGTCACTGCTTGGCGGCGCAATCACCTTAGTCGGTATTTATCTGTGGTGGCGTGTGCGCAAGTCGTTTCGACTAAAACAGAGTATTCCTCGTAACACTCGCTCCAGCAGCTTGGTAAAAAGCCATATACAACTGGGATTATTTATTTCTGTCCCGCTATTTATTTTGTGTGTTAGCGGCTTTTTAATTACCTACAAAGGGCTGTGGATCGATGCTGTAAAATCAGTGCCATCATCGGATATAGCATATCCAATGAGCCAACAAAGTGATTGGCTCAGCCAATTGAATACCGCGCAGCAATTTTGGCCTGAATCGCAGTTAGTCGCCGTGAGTAAGCCGCGCAATGACAAGGCACCCGAGCTCATCTACAGCATACGCTTCAATAGCCACAACGATGTCTGGTTACGTGAAGCCGACCAAATCAGTATGAATCATCAGCAAGGTATCATTCAAACTGCGCTCAAACACAGCGACAGACCACTTTCGGGTCAAATTGCGACATTTGTGAGACCACTGCATGATGCGCTCAATATGCCCCTGAGCTATGTTGTGCTGATCACCTTAGTATCCTGTGTCGGCACACTGATTTTATCGTTTAGCTTAGTGACTTTTTGTCGTCGCACCTTTAAACGTAAGCGCAGTTATGCACTGAATACTCAGCATTAATGCTACCCAGCTCAGATAGCCTGTGGCTATCTGAGCCTTTTGTCTCGCACCTCGTCACTTTATATCCCCGCCGCTTGCTTAATGCCGCGTAAAACCAGCTTGTCAAACTGCCTAGTAACAGCAGAATTTCGCCACTATAAAATTTATTTGCATCAGACTATCCTGTGCTAGGATTAATCACTAACTAGAACTAGGGCCTGTTGATCTTTGCTGGTTGAATGTTGTTCGAGACAAAAACGTGTTAATCGAGGCGAGTGGATTGCAGCCTAGTCAGCTAAGCAAAATTCACTTAACAAAGAGTAAAACGTTTTTAGCCGAACCCTTCGGCCAGCGTTTGTTGGGTATTTCTACTGCGTTCTCAGCTTTTTATGTAGAATAACTACACCACAAAGCTTCTGCCTTGTAGAAATACCCAACAATTCGCTGCAAAAACAACCTTAAAAGATCAACCGGCCCTAAATAAAAACAAATAAAATAAATGATCTTAAAGCGCATTTTGTTACTGCTCATATTAACCAGCATGACATCGCTACCCTCAGAGTTAGAGGCAGCTTTATCCCTTGAGCATTCAAGTGACAACACAAACAAAATAACCACTACCGCGTTAACCTCAAGCAATCCAGCGGCCTCGCTTGCCCTTAATCACCTCAGCAATACGACAATTGCCGACATTGATATTTGGCGCCATATCAACCAAGAAGCGGCCTTACCCATTACTTCATTGACACAATGGGAACACCTATACCAGAGTTCAAGTCCCATAACGCAGTCACTGGTCAATCAATCTGGTGCCTATATTGGACGTATCGCACTGACCAATCGGCAGCCCCATGCCGACAACTGGTTTATTAAATTCAACGCTAACTTTATCGACACGGGTATAGCCTACTGGCAATCGGCACAAGGCAATCAGGGGCAATGGTTTACTTTTTCGCAACTCGATGATGCAGGTAATCCAATGTTACTGCATTCACAGGTATTTGAGTTGACACTTAATCAACAAGAGAGTGGCACGCTTTGGCTGTATATAGCGGCAAAACATTATGCGCTGCCTTTGACGGTTAATATCAGCAGCAGTCCGCACTTTTTTAAACAGCAATTTATCACTAATAGCGTGACACTGCTTGCTATTGCCGTAATGCTGACATTAGCATTAATCGCCTTAATGCTGTACGTCAAAACTCATTATCGCGTCACTCTAGCCTGTGCTGGTTATATCGGTTTACACGGTGTGGGCTGGGCCGCTGCCTCAGGTTTTATCGACGATATGCTCAACCTTGAGAGTGTTAATAGCACTTATTGGGGCATGATTATCTTTCCCTTCGCCATTGCTGCCGCAGCCCGCTTCACACAGCTATTGTTTAATTTCGAACGCCTACATAAGCCCTTGGCAACACTGTTTAATGGCCTAGCCATCTTGTGTTTACTCCTTGGGCTTACCCTGCCACTACTGAGTTTTTCGGCTGCCTTCACCGTGTCGCACATTATTGCCTTACTCTGGGTACCGCTCGCCATAGCCGTTGGCATTAACATGCTGGTATATAAAGATTTTAGAGCGAAGTATTATCTACTAGGTAATTTAGTCTACGGACTGTCACTACTCTATTATATGCTCTCACATAGCCATATTATTACAGGGCAAAGCCACTCCGAACTGGTTGTATTAGCAGCATTAGCCGTCGATTGTGTATGTATTTTACTGTCACTAACCGCTTGGCTACAGCAGAAGAAACAAGATTATAGTCGGGCCTACTATCAAGCCAGAATTGATCCTCTCACCCAAATAGGTAATCGTTACGCCCTGAGTGAAGCCTTGAAGGAGCTTACGACAAACTACATCATCATTTTTATCGATTTTGATGGTATCAAAAGAGTTAATGATCGACTCGGGCACGACCAAGGCGATGAGCTGCTGCGTTATGGCGCCAGATTAATGAGCACAACACTCAACGGACAAGGGCAAGTGTTTCGTACTGGTGGCGATGAGTTCGTCTGGCTAGTGAGTACCACGGATTCTATTGCAAGCACGCAACTAATCGATGAGCTAGCAGCATTACTCCAACAGTGCCACACGGCGTTGACGACAAAGTGGCCCATGAGTGGGATTAGTTATGGTATCGCCCATGGACAAGAGGGTCGCAATCAATCTGAATGTTTGGCCTTGGCCGACCAGCGTATGTACCAGCATAAGCGTGCCAAGACTTCAGTCTTCCCCTAATCCTTAAGCTCATTCCTATCGATTAGCTACGCATTTTATTGGCCAGTTAAAACTTTGCTAACAATTATACGGTTGACTTTTTTCAACAGTCTTACAAGATAAGTGACATCAATCAACAAGCTACCACCAGCAAGGAAGAATATAAAACGATGAAAAAATCCTTAATTGCCATCGCATTGGCCAGCACTTTTCTCAGTGGCTGTGGCACATCTGATGTGAATACCAGCGATGTAAAAAGTGAAGTCGCCACCCCAAGCAAGCAAGCCGAACTGGGCAGCTTTGGTGTCGATTTAACCGCGCGCAATTTAGCCGTTAAACCTGGCGATGACTTCTTTATGTATGCCAGCGGCACTTGGTACGACAACTACCAGATGCCAGCCGATAAGACACGTTATGGAGCATTTACCGCACTAGCCGAGCGCAGCGAGAAACAAGTCAAAGAGATCATCGATGATATCGCCGCTCGCGATAACCTTAACGCCGAAGAACAACTGATTGCCGACTTCTATAACGCCTATATGGACACTGAGACCATCAATAAACGTGGTATCACCCCTATCCAGCCCACCTTAGATAGCATTGCGGCTATCGATTCTACCGACGATTTAACAACCCTGTTTGGTCAATCTTGGCTTATCGGCAGCACCTCACCCATTGGTGGTGGAATGTGGTTTAATCGCCTCGACCCCAACCAATATGAGATGTCCATTGGCGCTGGCGGCTTAGGCTTACCCGATCGCTCTTACTATTTAGAAGATAGCGAACGCTTCGTTAATATCCGCAAGGCGTATGTGGCACATATCGCCGATATGCTGGCTTTTGCTGGCATCAAAGATGGCCAAGCGCGCGCCGAGGCGATTTTAGCGTTAGAAACCAAGATGGCCGAAGGCCAATGGCCCAGAGAGAAGCGTCGTAACCGCGACTTGACCCTCAATCAAATTAAACGCGAAGACTTAAGCAAGCAGTATCCAGGTTTTAACTGGGATCGCTATTTTGCCCAAACAGGCTACCAAGTCCCGCAGCTCAATATCTCTCAGCCTGAGCCGGTTAACGCCATGATCGCCTTGATTAATAATGAAGATTTGGCTATCTGGCGTGATTACCTCACCTTCCACACCATCAGTAACAATGCCGAACTATTGTCAGAAGATATTTACGCCACCAGTTTCGATTTTTATGGCAAAACCTTGAGTGGTCAACAAGAGCCTCGTCCACGTTGGAAGCGCGCTGTAGAGCAGATGTCTGGCACGCAGTCACTGGGCTTTGCTATCGGTAAAGTGTACGTGGCGCGCTACTTCCCTGAGTCATCGAAGCAGCAAATGGCCCAATTAGTTGAAAACCTTCGCACAGCCCTAGGTGAGCGCATCGATGGGCTCGACTGGATGGGTGATGAAACCAAAGTCAACGCCCACGCCAAACTCAAAGCCTTCACCCCCAAGATTGGCTATCCAGATGTGTGGCAAGAGTTTGATGGTTTAACCCTAAGTCGCACCGACTTAGTCAGCAACATCACCAATCTCAGAGAGTTTTTTAGAGCCGATAGCGTCGCTAAAGAGCTAGAAAAAACCGACCGTAACCGCTGGGGCATGACGCCACAACGCGTTAACGCCTACTACAATAGCTCGTTTAACGAAATTGTCTTCCCAGCGGCCATCTTACAACCGCCGTTTTTCGATCCTAACGCCGATCCTGCGGTTAACTATGGCGGCATTGGCGCCGTGATTGGTCACGAAATGGGACATGGCTTCGATGACCAAGGCTCAAAGTCTGACGCTAATGGCATTCAACGTAACTGGTGGACAGATCAAGACCGCGCCGCCTTTGATGCCAAAGCCGATCGTCTCGCTGAGCAATACAGTCAATACGAGCCGATCCCAGATAACTTCGTTAATGGCCGCAACAGCCTTGGGGAAAATATCGGTGATGTGGGCGGTTTATCCATGGCCTATCATGCTTACAAGCTCAGCCTAAATGGCAAAGAAGCACCGATCATCGATGGCCTCACGGGCGATCAACGTTTCTTCTTGGCTTGGGCCCAGGTCTGGAAAGAAAAGCGCACCGAGCAGAGCATGCTCAACCAACTGCGCGGCGGCACTCACGCACCGGGTCGTTATCGCGCACTCGCGCCACGTAATCATGATGCATGGTACAAGGCGTTCGACGTGCAGCCAGGCGATGCGTTATACCTCAGCGAAGAAGATCGCGTGCGCATTTGGTAATGCCAAGCAAGACCAGCGTAAGCTAAGCAATTGCTGAGCAATATCGCTTATTCACCACACAGCTAAACTAAAATGCCAGTCATAGTGACTGGCATTTTTATAACTTACATACCAGCCCAACTTTGCCCGCATTCACGCCTCACAGATCGCGAAAATCACCTTAACCTCATCTGCGCCACCGCACAGACTTTAATCAGCCACAACCCAGTAACTTGACATCAATCACGTATTAACTGACTATCAACAACACTAAAAACCCAAAAGCATTACTAATTAGAGTGCTTCTTGCAACAAAAAAGCAAAGATATCGCCTAGCATATTCACGTTGACGACCTTGAGCATTACGTGCATTAAGGATAACTAAGCCATCGTCGGCATCAACGAAACAAACCACAAAAATAATATAACAATAAGATTTAAAACAATTTTATTGCAGTCACATTCACTGTTTGATTGAAAAAGGGAAACGACTATGATTCATCGCATCTTAGCACTCGCTCTACTGCTTATGTTGCCAACGGCACTTCATGCAGAGAACTACTCCATCGGAACGGGCGGCCAAAGTGGCATTTACTATCCCTTAGGCGGCGCCTTAGCCAAGGTATGGTCTGAACATATTGACGATGTTAATGTAAAAGCAGAGGTCACCGCCGCCTCGGTAGAGAACACCATTAAAGTGGTTCGTGGCGATATGATTGCTGGCATCGCCATGGGCAACGTGGTACTCGATGCCTACAAAGGCGAAGGTAAATTTAAGAGCGCCATGCCGGTCAACACCTTGTTTGCGCTATATCCCAACCTAGTGCATGCCATCAGTCTTAAAAAGTCGGGCATTACCTCTCTAAACCAATTAAAAGGCAAGCGTATCTCGTTAGGGGCACCAGCCAGTGGAACCGCCGTGACCTCTGCAGCATTGCTTGAGTCGATGGGGCTCGATATCAAAAAAGATATCGATGCGGTTTACCTTAACTACTCAGAAACCACAAACGCCTTGGCCAATGGCCAAATCGACGCAGGCTTTATTGTCGGCGGGCAAGGAGTTGGGGCTGTAACCCAAGTAGCACTGACCCATGATATCAATCTTATCCCTATCACTGATGAACAAAGTGCCGCTTTCATGGCGCAATACCCAGCCTACAGCAGCTACACTATTCCTGAAAATGTCTACAACAAGGTAGCTGCAGTCCCCACATTAAGTGTGTGGAATGTATTGGTTGTTAGCGCCACGATGAGCGATGAAATGGCATTTAACTTAACCAAAGCGGCATTCGAAAACATGGCCGAAGTACGTAAAGTGGTTAAAGTGGCCGAAGCCACTACACCTGAAAATGCGTTTCACCTAAAGGGAGTGCCACTGCACCCTGGCGCGCAGCAATATTTCGATTCAATGGCTAAGGGCGCCAGCGCGAAGTAAAGCGCAGGACAACTGAGCCGATGCTCGATGCGTTTCCCCCGCGAAATGGATCTATAGAACATTAGCATCACCAACAAAGGCAACTACACAGTTGCCTTTGTCACCTTAAATGTGCTTAGGCCTGTTGATCTTTCAAGGTTGTTTTTGCAGCGAATTGTTGGGTATTTATACAAGGCAGAAGCTTCGTGGTGTAGTTATTCTACATAAAAAGCTGAGAACGCAGTAGAAATGACCAACACATGCTGCCCGAAGGGGTCGGCTAAAAACGTTTTTGTCTCGAACAAAATTCAACCAGTAAAGCTCAACAGGCCCTAATACATAATGAAGCGCGCTAGCGCCACTGCGTAGCCGCCATTTTCGTTTAATGAAGGATTTTTTATGAGTGCAGTTGAACATAATGCCTCTGCAGATCGCAGTGACGCATCACTTGCGAGCGATAGACCTATGCCATTTGAGCGCATAGTGACACTTTTTGGCTATGGGATCCTCGCCATTGCTGTCGCACTCTCGGCATTTCAGATCTGGCAAGGTATAACCTCGACAATATCGGCCACCTACTTTCGCCCTACCCACCTCACCTGGGTGTTGGTGCTGATTTTTTTACATTATCCACTAGTCGCTAATCGCTATAGCAAGCTGTACCTCTCTGGGCGTGTGGTCGACCTGGTATTATGCGCTGCCGCCGTGTTTGCCGGTTACCGTCTGTGGATATTTGATTACAACGATATCGATCATCTGCTGTATGGCTTAGGCAGCGCCGATCTTATCGCGGGCTGCGTCTTGCTGGGATTATTGATGGAGGGATGTCGCCGTACGGTAGGCCCGGTTATGGTATTGATAGCGCTACTCTTTCTTAGTTATAGCGCTTTTGGTGATATGTTACCTGGCGCGCTAGCGACTAAGGCCTATTCATTACAAGAGCTGATACAGTTTCAGGTTTATTCCGCCAATGGCGTGTTCGGCTCCGCCTTAGGGATCGCCGCCACCACAGTGTTTATCTTTGTGCTATTTGGCGCCTTTTTAGAGGTGACAGGCGCTGGTAAGTTTTTTATCGATCTGGCTTTTTCGATTGCCGGAAAATACCGCGGTGGCCCGGCAAAGGCCGCGGTACTGGCTTCGGCGGGTTTAGGCTCCATTTCAGGTTCGGCCATCGCCAATACCGTTACCACAGGTTCGGTCACTATTCCCATGATGAAAAAGCTCGGGTATACCCCGGAGCAATCGGCGGGGATTGAGGCCGCAGCTTCCACGGGTGGACAAATCATGCCTCCTATCATGGGTGCTGGCGCCTTTGTTATGGCGCAATTTACTGGCGTGCCTTATAGCGACATCATGTTGGCCTCGATAGCACCTGCCATCTTGTACTTTTTCTGTACCTTGCTCTATGTGCATCTGATGGCCTGTAAGCTCAACTTGCGGGCTCAAAGCCGCACCGAAGCGGTGATCACCGTCATGAAAGATGGCGCCCATCACCTTATTCCTTTAGTGCTGATCACTGTGCTGCTGATGCTGGCGTATTCACCGCTGTTGGTGGGCGTGGCGGGCTGCGCAGCAATCTTATTAACAGCAGGGCTGCGTAAACATAGCCGCATCGGCTTACGTAAATTTATCTCAGGCATGAAAAACGGGGCGCTATTGGCGCTGCCTATCTCGGTGGCGTGTGGCGCGGCGGGGATCATTGTTGGCGTTGTCGGCCAAACAGGTATTGGTTTGCAATTTACCCAGTTTGTGATGGATTTTTCCGGTGGCTATATGTTGGTAGCACTGGGACTGGTCAGCATTGTGGCCTTAGTGCTGGGGATGGGTCTACCGGTAACGGCGGCATATATTGTGCTTGCCGTGATGGCCGTGCCTATGCTGGGCGACTTTGGCTTACCCCTATTGACTGCCCATCTGATTGTATTTTGGCTGTCACAAACCTCCAATGTCACACCGCCTATCGCGCTGGCGGCCTTCGCTGGTGCCGGTGTGGCAAACGCCAACCCGATGAAGTCATCGGTAGAAGCCTTTAAGTTAGCCGGTGGCCTGTTTATCATCCCCATCATGATGGCTTATACTGACCTACTTAATCCCGATGTTAGTTGGCTAGGCTTTCTATTTGCGATAGCACAAACCAGCACCATCATAGTCGCATTGGCTATCGCTATCGAAGGCTATATGCTGCGTAGGCTGACCCTAATAGAGCGATTGGTGGCCCTGTTTATTGTCCCCTTGGTACTCTTTAATCCATTTAATTTAGGCATAGCTGGTGTCGCAGCATTACTGGTATTGCTAGCCATACAGTGGCAAAGCCGCGATGTGATTAAGCGTTCAGATAATCACTAACCGCCGTTGATGAGCGCGCCAAGGTCATCATGCCTTGTCGCGCTAACGCCTTAACCTAAGATAATGACCTAGAATAAACTTATTGTGATAATTGCCGATTTAAGTGGTCGGCGTATAAGTATGGCATCATACTGAAAGTTAACATGCTATCATCAATCATCCGCCACATTTAAGGGGCCAGCCATGTTGGTTACATTTAAGACCAAGTACTATTCTGACATCACCATGTTTGGCGATGTTGCTACCCGTTTACTGCAAATGATGGGACACAGTACCATAGTGCCCGGTGCCATCGCGGCCGCCGATGTCCCCGCTGCATTGCAAAAATTATCGGCGGCTATTTCGGCGCTCCCCACTGTCGATGAAGCCGCTCGCACACAGCTCGATGCCGATAATGAAGAAGAGGAGGACGATGCGCCGGAAGTCAGCTTACGCCACCGCGCCTTACCACTTATCGCCTTACTCGAGTCGGCGCAAGAGTCGCAAAGCTACGTCATGTGGGAATAACACCCTAAATCGGCTCGCAACGGGCCAATTCGGTTAGCAGCATTTCACGCCCCTCATTCTGTACATGAGATAAAAAGGCCTGTGCTATCGCCGAGGGCCGTTTCGACTTTAGCCATAAAAAATACCAATTGGAGTTAATAGGCAAGGATTTCACCCGCAACTGAGCCAGCCCCATATGGCCGCCAAACGTGAGGGTATGGGCTGATAATATACTCACCCCTAAACCAGACATCACCGAATGTTTAATGGCTTCGTTACTCTCAATGGTCATCTTCACATTAAGCTTAACGCCTTGTTTGCTCATGAAGTTTTCGATGGCTAAACGGGTACCGGAACCGTTCTCACGCATTAAAAAAGGCGCCTCACATAACTGGGCTAACGACACCTCCGCTTGCTGCACCAACGGATGCTCTTCGTGGGCAATGGCAACCAGTGGATTATTAAAAAATTCGATGCTCTCGGTATTAAGGTCGCCCGGTGGATGACTAAAGACATAAAAATCATCAATGCCTTGTTTAAGCCGTTCGATGATCTGTTGGCGGTTACCCACATTTAATTGCACGCTGATATTGGGGTAACGCTTACAAAATGGCCCTAACAGATGCGGAATAAAGTATTTTGCGGTGGTCACCACCGCCAAGCGAAGCGTTCCTGACTTCAACTCCCCCATGTCTGACAACGACATCTCTAAGCGAGAAAAACTGTCTAATACCTCGGTGGCTGTTTTCACCACCTCTAATCCCGCTTCGGTAAACACCACTTTTCTGCCCACGATGTTATACAAAGCCAGCCCGACTACGTCGGCCAGTTTTTTTAATTGCATCGAGATTGTCGGCTGAGTCAGGTGCAATTGCTGCGCGGCGCCACTGACGCTGCCGCTATCATATACCGCTAACAAAATCTCCATCTGCCGCAGGGTGCCTAAATGGGCTTGTAATCTGAGTGACATGGCTGACCTTTATATAGATTTTTATCTATAGAGTAACTAATAAATATCTATTTTTATATATAGCCTGTTTTTGGCAAGATTACCGCATAAATTTGGTGACCGATAGCAATCGGCCGCAAACAAGCGAGGATGGGATGAAACAGATCATTGAACAAATACGACAAGACCGCGCGCTGTTATTTAGTTTACTGGTTGCTACAGGTGTGGGCGCACTTGGCGGCGTAGCTAACATACAGGGCCACAATGGTGGCGGACTGCTTCTGTCTGCTGGCGCGGTTTTCACCCTATGCGCAGTCACTCTTTTCAATCGACTCACCTCATCATCGCGCCGCCAACGTCAGCCTCTGGCGTCAACAACGCAGGTCAAGCTCACCTCTGACTTAAGCGGAAGCTAATATGCAACTCGACATTACCATCGCATTTTTCATCTTAGGAGCGTTAGCCACATTATTGAAATCCAATGTGCAATTTCCTAAGGCGCTCTATCAAGCTTTGACCCTATTCTTATTAATCGCCATCGGCCTAAAAGGTGGCGTAGCGCTGGCCAAATATGGCTCTAGCGCACTATTACCCCAGTCGATGTGGGTCATCGCAATGGGGTTAATATTGCCACTTATCGCCTTTCCCATTTTACGCTTTATCGGCCAACTTAACCGCGCCGATAGCGCCTCAATTGCTGCCCATTATGGCTCGGTAAGCATTGGTACCTATGCGGTCGCGGTGGCATTTTTAGAATCGCAACATATCAGTTATGAAGCCTATTTCCCGCTGTTTGTGGTGTTACTGGAGATCCCTGCGATTGCCGTCGGTATCGCCCTTGCCCAAGAAAAAGGCCAGCAAGTGAAGTGGCGCGTATTACTGCATGAAGTGTTTTGTAATCAAAGCTTAATCCTACTTGTGGGGGCGCTGGTTATGGGTTACTGGGGCGCCGACCGAATAGGCTCTATCACGCCGCTGTTCTTTGACCTGTTCCATGGTGTCTTGGCATTGTTCTTATTAGAGATGGGGATGATGGCGGCCAGTCGAATTCAGGCGCTAAAACAGATGGGCAGCTTTATTCTGGCATTTGGCGTGGCCATGCCCTTAATTGGCGGTTTCATCGGCTGCTTACTGGGGCTCTATTTAGGGCTGTCCAATGGCGGTGCTATCTTATTGGCCACCTTAGGCGCCAGCGCATCTTATATTGCGGTGCCTGCGGCGATGCGCGTTGCCATTCCCCGGGCCGACCATAGCCTGTCGGTCACCTATTCGTTAGCAATCACCTTCCCGTTCAACGTACTGGTCGGTATCCCCACTTATGCACTATTTACACATTGGTTAACAACTTAAGAGGCAGCAATGACACAAGCTAAAGTCGCAATAATTATGGGCTCACAAAGTGATTGGCCCACCATGAAAAATGCAACCACTGTGCTCGATGCACTAAAGATAAGCTACCACACACAAGTGGTATCGGCGCATCGTACCCCTGAGCGTCTGGTCGAATTTAGCCATAATGCGGCTAAAGAGGGCATAGAGGTGATCATTGCTGGCGCTGGCGGCGCCGCACACCTACCCGGCATGACTGCCGCGATGACCCACCTGCCCGTAATTGCGGTGCCGGTGTCGAGTAAATCTTTAAAAGGAATGGACAGTTTGCTGTCTATCGTGCAAATGCCGAAAGGGGTTGCTGTGGCCACCCAAGCGATTGGCGAGTCGGGTGCCTTTAATGCCGGCCTGATGGCAGCGCAAATATTGGCACTGGGTGATAGCGCTTTAACTCAGCGGCTTATCGATTGGAGAGCTTCACAAACTGCCAGCGTGCCTTTGGAGGTAGAATAATGCGTATTGGCATCATTGGCTGCGGTCAATTAGCCCGCATGCTGGCACTGGCGGGGCTCCCTTTGGGGCTCAAGTTTAGCTTTGTGGCCGATACTGGCAGCGATACGGATTTAAGCTGCGTAGAAGGTTTAGGACTGATTGCCCCATGGCAAGCGGGTGATAACCTTGCAGACCTTTATGATGCCTTAGGTCAGCCTGATGCTTTCACGGTAGAAAAGGAGCAGGTCGACCTCAACTTACTGCACGGCTTAACCGCATTTTGCCGTTTCGCGCCGAGCGTCAATAGCGTTGCCCATTGCAAAAGCCGTATCGAGGAAAAACAGCTGCTAGCCCAACTTCAGATCCCTAGTGCACCTTTTTGCTATGGTATCGACTTAAACCAAAGCGCCAAAGAGCTTGGTCTACCCATGGTGCTTAAATCCTTACATGACGGCTATGACGGCAAAAACCAGTGGCTAGTCAAAGATGATAGACAACTAACACAGCTCGCTGCCAGCCCACCCCAAACGGACTATCTGGCAGAGCAGTGGGTAGCGTTTGACCGGGAAGTATCGCTTATCGGTGTGCGCAGCACGACGGGCGACACCCAGCTTTACCCGCTAACCGAAAATGTGCACCATCAAGGGATCTTAGTGCGCTCCATCGCCCCAGCTCAGGGGATAACGCCTCTGATGCAACAAACCGCCGAAGATTATATGCGGGCGATTTTTGACGCCCTGCCCTATGTGGGCGTGCTCGCCATGGAGTTATTTGTGGTGGGAGATAAACTACTGGTTAACGAGCTGGCTCCTAGAGTGCATAACAGCGGCCACTGGACACAGCTGGGCGCCATGACCTGTCAATTTGAAAACCACCTAAGGGCGATAGCCGGTCTGCCGCTAGGGGCAACGCAAGCTCAAGGCGCGACGGCAATGCTCAATTTACTGGGCACAGCTGCAGCGCCAAGGGAGGCGCTTACCACCAATGCCAGTTTGCACTGGTATAACAAGACGCCACAACCTCAACGAAAAGTGGGCCATATCAACATTAATGCCTGCGACCATGCGCAATTACAGCAGCAGATCGCACAAGTTGAAGCTCGCTTGTCCCGTTAGCGCCACTCGTCAGACAACGGCGCTTTAGGGCTGTCGCTCAACCACACTTAATGCTGTGGTTGGGCGCCATTTCGGACAATATCTTTACCCGTATCAAACACCTCTTGGGTTACCCAACGGGCAAGCAATAACTTGTGGTTATTGCCAAACACCGCCACAAAGTGACGACCGTCGGCATTATTGGTCGCCATGCCAATCCCAACGACCCCTTCTAAACCTAACCCACCCTGCTCAACAGCGGCAATAAAGCGGCGTAACTCGGTTAAATTGTCGATCACATCGTGTTCATTATTCATCTATTCACTACTCTTATCGTCACAACTGACCTGCATTGGCTCAAATGGAGCTGAGGTTCAGTCTGTATCTGTATCACTTTGAGCGGCGTACTTTACCGTAAAGTGGGGGACAATGTGAACTCTCAGTATTGCACTATCATCATTGGCTAAGGCGGCAGAGATTCTATTGCGGCCATTTATCTGCCACTTATAACTAATACTTGGGATCGATAGCCAAGTATTATAACTAAAAATAACCTTTAGGGGTTTAACTCTGATTAAACATCCCGATATTAACCAGTATCACGCCAGTAAAACCAAGGAAATCACATGACACAGGAATATACGCCCCCCAAAGTATGGACAATGGATAGAGAGAGCGGCGGCAAATGGGCCAGTATTAATCGCCCCGATTCTGGCGCCAGACACCAACAAGCCTTGCCAGTAGGCAAGCATCCTTTGCAACTGCATTCGTTGGCCACCCCTAACGGCCAAAAAGTCACTATCATGCTGGAGGAACTCTTGGCTAAAGGTGTTAGCGCCGCCGAATACGATGCCTACACCATAGATATTGGCGAGGGCGAGCAATTCTCATCAGGCTTTGTCGCCATCAACCCCAACTCGAAAATTCCTGCCCTCGTCGATAACTCGGGTGATGAGCCGATAAGAGTGTTTGAGTCGGGCGCCATCTTGCTTTATTTAGCCGACAAATTTGGCCACTTTATCCCTAAAGATCACGCCGCCCGCACTGAGACACTCAATTGGTTATTTTGGCTACAAGGCTCGGCGCCTTACTTGGGTGGCGGGTTCGGCCACTTCTATGCCTATGCGCCTGAAAAATTTGAGTACCCCATCAATCGCTTCACCATGGAAGTGAAACGCCAATTAGACGTGCTAGATAAACAGTTAGCCAACAACACCTACATTGCAGGCGATGAATACAGCATTGCCGATATGGCCATTTGGACTTGGTACGGTAACTTAGTGCTTGGCCATTTATATGATGCCGCCGAATTCTTAGCGGTAGACTCTTATACTCATGTCGTTCGCTGGGCCAACAATGTCGCCGCCAGACCCGCAGTGCAGCGCGGTCGTATCGTCAACCGCACATGGGGCGAAACGTGGGAGCAACTCGATGAGCGCCACAGCGCCAGCGATATAGACCAAGTGCTAAATCAGCGTCCTTAGGCTAACGTCGCGTGATTACGCCATGAATCGATTACCATTGAATTAAAAAATATCACCAAAAAATTGAGCGTTAAACTTAATGCCAGTCAGTTAAGTTGACTGGTATTTTTTTTCTGGAATATCGCCTTCAGTATTATTACGCTTTCGGCCTGTTCATAAAAACGCTTCACCTAACCAGAAATAACGACAGGAGTTGACCATAGGTATCTTGAATTTTTGGCTGATTAGCTCCCCCTAGAAGTTCAGTGAATGCATAAGTTTCTGCTAACAGTTAAAAAGACAAAAAATAGTTAAGGTTTCAAATTAATTAGGTTAATTGTTGACGATTCATAGGTTTGTGAGGCAAAGATAAAAAAAACCGAATTCTAAAATAGAATTCGGTTTTTGAAATGCTATAACTTCAATGTTTTATTTATAACTAAAGGTCACAGTACTATTCCACTGGTTCTTTTAACTGGAGGATCTTGAGTTATTTTTTGTTGCATTGGTTGGGCAACGGGCTCAGGCACTTTACGTACTATAGGCAAATCGGATAATCCATCACGCTTGCCACTGATGAGCTCAACATAAGCCATCTTTGCTAACACTTTGGTCACGCTAACCTGAGCAACTTTGGTTTCCGTATATCCAAGACTCTCTTTGGTGATCGGGTCAATCATCTTCTCTCCCGCAGCAAAGACATCGTAGCGCTCACCTACCTTAACCGTGCTGCCACCTGAATTTAGTACTAGCGTACCATCTTCTGAGGCCAACAAGACGATAGGGTAGATATTGCCTTTGAGCTGTTCAAAGACCTTACGAGAGGTGATATCTAGCAAGGTAGCTAAATTATTGCGGCCGGATGAGGTCGGTACTTTAGCGCTCCACTTGATCTGATTATTCACCAGATCAATCACCTGATACTCCACCACCACTCGGCTATCATAGCTCACTTGTACATCTTCGATATACTCACCCGTGAGTGCAACTTTACGAGAATTATCTACAACCCTCTTATCCGTTGATGCCTCGACTACACGTCCTTTGAGAACATAGTCCACCCCAGGTTGAGTGCGATCGGCAATGACGCGGAACTTACGGTCCTGAACAAAGCGAGCCTCAATTGACCGAGTGAACTCCTTAGCAAGTTTCCCCTGAAAAGGTTCAATCGCAATAGTGCGACGATTCTTGTTCATCCCTTTAAGCTTTTTCTGGCGTTCAACATCATCATCGGTTTCGACATTAGCCAGCAAGCGTACGACGCATTCGCCTTCATTACAGTGCTGAGATAAGATGCGATAGGTCGCCCGACCTGCAGTACCAAAATCCTTAATGCCAGAACTCTGACGAAGAAAGCTGGTTCCCTCTCCAGATTGACGCGATGATGCATCAAGAGACTGGCGCTGACTACTTACGGTTACACCGGAAATTTGCTCAACCGCGCTAATTAACGCCGCATCAATGGCCGAGGAAGATGAGTTACCAGTTGCGGTAACCTCAATGGACTCTATACCAGCCAAAGCAGGATTACTGACCATAAAAGCGACCAATAGCACAACAAGTTGGCGCATATTAGAAGTCCTCTGGGTCAAATCGATCTACCGACTTACGCCCCTGTACCTGACCGCCATCTTTTTTGGCTTTAGGATCCTTAGCCGCCATGCCAGCTTCAATCTCAGCGGCACTCTTACCACTTTGCATCAACTCAGCATTTTGAATCGCTACCGGATGCCACACGACAACAACCCCTGACATCTCTTTACCTGTAATGGGATGCTTCTGACGCCATTGATGGCGAACATTGACTCCAGTCAATCCGGAGACTGACGCCGTCATTTTTGACAAAGCTTCCGACTGACGCATTATCTCCTTGCGCACTGCACCACTGTTTTTACGTACCGAGCCATCGTTTAATAAATCAAATGTATGCTGCTTAGTCTTATTTGATCCTTGCATCGATTCGCGTACATAATCACCATTCATATTGTAAGTAGCTGCAAGCGATCCATAAGCGTTATCTAGAGCAAACTGGTGAGCATCTTCTCGCTCAAGGTCGCGTTCGTCTGAATCAGGGCTATAACGCACACCTGACTGCCCAAATGACACTATCATTGGGTAGCCCTTGTCATCATAAAATACCTTGGTACCCATCTCTAAATATGGCTCAGAGAGCGATGCCAGCGCCGCGCTCACATTGGCATACTCGGGGTTAGCCTTGGCGGGGTTAGGCTCAACCATGCCACCAGACTCAACTAATGCGCGGATCTGCTCACGCTTACGCGCCGACAAAGCCATCACTACACCAACATGCCCAGTACCATCTTCACGAATAAACTCATATACCTGCTCAACCGTCATTCCCGATAGATCACCAAAGGCTTTGGTCATCGTCTTGGTACCAATAGCATCTCTAAACAAATCACGTTTAATCTGCGGAGTTGCCTTCTTGAACGAAGCGGGTTCAATGCCCTGTTCGACAAGCTCCTTATCCAACATGGTTTCTGCTAACAAAATCGCCTTATCCAATAAAGAGTCTACACCAGCCTTGCTCTGAAAATCCGCAGCTGTTGGTTCGGGCTTACCTTTGCTGGAAAAAAATTCGCGAAACTGCTCCTGCACCACATCGCGATTGAGCGTAGTTAAGTAATTTTCACGAGCTTTTAAAACAGCTTCTTTGATCGCCTGTTCACGAAAGATAGCCCAATCGGGATCATTACTATTTATGTTCAAGCTGGCTTTACCACTAAAGAATAGTACCGAGTGCGCCTTGCCTGCTTTAGCCACTCGCTCCTCTACGTCAGTGATATAATCGCTAATAGCTTTATCGACCAAATCGGCTGGATCACTCTGTGCTTGTTGAACATTTTCACTAGATTGAGGCGGCAACACTACCTCAGGATCGGCAACCTGCGTCGCCATCTGGTCAGCTGACGCGCTAAAGCTCAGCGCAAGCATTAACACAAATACCTTATAGTTCATCTGTTATTCCTTTAACTTTATCTTTACCAAGAAACACTATCACCGTCGGTGACTTTACCAACCACACGCTCACCTTCCCAGTATGCTAAGCCATTCTGAATGTTAGTCATAGAAAGTTGAAAATAGTATTCGATACGCGTATCGCCATTATCTAGTGACGCATTACGTTGCATGATTTTTCCAGACAAACTAAAGTCAGGCGCATAGACTTCATTATCACCTTTGACACTAGATTGCTTAACCATTTTTGAGTCTTTCAGCTGACGCATCTCACGTGTCGCCGAGTCTTCACCACTAAATGCTGTCGTCACAAGAAACTTACCAGAATTAAGTAACTTAACCCGCATAGACTTTACTAACTGATCGGTATCAATTCGTTGCATGGTGTCATTGGTCACATCGCTTATATACAAGATATAACGACCATTTGGTTCTGGATGCCTCATTAATGGGCTAATTACCAATTCATCAGCCATAGAGTCGGCCGCTGACTTAAAGTCGGCATAAGATAAAGCCGCTACCAAATTCGACTCTTTATCCGCAGCATCAATATATGATGTAGTGGTTTGACAAGCCGTCATCAGTAGAACTGCTGCCGATACAACAAGTGCTTTCTTAAACATAATAAATCCCTTAAATATTGATAACTCGAACGATTGGGGCTACCCCAGATGAAATGGCTTTTACATGTACGATATGTTGTTTTGCGTTAGGATCGAGCACTACATCCAGTTGGTGATTACCAGCCTTCACCTTAATAGTGCTATCCTTTTTCTTAAAGTGAGCGGTTTGAAACTGCTTAGGTAATGACGTAAAGCTTCGTGTGTCAGCATTTGTTGTCGCAACTTGAGTGACAGCAAGTAGGTTACCGAGGATTTGGTTGGAGTCCATCGCTTGTTTCTGAACGACTGTTTTTAATACCGTTCTAGAGATTTCACGAGTTAAGATCATCGGATATAACTTCTCAAATTCAGCACCGATAACTTTATCAATATCTGCTATAACTTGGGTCTTAACACCACCAACTTCAATATATTCATGTGCCATCTGACGCTCTTTCAATCTAGGCAATGCCATACCGACATAAGAGACATCATCACTCAACAAGAATACTGGCAGATCGACACGAAACTCTTCTTTTACTGCCGATTGACCATTTTCAAAAATAACCCACACCATATCATCTAGACTGTCGCTGTTACCTTTGCTCTTCGCTAATGCAAGCTCGATGTCATTTTGCACCCACTTAGAATTAGTCATGCCGTAAACACGCTTAAATGCATCGCTCGCCTTCTGAAAATCTGAAACCGACTTACCATTAAGAAGCAAGTTAAGACCATAACTGTAGGTTGTATATGGATTAACAAAGCCATCATAGGGCTGCCACTTATCTAAAGTTACGCCGTTTTTTGCTAATAACTGCTTGGTTTCATCACTTTGAGCCGATTTATCAGCATACTCTGCAGCTTCTTGCTCTTTTTCGTCTAGCTGCTCTTTTTGCTCCTTAATTTGCTTTGCAAAATACTCCACAGCACGACGCTGACGCTCTTCTGCACGATTCCATTCAACTCGAGCATCATTAAAATCGCTCTTGAACATGAAGTTCCATGCCTTAATCGTATTCGCCATAACACCATCATATTGGGTTTGCTCATACGCCATCATGGCGTCATTGCCCAACATGGATAAACCTAGCTCAGCGGTTTCATTGACTACACCTTCCTGATCTTCACTTTTCATCATCTTCTCTGATGCATCTAGTAAGATAGTAGATTGTTCGTATTCACCGGCATAGCTCAGTACCGCACCGGCTTCAAGTCCCCACAATAGGTTATCAACGCTTTTATTCTCAGGATTATAACCAGCCTCCTTCATTGAAAACTGAGATGCCGCCACTAAGTCACCGGAATTAAATGAGGTATTGAACTGTTCCATTGATTGGTTATGTACGATCCCCGCACAGCCAGAGAGCATAGCCACTGTGATAGCAGCCGAAAGAGCACGTATCATCACAACATTCCTTTTGTTTATTATTATATTAACCATTAATATATAAGCGGCCGAGGGTTAAACTTTACCCTCGGCCGCAAACGGCGCATGATACTCTCGCAATTAACTCTTTACAAGTAACAACTTACAACAAAATACTCACAATCAACTTAGACTGTTACCAGCTCCACAAATACTCGAGTTTTTACGAAAAATACATCCGACTTTTAAGGTAAATACCAACCTAAAAGAAAAGGATTGTTAAATAATTTCTATTTTCTATGAACAAACTACCACCAGTTCAAGATTAACGGCCTATTTGATATAAAAAAGCGAGCCTTAGGCTCGCTTTTTTGGGGTTAAGTATCAACATGTGCTAACGCAGTTAGTCGCGTAGGCTCATGATTAGAGTCCGGCTTTGGCTTTGCGGGCTTGATGCAATTTCTTATAACTTTCAATCAATCGCAGGTGTGGCTCTATGCCTTCAAGCTGCATGCTCGTTTGGGTTAAACCAGAGAAACGTATGTCACCGTTTACCGAGCCAACCACTTGCTCCATCACGGCTTCACCAAACATTCTATTGAAGTTATGGATGAAATCTTCCAGCGCTAACGCTTCGTCTAAGGTCACTTCCAATACCGCATTAACCGCTTGATAGAACAAGCCACGCTCAACCGTATTATCGTTAAACTGCAAGAAGTCGCCCACCAGCTCCAGCGCCTCATCATGAGCACCGAGTGCAAGATAGATAAGGATTTTAAGCTCAATAATGGTGAGCTGGCCCCACACGGTATTTTCATCGAACACGATGCCAATCAGGGTGCGAATATCTGTGTAGTTATCGAGCTGACTCTCTTCAAAACGATTGACTAAATCAACCAGCTCATCATCACTCAAGGTATGCAGGTTTAAGATATCTTCACGGTAATCCAGCGCCTTGTTGGTGTTATCCCAAATCAAATCTTCGACAGGATAAACCTCTGAGTAATCTGGCACTAAAATACGGCAAGCCGACGCGCCGAGTTGATCAAACTCAGCCACGTACACCTCTTTACCTAAGGTTGCTAAGATGCCAAACAACCCTTTAGCTTCCTCTTCGTTGGTGCCAGAGAAATCCCACTCGCAGAAGTCAAAGTCATGCTTGCTGCTAAAGAAGCGCCACGAGATCACCCCAGTCGAGTCGATAAAATGTTCGACAAAGTTTTCAGGCTCACTCACCGCCATGCTGTTAAAGGTCGGCTTAGGCACATCGTTAAGGCCTTCGAAGCTGCGACCTTGTAATAGCTCAGTTAAGCTGCGCTCTAAGGCCACTTCGAAACTCGGATGCGCGCCGAATGACGCAAATACGCCGCCAGTTTTCGGATTCATCAAGGTGACACACATCACCGGGAACTGACCGCCTAATGAGGCATCTTTCACTACAACCGGGAAGCCTTGCTCCTCAAGCCCCTTGATACCAGCAAGGATACTGGGGTACTTTTCTAACACCTGCATAGGCACATCGGGTAGCACAATTTCTTGCTCGATAATTTGACGCTTAACCGCACGCTCAAAAATCTCTGATAAGCACTGCACTTCGGCTTCTTGCAGGTTGTTACCCGCGCTCATACCGTTACTTAAAAACAGGTTTTCGATTAAATTCGACGGGAAATAAACCGTCTCGCCATCGGAGCGACGCGTATAGGGGATGCTGCAGATGCCGCGCTCGATGTTGCCTGAGTTGGTATCGATAAGATGCGAGCCACACAGCTCATCATCGGGATTGTAAATGTCTAAACAATAGTCATCGAGCAGGCCAGCAGGCAGCGCATCGTCATCGGTGAGCGCAAACCATTTCTCGTTGGGGTAATGCACAAACTCGCTGTTGGCAATATCCAAACCGAAGAACTGGTCGTTATAGAAAAAGTTACAGTTTAGGCGCTCAATAAATTCACCTAATGCAGAGCATAATGCGCTCTCTTTGGTCGCTCCTTTACCATTGGTAAAGCACATGGGCGAGGCGGCATCACGAATATGCAACGACCACACATTGGGCACGATATTGCGCCATGATGAGATTTCAATCTTCATTCCAAGATCGGCCAACATGCCAGTCATATTGGCGATGGTTTGCTCAAGCGGCAGATCTTTACCCAAAATATAGGTACTCGCTTCGCCATCGGGCTGGCCCATCAACATGGCATTAGCATCGGCGTCGAGATTCTCAACCGTTTCGATTTTGAACTCAGGCCCGGTTTGCACCACTTTTTTCACGGTGCAACGTTCGATAGAGCGTAAGATACCTTGGCGATCTTTGTCGGAAATATCATCTGGCAGCTCAACCTGAATTTGAAAAATTTGGTTGTAGCGATCTTCAGGATCCACAATATTGTTTTGTGACAGGCGAATATTGTCGGTGGGAATGTCACGCGCCTTACAATACACCTTAACGAAATAGGCCGCGCAAAGGGCTGATGAAGCTAAGAAATAATCAAAAGGACTAGGGGCAGAACCATCACCTTTGTAACGGATCGGTTGATCGGCGGTAACGGTAAAATCGTCAAACTTGGCTTCAAGTCTGAGATTGTCGAGAAAATTAACTTTGATTTCCATTGAATATATCCAGTGTCGTGCGCGGCCAAGCGGCCAAAAAACTTACATTGAGGTGAATTATCGGTGTTTTTAACCCATTAGTCTTGGGTTAATTACCAAAAAGCCCATTAAGTGAGTTAGCGCTCAGGAAATACAGCGGCTTGGGGGCGTGGGTTAAAGGTTGCGCTCAGATCCGCGCTTCACTAACACAAAGGTGAGGTACATCTTAGTCGATAACGACAGCGCCATGCCGATGGCGACACCTATCGCACTGATAATAATGCCATTAACGCCCATGGCCTCTATCGTTTCGCTAAGGTTATGCACATAACCCCCAACAGCAATAAGGCTAGTACCAAGCATAATGCAGCACTTATCTCTATAGGGCTGGCCTTGCTTTGATCGCGTAATACCTAGACAACTTAATATATAACAGTAGTGATAGAAAAATCACGCTGCCACCGACAAACTGCTGCAGTTGTAACTGCTCATCTAACATCCAAATACTCAGCAACATGGTCCAAATCGGCTCTAAAATCATCAGCAGTGCGGCCGTTTCCATAGTCACCTTGTACTGCCCCAAGGTTTGCAATAGGTATCGTACCGATGTCGCGATCACCGTCGATATCATAAACCAAAATAGTAACTGCGCATTTAACTCAAAGGCGACTGTTTTGGTCAATGCCACATACACCAAGCCAACAATCCCAACGACAAACAGTTGAATACAAATCGAATCTAATGGTTTGATATTAAGGCTGATATTTTTATTTAATACAAAATGAACCGAAAGTAAGGCCGCAGCTAATAGAAAATACCACTGGCTCGGATCCACCTGCCAACCCTTGGTGAGTATCAGTAACATCATGCCACAAATACTCACAGGCAAAGCCAGCCAAAAGGCACGATTGGGCTTAATTTGAAACAACACCCAAGCGACCATGGGGGCAATAATCATCGCCAAACTCATGATAAATGCCCCTTCCGACAAACTGTGGCTCATGGCGACAGCGTGAACCCAAACCTGCAGTGAGACCCCAAGAAAAATACCGACACCGCCAGCGGACAACAAAGATTTGATGTGCAGTTTAACTACACTTTTATAGCAAAAGGGCAATAGCAGCAGGCTGGCGAGCAAGAAGCGAGCGCCGATAAACAGCTCTCCAGGCATATGAATCACAACCATTTTCGATGCTATCCAACCAACAGCAGCTAACAAGGTAGCGATAAATAGATACAACACTCCGCGCATGATGGGGACTCATATAAAGTAAGATTCAGCCTCAATAGCAAGGCTGAAATGGCGACGACATGAAACACCTAAAACCATGATATGGCAAGTTTTTTAATCTAAATTTTGTTCATCTTTATTTGCGTAAATAGCAACCCCATTGCTGTGGTTGCTATTTATTTCACCGCAGGTAACCGCTTACCGTCACAGTGGACGGCAAGGTCCCCTGATTATTTAGCATACTCAGGATAATCGGTTAAGCCTTTTTCAGCCCCGCCAAACAAGGTCGCCGGATCGTGCTCAGCCCATGAATAGCCATGCTTAATACGGTCAGGTAGATCAGGGTTGGCCACAAAGGGGCGGCCAAAACCTATCATATCGGCCAAACCGTCATTAAAGGTTTGCTCAGCTTTTTCAGCATCATACTTACCGGCGTAAATTAATACTCCTTTAAAGGCTGCACGTACCGCCTGTTTAAATGACAATGGCGTTTCTGGTGCATCGTCCCAATCCACCTCGGCAATGTGTAAATAGGCGATGTTGTATTGATTGAGCAACGCCGCTGCCGCGGTATAGGTTTCAACGGGATTCGCATCAACCGTGCCATTAAGTGATGTAAATGGCGCTAAACGTACCCCAACGCGATCGGCTCCAATGGCATCGACCACCGCCTCGACCACGTCGGCTAAAAAGCGCAGACGATTGTCGACACTGCCACCATATTCATCGGTGCGATTGTTGGCACCAGAGTCGATAAACTGATTGATTAAATAGCCATTGGCCGCATGCAGCTCGATACCATCAAACCCTGCCTCAATGGCATTGAGCGCCGCTTGACGGTATTCGCCAATCACCTGCTTAATGTCATCTTTGGTCATGGCCCGAGGCTCTACCACATCAACAAAGCCCGGCTCTGCCTTACCATTATCAACAAACACTTTAACGTTTTCGGCCTTAATGGCTGATGAAGAGATGGGCTGAGCCCCGCCGATATTATCGGGATGGGTGACGCGGCCCACATGCCATAACTGGGCAAAAATCACTCCACCTTTAGCATGCACTGCGGTGGTGGTTTTCTTCCAGCCATCAATTTGCGCCTGAGTGTAGATACCAGGAGTCCACGCATAACCTTGGCCCATGGCTGATATTTGAGTACCTTCAGCCACGATTAAGCCTGCCGAAGCACGCTGGGCATAGTAAGTGGCCATGATGTCATTAGCTTCATTGCCCGGTTGGATCGCACGCGAACGCGTCATCGGCGGCATAACAATCCGGTTAACTAAAGTGTAACGACCTAATTGCAAAGGTTGAAATAATGCCTGCTTCATCTTGCTGTACCTCTGTTGGCTAATCCTATGTGCGGCATGAACACTGACACAAGATGCTCGCATTTACTCCTGTAGGGAGCCTACTAATTTATCAAGCTTTAACCCATATCATGGTGTCGAGACAGAGAATAATTTGCTCATCGATATTCCCAACTGACTTGATAACACACCCGAGCATAGTGTGGCGATTCACTGAATAGCGGCATACTACGCCATGAAAACCAGTCCGCATAATTATCATTTTTTATTTTAATCATTACGATTTATTATTGATAAGCCAAATTCGGCCCACTTAAATAGCCAACAAGAGCTCACTCAGCTCATCTATCACTCTTTATCTTGTGAGGATGCCTCAGGAAACGTTAGCCGATGACGCCGCGCATAGCGGTTAGCCAGAGGCTGAGCACTCAAGCCATGGGCTAAAATACTCAACAGCACAGTGACGGTCACCACAGCATATAAGGTTGCGAATCCCTGCATGCTGCCTATCTCATGCACCACGATCAACACATATAAAATAGAGGCGATGCCTCGCGGACCAAACCAAGCAATAAATAACTTAGTCGATAGATCTAACTCAGTGCCGATAAGGGATAGCACCACAGGCACCATGCGCAGCACGGTCAAACTCAATAGCGCATACAGCACCACTTCCCAGGTGATATAAGCGAGAATAAGGGGCACGAACGCAAGACCAAAAACGAAGAAACTAATTAACACAAACAGCTCCCCTTCACTCTCGGCAAAATCTTCAATATGATTACGAGTTTTCTC
This sequence comes from Shewanella algidipiscicola, assembly GCF_003605125.1. Classification (GTDB taxonomy): domain Bacteria; phylum Pseudomonadota; class Gammaproteobacteria; order Enterobacterales; family Shewanellaceae; genus Shewanella; species Shewanella algidipiscicola. Next base: position 45,056 of record NZ_QPQT01000019.1, read on the forward strand.
GTAGGTATTGCCCGCATATAAGCCAGCAAAAAAGGCCGCAATAAAACCATTACCCGACAGCGTTTCGGCAAGATAAAAAGCCAAGACGGCTAAAGCGATGGGAATTAAATTTTGATAACTGGCCTCGGCCAGATTTCGCTTATCGGCCCACACCAATAACTTAGTGCCAGCATAACCCACCACTGTGCCCACTATCGCACCGACACCAATCTGCTGAGCAACATAGACTATCCAGTGTTGCTGCTGACCAGCCTCTGTATCACTTAAGATAAGCGCCACGACAGTCAATAACATAGGGAAAATGATGCCATCATTGAGCCCGCTTTCCACATTAATGCTAGAGCGAACCCACTTAGGAACTTTGGGGTCGGACACCACGGCCTTACCGAGCGCCGCATCGGTTGGGGTCAGCAGTAGAGCCAATAGAAGCAATGTCGTCATGGGTTCATCAGGGAAAATCCACCATGCCGCAGCGGTGCCGAGCACCACAGTGATCGGCAAGCCAATAAATAGCAATCTAGCCGGAACTTGCCATGAACTTCGCAGCAATTTAAGGTCAAGCAGGGCGGCATCGGCAAACAGCACTAATACCAAGGCAAGCTCAACGATCACAGTGACAAATTCAGCATCGATTTCGACCTGAGTTATATGCAATCCTAACGGCGAGAGTAATAGTCCCAGCCCAGTAAACACCATGGGACCTGAGATATTGAGGCGAGACAACCCCTTGGAAATATAACCATATAACAAGACAATCATTGCGATAACTAAAATAACGATATGCTCATCCATGCCTAGCCGGTCCTTAACGTCAATCGATAACTGAGCCTCCAAGCTAACAAAAATGTGGCAATTAAGCTTGCCTTAAATATGACCATAATAGCAATGCAGGGCGACTCAAGCACGCCCTCAAAGGGTGGCCGATATACACAGGGGTAATGCCGACTGGATGCTATTCGCTGTGGTGCGTCGCAGAAGCTACCAAGCGTCGGCGTCAAAGCGCGCCCGCCTGGCTGCAGTGAGAGAGCATTGGGTGAGATGCATCAACTCATTCAAGGTGATGCTAGGGTTGCCCTTAATAAGGCGAGCAAGCTTAACCTGCAAAGGTTCTAGCTTGTCAGCGTGTTGCTGTAAGGCTGTGGTAATTTTTTGCACAAGGTAAGATAACTCAGCACACTCAGATACGTGTAATTGCGATGCCAGCGATTGAATATCAATGGCATCGCCACGCAACCGCCAATTTCTGGAGCGGCGCACACGCTTTAGCTCGCAACCATATTGCTTAGCAACCGCTTGCGCCTTGTTGGCCGCTTCCCTGCCAATCCGATGGATGAGCGCCGGAAGCGGTATGCAGATCTGCTTATCCATAACGGCTTACTTGTTAATCAAGTAAAGGCGCCGTTGACGCGAGCGGTTAAAGTACGACATCAGGTTACCCCCTCAATTTACAACCCGTTTTGGTATTGCAGGAGTGTTGACTCGGGCACTAAGCGCGACAGCTTCGCGCTGGCTTCACTTTGGCCATCGAGCAGGGCTTGAAACTGTGTAATGAGCTCAACCTTGTCAGGAGAGACTCTGTCGCCTGCGCCAATATTGGTCAAATCAATCATAAAGCCATCAAACTTATCACTAAGGTCGTTAATGATGTCGGTATTTAAAAACTGATCTTGGTTATAAATGCTTGGGTAACCTGCTTTTTGCTTGTCGATGGCAAAAGAGTCACCTTTGAGGTTTTTAATACTGGTCGATTTATCGCACGACAACATACAACCGTTATCGATGCGTGGCTTTTCACACCCCACACTCTGCTGGAAAAAACACTGACGGCTAGCCATCAACAAAATGGGATGATAAATGCTGTAAAGCAGCTTAAAGTCTTTCGGTCTGGCTATCTGCTTAATTTGCTGCCGGTTTATCTCGTTAGAAATAAAGGCGCCGCTGCAGGCCGCCCCTTGCTTAAGTGCCAGCAAGGCGTAAGAGTTGGTGGTATTTAAAAATGGCCCCGCAATCCATTGAATCCCCAACTGCTCGGCATGATACGCAATACCAGTGTTGTTGGTGACAATCAGCTTAGGCTTCACTTGTTGCAAAATATTCAGCGCCACCTCAAAATCTTTGCCAATTAACACGGGCGGAAACCAAGGAATAAGCCGTGGGTTTTGCAGCAAGAAGTCGACATACTTGGTGCAGCCACGCTTGTAAGCATCGGGCAGCTTAAAATAGATATCGCCATCGGTCATATCGGCCAATGCCACATCGGCTTCATCACAGATAAGCATCGACAGCCCAAGCGGCCCATCGGCTTTAGGATGGTGTTCAAGTTTAGGCGGCTGCACATGTGCAATCATAGCAACCCCTGCATTTAAGTAGCTAAGTAGCTCATTTTTTAACGTGGTTATCTCACGAAACGGAATGCTTAAACCATCGGTTAGCTGCTGAGTGTCAAGCTCGACGAGTTCATAGTTAGCGTTATTAATGCTTTTGAAACGCTTTTCAATCGCTTGCCTATCAACGCTTAACTCCTCGCTCGGTATCATTACACTGCTAGAGGTAAAGACTTGACTGTCGGTTTTAACCGCTTGCCCGGGCAACAGGCTATCACTTTGCTCAGTCACAACCGTTAACCGCAGCGGCCCATCTAGCTCACTGGCAAAGCTCAAGCTAAGCTTGATTTTTTCGATACTCAAATGCGCAATTTTTTCATCAACTGAGCTGGTGATCTGCTGTTTATCCACTTGCAGTTGCTGCTGAGCCGAGTGAATTTGTACCACAGAGATAGACTCGCCTTTTTCGGCTTTGAGTTTATCCACCAAGTGATTGTTAGAGTTATCACGTGGGTTATCAATAAACATCGACTGGTTTAAATCGCCCCGTAAAAACGCATTGGTAAAGTCGCGGTTAAACACCTTATATAAACGTTCGCCATCTTGAGTCAGCTCGCCGGTTGCCACATAGCCGTCAATCTGCTTGCGAAAACTATCGATCACCGTATGCACATAGCTAGCGCCTTTGATGCGCCCTTCCACTTTAAAGGAGTACACACCCGCTTCGATCAAGGCGGGTAAATCAAAAAATGCCGAATTGTCTTTGATATTTAATGGAAAATTATGACCCGACTCGGTAGTTTCATACTCTTCACGACACGCTTGACTGCAACGGCCACGGTTACCCGAGTTACCCGCGCTAGCCGAAGTTGAATAACATAAACCCGAAAACGCCACGCATAATGACCCATGCACAAACACCTCTAATAAGGTGTCATGCTCTTGGCCGACTTTGGCGAGCGCCGTTATCTCGCGTAAATTAAGCTCGCGCGATAAGTTCACTCGGCTGACACCGAGTTTTTTTAAAAACGGAATTTGCCCCGCATTATGGGTGGTTAGCTGAGTCGATGCATGGATATCAAGGGTCGGAAAGTAGTGATGCAACACATAAAGCAAGCCCATGTCTTGCACTATCACCCCATCTAAGGTGGTGTTGACTAACTTATTCAATAAGTTAAATAAGGTTTTAAATTCTTGCTCTAAGATAACAATATTGAGAGTTAAGAAAATTTGGCAATCGTATTGATGGGCAAGTCTGATGATCCCCACAAGTTGATCGAATGAAATATTAGCGGCGCGATTACGGGCGTTAAAGGTATCTAGGCCGCAATACACAGCATCAGCACCGGCAATAATGGCCGCTTTTATGGCCTGCACATCACCACCTGGGGCTAATAATTCAATCTTGGGTTTCATCACTTTAGCGAGTCTCAGTTAAGGTTAAAAGGAGGAATGGTACGCGTATATTTTGCCGATGAATATGGTTAAAGTAGATCAAGCATTAGCAAATTCGTAAATAAGTGATCAAGAGATAGCGTTTAAAATGAATGAAAATAGTCGCTTACCTATTATCTATTCGCTAAGAAATTGCCCCTTCGCCATGCGGGCGAGAATCGCGATTTATAAATCCCAGCAGCCGGTATGGCTACGGGATATCGTATTAAGTGATAAACCCGCCGAAATGTTAGCGGCATCGCCTAAGGGCACGGTGCCAGTGTTAATCACCCCAAATGGCACTGTGATTGAAGAAAGCCTTGAGGTGATGCTGTGGGCACTGAGCATGAATGACCCAGACGATCTGCTGTTCACAGGGGATGATGAGATGCTCGCTGACATGCAAACTTTAATCTATCGCTTTGATACCGGGTTTAAGCGCTGCCTAGAAAACTACAAATGCGCTAAGCGTTACAGCGAAACCAATATCATCGAACGCCGCGAAGCTTGCCAAGGTTATATCGCCCAGCTGGAGCAACGATTAACCCAGCATCAATACCTAATGGCCGACAGAGAAAGCCTAGCCGACATCGCCTTGCTGCCGTTTATTCGCCAATTTGCCCGCGTCGAGCGCCAATGGTATCTGCAGTCACCCTACCCACACGTTCGCCAATGGTTAACTGATTATCTACAAAGCAACATGTTCAGCAAGGTGATGACCAAGCATGAGTTGTGGCTAACTAACCGCTGTGATGTGCGGCTCAACCCCTAGGCTAATCCACCGCGGCGCCCTCAACGCTATGCCCTATCACTATGACGTCATGGATCATATATTTAACCCTAATATTGCTAGGTTAATTTCTTGAGCAAAGGGCCAGTATTGCCTACAATAGCGCACGTTTTATTCATTACAGACAACGACCATGAACGACACTAACACACCAGCCACACCAGCAGCACAACCCGCCTTACCGGATCGCCTTTCCGTTAATCCTCGTAGCCCACACCATGTGGCAGAGATCTTCGAACACGACATCGGCATTCGTGTTAACGGTAAAGAGCGTTTCGATGTAGAAGAGTATTGCATCAGTGAAGGTTGGGTTAAAATCCCGTCAAAATCCTTAGACCGTCGCGGTCAACCGCTATTGTTGACCGTAAAAGGGACAGTTGAAGCTTTCTATCGTTAAGATATATTTTAAGCGTAAAAACCAAAAATAAGGCCGCATAATATGCGGCCTTATTGATCATCAATCTTGCCTTAACGCAGGATTGAAACGATAAGTAAAAATCTAAAAGTGGATAAAAAAGTTAAGCTAGCCGTTCGCATCAAACTATGGTTCAGAGTTGTTCTCACTAAACATGCCGGCAAACAATGGCTCACCATCAGATGCAAGCCATTACGACTAGCCGACAGCGATGCCTACAACTTAAAGTTAGCCACTACAGCACTCAATTGCTCTCTGGTCGCCGCCAATGATGTAGCGCTGGATAAGGTTGCACTGGCGCTATGGTTAAGTTCATCGACCATCTCACGAATAGTACTTAAGTTACGATTGATCTCCTCCGATACCGCGCTTTGCTCCTCGGCAGCGGTCGCAATCTGATTACTGAGACCATTGATATCAAACACGTGAGTAACGAGTCCATCGAGGTTGTCGGTGACTAGGGCGGTATCATCGGCCGCCTCTTGGCAACTGCGCTTCGTTTGCTCCATCGCAGCGACCGCCTGTTCAGCCCCACTGCGTAGGCGCTCTAACATAGTATTGATCTCTGAAGTACTCGCTTGGGTACGCGCCGCAAGCGCACGCACTTCATCGGCGACGACAGCAAAACCACGACCCTGTTCACCAGCACGCGCCGCTTCGATGGCCGCATTTAACGCCAACAGATTCGTCTGCTCAGCAATATCACCGATCACATTGAGCACAGAGGCAATTTGACGCGTATTTTCATTCATTTCGCCAATGGTTGTCGCCGCCAAATCCACTTCACCAACTAAGGCGACGACTCTATCGGTCGCCTGCTCTACAGCCACTTTAGACTTATCAGCTTGCGCATTAGCTTGTTGAGTAAATTGCGCCGCAGCGGCAGCATCACCAGCCACATTTTGCGCCGTTGCAGTCATCTCTGTCATGGCAGTCACGACCTGATCGGTTTCAATCGCATGAGTTTGGAGCGCCACGTTATTAGTATTAGATTGCACATTCAGCTGCTCAATTTGGCCTGACATGTGATCCGATGCTTGGGTAATGTCGGAGATAATATTACGCAGATTATCGATAACGCGATCTAGGTTTGCCGCAAGAGAACAAAGCTCATTGTCGCCCTTAATGTGTGTCTTTTGTGTAAGATCACCATTAGCAAGCCTTTCCATCACAAACTTAATCTCATTAACAATCTGCACTAAACGCTTACTCATGAAGAAGGCGCTCAGTAGTGAAGCGACAATGGCAAATAATATTAATCCAAATAAAAGACGCTCGGTAATATCAATCTTATTGCCAGCTTGCGTCCCCAGTTCATGATTACGCACAGTCACAAGAGAGACAAGCTCATCAATTTTTTCACTGACTTTGGGGCCTAATTCACGACGTTCCTGACTCAGTTTAGCCTCAGTTTCAGTCTGTTTAGCAAGCGCAACTTCTTGTCGATAGAGACGAATATATTGGTCAATTTGTGGCTGTAAGGTGAACATTTCACGGGCTTTATTGCCCAGAAAACTGGTCTCAAATTCTGGGAGCTTGGCGACAAGTTTACCAATTTTCTGTTGATGCTTAATAATGCCTTGCTCGTTGTGAACTAGACTCGCTAAACGAATTTCAAAAAATTCTGAACGTATACTAGTAAAGGTTTCAACTAGTTGTGTGTTGTTAACTAAACGATCACTGGTGCTCCCCAGATCGGTAAAACCTCGATAAGATGAAATACCAATGATGATGAGTAAAATACTGGCGATCAGAGAGGGCAAAGCAGTCAGAGTGCTGGTTTTAGCATTATTAAACATAGTGGCCTTAAGGTGTGCGATAAAGGTAGGTTAAAGGTTGATTACGAAAAAAGCTGTAATAAAACTACTTAAAGTGATTATTTTACAGCCATAAATGACAGTAATCAAACCTAATAATATACAAAAAAACCATCAACAACCTTAAATATCAGCGGCTTGGTGTGGACATGTTACAAAGCATACCTTTTTACGTTACGACCATTAAAAGTGAAAATAAACAACAAAAAAATAAGCCTTTGTTTTTTTTATTCAAAAAAACAAGCTGATGCAATATAGAAACAAGCCTCCAACATTGACGTCCACAGAACGAGATCTCGATCACAAATATCGAGATTATTCTAACAATGTATCAAGTGGCGGCACTAAATTGCTTCGCGTAAAGTGACTTCATACCAGCCTCCCACCTTTACCTGTATCAATAGCAAATACACAAATAAGGTCGCTTAATTGATGACTAATATATTGTTATTCATCAAAATTTCACCTAACTACATTCCACAATACAAATTTCAATTTACCACTAATGATGACCAAATATGCAATACGTTTTTAACTGAATTTGTCGTATACAATAAATACCTGCGCTCGGTAACGTTGGAAAGACAGAGTAATAGTCAGACATACACAGTGGCTATTTTCGATAGCGCATCATCTAGTACTTAGGGGTAGTATCTCAAGCATTGCGCCGCAATAAACAACCCGACTCCATAAACACTATGAGTCAATAAACTCAACCATCGAGCTTTCCATGGTGCAGGAGTTTTACTTGCTGCCATGCCAAATCCAAGGCATGGCTGAATAACAAAAAATGGCAACACTAGCGTTGCAAGCGCAGTTAACAAAGCCGGGAGTAACGTTGGATCGGCTAGCCAAGCAATGCCAAAGACCAACAGATGAGCTACAGAAAAAACCACACCTATCAAGTAATGCAAGAACCAGCCTAACCAAGTTTCCCCCTTAATTGCTGGCGTCACCATGATAGGTCGATGCACCCACTTCCCCCTAAACATAGAGAGCACCCAACGCCCTATGAGTCCATAGTCAAGAGAGGGAATGCGCAGCACATTCCTTTGTAGCCAAGACCATATATCCATAACCACAGTGGCCACGATCCCCACTAAAATGACTTGTAACCAAACCCCAACATCCATCCCTTACCCCCCTTTGTGTTCTTTAGCAAAATTGATATAGTGCTGGCATGTTACAACTTGAAGTCGGCTTTAAGTCAAGGGTAAATTTTATGGATATTGCAGAGGTATCGCGCCTATCTGGATTAGCCCCATCGGCACTGAGATATTATGAAAAAATAGGCTTAATTCAGCCAAATGGTCGAAAAGGGCTTAGGCGTCAATACGCCAAAAAAATCATAAACAAGCTGAATCTCATCTCACTTGCGCGTATGGCGGGATTATCATTAAACGAAATAATGACGATGTTTAATGAGTCTGATGAACTATCCATAGACCGCTATTTACTGGCTCAAAAAGCATCAGAGATTGATGTTCAAATTAAGCGATTACAAGCAATACGGGACAGCCTTAACCACGTGGCAAGCTGTCCACAATCGGATCACTTACAATGCCCGTCATTTCAACAACTCATGAAATCCGTTAAGCCTTGTTCGCCTTAGGCCCTAGGGTAAACAGTGTAGCGATTGACTATGATTGCCATAACGAGAATATTGCTCACACCGTGTCCATCAAATGCCATGACATCTATCTTTAACCGAATGACTTTGTTACATTTGGAGTTACATGTAATGCTAAAGTTTAATTCATGTTTTTATTCGTTCTAGGAGAAAGTGTGGCAAGAGCACTTGTAATATTTATCGTATTGACCCTCTTACCCATATTTTCAGCGAGCGGAAAAGACTTAAGGTTTGCTGTTGTTCCCAAGTTTTACAGCACTTTTTTTGATCAAAGTGGCAATGGCTGTAAAGAGGCTGCAGCTCAAATAGCGGGGGTGGAATGCATATATCGAGGACCAAAAGTCGCCAATGTAAGAATGCAAGATCGCATCATAGAACAGCTGATCGATGAGGGGGTAGACGGTATTGCGGTAGCGGTGACGCAATCAAAATTTCTCGCAGAAAATAGCCTAAAAAAAGCGAAAAAAGCGGGCATCCCTATTATCACCTATGACTCTGATTTTGATATCTCCCCCCAAAACAACTATCACAGCTTGCGTTTAGCTTACATAGGAACCGACAATTTTGAATTAGGTAAGGCGCTAGGTGAAGAGTTAAAAAAACTTCGTCCCAATGGTGGAACTCTGGTAATTCAAACGGGACGACCAGACTCGCCCAATTTAAATCAGAGAATTATGGGCATACGTTCGGCACTATCGGGCAAAAGCTATGACGCAGCTCCTGGGCTATTACTTAAAAACGATCGTGGATGGACTGAGGTGCGCGAGCCATTTTCGAATTTTGACCAGCTAACACAGGCCGTTAAACAGATGGAGTCGGTTATGAAAGGTAAGCCAATAAAAGCCGATTCCTTTATTGCAGTTGGAGGCTGGCCGCAAAATAATGTCGACCTTTATCGCAGCATGATCACCCCCTTCAAAGATAAAATTGATAACAAAGAGGTGATCATTATTATGACCGACGCAGCCCCCCGCCAGTTAACCATGTTACAAGAGCAGCTGGCTCATATAAATATTGGTCAAAGCCCCTATGAAATGGGACGAAAAGCGATATTGACTCTCCATAAAATTGTCACAAAACAACAATATGACAAAATGATTTACACCCCAATGAGGTTTTGCACCCAGCAAAACTATGATACGTGCGCTAAGCTCCAGCCGATGGAAGCTATGGCCAATTAGCAGCGTAGCAGGCCACCTACCAATAAGTTTAAATCGACCCCAACAGGTCGCTTTTTTCATTCTGACCACAGCAAATGGTTAGCTCAAAGCCTTTCTGTTTAGATAACTGGTTTAGGTAGCAGGATAACGCTTACCGAGCTCAAATAATGCGTCGCAGTCGCAAGACCCAAAGCCACTCGCTATTGACTCGGTTATGCTATTAAGGCGCTAAATGGTGGTTGATTTATCGCTGTTCGCCATAGAGAATAGCGCCTAGATAAATTAATGCATTCAGCACTATAAAATAGGAGCTCCAACTCGATGATGACAAAATGGGCGATACGTTTTTTACAGATGGCCGAGCTCGTAGCATCTTGGAGTAAAGATCCCTCCACCCAAGTGGGCGCAGTGATCACCGAAAACAATCGCATCGTCTCTTTAGGTTTTAACGGCTACCCCCACGGCATATCTGATAGCGCCGAAACCGATAACCGCGAGATGAAACTGCTTAAAACCTTGCACGCCGAAGAGAACGCCATTCTCCACGCCAAGCGCGATTTAAGTAGCTGCGAGATCTGGGTGACCCACTTCCCCTGCCCTAACTGCGCCGCCAAAATCATCCAAACCGGACTGCGCGCCGTGCATAGCCCACAGCCCAGCGATGACTTTCTGTCGCGCTGGGGCGACAAAATTAAAGTCAGCCAAGAGATGTTTGAGCAAGCCGGCGTTCAAGTCGATTGGATGCAGGTAGATTCAGCAAACCAGACAGCGATGTGAGATAAAAGTAAAAGTAAGACAAATACGATGTGAGGCAGCGTAAATCGATATCGCGTTTGCACTGGCTCACTTTAGTTGCCAAGCCTGGGACTTAAAGCACAAGGAAGTTTTATGACGCTAAGTAACCTATACCCATTAATCATTGCACTGGTCGCGATCTTCCTTCTCCGGTTGCTGAGTCTACTACTCAAGCCTTCAAAGGATGCCAGCTACCACTACCGCAAACAAAAAGTCTTATTCACTCCAGCAGAACGCTCCTTCCTTGGCATACTCGACCAAGCTGTAGGTGAGCAATATCGAATACTTGGCAAGGTTCGCATCGCCGATGTGCTTACGCCAGAAAAGGGCATGACCCGCAAACATTGGCAAATTGCTTTTAATAAAATCAGCAGCAAACACTTCGACTACGTGCTGTGCGACAAACAAACCCTAGCCGTGGTCGCAGCCATAGAACTCGATGACAAAAGCCACAGGCAAACCAAAACACAACAACGTGACCAACTGGTCGAAGACGCCTGCCAAACCGCTGACCTTCCTCTCCTTCGATTCGACGCTAAACGCAGTTATCACATTGAAACGGTTCGCACAGTCATTCGATCCCGAATTCAGACAATAAGTCCACAACCCGAAGTAGAAGCGATCCCATTTATAACCGCTAGCCGAGAAAGTTAGTATTCATCAATTGATGCCAACACTTCGGAGTTGAATTAGGGGGGATTACCGGAGATAGCCTTTAAAAGGCTGACATTTTAGATAACAGGCAAACTCACAAGAAAGAGCAAAGAGAGATAAGCGATACAAGCCATTCTTTTTAATGAGTAATCCTTAGCAAAAAATTTGACACAAGTAATGGAATCCACAATAAAATTAGGTTATTGTCGATAAAACAAACGGAATGCGAGTTGTGTATAGCAACAAGAATCAAGGAAGAAGCATTAGCTCAAGAGTCACACCGCCCAGCGCTTATCAATACAAGCCGCCAGCAAACAACGACTCAATGCCCTCCCCTTTAGATCTCGTTAAAACATTTCAAACAACTGGTAGTTGGCAGAGTTTTTCTAGGATTAAAAAGTTTGCCTAACCACATTGATGCACTTGCTTATCTAGGAACAGAGGCTCTACATTGTCTATAACTTTTGCAAAACTGAATTCACTCAAAATAATCACGCTAACACCTATTTTGGTACTTGCCACATTATTATCAGTCTCAGCTTTCGCTAAAGACCTCAACGAAAGTAATAGCGTAACTGAGCCATCACCTAAAGAATCACTTATAACATCTACATATAAAAGCGATATTGAGAGTATTCGTATTACTTTAAATGCACAACAAAAGTCAATTCAAAAACTGTCAAATAATTTACCAAGCAATGAGATCGCTAAATTAGTAGACAAAATTCAGTCAATTGAATACTCGCTAAATACCATTGCTAATAAAGATGACTACTTCACTTATGCCGATTGGGCAGCTATAGCGATAACGTGCGTGGCAGTTCTACTAACCATCGTAGGTTTGGCGCTGGCAGGCTTCGCCTTTTGGGGATATAAAGAAATAAAAGACCTAACAAAGTGCAGTGCTGCAACAGAAGCAAAGTTAGTAGCAGAAAAAACAACTACAGAGATGATTCACAGTATTGTAAAGAATGAATTGGAAAAACTTATTAATGACGGGAAGTTACGAGAACCTTTGCAAGATGCAATTGACATTATTTTAAGGAAAGACTCAAATGATCCTGAACAAAAAAGGGCCAAAGAACTACTTGATGAGTTAGACATTGATGAACAGAGTATTGAGCAGTTAGACATTGATAGAAAGCTTCTTTGAAATTTTAAAGGTAAAGTGCATGACAAACTCAACTGAATGGAAAACACTCACTGAACAACAACAAAAAGTGATTTCCTCTTATCATACAAGTTCTCCTATCGCTGTAGGAAAATTAGCAAAACACTTTGGTATCGTTGTTAAGAAAGCGACTTTGCATGGAAATTTGGCTGGTGAAATTAAAGAAGAAAATGGTATTGTCACGATTCGAGTTAATAGCCATGACGTCAAGGCCCGTCAGCGCTACACTATCGCTCATGAAATCGCCCATTTCCTACTTCATCGACACTTATTGAAAGATGGTATTCAAGACACTCCGCTATACCGCTCCCACTTATCTAATGAAATAGAACGAGAAGCTGATTCACTAGCTGCTGACATATTGATGCCTATAGAAATAGTTCGTGACCTGATAGGAAAGTACTCCACAGAAATGAAAGGTGAACAACTATATGAAACAATTGCAGCTAACCTCGAAGTGTCAAAGACTGCATTAAAAATAAGACTAGGTCTAGAGTGAGGGGCAAATGATAGATAAACACTACAAGTATTCACCAATACTGGCTCTGAGCACTGCAGAAATGAGCGCTCTTGAACAGCTCCCAAACAAGGATAAGGATCTGTTATTACCGATATTTCCCTTAAAAGGGTGGCTTGGCTCTAAAACCCTTAAAAACACAATATCTAGAATAGAAAAATCAATCGGTAACCGCCTATGGATTGCTGATATCGATTACGATTTTGTTTTCAACAATAAAAAATACCTTGCGAATCCAGACTCTCAAAGGGAAGTATTTAAAGAAGTACATAAATTGCTTGAACCGAAAAACGGATATGAGAATTGGGTTAAATATATTGAAAACCTTAACAACGCAATTCCTACACTGCAAACTCATGAATTACAAGAAATAGGCAAACAAATTGCATCCTTATATTCATTAGGTAGAGGGATCGTTGTACGGATAAAAATCAAAAAAGATAGTACTGAGAAAATAAATACCATAATTAAATCTTTGATGATTAGTCAGTACAATAAAATCTTCATAATCTTAGATTTTGAAGATATCAAACGAAGTGATGTCCTCCAAAGTCAACAATATGGGTTATTAGTATCCAAACTAAGTTCGCTTTTACCTAGCGCAATATTTTCAACGTCGGCTTCCTCATTTCCTTCTAGCTTTAGTGGTTCATACAGAGGTGAACTTCCAATTTATGAACGACAATTACATACCGCGGTATGCGAACAATGTGGCGATATTAGAGTAATTTACTCGGATCGTGGCAGCGCTAGAGCGAATAAAACGAATGGAGGAGGTGGACTTCCCCCACCAAGAATCGACTACCCTCTAAAGAATGATTGGCGCTATGTTAGAAAAGAATTTGAAGATTCAGATAACGTTAGTGAAGGAGAAAAGCACGCTCTATACAAGCAAGCAGCTAATGAAATTGTTAATAGTGATTATTGGGATTCATCTCTACGTGTATGGGGGGTCCAAATGATCGAAAAGACTGTAGAACTCAAAGACAAATACTGTATTACTTCACCAAACAGATCGACTGCAGTTAGAATCAATATTCACTTATATCAACAAATACATTACACAAGTGATTTAAGTTTGCTCAATACAGAAGAAGATTGGGAAGACTAATAAACTAACCATAAGAGTACCTTAGCTTAGAGAGAGTTCAAGTAAGTTTTTATTTAGGTCATCTAAAATATCTGATAGCTCTCTATTCGCTGATTCTTTTCGACTTTGAGACAATATGATCAAATCTTTGTTCTCAACTCTTCGGTTCTCCACATTGTTGAAAAACAGTCTAACTCCGTCTGAGTAACGACGAAAAAGAGCATCGAAAGCAGCGATTCTTAGCTTGTTCGTTGGCAAACCTGCAACAACACGTGACAACTCCTGCCTATTTTTCGTCTCACAATGCAAACCAAATAAGTTAGAAAGTTTTACTAAATCAGCAACTCTCATCAAATCTATGAAAGTCGATTTGTCGGTGATTCTTACCTTTTTACCTCGACGAACAACTTTCAACTCAGCACCATTAAACTCCCACAGTGCGACGGACGTTGGTAAAAGCTTAATAGCATTAAATACATGCTTGGTCGCCACGACTACAATTACTTTATCGAATACCTTTAAATATTCTTTAACTTGACCATCCAAACGAGTTAGCGAATCAAATTCACTTTTTATTTCAATGCCATACATCTCATTGTTTTTTATAAATGCTAAGTCCACTCGGCGAGAAAAGCCGCCGAAAGTAAACTCATTAATAACAAGATCAGCAAAGCCAACTATTTTTTTTTCAACCAAATAGTTTAACACTAGTGATTTGATATCAATCTCTAATCCCATAGGGCAAACAAACTTCTTTTCAAGTAACTTACTCTAGCCGCACTATATCACAAGCCAAAATCAAATGACGTCCCTCCCCACGATAATTGCGTCACTGACGATGATAAGACAATGAAGTTTGGGGTTTTAGCCGCGGAGTTGACTCCAGTCAAACTCCTTATTTCGAGCAATGCGAAAATTTCGAACTGAGGCAGTATTATCAAGTCTAAGCAGCAATTAAAGCAATGAGGCCATACTGATGTGCAACCGCATTAGCCACTGCAACTAGTCTCGCCTTTATTCCCTGCTCGATACCAACGCCGCCCCGCGCCAAATCATCGACGGCAATAAAAGCCGTGGTCGTTAGCTTGCTGCTGTCATACTGGTAGGCATAACCCAATTCGACTCTCCAACGCTTTTCAAGATCGACTGCTGGGCTTGCTTCACCCTTTTCACTCTCTGCCTGTATGCCCGCTTGTGTATCCGCCTGTGCGCTTGTCAGATGCTCGGCTTTCTCTGCTAGCGATCGAACCAAGGTAAAGTTAAAAGACAAGATGAACGCTTCATTACTGTACCAATCCGCTTTTAGCGCCTGAAAATTTAACCACATCTCCAGCTGGGTCAACAAGGGATTAAGCGAACTGGAAAATTGGCCGTCGGCCGCTACCGTAATGGGAAATCCTTGCTGCATATTTATATTTGCCCTTTTACCTTTTTTGCCTTTGTTGTTAGCGCTAATTTTACTTTTCCAGAGGCGGTTAGCCTTGGGTCACGCTGGCGATAAGCGTCGATTTTGCTGGCTAACCATCCTAGATGCAACCCCGACCAAGCATAAGCTGGCAGATTCATTACCGCGCTGCGCTGCTATCAAAAACAGACCCAAAAAGGCAGGGCAGCCATATTTTTGGCTTTTTATGTTCACTAAGCAGCATTAAATTAGTCCATAAAAAACAACCCAGCCTAAGCTGGGTTGTTGTTCGTTGCGACTAACCTGACTGCTGGGCGCTACGTCATAAGGTTAAATAGGGTTTACTGCACCTAAGAAGCTTATACCAGAGACATAAATAACCCGGCGATGGTGGCAGCCATTAGATTTGACAGAATACCCGCGACCAGCGCCTTTAAGCCGAGACTGACAATTTCAGAGCGACGCTCAGGCACCAGACTACCAATCCCTGCTATGGCGATGGCGATAGTGCCAAAATTGGCAAAACCGCACAGCGCAAATGACAAGATCACTTGTGTGCGCTCAGACATTGGTTGTCCGGTAGCTGCAACTAATGTGTCACCGGTCAGGTAGGGAGCCAAATTGATATAAGCAAAAAATTCGTTGATCACAATTTTTTGGCCAATAAAAGAACCCGCTAATATGGCTTCGTTCCAAGGTATCCCCATTAACCACGCAACAGGAGCAAACAAATAGCCTAAGATCATTTGCAGGCTTAAAGATTCAATGCCAAACCAGCCACCTATGCCACCAATCATACCGTTCATCAAGGCGACCAAACTGACGAATGAGAACAGCATAGCCCCTACCGCCAAGGCTAATGACAAGCCACTCATGGTGCCCGAGGTCGCGGCATCTATGACATTACGAGGCTTATCTTCTTCAGTAACCTCAAGCTCGTTATCGGTAACGTTTTCTGTTTGTGGGATCAGCAACTTGGCAAATAGTAGGCCACCAGGAGCTGCCATAAAAGAGGCCGCCAATAGGTATTCCATCTTAATACCTAGCTGGGCATAGCCAGCCAGCATGGTACCGGCAATCGAGGCGAGTCCGCCGCACATAACGGCAAACAGTTCAGAACGGGTCATTTGAGGAATATAAGGCTTAATTAAGAGTGGCGCCTCGGTTACCCCCAAAAAGATGTTAGCTCCGGCCGACATTGATTCAGCTTTGCTGGTGTTTAGCAGCTTTTGTAGCGCGCCTCCGACCCATTTAACGACTAACTGCATTACCCCTAAATAATAGAGAACAGCTGAAATCGCTGAGAAAAACACCATGATTGGCAGTACCCTAAAGGCAATGACAAAACCACCTGAACCAAACAGTTCATACATTTTATCACTGACTAGGCCGCCGAAAATAAATGACATGCCCTCATTACTATAACCAATAACATTCGAGACAGCCTCCGCCATATTTAAAATTACAGACTGACCAACAGATGAGTACATAACAAATGCACCCAAGGTTAATTGCAGCAAAAACGCTACACCGACTGTTCGATAATTAATTTTTTTACGGTTTTCAGAGGCAATATATGCCACAAGCAATAGTGAAACAATGCCTAAAATACTAACTAAGATTTGCATTAATTTAATCCGGAAATTATAAACAAACAAAACTGGACTTTATTATCAAATAAAGTCCACAAATAAATAGTTATAAACATGCTCAGTGCTAACTCAGTTTGAAATAGCACATTAATTAGCCTGCTAATTTGATTTATTTAATGCGTTAATTATATTTAGCACAAAACATTGGCAATCAACGGCCGTTTGAGGCTCAAAATCTTGACCATGCTGATCGGTGTTAGACAATACACGAATACTGACAAATGGGACTTTATAGGCTTCGGCAACCATAGCGGCTGCTGACGTCTCCATCTCTTCAATGGACGTATTAAAATGTTGATGGAACCAGTTTATCCGGTCTACCTCTCGGTTCCACTCATCACCCGTACCAATCACACCTGTGACCACTTGCCCCTTGTCATAGGTGTGAGCCAAGGACATTGCCAGCTCAACCAAGGCTGAGTCCGCCTTAAAGTGATTGTGTTTAACTACTTGGCCGTTTTCGCGCAAATACATTGTCATATCAAAGTTTTGCCAGTTGGCTGGGTGCATCCCCTGACCTTTCTCTGTGTACTCAGTCTTGTAAGAGCCCATGTTAAAACTACTGATGCCAACCACTATATCGCCACGAAATAACTTAGGATCATGCCCACCGGCTGTGCCTTGGTTGATGATGAGCCTTGGCTGATAATGCTCCATAGCCAAAGTTGTCGCCGCCGCAGCATTAGCTAAACCGATTTCGGTTCGAGAAACCACTACCGATTGACCATTAATTTGACCTTGCCAGAAAGTCCATGACCCAAACGTTTTTACTGTCACTTGATCGAGAGCTTCAACCAACGTTTCAATTTCTACGTCCATCGCCCCTTGAACCAAAATAGGACGTTGGGAGGAAGTATAATCATGATTTGTCATATAAATGTATTCAAAGCTGAAAGTGCGCGGATATTATCAATGCTTAACAGAGGGAGCAACGAAACAAAGTGTGAGCAACTTGTTATTGGAATTTTTATAAAAATAGTTAATTAGCGTTACTGAATGTAACCGTCGAAATATCAACTCTTGTTTTATAAGGAATTTAATTATCATCGATTTAATATTAAGCTAAAGCTAATTTTACAAACCAACAATGACAAAACACAGTGTTCGCTATAACATCTAATGCATGGCGCCAAGTATTAAATTAATCCTACAAAATACCAATAAAGAAAAGTAATGGCTTACCAAGGCCCACGATCACGATAACTTATTGGTGATAGGTTCTGGATTTTCATTTCATAATATGGGAGTTTTTCGCGCCAAATACTGAGTGCTACTGCCTAGCTAGGTGCGCCGTTGATAAACATCAAAACGTCACCATTTTAATGAGGCTAAAAATAGTCTAGTAAAGTAGTGGCGATTCAATGTGGAAGCTTTTTTCGGATCAAAAAAGTGAAAAAATTTAAGACTTTTTTAAAAATTTTTAGGTTTTTAACTTGCTGAACAGATATATTGGATGTAATTTAGGCACTGTTGGTGCAATTTCAGCCAACTACAATTTGCTACAACACCTAATAAGTGTTTTTTAATCACCCTCGATAACCCGAAATGAATGAGGTGTAATATGACAACTAGTGTGTCTGCGCGTTCCTATAATGCGATTATTGAAGATACTCTCTCCCAAGCGCTCCGTTTAGGATCACAATCCCCAAAATCTCGTAAAACAGGTAGACGCGGTATCGCAGGTTTCTGCATGCTACAAGGTCCTACCGGAGGCGGCAAAAGCAGTGCCCTATACCGACATGGTAATGACGATGGGCTACCACCCGCACTCGAACAAATAAGTTCAACAAAGCACCAGTCCATTTTTGTCACCCATAGATGGAATATTCTTCATGACGTTTACGCTAATGTCATAAAGAGCAAGGATTCTACTGGATCCGCCCTTACGGCAAGCATTATCTACGCTCAGGATGAAAACATCATCTCAGCCCTACTAAGAAAGCCTCTTCCTCATGAAGTAGATGTCAAATCACAAGATTTACCAGATCCTCAAAATACTTTGATAACCTTGAATGACAAGGGGTTGTTACCCCATGACAAATGGGGATATTCAGCCATACAGAAAACCGCCCGTAAAATAATGCGTGAAGCAAATATATTGGAGAAAAACAGCTTTCAGTCTTCAGCTCCGTTAGGTAAATATTCGCGCCTGATGAAAAAAGATTTACAACGTTCTTGTGCACAACTTGAATTTATGCTGTTGAAAAACATGAAACTTCTTGAGAATGAAGCTAAGAAGGTAAAAGAAAAATATGGTGATGACGCTAAATTAGCAGAGGTAGTGAAGAGTAAACTCCATGCCTTTAGAAGTAACGACTGGGTTCGCCGAATATTTCCAGGCATTGCATGGCATGATGATAAGCAACACCTGTTAATCATGACAACACAGAAACTATTTTCTTCCTTTTACGATGGCGTACAAAAAGTACGTATATCGAGTAACGACCTAAAAGACCACGTTATATTTGTTGATGAATTTGATTATCAATCTGATGTACTTCAGCAATTACTTGCCCAGTCTCAACTGGTACATGAGCCGCCTGAATGCTTAGGGCAGCTACTTGATGGTGGTCGAAGATTACTTAAAAGGATGCTATTTGACGAAGATGGCAGAGTTCCCGAGATCAGAGAAAGGCTTACCAAATTATTAGATGATCTCGAAGATGAATTGAAAGAAAACAACATTAATTTGAAAGAAGACAGGGCTCTAGTTATACCAGCAGAGGACCATCTAGAAGGAAAGTCATTTAAGTCTCAATATTTATTTCGAGCTGACCACCTGGTCACTAGCAGCCAACTTTCGATGGCTCAAGCCTCTCATGGATTCGCAGTAAAAGAAAGGCATTACGGCGACAAACTGACATCTGACGAAATCGATATAGATAAATTCCTTCGACTAATGGAAAAATATATACGCCAGTTTAGTTTAATGCTGTCAGACTTTTCTTCTTCAGATGGTGAGGAACAAGATTTATTAAGAGAATTGAGTAGTTTACTGTTTGACGCAGCTAATGACTATCGCCCTTCTCACTACAGCAGCGCTTTACCAAGCATGTCATTGTTCTCTTTACCACAAACTAGTTTGCCAGAGCTTAACAGTCTTCGAAAGAGCAATATCCTACCCAATACTCATGCAAACATATTTGGACTTACTAATTGGCAACTGAAGCAAAATGATCAAAAAAATGATCTAGACCGCTTGCGTATTCAGATCCGAAGAGCTTTCTTACCGACAACTCCCGAAGGATTATTACTTTCATTAGCCAGTCGAAATTTAGTATTTGGCTTATCTGCAACATCGTATATTGAAAGAGCCCTTGGTCATTTCGATATTCGTTGGCTCAACTCTGCATTGCGTTACATTGCAGAATGCCGAACGCCTGATATCCAGAAAAGCTACTTAGGATATGAGTTCAAAGATAAACCAAAAGACTGGAGTAAAAGACCTATACCTTACTGCCAATCAGACGCTGATATACAACGTCAAAATAATATGATCGCCTTCCTGAGTGATAAAAAGGCAACATTACGACAAACCGACCTAGAAGTAGCTGTTTCTGGTTTTGACGACCAGTTATCCCAACAGGAGAAAATCGACGTTCTTTCTAATTTAGTTCCCGAATTTTTTCAGGACTCCGATAGCAGTATTTCCACCAGCGCAAAGGAACATAGAGAAAGCACACTATTAAAACTTATCAATGTAATTGCAGTAGCTGGCACGAAAGAAAAGCATAAGGGCCAGCTCGCTTATGTAAATTCAACGAAATATTTTCGCAAATGGTTAATAGAAGATGAAGCAAAAGCTAGCCGCAACAGCATTCAGTGGCTATGTACAAACGAAAAAGTTGTCAAAGAATTCAACCAAAACAAGCTATTGGCTCTATTCAAAGATGTTTTCATTCCAATTAGCGTAAATGAACAAGACATCACTATCTGCCTACTAAACGCTGAATGCCAAAAACGTCCTGGATTTAAAGAAGCTTACCAAGCTGCATTTGATGCAGAATATCCTGTTCTAATTATTACCCAAACGGCTTCAGCAACCAACGGCATCAACTTAGACTTTAAACTGACCAATGATAAAAGTATGGACCTTACATGTGTATACATACTTGAGTCTCGTCACTACTATTTTTCACCGCAGGATAACAGCGATGAAAATTTAGACAAAATGGCACATGCGGGTTATCAAATGCGAAATTTAGATAAACTTCGCAGGTACGGTGAAATTTCTAGAAAGGAGCATAGGAAATATATTTCAGCAGTAATGGATGGAACTGGTTACCAAATATCTCAGCTAAATAATTCTGTTTATAAAAAGGGCTCGGACTACATAAAAAACACGGCGGCAGACATACAGCAACAAGTTGGTCGTTTGGAACGAGTTTGGGATCATATTGGTGACGTTGAAATATACGTTTCGCATCAGCTGGCTCAAGACCTAATTAAATTTACAGCCTTGCCTTCTTATACCAACCATAGACAAATATTAAGTGACTTAAACCAAAAACTTCTCGATAAGCTAACTTCCATTGATGATGAATCTTCTAACGATTTTTTCAGTTCAATGTTTACGCCGAGTCAGACTGGTGAAAACGCTGTCAGTATTATTGATGACAAGCTAATTCCAGCAATTCGAAAGTCACGCGAGTATCCAGAAATTACGGACGACATAGCCAAACTTTGGACACAGTTGGGGCGTGCCGTGCTGCAACTAGATTATGCTTGGAACCCAAAAAGCTTTGTTTATGGCATTCATACACCATTAAAAGATTGGGCTTGTATTGAAAAACCAACTCACAGCAGTTCATTCTCAGAGATCTGGTACGATCCTGAAACATGGCAGTTTTTCAGTGAGCCAGGTAAGAACCGTATCCCCTATCGTCCAGACAGACTATACAGCTACATTCAGTCACACAGCGCCATCATAGATTGGTTCAACAAAAAGGGCTACAGGACCTCAATGTATCCTATAGCTTGTGAATTAGAGGAGACATATGTCCTCCACCCTCGCATCACTCAAAGAATTTTACAAGGGAGGTTGGGTGAAGAGGCAATACGAGCTTTATTGCATTCGCAAAACGTGTCCACTCACACAACCTTAAATCACCAAAGTGTACTTGAGCTTTATGATTTTACAGTCTCAAAAACTGATTTTAGAGTAGATGCAAAATTTTGGGGAAGTGACAGCCTCGATAAAACTGATGAGCAATACCAAGAATGGCTAATAAATGGTGCTCAACCTGACAAAGCTCCACTTGGATTAATTAGTAAACTACAAGCAATTCGAAATGCGGAAGGCTTCGAAACCAAACTAGCCATACTCAACTTTGTCTGTACTGAGCATGATGCTTCACTTGTAGGATTTAACGAACAATTAAAGCAAGTGTCTGTTATAGAGGCGGACATTATCGTACTTAATGGCTGCATAGGTCATGATGCGAAAGATACTGTAACCACTGGCTTCAACCACTTTGTGGATTTGGTTTCTGAACAACAAAACAAGAAAGAGGACTAAAAGGTGAGCAATAACAATCAAATAGTAAGAGAATTGCCCCTTTCTCACACAATTTACTTAGACAGTGAAATCGACGCTGAAAAAGCTAAGAAACTAGTGGTTTACCATTATCCATTGAACAAATCATATCGATGGAAGGAGTGGCAAGAACACTTAGACACAGAGCTTTCTAATCGCTACTACCCATATTTGATGCGCAGCTACAAAGGGCAATTTGGCTTGTTTGTAGCTGTGGATTCTGAAACCACTAAGCCACCGGCTATTCTCAATAAAGACGGCATAAAAATTCGCCCCGAGAAAGTCCAATACTCCGCTGAAATGAACCCCATCTGGATACGTTTGATAATGCGCAAAGTATCTGCATTTGGGACTCATTGCAAAGGAAGTCATACATTAGGTAGGCCTCTTCTTAAAATAGATACTTGGAACACTAAAAAAAGTACAGGCGTCAATGCAATCAGTTTAGATTGTAGAACTCAACAACGCAGGGATAGGAATACGACCGAAGTAGTTCTCTTTCATGAGAATGTACCACTTCGTGTATTAGACAGCGCAAAAGCCAACGCAGAACACCGCAACTCTATGTGGGTATATGATAAGAACAACGTTTTAGTGCGCTGGATACCTAAAAAAGGTGAAAAACCTTCCGGGCCTGTGTATTCAGAAATACGTAAAAATAAGAACAAACGAAAGCAACGCGCATTTATTGATCTTTCTAATGCAGATGCCTTCAAGGGCAGCTGGCCATGCTTGCTTAAACCTATTCAAGATGAATTGATTGATAAAGCCCAAGAATATGGTTTTAACCTAAAACCTAAAATCTTAAACCTCAGACCATTACCTCTCAAGACTAAATATAAGCAAGGTCCAAAAACTCGAAATACAATGCCTAGTGTAGCATTGCTAGAAAAAGTTCTTGTGCTCGACCTACGGTTCTCAAAGAACATATCGGCTGAGCAAATGTTGTTACCACTTAATCAAGCGCTATCTGAAAAAAGTATTAACACGCAACTTCATCTTTTACCTAATTGTGACCCTCAAGATATTGATAGCCTTGAGTTCAGTAAGTCTGATTCAATTTTAGTTCTTTTAGATCAATATCCTGGTGTTATTGAAGACCATTACCCTCTCACAACTAAACTTCGCACTAAGGCCGCTTGCCAGCACATCAATGTAAACCCATATGACTTAGACGGTGACTCCATCGAAGCCAAGCTTATTAATGAAATTAGCGACGAAGATAGTGATGAAACATACTTAGTACCTGAAGACGAATACTATAACTATGCTCCATCTATGTTTGAGACAGACAGCAGGATGGAGGCACTGAAACGCAATTTAGAAATTGTCATCAAAGAATTAAGTATCAAGCATTTGCTACATGATGATCAGGTCAAATTAAGCTCAATGCTTCCTGAAGAGCGTGACGTTCTAACTGAAGAGCTTGTTGTTATAACCGACGGTTACCTGTTTACAGTTCTAAATGACAGACCAGTTCTCACCCCCTTTAATCCAACCATAGTGGAGCATGAGAAAAATTGTGATTTAGTATTGGGTAAATTTAATACCTCTGTAAAGCAGCTGTTTGCATTGTTAAGTAGAGAATGGCCATACAGCTACCAACCACAGGTGGTAATGCAAGGTTTTGGTAGTGATGCAGAAAAGTATGCTAGGTTTGCTCGCAGGCAGACCATTGTTATACATAAAGCGGAATCTGTTTCTATCTACTACCAAGACCCCAAGTACGATACGCCTCATATGCTTCCGAACCACCTTGAAGAAACACTGCAAGAACTCCAATCACAGAATATCTCTTTGCCATTAAAACAGTGGCCGTTACCTGAAAGAGATATGTTAGAAGAGCATATTAATGAATTGAAGGAAGAAGGTGAGCTATCAGAGAAAAGTGCAAATACCTTACTTGCACAGCTTGATGATATTAAAACATGCTGGCATGAGGCACTAGGTACTTTATGGCAGGAAAACCGATCATCAATTGAATACAAAGAACTAAAGCAACATGCATTTAAAGCACTGTTAGGTGTGATGAACAATAAGTTAACTGATGGTGAAATGCCCAAAAAAATTGTAAGTTCAAGCCTCAGCGGTTCTTGGGCCAAAGTTGCCTCAAGAGTATTTGGTATTCCATTGCAAGACATTCGAGCCTGGTTAAGAAACATTCCTGGCATTCAAAGGTTATGGCATGACCCTGAGCAAGGCTATTACATTGTAGGAAGCTTAGCGCCGCCTAAATTACAACTAACTAGACAACCAAGTATTCGCCAATGGCACGCACTCCAAGGAGAAATGAATACTGAGCTACTTGCCTCATTAATTGATGTTGACTGGGTTCGCTCCAATCAACTTGCTGGTAACCCTTGTGTGGCACTACTTGTTAGACGGTGGAGAGATTGCCAAAACGGCAAGGAAGAAGCTTTAGGGTTAGGATTAGTAACATGAAAGTAAAATCTGACAGATACCCACAGTTGTAGCGGTATCTGTCGGTAAAGATCTAAATAGCCAATGAAATGGGTTATTTAGCAGAACATTTTATGAGTAAAGCTTCATTCAAACTTTGCTTAAGTAATTTGAATTTGATATAAAAGTTATAAAAATCAAGGAACAAATTACCTAATTTAGAGCCTTGAAAAAAGAGGAAATAAAATGGAATTTATTATTGGGTTATTTGTAATTTATTTGATCTATAGATTATTTAAAGGTAACAGTAAACCTTCTGCACACAAACCTTCCCCAAAAAGAACTCCGAAACCTTTTTCTGAAAAAGCAAAAGTCCCTGAAAATAGAACCTCATCCCCCAGTATTGCTGTAAGATCTTCCAGCATAAGTGTATCCAGTAAATCTAACCATACTTATTTAGACGATGATGATGATGACTTTGCTACTTTTACTATTCATACAAGCTTTGGCCGAGAGCCAGAAAAAACAACGAACAAACAAAAAGGTCGATGGATAAGTGAAGATGAACAACTTTCTGTTAATGGAAGACAGTTAACAAAAGGCTTTTTCTACTTTGGTGGAGTAATGAATTCACTAGATGGGTACGGTATAGAGCCATCTCTAGTGGATGATAAACGCCCAGCTTCAAGTCCCTCGGTAGATTCAGAAATATACACTGATGAATCCTTAGGGTACTGGCCGACTTACGCATCTTTATCTAAAGGCTGTAGAGGTGCTTACCTAGATTGGCTCGCCTCTGATCGCTCAAACCCCAATACACCTATTGGTTATGTCTTCATCTATTTCTACGGGTTTGAGAGAAGAGTCATTGAAAACAAATCCAATAATCAAATAACTGATGAAGAGTACATAGCAATATTTGAAGAAGTGTTGCGTCTCAATAGCGTTTTCAACGCGAATCGTTCGTTCAGAGGATACTCTGCTAATTTCCTCGAACTAATGGCACTGCAAAGACCCACCTTACTTGAAGATAGACTGGCAGATATACCTGAAACTAATAATGCATTGTCATTTAAAGTTAACCTTGCAACAACTATAGCCAATGGAAACCCTGTAACAGCTCCCTTAGCTTTAGAGTGGCTAAAAAATACATTCGAGTATTCCCTAAAAACCCCCGCCCGTAGATGTGAAGAAGAGTTTAGCCAGCTTTTCCAAATTAGATTTTCTGACAAGTTTGGCGAAGGAATTTCCGTAAAACCCAATAAAACTAAACTGCGACTTTCATACCATGCGGCAAGTAATGGTGTGCATGGGGTTGATTTGGAGTTGGGTGACTTACCAGATCCAAGTATTCTCAAAGGCCCAATTAAAAAGCTCATTCCAATTGCCGAACAATGTACGGAAGAGTTGAACAGCTATAGCCGTTACTTAGGAAAAGCTGATACCTCAAGGAGTGATATTGCAGCGTTAATGTTATTACCTAAAGAACTAGCAAACGAAGCAAATTCACCAGTCATAGAAACATTTAAGTCTTGGGCAAATCAGATAATTAGTTCAAATGAAGGACTAACCACAGTCAAGGATTTCTGGACTCATACAGGTACACCTCTCCCTAAGGCGTTTAACAAAAAAGAAAATGAACTAGTCGCTAACTTGGCTGCTAAGGCTGAAATAGGTATTGCGCCAGACCAACGTTTTCATCATGCAAAACTGAAAATCGATGACAACATTGTGCTCTTCTCACCGGGCCATGGAGAGTTTTTTGAGCCAAGCTCTGCATTCAACCAAGTAAGTTTAGCAATTAGGTTAGGGGCAATGGTCGCAACGATAGACGGTACTGTAGATCAGCATGAGAAACTCGCCTTACAAACGTTGATAAACCACGATGACAAACTCTCACCTTCTGAAAAGAACTCGTTAAATGCATATTTAACTTGGCGTCTAAATGCCCCTGTAAATAATACCGGCTTGAAAGCCAGGATTGAAAAACTCGGCGTTCCACAGGTGGAATTCTTGAAAAGATTCATGCTTTCCATCGCCCTTGCTGATGGAAAAATCGATGCTTCTGAAATTAAGCAAATTGAAAAGTTATATACCTCGTTAGGCTTAGATAAATCACTCGTTACAAGTGACATTCATGCGTTTGCCTCCAGCAAACAACCTATCTCAGCCACATCTAAAGACGCTTCAATTGATAAAAGTACCTTTCAGTTGGATGAAGGTATTCTGGCTATGCATGAAAGTGACACCAACGATGCAAAGAGTATGCTGGAGAGTATATTTGCTGTTGATGAAGAAGCTGAACTGGAAGTTAGCCCCACCGCTGATGTCAATGAAGAAGGCTTAGATAGCCCTTACAAAGAACTTTTTGAAACTTTGATAGCAAAAGAGTCGTGGCCACGTAAAGAAGTTCATGAACTGTGCAGCAAACTAAACATAATGGTTGATGGCGCATTAGAAACCATTAATGACTGGGCTTATGACAAAGTCGATGCGCCAGTTCTAGATGACGATGGTGATATCTACGTCGATCTAGAAATCGTAGAAGAATTGAAGGGATAAACAATGGTTGCAAAAAGAATACGAGCTAAAGAAAGGGATGCAATTATCCAATCTCTGAAGTCAGGTGTGACTCCTAAGATTGGAATCCAGCATATCCAAGTTGGTCGAGTAAATGAATTAAAAGCTCTGATCCAAGACATTGATCGGATCTCAGATGGAGGTTCAGCTTTCAGGCTCATTATCGGCGATTATGGTTCTGGTAAAACATTCTTTTTAAGTGTTGTACGTGCTATTGCTCTAGAGAATAAGCTTGTAACCGTCAATGCAGACTTATCTCCTGATAGACGTATTCATGCATCGGCAGGTCAAGCCAGGAACCTTTACTCTGAGCTAATGCGCAACATGGCTACTCGCAACAAACCTGATGGTAATGCTTTAACCAGTGTAGTTGAAAAGTTCATTACAGAAGCAATGAGAGAAGCTGATACTTCAGGAAAAAGTATAAATTCAATTATCCATGAAAAATTAGCATCACTTTCTGAACTCGTTGGCGGTTATGATTTTGCTAAAGTTATTGAGGCTTATTGGATAGGTCATGAGAAAGATGATGAGATATTAAAAGCTAACGCCATAAAATGGTTACGAGCAGAGTATTCAACTAAAACCGATGCCCGAAATGACCTAGGGATTCGAACAATTATTTCAGATACATCTTTTTATGATGCGCTGAAATTAATGAGTTTATTTGTCAGACAAGCTGGCTACCAAGGGCTTCTAGTTAACTTAGACGAAATGGTAAATCTGTATAAGTTGAACAACACAACAGCGAGAACTTCTAACTATGAACAAATACTCCGAATTCTAAACGATTGTTTACAAGGAAGCGCTGAACATTTGGGATTCCTTCTAGGCGGAACCCCTGAGTTTTTGCTAGATCCACGTAAAGGGTTGTATAGCTATGAAGCACTACAATCTAGATTGGCAGATAACAGCTTTGCTAAACAAGCGGGCGTGATTGATTATTCGTCACCAGCGCTACACCTCGCTAGCTTAACCCCTGAAGAATTGTATATTTTGCTTAAAAACTTGCGCCATGTTTATGCTGAAGGTGACGAAGCGAAGTACTTGGTTCCAGACGAATCTCTCAAAGCGTTCTTACAGCATTGCAGCCAAACTATAGGGGATGCGTATTTTAGAACGCCACGTAACACCATTAAAGCATTTTTAGACATGCTCGCTGTAATCGACCAAAACCCGCAAATTGCATGGCATAGTCTAATCTCATCAGTAGCAATTAATGAAGATAAGCCTTCCGATGTTGAACTCGAAACAGAGGACAATGAAGATGGGTTTGCTGACTTCAAACTATGATTGATGAACATGAAAAATTAGACAATCGGATTCAACGCTGGATATTCAAACAAGGCTGGACTGGCTTACGGGAAATACAATGCCTTGCTATTGAACCTATATTGTCTGAAAAGACAGATGTGCTGATCAGCGCTTCAACCGCAGCAGGAAAGACAGAGGCATTTTTCTTGCCTGCACTCAGCGCTATAGCACCTCAAGAAACGGGTGTAGGGATCCTTTACGTTAGCCCTCTAAAAGCCCTTATAAATGACCAAGATAGGCGCTTAGAAAGTCTGTCTGATCTGTTAGAAATACCGGTTACTCCCTGGCATGGTGATAGCTCACAGAGCCGAAAGAAGAAATTAAAAGCATCACCGTCTGGTGTCGTGTTAATAACACCTGAGTCATTGGAGTCATTACTCATCAGAGACTCTGGCTGGATCAAAGCTGCATTCTCTAATTTGAAATATATCGTTATTGATGAGTTTCATGCCTTTATTGGTTCTGAGCGCGGCCATCACTTACTCTCTTTACTTCATAGACTTGAACACCTTCTCGGAAGACTAGAAACACCAATCCCGAGAGTAGCTTTGAGTGCTACGCTTGGTGAGTTAGAAAAAGTACCTCTATCGCTTCGCCCTAATCGCTCTTTACCTTGCAAGATCATCAAAGATACACATTCGACTTCCACCCTGAAGGTTCAGATAAAGGGGTATGTAAACCCTGCTAACTTAAAAGCTGAGTCTTCCAATGATGCCGAATATACGATCTGCCAAGATTTATTTAAATTTTGTCGAGGCGGAAATCACCTTGTGTTTGCAAATAGTAGAAGCCGCACAGAAAGTATTGCGGCTACATTATCTGACTTCTGTGAAGAAAAAATTGTACCGAATGAGTTTTTTCCTCACCATGGCTCGCTATCTAAAGATCTTCGAGAAAGCTTAGAAAAGCGATTACAACAGGAGCATTATCCAACCACAGCGATTTGCACAATGACTCTTGAACTAGGCATTGATATCGGCAAGGTAAACTCAGTAATTCAAGTAACAGCCCCCCACTCTATTTCAAGTTTACGGCAAAGAATGGGACGCTCAGGAAGACGCGGTGGAGCCTCAATATTGCGAATGCTCATCGCTGAAGCTGAATTGACAAAAGACTCTAGCGTCATCGACAAGCTGAGACTGGAGCTTATTCAGTCTCTGGCCATGATCAGACTTCTTATCGGCAGTAAATGGTATGAACCAGCTGATACATCACTTTATCACTTCTCAACACTCCTTCATCAAGTACTTGCGGTCACTGCACAATGGGGAGGAATTAGAGCAGAGCAATTATTTAGTTTGCTCTGTAAAGATGGCCCTTTTCAAAACGTTAATGTTGAAAACTTTAAAGCACTACTTGTCCACATGGGCAAAACAGAACTCATAACTCAGTTAGGAAGTGGTGAATTGGTGCTTGGCCTTTTGGGAGAAAAGCTGACAAGCCATTACTCGTTCTATGCTGTTTTCAAAACGCCTGAAGAGTTTCGGATTGTATGTGGAACAAAATCACTCGGAACGCTGCCTGTAGATTCATTGGTATTGGAAGGTCAGCATATTGTTTTCGGTGGAAAACGTTGGAAAGTAAACGACATAGATAGCGAAAAGAAAGTTATTTATGTGGTACATGCAAAAGGTGGCAAGCCGCCAAAATTTGGTGGTGCTGGCTTGAACATACATGATGTTGTCCGGCAAGAGATGTTTCAAATATTAAAAGACGGTGACTACAGAATTTCTGTGGGGGATCAGAAAGTCGACTTCGCTGATTCAGCTGCACGAGAACTGTTTGGTGAGAGCGTACGATATTTCGAAGATGCAAAGCTCTCTAGAGAACCACTGCTCCAGGTTGGCAATACTACTTATATATTCCCATGGCTTGGCGACAAAGTGGTAAATACAATTGTCGCCTTGCTAATCCAACATGGGGTTGAAGCTGGCGCATATGCAGGAGTCATAGAAGTAGAAAAAGCGTCATTAGAAAGTGTTCGCTCAATATTGCTCAAACTTGCTTCAACGGAACTCCCAACAGAAACAGAACTAGCACAACAAATACAGGAAAAACGTATCGAGAAGTTCGATGAGTTCTTGCCGGAAAGTATTCTATCCATAGGGTATGGAGCCAGAGCATTTGAAATTGGCAATTCACAGAATTGGTTAAAATATAAGGTAACGTGATTTGCTACAAGACCAAATGTCTTCCATTTCAACTATGAGCGAAGCAAGTTTTAGTCTCGCGCCTTTTCAAGGAGAAATTAAACCAAATGATATTAGAAAGTTATAAGGAAAGTACTAATGGCGCTTGAAGAAAACCTCACAGCTCTAAATATTACAGACTTTCCGATTGATGATGATTGTATAGGGTCAAAATGGAAAGTAGAAAATGAAGAACAGCTGGCTCGCCTTATCGCTATAATCGTTATGGGACAAGCAGCGCAAGCCGCCCATATTATTGATGAGCTTTTGCCAGCAGCTCCAGCATTTACTGACAATGAGCTTAAAAATGAAGCAAAAATAAAATTTACAGTCCAAGAGAAAAAACAAACACCACGCACTGGCTATCCGAGAATTCAAAGAGACGGCCTAATTTTTGAAATCATTTCTTGGATAGCTGCGAAGCAAGTCTCTGGAGAAAAATGCTATCTAAAAGACCCTCACACGAGCTCTACATCCCAAGGCTTGGATGGGCTCATGATAGAACTCAATGAAGATGGTAATGAAATTTACAACTCAACGATATTTGAGGACAAATGTACCGAAACTCCAAGAAAATTCTTCAGAGAGAATGTTATCCCAGGCTTTCTAGATCGGCATGAAAATACGAGAAATGCAGAGCTTATTGCTGCTGCAACAACACTCATCCAGCTGAGTGGAGTTGGCAATTTGCAAGCCATGTCTATGGTTCGTAAAGTTCTTGATAACTCGGCCAGGAGATATCGCGCAGGTTTTGCGTTAACCAAACTTTTCGATTCGGATACAGCGCAGAAGGCATTGTTCAAAGGGTATGACAAAATAAAGGATATAACACAGGAGCAACGCATCGGTGCGAGTCTAATTATAGATGGGGAGTTAAGGGATTGGTTTGATAAGTTGGCAACGAAAATTATTGCTTATATAGAGCAACTAGATGTGGAGCAAGATTAATGTTTGATCCAGAAACAGCAACACTCCTTCGAGCGGCTCCCGAGTTTCCTGATTTAGACCCAGAGGACCTACCGCAGCTTTTGACCAGTCACTATGCACAGATTGTCTCCATGAGGCTCGGTGGAGAAGAACAGTCAAGTCAAGAAGATGGTTGGACATTAGATCGCATTGCGGACACCTATGAACTAGTTGTTTCTATCAACCAAGATCCATCTATTAGACGATCTTCTGCATTTGTTGCTGCAAGTGCTCAACTATTAATTGCAAGAAGAGAGGAACTACTAGAGGCGGCAGTCTTTGAGAAGGCAAATGTCAGCAGGGATCGTTTAGCACCTGAAATTGCAGCTGTCCTTCTATTTCTTGCTGCGGAGCAATATGCAGATGCCCTTGAAGCAGCGTCTAAAATAAAAATCGAAAAGGAAGGACAGCATCCGCTTATTACCGAATTAGTTTGGCATATAGTTGATTTAGCGACCGGACGCCTAACAGAGATTATTAAGAGAGGTAATGATCGGCCCGGCTTTGTGTTACCACAGGATAGTAATTTTGAATTTTCTGCTTTTATTGCATTGGCTCACTCTTTAGTCGTCGGCATAGAAAATTTATCAAAAGTAATCTTAAGAATTGATGTAGACGAAATTCAAAATAGATCTCCTAGGGAGTGTTTTGAGCAAGTTAAATCCCTTGCCGTTTCAATCAATAGAGAAGTTCTAACTTCCGGAGTTGAATTCACATTTCCAGGTATTGCCCATCTAGCATCACTACTCACGGCAGCACATGACGGTATATATGAATCTGCGCTCACTAAGCTGGAGCCACCGCAAGGAGCTGGGTCTGAATTTTGGCAAAATTGGATAGCCTTCCGAGCCAAAAAATTTCCTTTTATCTGGCCTAATCACAGGAAAGCCTTAGCAGATGGTTTCCATCACAATGGAACGTCTGCTGTCATGGTGTTACCAACAGGGGCCGGAAAAACAACTATTTCCTCATTAAAAATCGCGAGTGCTTTATCGCAGGGGAAAAAAGTAATTTTTCTTGCCCCAACTCACGCACTTGTTGAACAACTTACTATCGACCTACAAGAGATGTTCCCTCAAGATATTTTAGGTTCTACTGTATCAAGTGATTTTGATCTTCTCTTCCAGGTTGGTGCCGTTCTTCCGGAAATTGAGGTAATGACACCTGAAAGATGTTTAGCAATGCTTTCCTTCTCCCCCGAATCCTTTGATGATGTTGGCTTATTGGTATTTGATGAATGTCATTTGCTCAGCCCGCAATCAGGAAAGATACGTAGGTCGCTCGATAGTATGCTTTGTTTGCTGGCATTTAATAGAGTTGCCCCAGATGCAGATACTCTATTTCTATCTGCGATGGTGCAAAACGGTGAGGAGTTTTCTAATTGGGTGGAACAGTTAACAGGCCGAAACTGTATAAGTATTGATCTTCTTTGGAAGCCCAGCAGACAGGCAAGAGGAATAGTAATTTATGAAGAAGATGAAGTTAAAACGATAACGACAAATGCTCTTAGAGTCCAAAGGCGTCTTGATAAAGAAGCCGGAAACCGAGCCAAAAACCTTAGGGTAGCATCATCTAGAGAGTTGGAGCTCCATCCCTATGCGATATGGGGATTGCAACATAACTGGCTGGACATAGAAAATAATAATGCAATTTGTACATTTACAAGACTGACACAGGAAAAAATTTTACTTAAAGGAAAACTTTATCCAAATAAATTATCTATCACTCCTAATGTAAACAGTGTTGCTTCGACATTAGCCTCAATCAGCGCAAGTTGTCGCCTTAAAACAATTGTCTTCGTTAATCAAAAATCCCACGCTATATCGACAGCAAAAAGTATCACGGATGCTCTTGGAGGAAACATTGCTTCAACAGAAGATGAAGATCACAGGTGGGATGCTCTAGCGTTAGAGCTTGGGGGGCTGAAGCACTCATTGCTTACAAAAGGAAGCGCCGCAGTCCCACATAATGCATCCATGCTGAGAATCGAAAGGGATTTGTCTGAACGCATGTACAAACGTGCAGATGGGGCAATGGTAATTGTTGCTACTCCAACATTAGCTCAAGGTCTTAATTTGCCAGCTCAAATGGCCATTTTGGCGGGGGATACGCGTGCTGAGAACGATAGTCGACAACTTTTAGAGGCCCATGAATTATTGAACGCTGCGGCACGAGCTGGTAGAGCTGGGCATCTTGCAAATGGAATCGTATTGCTAATACCAGAACCAATTCTCTGCTTTCCAAAAGATGAAAGTTTAAACGAAGATGTCGTAGTTAAATTGCAGTCGTTAATTCCTGAAGACGATAGGTGCGTAGAAATATCGGACCCAATTTCAAGCATCTTAGATGAGATATCTGTTGGAAATACTGTAAATCGTGACGTAATGTACCTTGTTAATCGCCTAGCAACACTAAGTGACGCTGAAAACGGTGAAATCTCAT
Source organism: Shewanella algidipiscicola (assembly GCF_003605125.1). Classification (GTDB taxonomy): domain Bacteria; phylum Pseudomonadota; class Gammaproteobacteria; order Enterobacterales; family Shewanellaceae; genus Shewanella; species Shewanella algidipiscicola. The sequence continues at coordinate 79,337 of NZ_QPQT01000019.1, forward strand.
TATTTAATCTTAACTCTTCATTTGCAGCATTTCGTTCAAGAGGGAGAAATGAAGAGCAGAGATTTGATGCTCAACTAATTGAGTTGGAACATCTTGTTAACCAGCAAAATAGTGATGGAATTGACAAGTCTCTATCAATATTGACCTCTCAGAGCGGATTACCACCACTTGTACTTTCACGTTTAAGGGCTGCGATTACACAAAATATAGGTGCTTTACCTACGTCGATTAGTGATTGGGTTACTTGGCTACTCGCTTGGCTAAAAGCTGATGGTGAAGCTCAAGAACTATTACTATTTGATGTAAAGTCTTCAATTCTAGGTTCAACAGGTCGGAATAAAAATAGCATTATCACAGATGAAATTCTGGATGAGTTATCTATGGGAATATATGCGTGGTTAGATGGTTTGCCACTAAAGGATGTGGAGATTGCATTGGGGGGGAATCCTGATTCAGTTAATGCAACTGCAAAATCCTGCCCAAGAGCAAGGGAGCTTGTCGGCACTGTTCTACCGAGAGGCCTTTCCTTTATTATGGGCTTGGTGACACGGATTGTAACTGAAATTAATCCTTACGACAGCCAAAAGGGTCTATCCTCAGAAGTCGTTGAAGCTCTGAGTACAGCAATCCGTTTGGGTTATGACTATCCTGAAAAACTAGCATTCTCTTTTTCAAATTCAGGGATTTTATCTCGAGTTGGGGTCCATCAAGCCTTCAATCAAGAAAAAGAGTAAATCTAAGGAATAAGAAAAAAGGCGAACCATTTCTGGTTCGCCTTCTATACTTAGTTAGTTTCCAACTTCAATTGCAGTTTCCAACTTCGATTACGTGGTTTCCAACTTCAATTGTCGTTATCACAAGTAGCCATTTTATTTGTAATCGTCAATCGGTGCACAAGAACACATTAGATTACGGTCGCCGTAAACATCGTCGATACGGTTAACCGTTGGCCAGAACTTGTTCGCCTTAACTGCAGCACTTGGGAATACCGCCAGTTCACGGCTATAAGGACGTGAGTCAAACTCGCTATCCATGATGTCAGCCATGGTATGCGGCGCATTGTGCAGTGGGTTGTTGTCCACTGGCCACTCGCCAGCTTCGACTCGAGCGATTTCGCCGCGAATTGAGATCATCGCATCGATGAATCTGTCTAGCTCGACTTTAGACTCAGATTCCGTTGGCTCAATCATTAAGGTGCCTGCAACCGGGAAGCTCATGGTTGGCGCGTGGAAACCATAGTCGTTTAGACGCTTAGCGATATCCATTTCGGTCACGCCAGAAGCTTCTTTAAGCGGACGCAGATCTATGATGCATTCGTGAGCCACGCGGTCATTACGGCCTGTGTACAGTACAGGATAATGGGCAGATAGCTTCTTCATCATGTAGTTAGCGTTAAGCAGTGCCACTTGAGTCGATTGTCTTAAGCCTTGGAAACCCAATAACTTAATGTACATCCAAGTGATAGGCAAAATGCTGGCGCTACCGTATGGTGCAGCCGATACTGCGCCGTTGTTGTCTGATTCGCGGCCATGTTTAACCACTGTGTGACCCGCAACAAAAGGCGCAAGGTGAGCCTTAACACCAATAGGGCCCATACCGGGTCCGCCGCCGCCATGTGGGATCGCGAAGGTTTTATGTAGGTTAAGGTGCGATACATCGGCGCCGATGAAGCCAGGAGTCGTTAAGCCCACTTGCGCGTTCATGTTAGCTCCGTCTAGGTAGACTTGGCCGCCATGGCTGTGAATGACGTCGCAGATCTCGCGCACTGTCTCTTCATACACACCGTGGGTCGATGGGTAGGTGATCATGATGCAAGAAAGGTTATCGGCCACTTCGGCGGCTTTGGCTTTCAAGTCTTCCATGTCGACGTTACCCGCCTTATCGCACGCGGTCACCACCACTTTCATGCCGGCAAGCTGGGCTGAAGCTGGGTTAGTACCGTGAGCCGATTGTGGGATAAGACAGATATTTCGGTGCGCATCGCCGCGGGATTCATGGTACTTCTTAATGGCTAATAGACCCGCGTATTCGCCCTGCGCGCCTGAGTTAGGCTGTAGGCAAACGGCGTCATAACCTGTGATATCAACAAGCCATGCAGACAACTGCTCGAGCAACTCGTCATAACCTTGAGCTTGGTCTTGTGGGCAGAATGGGTGCATATTGCCAAACTCGGCCCAACTGACTGGCATCATCTCGGTGGCGGCGTTTAGCTTCATGGTGCATGAGCCTAGCGAGATCATCGAGTGGTTTAGGGCTAAGTCTTTGTTTTCGAGACGCTTGATATAACGCATCATCTCGGTTTCGCTGTGGTAGCGATTAAAAGTTGGATGAGTCAAGATAGCGTCGGTGCGCACCAACTCAGCTGGTATTGAACTATTGCCATTGGCGACGATGTCGGCATCCATTGCAGCAACGTCTAAGCCATGACCTTCACCTAAAATCACATCAAATAGCTGAGCGATATCGGCACGAGTGGTAGGCTCAGAGATGCTGACCCCAAGAATGCCATCACTATCGACACGCAAGTTAAGCTCTGCCGCGACCGAACGCGCTATCACAGCGGCGCTGTCGGCGACCTTAAATGACAGGGTATCGAACCAAGTGTTGTTAACCAGCTCGACGCCTTTGGCTTTAAGGCCTGCGGCTAAGATATCAGTTAAGCGGTTGATACGCTGTGCAATCGTTTTTAGCCCTTGTGGGCCATGGTATACGGCGTAGAACGAAGCCATGTTGGCCAAGAGTACCTGTGCTGTACAGATGTTTGAGTTGGCTTTTTCGCGGCGAATATGTTGCTCACGGGTTTGCATCGCCATACGCAGCGCGCGGTTACCGCGTGCATCTTGCGACACCCCAATAATACGACCCGGCAGTGACCGCTTGTGCTCGTCACGCGAGACGAAGAATGCGGCGTGTGGGCCGCCAAAGCCCATGGGCACGCCAAAACGCTGGGCGCTACCAAAAACCACATCGGCACCCATGGTTCCTGGTGATTTAAGCATCACTAGCGACATGATGTCGGCGGCGACGGTCACGACCGCTTTTTTCTCTTTTAGTGCAGCAAAAAGCGCAGTGAAATCGCGAATTTGACCGTGACGGTTAGTGTATTGGAATAGTGCGCCAAACAGATCGTAGTTAACGGCATCTTCGGCAGGGCCGGTGACAATTTCAAAGCCAAAACACTCGGCGCGGGTTTTCACCACATCGAGGGTTTGCGGAAACACATCATCAGCAACAAAGAAGATATTGGCTTTCTTGGCCTTAGATACACGTTTCGCCAGCGCCATGGCTTCGGCTGCGGCGGTGGCTTCGTCCAGCAATGAAGCTGAGGCTAAATCAAGACCGGTTAGGTCCATCGACACCTGCTGGAAGTTTAAGATGGCTTCTAGACGACCTTGAGCGATCTCTGGCTGATATGGAGTGTACGCGGTGTACCAACCTGGGTTTTCAAACACATTACGCTGGATAACACTTGGCACTAGCGTGCCGTGGTAACCCATACCTATGTAGCTTTTAAACACCTTGTTTTTATCGGCAATGGCGCGAATAGCGGCCATACCTTCGGCTTCGCCACATGCTGGGCTAACAGCAAGGTCGCGGCCTAGACGAATCGACTCAGGTACGATCTGCTGTGTTAAATCTTCTAAAGATTCTGCACCAACGAAGTTCAACATCTCTTGCTGTTCTGCGCTGTCCGGTCCGATGTGGCGACGGATAAAGAGTTCGTGCTGCTCTAACTGAGTGAGAGTTTCTGTGGTCATGATAAACCTAGTTCCATATTTGCCAGTATCCTGCCTGTAGGGGGCGGTGTTACCGGTCTCATTTTTAATGTAGGGCGGTATAACGAAAAACCCCATGTCGTTTAGGCATGGGGCTTTAGGGGCTCGACGCTTACTCTTCGTCGATAACTTCTTGATACCCTTCGGCATCAAGTAGGCTGTCAACTTCAGACTCGTCAGATGGCATCACGCGGAAGAACCAACCGTCGCCGTATGCGTCGCTGTTAACGAGCTCTGGAGAATCTTCTAATGATTCGTTAACGGCAATCACTTCGCCAGAAATTGGCGCGTAGATATCAGAGGCGGCTTTAACCGACTCGGCCACGGCGCAGTCTTCACCGGCGGTGACTGTGTCACCCACTTCTGGTAGCTCAACAAATACCATGTCACCTAGCAGCTCTTGGGCGTGCTCACTGATGCCGACAGTGTAAGAACCGTCTGCTTCTTTGCGGATCCATTCGTGTGAAGAAGCGTACTTTAGTTCAGCTGGAATATTGCTCATTATTTTTAATCCTTTTTCCGTAATACTCAATTTTGACTAATCAGACAATGTGTAAGTTAAGCTAAAAAATTAGAATACTTGTTTACCGTTACGCACAAAGCCAGGGGCTATGACTTTAACAGGCACGCGCTTTTTACGCATCTCTACTTCTGCGACATCGCCAACAGAATTGGGCAAGCGTGCCATGGCAATAGAATAGCCTAAGGTCGGAGAGAATGTACCGCTTGTGATAACCCCTTGCTGCTCTTCGCCGTTCGCGTCGGTAAAGAACACGGCCATCCCCGGGCGAATCACCCCTTTGGCTTCCATCACTAGGCCCACTTGCTTATGGGTACCCGCCGCTTTGATGGCACTTAATGCTTCGCGGCCAATAAAGTCACGATCACTTGGCTCCCAGGCAATAGTCCATGCCATGTTGGCTTCGAGCGGGTTAACGCTTTCGTCCATGTCTAGGCCATATAAGTTCATACCCGCTTCTAAACGCAGGGTATCACGCGCGCCTAAGCCACATGGCTTAACGCCGTTATCCAGTAGCGCTTGCCACAATGCACCCGCTTCCTCTTGTGGCACAATGATCTCGTAGCCCGCTTCACCAGTGTAACCTGTGGTAGCAATAAACAGTGACCCCGACTGCACCCCAAAGAAAGGTTTCATCCCCTCAACGGCGGCGTTTTGCTCGGCAGTAAACACGCTGGCAGCTTTCGCCTTGGCGTTAGGGCCTTGCACGGCAATCATCGCCAACTCTGGACGTTCGGTAATGGTGACATCAAAGCCCTTCACTTGCTCAGCAATCCAAGCGAGGTCTTTTTCACGGGTCGCAGAGTTAACCACAATACGGTAATGGGTGTCGTCGAGATAATAGGTGATGAGGTCGTCGATCAGGCCAGCATTGTGGTCTAGCATACCGCAGTAAAGCGCTTTACCCGGTACGGTGAGTTTGGCAACGTCGTTTGCCAACAGTTTACGCAGAAATTCACAGGCTTGAGTGCCGGTTACGTCAACCACTGTCATATGAGAGACGTCAAACATACCTGCGTCTTGACGTACAGCATGGTGCTCTTCGATTTGAGAGCCGTAGTTAATCGGCATTTCCCAACCGTGGAAGTCGACCATCTTGGCATTAGATTCCAAGTGCTTGTTAAAGAGTACAGTTTTATTAGCCATTATTATCTCTTCTTTATGCCCTTTTCGGGTCTTACCTGACGGCGACAACATGGCTGAAATACATTGATAACTGGACTCACCGAGAGGCTCGGATAAGATCCCGTTTCCACCTGTGGTTTTAGCTATGCGACACCTAGGTGTGCTTTATTTATAGACACACCTGAACGTAGGGTACGTTGGGTCAGGATGTGATTGCAAAGATGAATTTTTGCATCAATTGCGTCGAATATGATGCATCGACTGTGTCGCCTGCTAAGACGGGTCAATGGTATCAAAATGCGGCGAAATTATACCTTGCGTCACAGTTTTGTATATAAGAGATTTTTCTAATCCGACCCCATTTAGCATTACTTTTTCTTATGCGTTAATTGTAGCTTTTTTACAGCATCAAAAAACAACACCATAAAAACACAATAAGGCACTGTATTTAAACAAAAAGTAAATCTAATTTATTTTCAGCGATGCTTATTTACACAGGGTTGGTAGACAGCTTTTATTGCCCATCGCCTGTTGCATAAACAGTGTTTTCACAGGAGAAAAGTTATCAACCAAATTAAGCCCTAAATCTCGCAGCGCCTGTTTCACTGGGTTCGCCCCATCGAAGAGGCGCTTAAAGCCTTCCATTGCGGCAATCATCTCCAGCGCATCGGCTTTACGCCAACGTTCAAGGGCGCGCAAATTGGCATAGTCGCCCAAATCTTTACCCGTACGTCTCAGTTCACTCAGGGTTTCGATAATGGCCGCGGCATCAAGAAACCCAAGGTTAACCCCCTGCCCCGCCAATGGATGTATGGTATGGGCCGCGTCGCCTGCCAGCAATAAGCGGTGGCGGGCAAAGTGGCGCGCATAACGCATGCGCAGTGGAAAAGCCTGTGGCTCACTTTCGAGCTTGCACATGCCTAGCTTGCCGTCGAAAGCGGCGGTAAGGCTACGCTCAAACTGCACCGCATCGCCGTCGAGTAAGGCTTGGGCCTTTGTCGGCGGCACCGACCAGACGATAGAGCAGAGGTTAGCTTCAAACAGGGGTAAAAAGGCCAATGGACCATCTTGTAAAAACACCTGCCGTGCGGTGTCATTGTGAGGCAGTTCGCTGCGCACCGTGGCGACGATGGCGTGGTGGCCATAATCCCAGAAGGTCATCGGGATTTTGCACTGTTCACGCACCCAAGAATTGGCCCCATCGGCACCGATCACGAGGGCCGCCGACAGGTTGTCACCATTGTCTAAGGTGAGCCATGCTTCGCGCTCGCCAAAGGCAATTTTGTCGAGGCGGCGATTTTCAAGATGGGTTATCTCATCAAGCTCGGCCGCACGGCTTGCCAGTGCGTGGCTGATGTTGTCATTTTCAATGATGCAGCCTAAGGTTTGCTCGCTGATACTGTGGGCGTCGAAAGCAATTTTACCTAGGCCGTCTTTGTCCCACACCGCCATTTTTTGGTATGGCCCCATGCGCGCCTCATCGACATAGGCCCAAGCACCAAGGTGAGTGAGTAAACTTTGACTGGCCTTGTTAATCGCACTGACGCGCATACGCGCCTCACCCGACACGGCTTGGGTTTCACCGGCATCGATAACCACCACCCGCAGCGACTCCATCGCTAAACCGATGGCAGTTGCCAGTCCTACCATACCACCGCCAACAATGGCTACATCATAGGTTTGAGTGCTGAACATAGGGGTATCCTTTATCGCTACTAGGCTGAAGTTATAGGGGATTTCCATCCCATGGCTTGGCGGGCAATGGGCGTTTTTAGCGGCGGGCACCACGACAAGAGGCGCAGCCCGATATTACGTCCGGCCACTAGCGGCCAGTGTTGATTGGAGAAGCCGCGTACCAAAAACTCGACATTGTTAATGGTCGATGCCCTATCTTGACTGCGCTGGGCCAAATAATGATGGGTCAGCTTGGCGCCGCCAAGATCGTCCCCAGCTAATAGCGCGCCGCGCACCGCGTCGATAACGCAGACTAAATCACGCAACCCAAGGTTAAAGCCTTGACCGGCAATGGGGTGTAAGGTTTGGGCGGCGTTACCAATAAATAGGGTGCGCTGATAGATAGGTCGCGGCATCGACGACAACTTAAGCGGATAAGCGTGGCGCTCTCCAACCTCGATAAACTGCCCCGCTCGATAGCCAAAGGCCTGCTGTAGACTGGCTAAGAAGGTCGATTTTGAACAAGTTAACATCTGCTGTGCCATGGCGGGCGACAGTGCCCACACCAAAGACATGCGAGCCTGACCATCAACATTGGTCATAGGCAGCAAGGCTAATGGGCCTGAATCGGTAAAGCGCTCATAAGCCCATTGTCCATGGGGCTTGTCGATGCCGATATTCGCCACTACCGCCACCTGCTCGAAATCCACTTGCTCAAGGGGTAAGGCAAAATCACGCCTGACGACCGAGTTAAGCCCATCGGCAGCCACCACCAGCTTAGCGCTGAGTTCGCGACCATCATCAAGCAGCAAATAATTGGCGTCGATATTGGCGCGAATGCTGACTAATTTAGCCGGGCAATACAGGCTAATCTGCTGTTTCTCTAAGAGTTCAAATAACGCGGCGCCTACACGCTCTAGCTCGACCACCTGCCCTAAGTAAGGCAAGTGAAAGTCGCTAGCATTGAGGGTGGTCATGCCGAAATGACCACGATCGGACACGTGAATGTTGCCGATTGGGGTGCCCAAATGGGCCAATTTAGGCCAGATGCCTAATCGGGTCAGCTCAAAAATAGAGCCTTGCGCTATGGCGATTGAGCGGGCGTCAAAACCGGGATGCTGACCACCTGGACGGCTGGCTTCAATCAAAGCGACCTTTAACGGACGCTTGAGCTCCTGCGCCAGTTTGGCTAGCCCTAAGGCTAACGTGGCACCGGCCATGGCGCCGCCAACAATGGCGATATCAAAATCAACTGTGGTCTGAGACGCGGTCATTCAGTTTCTCTATTTAGGCAGATACTTAGCGGCACCTGCCGTGACTTTTGCTGTTGGCAATCTTAATGAATTTTAGGGTCTTGATCTGTGATCTCACTCGGCTGTGGGCCAAATTCGGCGTAGCACAGCAGTGCCGCCATGCGCGAAAACTCCATCAGCTCTATGTAGGCCGCCTCAGACTCATCATCGTCGGCCACGTCAAATTCTACCAGGGCGATTTCGGCCAGATCATTGATCACCTCTTTGACATCTTTAGAGGCGCGATTGAGTTTAGGCTGCACAATCGCCAACCCCGTTAAGAAGCTTTGTACCCATAACGAGAGTGCTTCAACCCGCTTATTAAGCGGCTCTTCCTCTTCGGGAGCCATTGGCGTAAAACCAAAGTCGGCATCGGTGATCCGCGCCACAGTATCTTGGTAGAGCTCTTCGAGCAGTTGAGTCAGCGATGGCGGAGGTAATTGGCCATCATTAATTAACTCTAATAGTGACTTTAACCATTCGCTTTTCGCTTGCCCCACTCCGCCACAAATAAGCCCCACTAGCGAACCATGAACTTCTACCGGATGTTGAGCAATTTCAGCGCCATTGAGCTCGGCTAATAGACTATCGATACTTAAAGAGGGAGGCGTTGCCATAACTAATTTCCAATCATATTTTATCTGTACACATGCTAGCAGAATTGACCACATCGACCAAGATTAAAAACGTGACCTAGATGCCACGCATTAAGCCCAACTAGCTTGCTTATTGATGGTGAAAAAAACGACATAATGGCTAAGGCCTGTTGGCGAGATTTTCACCATAAACGACGCGATTTAGCACCATTTATCGCACAAGGCGCCTGTGATTGGTTATCTAAACAACATTTAATCTAACAAAGTGTTATTAGCACCCAAGTGTTATTGCACTTTAAGATACAGACCGATATAGTCCGCTCAACAACACGATAAAAGGATCTACATCAGCAAATGAGTAGCCATGCTATAGAGATTAGCTTATTAGGCCGGACCTACTCCATCGCTTGCCCTATAGGTCAAGAAGATGCTTTGCGTCATGTAGCGGCAAAACTGGAAAAACAGTTAAGCACCCTTCGTACCCGCACCAACAATTTGAGTCGGGAAGAGATTGCCATCATGGCCGCATTGAATATCGGCTATGAACTGTTAGAAGAACAGAAGAAAAATCAAGATTATATAAAGCAGATGGATGATAAAATTGGTCTGCTACAGTCGACCTTAGAAAGTGCGCTAGTTGAGCGCTCAACTAAAGAAGACTAAGCTAGTTAATGCATTAATTAGCTGATACTCACTGAGTATCGATACAACGTTTTTGCTCCCTGTGGTGTGCGTGAGTCGGTTATGTCCCTGTGCCGATATTTACAAACTCAGGGTGAATGTTTTAATGACATTGCGCAAGCTCGGCTCGAACCGAGAAGCCTTAGGAGTTAATCATTTACCCGCCTTGAACCTACGGTTCAAGGGCTACACCGGTAACGGCACCTTGGGGAGCAATTTAAATAATTAAGCCATCGCCTTAACCTGCGGTGGCTTTTTTACACCTGTTGCATCACAAACTAAGGCACTCAGCAAATTACCCACCTTGAAACGCTTATGGGTTCAAGGGCTACACAGGTAACAACGCCTTGGGGAGCAATTTAAATAATTAAGCCATCGCCTTAACCTGCGGTGGCTTTTTTACACCAGCAAATTACCCATCTTGAAACGCTTATGGGTTCAAGGGCTACACAGGTAACAACTCC
>NZ_QPQT01000002.1 GCF_003605125.1 Shewanella algidipiscicola
ACTACCGCTTAAGGCCGGCACCGTAATTAAGGTGTCCTCGTTACCTGAAGTGGCTAAATCGTCGGTCTCAGGCGCATCGTTGACGGCATCAATGGTGATAGTGACAGTGGCCGGCGTGGCATCGGCCAAGCCATCATTATCGACTGAATGATAGTCAAAGGTGGTCTGGCCGTTCCAGTTCTCATCGGGCATAAAGGTGAGGTTGGCGGCATCGGCAATGGGCACCGTCATGCCAATACTCACGGCCTCGCCATTGAGCATCAAGGTGCCGTTGGCAGGCAGGCTGTCAATCACAAAGCTCACCACCTGACCATCAAGGTCACTACCGCTTAAGGCCGGCACCGTAATTAAGGTGTCCTCGTTACCTGAAGTGGCTAAATCGTCGGTCTCAGGCGCATCGTTGACGGCATCAATGGTGATAGTGACAGTGGCCGGCGTGGTATCGGCCAAGCCATCATTATCGACCGAATAATAGTCAAAGGTGGTCTGGCCGTTCCAGTTCTCATCGGGCATAAAGGTGAGGTTAGCGGCATCGGCGATGGGCACCGTCATGCCAATACTCACGGCCTCGCCATTGAGCATCAAGGTGCCGTTGGCAGGCAGGCTGTCAATCACAAAGCTCACCACCTGACCATCAAGGTCACTACCGCTTAAGGCCGGCACAGTGATCAAGGTGTCCTCGTTACCTGAAGTGGCTAAGTTATCGGTCTCAGGCGCATCGTTAACGGCATCAACGGTAATGGTGACAGTGGCTGGCGTGGTATCGGCCAAGCCATCATTATCGACTGAGTGATAGTCAAAGGTGGTCTGGCCGTTCCAGTTCTCATCGGGCATAAAGGTGAGGTTGGCGGCATCGGCGATGGGCACCGTCATGCCAATACTCACGGCCCTGCCATTGAGCATCAAGGTGCCGTTGGCAGGCAGGCTGTCAATCACAAAGCTCACCACCTGACCATCAAGGTCACTACCGCTTAAGGCTGGCACCGTAATTAAGGTGTCCTCGTTACCTGAGGTGGCTAAGTTATCGGTCTCAGGCGCATCGTTAACGGCATCAACGGTAATGGTGACAGTGGCTGGCGTGGTATCGGCCAAGCCATCATTATCGACTGAATGATAGTCAAAGGTGGTCTGGCCGTTCCAGTTCTCATCGGGCATAAAGGTGAGGTTAGCGGCATCGGCGATGGGCACCGTCATGCCAATACTCACGGCCCCGCCATTGAGCATCAAGGTGCCGTTGGCAGGCAGGCTGTCAATCACAAAGCTCACCACCTGACCATCAAGGTCACTACCGCTTAAGGCCGGCACCGTGATCAAGGTGTCCTCATCGCCAGCGGTTTGTAGCACATCGGTTTCAGGGGCGTCATTAGTACCTGTAATAGTGATAGTTAGTGGTGAGTTCGCGATATCACCATCCCCATCAGTCAGCTGATAAGTAAAGATATCGGTGAGTTGCTCACCTGCTGCTAATGACTGAATCGCCACTAATGAATTATCTAATTGGTAGGTGTAGCTACCGTCGGCAAATACGATTAGTACACCAAATGCCCCTTGGATAGAGGTGGCTCCAGTTATCGCTATCGTCTCGCCTTGGCTGTTGGTGATCGCGGTGACTTCGGCCGAATCGGCGCCTAATGTATCATTTGAAAGTAGATTACCTAGGACTTGCCCGCCTTGATCTTCTGTGACGCTATTGATATCAGCAAGACTACTGGGTTGATCGTCGATAATGTTTATCGTAATGATGCCGTTGGCAACATTGCCTGCCCCGTCGACTAATTCAATATTAAAGAGTAATTGGGTCTGATCGCTGACGTTATGGTCGACACTAGAATTAAGGTTGTAGTCATAGTCAAATTGGCCCGTGGCGCTGTTAAAGCTTGTGATCGTCAGTACACCACTGGCGGTATTAATGACTAACGGGCCGACAAATTGGCCGTCATCAATAATAGTAATGCCGTTGATTTTTAGGGTATCAATTCCCGCTTCAGCGTTAGCTTTAATATTGGATGCTAGTCTATTGAGTAGCGCCGACGGGTCGCTCCCTTCAGGCATATTAGCTTCAAAAATGGAGAAAGTTGCTGAAGAAACGGTAGGCGCAGCAAGTACGATATCTGGGATCGCTAAAGCTTCGTCTGTGGTTGCGGCAGCTAGAGTGAACCCGGCCGTATCCCATCCTGCGTTGGCGAGCGTTTCGTCCCCATTACGTGTGAGCGAGACAAAATTAGACCCCTCATTGCCTAGTGTCTCATCACCAGCAGCGGTTTCAGGTAATCCTTCGGTAGGATCTTCACCTGCGAGTATTTGTGCTTGAAGCGCAGCGATTTCTGGGTCGATAGCCACGGGCGTATCAGCAACTTGATTGGCATTATCTACTTCGCCATCGTTGTCGGTTGGCTGCTCTACAGGCGGCTGGGCTATTTGAGCTTGATTTTTTGAGGTACCATCGTCATAGATTAAGTCAAATGTCGCAGTGTCAGAAAAAATCAGCTGCTCACCCGCTTTGATGGTATCGCCAACGTTAATTACTCTGATATTTCCCTGCTCATCCTTTACGGTAAGTTGACCGACAAGATTAGTGACTACAGCGTCTTGTGTCGTGATTGATGTACCCATAATAATTTCTCGCTTTACTAGGCATAAAATGTTGAGCTAATACAGAGGTATTGCTCTAGTTATGCGTGTTTCTGAGCTAGCTTCTACTTACTTAAGTGTGGTGAGCTTTGAATTACTGTCAACTGATGGGAACGGGAGGCAATAGACGACCAAATTTGACGTTAGTCGCCAAAAAAAGTAATCAATTGTTTTAATGAGGATTACTTTAATTGTTAAACTTTTGATGTAGTTCTTTAAGTAAAAAACCACCTTTAAAGGTGGTTTTTTAGTTTAAAAAAATATAATCAATCTTCAGTCACTGAAGGCATTACGATAACTTTGTAACGCGGCGTGTAGTTCACCAATATGTTCCTGAGCCGTCGCGAGAGCCAACCAGCGGCTTTTAGTTGGCGCTTGAAAACAGACTTTTCGCCACCATTTGAGCGATTCAGTAAACTCTTTGCTTTGATCGTAAAGGGTGGCAATACAGGCTTGATAATCTGGATTTTCAGCATATTTACTTTGCAGATCAAATAGCTGCTTCCTTGCATCGAGATCGGCAGGCGTCACAATGGCTGTCAATGCGGCAAAAATATCCTGATCAGCGCTGTGCTTCAATTGCTTAAATAACAATTTTAATGCCTCCTCTTTTCGCTCATAGCGGGCCAACCCAACGGCATATTGGGCGATAAAGCGAGGTTGCTTGCGCTCGGTGCGGCTTAGCCAGTGCCAAGCTTTTTCAAGCTCCTGCTCATTTTGCTCTGCTGCAGCTTGTAATAATGCCTTGTTGGTTTTGCTATTGAGTGTCTGAAACTCCTCTGCACTAAGTATGCCGCGCTTATTAATGATAGGAAGTAACAATTTGAGTGCTTGCCAATCTTGTTGAGCTTGATATAGCTCTAATGCCAAGCGGAGCAGCGGGGCTTTACTTTTACTGGTCGGATTGAGCTTATCTAAAACGGTTCTGGCTTGTTCAAGTTCGCCTTGCTGCATTAGATAACGTACTCGTGTCGTTTGCACGGCTTTACTGGCCTGAAGATCTTTTTCGGCCTCGAGTAAATAGTGATCGCGAGCCTCAATATTGTGTTGATGATGCGCCGCTCTGGCTGCTGCCAATAGGTTCAGTGCAGGGATTTCACCCTTGCTAGCACCTTTAGCCATGGCCTGCTCTGCAGCACTCCAATCCTCTTCGGCAAGGGCCAATGCGCCCTTAAGAGTATGTTTTCTAGCTGCTTTTTTGCGCCATTTTTCGGGTAAAAAACGACTGCTCAATATGATATTTAGGGTCCACACCACTGCCCATTCAATCAATACCAAGGTGGCATAAAACAAAATGGCCATAAACAGGGCAAAGAGCAGGCTGGTCTCAAGTTCATAGTCGCCAATGGCCATATACAGGTAGCCATTAATACCTGATAAATAAGGGCTGATGACTAACCCAATTAAGATGATAACAAGGTAGACAAGCGCCTTAATCATAATGGACTCTCCTGCTCGCTTATCAAGCTCCCTCGAGTCACAAGTTGTTGTAGCAGCGGGGTTGATGCAAACTGGCTAATGGTCGGTGCTTGAACCTCTAAAGTGACCAAGGCATCTAAAGCGGCTAAGGTTTGCTCGGTTTTGCTATCGGCTAAATCAAAATATTGAAAAATCCACTTTCTAGCCAAGCGGATAGATTGACGATAGTTGACCTGATCTTGACGTAATAACGCAAGCTGGGCTTGTAGTAATTTGTTGCGAATATTTTCGACTAAATACCACTGCTGATCGGGCGCTAATAAGGGAGCCTGATCTGTGGTGCGTTTACGTATCACCACAAACTCTTCGATGAGCGCCTGCCATGATTTTGCCAGATTGTCTTGCCAATCATCCAGTGACTCTGTCATTGCCGATGAGTCGTCTTTACTGCTTAATATTGATTGGGTGCGATTTAACTTTAATTTTGGTAGCTTGTCTATCATGCTGTCTAAGGTCAGCACTGTGCCGGCAATGTCGGTGGTTTTAATGGCGGCCACATTGCTCATATCTTGCGCTAATGCTTTGCGCAGCGGGGTGAGCGAGGGATCTTTCATGGTTTTAATGCGGTCATCAGCGGCTTCGAGTAAGCTCAACGCGGTTTGAGGATCTTTTTCGAGCCAGAGTTTACTCCCTGCCATTCTAACTAAATACTTGGCTTCTTCTGCCATCCAATGGTTAGGGTTTTGTTGAGCGAGTTTATTCACTTGCTCCTGCAGAAGCTGTTGCGAGTGAGTTATGCGGTCAAGCTTATTGGTCACCTCACGCTCTATCACTCGTTGTTGCTGCTCTAAATGAGTGAGGCGAGCGACGGGATCATTGAGGCGTTGCTGGATCTGAGCCGACAAATCGAGCGCCTTTTGCTTTTGAATAGTTAATTCTTGATATAGGTAGAAGCCGCCCGCTAAGGTGGCGAACAGTAGTAATAAGATAAATATCAGGTTAAATAAAAATCCCCAAGAAACCCCAGGCGACGCGTTAGGTTCACTCGTTGGTTCTGTCGATGGTGACGTTGGCGTCGTCTCAGCAAATGTCGCCTCTGTGCTGTCATCGGGTTCAGGTGTGGCGACGGTGTTGCTTTGTTGCGTTTTATTGTCCATTCAACAGATCCTTGAAGACGAAAGCCAGTATAGCAGGCGGCTAAAAGGTTTAAGCTGTTAAACCTAAAGCTATTAGTACTGCATCGCTGTTGGCTGCTCTAGCATTAGTAACGTGTGTAAACCCGGCATTTATGGCTTGCTCATAAACCCGAGAACTCGGCACTATAATATGACATGCGTGTAACCAAGCAAACAGTTCTTTGGGCACAAGTTGCATTAGATGGCTGAGAATTTGTCCGCTGGTAATGACAATAGTGTCGATATTTTGCTGTTGCCAATCGTAAGCAACCCTGTGGTTAAGCGGCGGACATTCACGTTGGTAAACCTGCCAATAACTGACAATAGCACCCCTTTGGGCTAATTGCTCTGCCAAGGCTTCGCGACCACCAACACCACGGACTATGGTAATGTTTTGGCCATCTAAGGCTTGCAGTGAGGGCAGTGTTAAAAGTCCCTCTGTCTGTTGGCAGTCTGTTGGCGCCTCAATGGCATTAACTCCCAAGGCCTGTAGTGACAGTAAGGTGGCTTGGCCGACGGCATAATAGTCGATGTTATCGGGGAAGTGATTATTGAGCGCACGAGCGGCATATGTCACCGCATTGGTGCTGATGAAGATGACGATATCGGCGTGATGAAAAGCGGCAATGTCAGCTTCATTGTAGATATCATCAGTTGCGATGACTTCGAGTAAGGGGGTAACGACAAAAGGCACCTGTCGTTGACTCAGTGCCTCTATCATTGACTGATTGCGCCCTTCAGGGCGCGTCAGCAGTACTTTCATGTTGATTACTTAGCGTAAACAGCATCTAAGATGGTTTTAGCACCTTTAGCAAGTAAGTCTTCTGCTAGTGCAATACCCAAGGCCTCGGCATCGTGTCTTGAGCCGACCGTCGTCCCTTCGATAATTTGGCTACCATCAGGGTTACCTACTAAACCGCGAAGGGTGAGGGTGTCGCCCGATATTTCGGCAAAGGCGCCAATCGGCACCTGACAACCACCTTCTAAACGGGTGTTCATAGCGCGTTCGGCTATTACGCGGTGGCGTGTTTCAGTGTGCTCAAGTGGCGCTAATAAGGCTTTAACGCGCTCATCATTAGTACGGCATTCGATGCCTACTGCACCTTGGCCATTGGCCGGTAGTGAATCTTCAGCCGAGATAAAGCTGGCAATGCGATCTTCCAGTTTGAGACGAATGAGTCCGGCTGCTGCAAGGATAATGGCATCGTAAGTACCAGCATCTAATTTGGCAAGACGAGTGCCGACGTTACCACGCAGATCGCGAATCTCAAGATCTGGGCGCGCAGCACGGATCTGGCATTGACGACGTAAGCTTGAGGTACCTACCACAGCGCCGTGTGGAAGTTCATCAATGGTTTTATAGGTATTTGATACAAAAGCATCACGGGGATCTTCGCGCTCACAGATCACTTCCAGTCCTAACCCTTCAGGAAAATCAACCGGAACGTCTTTCATTGAATGCACGGCAATGTCGGCTAAGCCTTCGAGCATAGCCACTTCAAGTTCTTTTACAAACAGCCCTTTACCGCCCACCTTTGCCAATGGTGTGTCTAGCATGACATCACCTTTGGTGCTCATTGGCTGTAACTCTACTACCAACGTTGGATGCGCTTTTTCTAATTCGGCTTTTACAAATTCAGCTTGCCACATTGCAAGTGGGCTTTTACGTGTCGCGATACGAATGACGTTTTCAGACATGCTCGATATTCCATCAGAGGCCATAATTGCGCTAATGCTAACATTGGTTTCAAACTTATGTAAGAATCGACTGCTGATTCTTTGAAGTGTGCCCCTCTCAGCTGAGTCAAGCTTACCCATTAAGTGTGATCAAGCTCACATATGCTTGCTGTTTTTGTATTAACTGTTAGCATGCATAAGTGGAATTAATTTGTAACAGGGTCGCCAAACATTGAGTAACCAAGCGCATGATATCGAAACGGCTGAACGCTTAAACCGAGTTCGTTTTGCACGAGCTTTGGCGATACTCACTCCCTTGCAGCGACACCTTTTCTATTTGATTCCTTTGTTTTTTCATAGCCACCGCAGTGACAGCCCCGGTTATAATGGTCTGGTGACGCCGTTTGGTATTGAGTACTACACACCCGATGAAAAAGTGTTAGAGGCATGTAGCATTTTTGCGATAACTCCACCAGATAACACGTCAGATGAGTCGAGGGCAATCTATGGGGTGTATTCCATGGGGAGCACAGCTACATTTGGTCAAAACCCTAAAAGTGATATCGATGTGTGGGTGGTATATGACCCTAATCTTTCTCATGAGCAGTGTTTATCCTTACAGCATAAAGCAACCCTATTGACCGCTTGGTTTGCCCAGTATGATTTTGAGGTCAATATCTATTTGGTGCACCCAAAGCAGTTTCTGCTCTCAGTGAGCCAAGATGATGCCATTGCATCGACAATCGGCTGTGAACACAGCGGAAGTTCGCAGCATTGGTTGTTACTCGAAGAATTTTACCGCAGCCATATCTGCTTGGCTGGTAAACCCATTGCTTGGTGGCCGCAATCATCGACCCCCAAGACACACCTTTTTTTAGGCGATGTAAGCAACTTACCCGCGAGTGAATATTTTGGAGCTTCGCTATGGCAGCTATATAAAGGCTTAGATAAGCCCCATAAGGCGCTGCTCAAGGTGATGTTGTTAGAAGCCTACGCCAGTGATTACCCCGAGAGCCAGTTAGTGAGCGCCCAAGTATGGCAGCGCACCTTGGCGGGGGATTTTTCGGCTTTTAATGACGCCTATTTTCTGTTGTATCAATCGATAGAGCATTATTTAGAGAGTAAAAATGATCAACGTCGTCTGGAAATTGTTAGACGTTGTTTTTACCTCAAGTGTGGTATTAGGTTGACCGTTGCCGATCATCCCAAAGATTGGCGTTATCATAAGTTGCAGCATTTAGTTGAGCGTTGGGGCTGGTCAACTAACCTGCTCAGAACTTTAGATGAGTGTGCTCACTGGCATTGTGGACAGCTGCAATGGTTTAACGAGCAACTAAATGAATTGATGCTGGGAAGTTACCAAACCTTATTGCACTTCGCCTCGGTGAACAAGCTGAGTGAAAGCCTCAAAATATCCGATCTTGGTTTATTAACGCGTAAGTTACACACCTATTTTAGTGAAGATGTCACCCAGATCACGCGGCTGAACTGGTTGTGGAGTGAGTCGATTGCAGAAACCGATTTAACCGTAGTCTATAGCCAACAAACGCAAGACTACCACTTGTATCGTTGCACGCCAGAGTCGCGAAACTTTATGGCGAATCGCGCCGTATACCACTCACCGAGCAAAGCGAAGCTATTGGCGTGGGCAAGTTTAAATGGTGCCTCAACTAGCACAACTCATTGGTATGAGTTTAATGGAAACCACCATCAAACCAAGCAGTTAACCAAAGCGGCTCGGCGCTTGCCAGCCATTTTGAAAGAGACAGGGTGGCGGGCCTCAAAACTCGATCTTTGCCAACCTTGGTACTTTCGTAAATTGATTTTTTTAATCAATTTCAATAGCGACCCCACCGTGAGTTGGCGCGGCCAGGAGATCATGGTCGATTACATGAATGCCAATATCTTTTCGTTGGGGCGACAGCACACTAATATGCTGCAATCATTAGATGTTATCTGCCAAAACAGTTGGGGCGAGTGGCATTGTCATCATTTTGATGGCAATGAAGCTATTTTAGAGGCGTTGGCTTATACCAATCCGGGGGTACAAAGGGCGCCTAATGAGGTTCAGATCGATGTGGTGAGTTGCTCTAGCCGCCTAGCGTCACAATTTGAGAAGGCAATACGATTATTGCTGCAGCGTGCTAATCGGTTAAGTAAACAAGCACAAAGTTCATCGACCATGGTTTATCCACTAGAGGTTGGTGGGATCAAATATGGTTTATTTTTTAACTCCAAAGGGATGAACTATAAAGACCTGAGTCATGCCACCGCCTTTTATCAGCGCTTGGCTAAACAGCGGATGTTAGAGTTGCCTCGACCAGATTTAGGCAATGAGCCTTTTAGTAAAATCCCTCAAGTGATCCAGGAGTTTGCGGCGTTAGGCGCGATTCAGTATTTTTTACGCCAACATGAAGAGGGAATTGATGTGTATGTGCTCGATGAGCAAAATGAGCTCAATCATTACACTCAGCAAGGGACAAACATTGATGAACTGGCCAGTCAGGTGAGCCATCACCATGCGTTTAATAAATCGTACAATGACAACCAACGTTTTAATTTGCCACAGTTTTTTAGCTTGGTGCGCATCGATGGTGAATTGCGGGCATTACCGTTTGGTGTCAGTATCGATGAGTCCTCGACAGAATTTTAGCGGTGCAGGGACGCCGCACCGCCATCGTGTTCTAATGCTTACAGCTTAAGAGTTACATCACCTTGGCGACGAATAGACTCAACGACAAACGGCATAAACTCACCTGCGTCGCTGCGTTCATCAATCCACTTACCATCGACAAAAGAGAAGTGGTATCCGCCAAACTGGGTTGCCACCCAAATTTGATGCAGTGGCTCTTGTTTGTTGATCACTATCTTAGAGTGGTCCTGAAATTCCAGTTGTAATACGTTGCCAGATGCGTCGACATCGATATCGGCATCTTGTTCATCGATTGCATATTCTATGGCATCTTCTAGTGCGCTAAACATCTCGTCGGCGAGTTTGTGGTACTCGGAGTCAGTCATTGCCATGGGGCATCCTTCAATGAAATGATTTTCAGAGCCAATATAGTAGCAATGCAATCCATTGGGCTCCATCGATTTTTATGCTCAGGGCAGTTAGGCAATAAAAATACCCACAATAGCGGCCAAGAGACGGATATCTGCTTGACGTTTTATACCTATCTCTGCAAACATCTCAAGCAATGTATCTAACGCCTGTGGTTGGGCTTTTTTACCCGATAACGAGCTTGATTCAAAGGCAGATTTTCTGGTTGAAAACATGAGTGTTTTCACTTGTTGCGCCAGTTTATGCGTGAACTGGTAATTTGGGTCAATAAGTCCCCATGCCAATGGGTAAATTAAATAGCTGGCTTAGGCCGATTAGCCATGTAGTATAGGGCGATACAAGCGTGCTAAATCGCAAACTGCGGCGCTGTTACTGTGTCGTTTACCATCCCTCTAAATCCCGGAATGTCTGATGTTGAACAAGATGAAGTTGATGTCGTTACTGCTGTTAGGCAGTGTATTTATGGTGGCCTGTGGTCAAAAAGGCCCCCTATACAAGACCCCTGAGGCGCAAGATAACCAGACGGAGCAAACTACGCCCAAGTCTGAAGTGCCCGCGACAACATCTGCAGTAAAGGAGTAACCATGGATTATTTTCTGTATCAAGAGGGTACGCTTCATGCCGAGCAGTGCTCCGTCGTAGATTTAGCGCACACCTATGGCACGCCGCTTTATATCTATTCACGTGCGACCCTAGAGCGTCATTGGCATGCTTTTGATAGCGCCGTGGCTAATCATCCTCATCTTATTTGTTATGCCGTGAAGGCCAATTCTAATTTGGCGGTGCTTAATGTGTTGGCGCGACTTGGTAGCGGTTTCGATATTGTCTCCGGTGGTGAGCTTGCACGGGTGATTGAAGCCGGGGGCGATCCTAGCAAGGTGGTGTTTTCTGGTGTGGGTAAAACCGTTGCAGAAATGGAGATGGCATTAGGGTTAGGTATCTATTGCTTTAATGTAGAGTCGGCCGCCGAACTTGAGCTGCTTAACGAAGTGGCGCTGCGTTTAGGCAAGGTTGCCCCGGTCTCATTGCGGGTCAATCCAGATGTTGATGCGGGCACGCATCCTTATATTTCCACGGGTCTGAAAGAGAACAAGTTTGGTATTGCCATGGAAGAGGCCGAGCGCATCTTTATTCGGGCTCACCAATTACCTGGGCTTGAGGTCAAAGGTGCCGATTGTCATATCGGCTCGCAACTGACCGAGATCCAGCCTTTTCTCGATGCGATGGATAGAATGCTTGGGCTTATCGATCGCCTTGCCGAGCAAGGGGTGAATATTGCTCACCTTGATGTGGGCGGTGGCCTTGGAGTGACTTATGATGATGAGCAGCCACCAGCGCCCAGTGATTATGCCGCGGCGTTACTCGATAAACTCGAGGGTCGCGATCTTAAATTGATTTTCGAACCGGGTCGGGCAATTGCCGCTAATGCCGGTATCTTTGTTACTCAAGTACTTTATTTAAAAGAAAATAGTGACAAAAATTTCGCGCTTGTCGATGGGGCGATGAATGACTTAATCCGTCCTTCATTGTACAGTGCGTGGCAAAAAATTATTCCCGTTGTGCCGCGTGCAGGTGTTGAGCGTAATTACGATGTCGTGGGCCCAGTGTGCGAAACTGGGGATTTCTTGGGTAAAGACAGAATGCTCAATCTGCAAGCCAAGGATCTTCTGGCGGTGCGTTCATCGGGCGCCTATGGCTTTACCATGTCATCTAACTACAACTCTCGCCCTCGAGCGGCAGAGGTGATGGTCGACGGCGATAAACATTATGTGGTCAGAGCGCGAGAAACCGTGTCGCAATTGTGGCAAGGTGAGCAGTTACTGCCGTAAACTATGGTTAATGAGCTAGATAAGCTATTTAAAGGAATACACTTTTGATCCAATTCTCCAAGATGCATGGTTTAGGCAATGATTTTATGGTGGTCGATGGTGTCACCCAGAATGTCTATTTCTCGCCAGAGCAGATAAAGCGATTAGCGGATCGAAATTTTGGCGTGGGCTTTGATCAACTATTGTTGGTCGAGCCGCCTTACGATCCTGAATTAGACTTTCATTATCGCATCTTCAATGCCGACGGCAGTGAAGTTGAACAATGCGGTAACGGTGCACGTTGTTTTGCCCGTTTTGTGCGTAATAAAGGCCTCACCAATAAGCATAAAATTAAGGTGAGCACCGCATCGGGCAAAATCACCTTACGTTTAGAGCACGACGGTAATGTTACTGTGAATATGGGCGTGCCGATTTTAGATCCAAGTCAGATCCCCTTTAGTGCCAAAAAAGCGGAAAAGACCTACTTGCTGCAAACCCAGCGTGGCGATGAGATGCGCACCTTTTTATGTGGCGCTGTGTCTATGGGGAATCCCCATTGCGTGCTTGATGTTGACGATATCAGCAGTGCCGATGTTGCAGGTATAGGCGCGCTCCTAACCCATCATGAACGCTTCCCCAAGGGGGTGAATGTCGGCTTTATGCAGGTGGTCAATCGCGGCCATATCAAGCTACGAGTGTATGAGCGCGGTGCGGCCGAAACCTTAGCTTGTGGTAGTGGCGCTTGTGCGGCTGTGGTGGTAGGTCAGCTGCAAGGTAAGCTAGATAAGCGAGTGCGTGTTGATCTACCCGGTGGTACGCTCACTATCAACTGGGAAGGTGAGGGGGCTCCCCTGTGGATGACTGGCCCAGCAGAGCATGTGTATGACGGACAGATATAATTATGAATGATGTGATGAATAACAAAACACCGCTGCCTTTCGATGAGATCTTGATCCGCGAATACCTACTCGATAATCCGGATTTTTTTAGCCGCTACCCAGAGTTATTATTGGCAATGCGTATTCCTCACGCGCAACGCGGTGCCGTCTCTTTGGTGGAGCGCAGGCAAGAGATGTTGCGCACCCGAGTGGCTCAGCTAGAAGAGGAGATCACCTCTCTGCTGACGATGGCCTCGCGTAATGAGCAGATCTACATGTTTAATACTGCGCTCTCGCTTAAATTGTTACAGGCTACCGATTTAGGTGAGCTTAGGCAGGTGCTCTGCGCCGAGTTACAGCAGCAATTTCAATTTACCCATGTGCGTTTAATTACCGTGCACGATATCGACAGTGAACTGTCGCATATTTGGAGTAACAGATTGAAGCAAGGCTACTATTTTGGACGATTGACCCAAACAGAGTCTAAACGATTATTTGGTAGCGAGGTCGGTTCGGTAGCCTTGTCACGTTTATCGGAGCAATGTGGGCAAGTGATCTTTGCTATTGCCAGCGCCGATCCGGTACATTTCCATCCTGAGATGGATAACCTATTGTTAGATCAACTAAAGCAGTTACTCGACCACCTGTTGCCAAAACTGTAATGTCATGAGCGGAACAGACTGGACGGCGCGGTTTGAAAGTTACCTCACTTCTGAGCGGCAGCTTTCTCCTCATACCGTGCGTAACTACCGTTTTGAGTTACAGCGGGTGCAAACTTTGTTACCTCAGGAGCTTGGCTGGCATCAGGTGGATGGCGAGCATCTGCAAGGTGTGCTCAATAAGCTGCATCGCCAAGGGTTGGGGCCACGATCTATCGCCTTATGTTTATCGGCCTTAAAACAGTTTTATCAGTATTTACAGCGAGAGTCGCTCATCAATCTCGATCCAACAGCCCTACTAAGTGCGCCTAAGCAAGGTAAGCCGCTGCCAAAAAATATGGACGTAGATTCGGTGACTCATCTGTTATCTATCGAGGGGGACGATCCCTTGTCGCTGCGAGATAAAGCGATGATGGAGCTGTTTTACTCCTCTGGCCTGCGACTCGCCGAACTGGCTGCACTCAACACCATAGATATTCAATACGGTGAGTATCAGGTCAAGGTGATGGGTAAGGGCAGTAAAGAGCGTATTGTACCGGTTGGCCGCATCGCGATGGCGGCGATTGAGCAATGGCTGACGATACGCGCCACCTTGCCATGTATTGATGATGCCTTGTTTGTGACGGCCAAAGGTAATCGTTTGGCCCATCGCAGTATTCAAGCGCGGCTCAATAAATGGGGGCAAGCGCAAGGGTTGAGCATGCACGTTCACCCGCATAAATTACGTCACTCTTTTGCTACCCACATGTTGGAGTCGAGCGCCGACTTAAGGGCGGTGCAAGAACTCCTTGGTCATGCTAATTTATCGACCACCCAAGTGTATACCAGTCTCGATTTCCAACACCTTGCCAAGGTGTACGACGGGGCTCATCCAAGAGCCAAAAAGCGAGGTGGTAATGGTTAGTGTGTTAATACGGCCAAGGGCCATCCATGCCATCAGTTTTGACTTAGACGACACTCTCTATGATAACCGCCCGATTATGCGTCACGCCGAGCAACAATTATGGGCTTTTTTAGCCCAGCAATACCCTAAGACACTGCAGTGGCAAGCGCATGATTGGCAGCAGCTTAAACAGCAGCTGTTATTCGAGTCACCTTTATTAGCCCATGACACCACGGCGGCCAGACTCGTCACCTTAGAGCAAGGTCTGCTCATGCTGGGTTACGATCGACAAGTCGCAGCTGTAGGGGCGAGAGAGGGCTTAGAGTATTTCCGTTATCATCGCGCCGATTTCACTGTGGCACCCGAGGTGTTAGCAATTTTACAGCAATTAGCCGCGCGGTATCCTCTGGTAGGGATCACCAATGGCAATGTCGATGCCAAGCAAATTGGCCTTGGCGAGGTGTTTGAATTTGTGCTGCACCCGGGTAATGGCACTCGTATGAAACCTTATGCTGATATGTTTTATCAAGCGGCCACACGTTTAGCTTTACCCTCTAGGTTGTTACTGCATGTGGGGGATAGCTATACAGCCGATGTGCAAGGCGCACGCCTTGCGGGTTGTCAGGCGGCGTGGTTAAACCCGGCTGTTGGTCGCGATCCTCAAGTAGCAGGCTCTGGGCTGTTACCTCATTTGCACTTAACCGCCCTGAGCGATCTACTGCAACTGGCTTAGCTCTGGTATTCACTCGTTGTTTATGGGTGGAAGGTGATGGTTTCCACTATTCCATTGTCTTGTTGGTTGTTATGGTATTTAGGTAAAAAAAGCACGCCTTATATCCATGGGGCGTGCTTGGTGTGTTCTGAGTTATTTGTCTCGATTCATGATCCAGTGGCTTAATAGACGCACGCCGTGACCTGTGCCGCCTTCAGGCGTTATCCCTTCATCTTTGGCTGCCAAGGCACTGCCTGCGATATCGAGGTGAGCCCAACTGGTATCACCGCTGAACTGTTTTAGAAATACGGCCGCCGTCGATGCACCTGGGCCGCCATAACCGGCGTTTTTCAAATCGGCAATGGGGCTCTTTAAGAGATCTTCATAGGCCAATGGTAGTCGCCAGAGTTTTTCATCTACCGCATGACCAGAGAAGGTCAATTCATCGACTAAGGTATCATCATCGCTAAAAATGGCGGTATAACGTTTACCTAGAGCCCGTACTTTTGAGCCTGTTAAGGTGGCAATATCTACCATGACTTGTGGTTCATAATGGTGACGGGCGTACCACATGCCATCGGCGAGGACTAATCTGCCCTCAGCATCTGTGTTTAATACTTCCACGCTTAAGCCTTCGGCGGTCATTAATACATCGCCAGGAGCTAAAGCCGTTGCAGAGACCATATTGGCTGCCATGGCCATGACGCCCACCACATTGACGTCAGCCTGCTGCAATGCTAAGGCCTTAATGGTACCTAATACGGTCGCAGCTCCCGCCATATCAGACTTCATGCGTGAGATAGAGTCGCCGACGGCTTTAATGTTATAGCCACCAGAGTCAAAGGTGATCCCTTTGCCGACAAGGGCGATGGGCGCGTTATCATTGCCTTGCCAATGAGCCACAACTAAACGTGCTCCCTCATTGGAGCCACGACCCACCGCATGTAGGGCACCCATGCCAAGTTTTTCAATTTGCTCTGGCGTTAAGATAGTTATTTTTACGCCGAGTTTTTTGAGTTCTTTCGCTGCATTGGCAAAATCGACCGGCGTCATAGCGCTGGGGACTTCAGAGGTGAGATCTCGAGCTAAAAAAACACCTTTTTCAATGGCGGCAAGTTGTTGGTAGCGGGCCTGAGTGGCTTCGCTGTTACTGGCACTAATCTGGTAGTGCTTTTCTGCTGGCTTCTTCTCTGTTAGATATTTATCAAATTGATAGGCGCGTAAGTTAATCCCGTGAGCCAGCTCTGCAGCGAAGCTGGTATTGCTGTTGCGATCGCTAAGCCCCGAGGTGAGGACCGATATCGCTTGGCTTTGGTTTTGGCTAAAGTAGGCCGTAATATTGGCACCTAGCTTGTTTACCTCACCTGAGGTCATTTTATTGCTATCACCGATCCCCATAATGACTAGTCGTTGAATATCAAGTCCTTGCGGCATTAACAGTTCAACGATTTGCCCCATCTCTCCGTTGAACTGTTTGAGTTTGAGCGCGTTGGAAATCTGTTGTTGAGATAATTCATCTAGTCGGGTTAAATCACTGGAGACATGCTCACCAGCTTGAAATACCACCAAGGTATCTTGAGTGTCTGGTTGTTGTACAAAATTGAACGTTTCGGCTTGTGCAGTGGCGCCCCATAAACCAAGGGTTAGTGCGGTGGTGATCAGGTTTTTTTTAGTTAACATAATATCCTCTAGCGCCAATCGAGCCCGATAGGTTGTTGTATTTTTAGCTTGAGTTGGCGTGTGCTTAGCTTGAAAATTTTCTTATTATGGCCAGTAGCATGTAATGAAAAGGTGTCGCGGTAATTTAACATTAGGGATAACTTTCATCATGAGTTGCCACATGGCGGGTAAGTTTACAAAATAAACATGAGTCGAAACTTAAGTTACGCATCACTATCTCGTTAATGCACTGTTTTTTATTTGAGTTTTTAGTGCGTAAAGTGTCCGCACTTGTTATTTGGTGTTACGTAAAGTGTGATTGCATTGTAAAGTGTGTTGGCTTGCCCGTCGCAACCTTGGGGCATTAGCATATTTGCGGCGTAAATTATGCCAGTGGCAAAATAATTTGAATGTTGACGAACTATTGTTACACTTCGTCGGTCTTATTCATCACTATATTGAAACGAACCCGTTTTAGCTGCACTATCAAATACAACGAAAGGTGTATGTGCATTATTAACGCCAAGAGAGATTGCTATTTTTAAGTTAGCGACTAAGCAAACAGGTAATTTATGGGGCGTAATGGTCTTTACCATTTTAACCCTGTTCTGTTTGACCCAAAATAGTGGAATGCTTAACTTGCTGCTCAAAGAGATGAGTGTGCAAGCGAGTTCGGCTACAGCGGTGACAAGTGTTAACCCTGTAGCAAGTCATACTCTTGGCAATATCGATGGCTCGTCATCGGCTGTAGCGTCTGGCAGCGCTCAGGTAAAACCTTGCGAGTTGTCGGAAAAATCGATGCGTCTCGGTGTCGATAGCAATGATCTCGTACCCTTATTGATCCTATTGTGTTTACTGCCTCTTTTTCCCCTTACTTCTCGCGTGTTTACGCGTTTACCTCTACTTCAGGTTTACCATGCTAAACCTCGGCGAATACACCTGACGCTCTGTCGCTTTCAAGAATGAAAAAAACTTATTTATCATATTGATAGATTACAGTGTGTCAGTGTGCCAGTTGTCACTCCCTTTTACCTTATTAAGCGAAAGGAAGTCATTACAACATCACCTAGTTAGCACTTTTCCCTATCTGACTTTTTGATACCGATCTTCTATCGCGTCGCTTAATGCTAAGTCATATCGGCGTGTAGCAAATAGCACGCAGCGTAAGCCCGTGTATAGAAGTGACCTAATGCTAGGCATTACTCCTGTATCACCTCAATGAGCTGAATCGAGAATATCAGAGTGATTAGCCGTTATGTTGACCGAAGAGATTAACTATATGTCATTGAATAATTATTATTTTATTCACAATCAGGGGGCGAAATGAGCAGTTTGAAATCCCTATTAACGACCTGCTGGATATTCGTTTTATTGTTAGCGAGTCCAGCGTTGCTAGCGGCGTCAACCGGATGGTTAGTTAATGATAATCATCCGCCAGCCAAGGTACGTTTGATGCTGACTGGTGAGGTGGATCCTGCCACTCGCACCCTACCAGCCGTGTTAGAAGTACAGCTGGATGGCGATTGGAAAACCTACTGGCGTAGCCCTGGAGAGGGAGGGATCGCGCCCTCTATCAAGTGGGATAATTCGAGCAATTTACAACAGGTGGATTGGGCATGGCCAGCGCCCGAGCAGTTCTCGTTATTGGGGCTGCAAACTTTCGGCTATAGCGGCAATACGACGTTTCCGTTAACCCTAACCTTGGCAGAACTTGCTGAGCCCACGGCCCTGCGCGGTAAAGTGACATTGTCGACTTGTACCACCATCTGCGTGCTGACGGATTATCACATTAGCCTAGATTTTAATGCTAATACCTTACAGGCAGACACGGATGCCATGCTTGCTTATAACAAAGCCGTGTCACTGGTGCCGCAAAAAGTGAGCACACCAGCGGGGCAGCCTGCAGCCATGACGTTGGGATGGGATGCAGCCAAAGGCTTACTCGAGGTACGACTGAACGATGTTCACTGGCAACAGCCGATGGTGATTATCGATGGCGAGCCAGATACCACATTTAAGCTGGTAAGCCTTAAGCGTGCAGAGAGTGATGCTGGCGGTGAGCAACTGGTTGCGCTGTTCAATGGCACGAGCTGGCTTGGTGAGCCAATACTGTTGGGGCAATCGCTTAATGTCACGGTTGTCGATAGTGAGCGTGCGCTGGAATATGCTGCCAAGGTCACCCCTGCAGTCGTAATGCAGGAGGGACGCTCATTGTTTAGCATGATCCTACTGGCGCTTATCGGGGGATTGATCTTAAACGTCATGCCCTGCGTGTTGCCTGTATTGGGGATGAAGTTGAGCTCTGTGATTGCGGCACCTGAACTGAAACGCAAACAAATTCGACAACAGTTTATCGCCTCAGCGCTGGGCATTTTAGTCTCTTTCTGGTTATTGGCAGGTTTTATCTTAATGCTTAAGTACACGGGCCAAGCCATTGGTTGGGGGGTGCAGTTCCAAAACCCTTGGTTTATCGGCTTCATGGCGTTGGTAACTACGGTCTTTGCGTTCAATATGTTAGGTGTATTTGAGATCGCCTTACCTGCGAGTGTACAAACCAAGTTGGCGACAACCGGCGGCAATGATAATCGAGGCCACTTTTTACAGGGCATGTTTGCCACTTTACTTGCAACCCCGTGCAGTGCGCCTTTCTTAGGAACCGCAGTGGCCTTTGCCTTAGGCGCCGATGTGCTGAGTTTGTTGGTCATCTTTACTGCATTGGCAGTGGGCATGGCATTGCCTTGGTTGATCGTGGCGGCGTTGCCGCAAGTGG
The DNA here is from genome assembly GCF_003605125.1 of Shewanella algidipiscicola. Classification (GTDB taxonomy): domain Bacteria; phylum Pseudomonadota; class Gammaproteobacteria; order Enterobacterales; family Shewanellaceae; genus Shewanella; species Shewanella algidipiscicola. Next base: position 19,333 of record NZ_QPQT01000002.1, read on the forward strand.
CAACCTACCTCCCAAAACCCGGTCGCTGGATGAATACGGTAAAAATTCTGTTCTCAGGCATGCTACTGCTGACCAGTTTATGGCTGATTAGCCTATTAGCTAACTTTATCGATGCCTTATATCTATGGCCGCTAGCTGGTCTTATCACACTGACATTTATGCTGTTTATGGCTAAAAAATATGGCGCAATTGCCATTGTTAGCTGTTTCGGTGTCGGCATCATGTTGTCGGCGCTACTGGCCTTTATGACCGTTAACCAGTGGGCTAAGCCTTTGCCAGCAGATTTAGCATGGACACCGTTGGATCAACAGGTGATCGACCAACAGGTCGCTCAAGGCAAGACAGTATTTGTCGATGTGACGGCAGATTGGTGCATCACCTGCAAGGCCAATAAGATTGGCGTGATCTTACAAGACCCTGTCTACAGCAAGTTGCAACAGCCGCATATGCTACCGATGAAAGGCGATTGGACGGAGGCGTCAGCGCCAATAACCCGTTATCTTCAGCGTCATAATCGGTTTGGGGTGCCATTTAACATGGTATATGGTCCAGGTGCTCCACAAGGGATTGAATTACCAGAGATTCTAACGAGTGACTTAGTGATCGCGGCAATCGATAAGGCATCGGTATTTCCCAACACTACGACAGAGACTCGGCCCAAGGTTGTCACCGAAAGCTCGTCCATTGCTGGGGCCGATTAGGGCTATCACTCAGCCATTGGTTCGGTAATAACCGAGTGACATTCAAGGCTCATTACGCTCAGGAGGCCCCTGAGCTAATCGCAAGGAAACCCATGATGAAATCAACGAAACAAGTACAAACAGCAACTCAACTAACCGCTAAGGATGGAGAAAATCACATGTCGAAATTTATGACCCTGCTTAACAATCGTAAGTTACCAGTATTGGCATTATCGGGCGTTGCCATCGCCATGCTGGCTATCTCTTTACCCTATGTGAGCGCCTCTGCCCACGCTCAAACCGCTAGCCTCTCCATGACGCAACAACAAGAGGTACGCGCGATCATTAAAGACGCGTTAGTCAATGATCCGGAGCTGCTGAAAGAAGCGATTATTGCACTGCAAATGAGAGAGCAACTTGGCGCCGATGCCGCAAGGCAAGCTAGCTTAGAGGCCAACCATGAAGCCATGTATGCAACCCAAAGCGATCCTTGGAAAGGCTCAGCCACTCCCGAGATCACTATGGTCTATTTCACCGACTTTAATTGCCCCTATTGTAAGAAAATCGAGCCTTCACTCAATAAGCTAGTGGAAGAGTTTCCACAGCTCAAGATCGTTATCAAAATGGTGCCCCTGCAGGGAGAAGGGTCAAAAATCGCGGTCGACTTTGCTCAAACAGTTTGGCTAAACGAGCCAGAAAAGTACCTCAAGGTGAAAGACTTATTAATGTCCAGCCCGCGTGGGCTTGATGCGGCGGCGCTTGCCAAAGTCGCTAAATTAACCGACACCGAGCGCTGGATAGGTAATACCGATAAACGTGTCGCCAGTATGGTTAATCAAAATATGCACTTAATGCGAGACTTAGGCATTGGCGGAACACCCAGTATGATTTTTGCCGACAAAGTCATTCCGGGATTAGTGTCTTATGAGGTGCTAAAACAGCAGTTGCAAGAGGCGATAGCCGCGCAAGAGCAATCAGCCAAGCGCAGTTAAGCGTAGCGTCAAAGGAGCAGATATGACGAGTGAACAGCCATCCATCCCATTTCTCAAGCGATTATGGGGGGGAGTTAAGACATTTGCACTCTGGCTAGTGTTAGCCATGGTGTTAACTGGCGTCATGGATATATGGCGTGGTAAAGATATCCCACGAGATAATTTACCACAACTCAAAGGGATAACTCTGGCAGGGCAGGCGGTAGATATTGCGACGCTAAGCCAAGATCAAGCGGTACTGGTGTACTTCTGGGGCACCTGGTGCCCCGTATGTAACTTTGTCAGCCCAGCGGTTAATCAAATGTCGGCTTATTTTCCTGTGGTCACGGTGGCCATGAACTCGGGTGAAGATGATAAATTAGCAAAATATCTTCAACATCAAGAATATGGATTCGACACCATTAACGACAAGGATAATAGCATCGCCCGTACCTGGTCGTTGCAGGCCACACCCACACTGATGGTATTTAAAGAGGGTGAGCTGAAATATTACACCACAGGCTTTACCAGTCTGCCCGGTATGTGGTGGCGCATGCTCTTAGCCTAACCATAGCGGTTTGCCGCTGGCACAGCGCTCAAGACATTGGTACGTCTTTCATTAAGGTGATATCGACTTAGCGTGCTAGCGGCAAACAGCATCACTTCAACGCGGTAAGCACGGCTGCTTCGTAAAATAAGCAGGTAGATAGCGCCACTATGTAGAGAGTCGAGGGCGACTCTTGTGACGTGATGGTAAAGTCGTTCGCAAAGAAGCTGTGACAGTTAAAGCGGCGCTTGAATATTGGCTGGTGGAATATGCCACAGATAATCGTAAAAACGTAGATAAACATAGGCTGCAGTTCGCGCGGCATCTGCATCCCTACATAGGTAAGTATCCGTTAGAAAGAACCACTAAGCCTCAATGGTTAGCCTGTTTTGACCGGATTAGAAAAGGCATATCTAATGAGCAAAGGGCGGCTCCTGTTGCTGCTGGACAAGTTTTGCAAGGGGCTAAACAAGCGCCAATTTATTATTGATTGCAGTAACAAGGTTCAGTTTGCAGACTTTGAACGAGCAAAGTAGCTTAAAAATTCATCAAGTATCGATGACCTTTCGATAAAGTGATGTCAAACCTATTGATTAGGAATCGCGCCAAGTTGTATTGAATTGTCACAAGACTAAATCGCTAAATTGAATTAGTGGCGAATCAACTAGTACTATTTACCGATTTTAGATGTAAGTGTTGAGATTACGTTGAATGCAAAATGAAAGTGGAATATTTTCAGCATTTCGCAAACTGGTCATTTTTAAAGCTAATTGGAACCTGATATCACAAAGGAAGTGCGAAGTTATGTTGAAACAAGGTGCGTTACTACAAGTAAAACCCTGGGTGACGAGAACATTAAAGAGTACTTTGGTGAGCGCCTTGTTGTGTCTCTCAATAAGTGGCTGTAATAGCGATAACGATGATTCGCTGAATGCGATTGACAAGGCTAAAATGCAGCAGACAGTCGCGCAGCTGGCCCAGGATATGCTGGTCCCTGGAGCTGTAGTGATACTGCACACGCCCAAAGGCAATTTTGAATATACCTATGGAGTGAGCAGTTATAATGGCAATGAACCAACCGATTTCAACCAGCACCTGCGAATTGGCTCAAATACCAAAACTTGGGTTGGCACAATAATTCTACAAATGGTGCAAGAGGGTAAGCTTAAATTCGATGATCCCGTTTCCTTATATTGGCAAAATGTACCGGGTGGTGAACGGATCACAATTGAGAATTTATTAGCGATGGAAAGTGGTCTCTACAATTATACGACTACACTAACTCTCAATCAGACGCTCGACGAAGATCCTACCAAGGCTTGGCTCCAAGAGGAATTGCTCAAATTGAGCTTCGACAATGCTCTTGATTTTGAACCAGGTACGGCCTTTGGTTACTCTAATACCAACACGGTATTACTTGGCCTAATCGCACAACTCCTTGATGGCAGTGATCTACCTGAGATCATGCAGCGTCGACTCTTTACCCCCCTAGGTATGACCAAAACCTTGTTTCCAGAGATCACTGATAATGAATTACCGCAGCCGTATACGCATGGCTACATGTATGGCACTAATGTTGAAACCATGGACTCAGCATTGCCCGAACCCATGCAACAAGCGGCCCGTAATGGTGAGATCACTCCAGGTGATCAAACCTTAGCGAATCCTTCATGGGGCTGGGCGGCAGGTGCAGGCATATCGACTGCCAGAGAGTTACTTATCTGGGTCGAAGCTTTGGTTGGCGGAGAGTTGTTAAACGATGAGATGCAAAAGCTGCGTCTTTCCAGCGTTAAGCCCATCAATCCAGGTGATCCCAATACCGCCTCATATGGCTTGGGGATCGCCAAGTTTGGTCAACTCTATGGCCATACAGGTGAATTGCCTGGCTATAACTCTTTCATGGGGCATGACCCAGAGAATAAGGTAAGTCTAGTGGTTTGGACTAACATGGCACCAAGTGTCGATGGGCGAGATCCTGCTACGACTATTGCGGCGGCACTCATAAACCAGCTCTACTCAGCAACAAACTAACCTTGACTAGAGACGGTAAGTTCTTTTACGTAAGTGTCTGTTTGTAATGTTTTTTATATTTGACCTAGGCGAGCGCCTTCATAACTTAAAGGTGCCTAGGAAATCAGTGGCGATTCTGTGTGGTAAGCCCCTAGAACAATAGATACTTCCTTGTGACTTAGTAGGTTGTGGCTTGCTGCTTTGTAGTATTTTCCCGATGCAAAGATTGTCCGTGTGTAGCACGCATAGCAAAACGGGCTTTTCGTTGCCGAAAAACCCGTTCTAATACAGCTGATTAAGAGTCGATTCTTAGTTCATGCCGTATTTTTTTAATTTCTTGCGTAGCGTACCACGGTTGATACCTAGCATGTTGGCAGCGCGAGTCTGGTTGCCACGAGTGTGCTGCATGATGATATCTAGTAGAGGTGCTTCAACTTCACATAACACCATTTCGTAAACTTCTTCAGCTTCTTGGCCGTCCATTTGAGCGAAAAAGTTAGTTACTGCGCGCTTTACTGCATCACGTAGTAATTGAGGCTTGATAGTGCCGTTAGCGGTTTCGATTTTGCCTACGGTAAGCTGATGAGCTTCTGGTTGAGTTGTCTGATCAAACATTCGTATTCTGCTCTTTATTAATTCTTTACTAATTCATCAAAATAACGTTCCAACATGGAACATTGTTCTTCAACAGTTTCCAGCCGATTAAACTCGGCTCTCAATGGTCTCTGCGCTTCTTGGTCCAGATACCATCCAACATGCTTTCTGGCGATACGTAACCCTTTGTATTCGCCATACAATGCATATAAGTCTTTGAGGTGTTCCAGCATCACTCGACGCTTTTCGTCCACTTCAATTGGCGCTAGCTTATTACCTGTTTCCAGATAATGTTGGATCTCTCTGAATACCCAAGGCCGTCCTTGAGCGCCTCTTCCTATCATCACGGCATCGGCACCAGTATGGTCAAGCACAAAGCGTGCTTTCTCTGGGGTGCAGATGTCTCCGTTAGCGACAACCGGAATAGAGACATTCTGTTTAATAGCGGCAATGGTGTCGTACTCGGCTTCGCCTTTGTACATGCATTGTCTCGTGCGGCCATGTACGGCTAACGAGGCAATACCACAATCTTCTGCTATTTGGGCTATTTGAATACCGTTACGGTGTTCTGGTGCCCAGCCGGTGCGAATTTTCAGTGTAACCGGGACATCCACTGCGGCAACGACAGCTTGCAAAATCGCTTTTACTTGCTCTGGTTGCTGTAGTAGTGCCGATCCAGCCAGCTTCTTATTCACTTTTTTTGCAGGACATCCCATATTGATATCGATGATCTGTGCCCCTTGTTGTACGTTGACAACGGCGGCGTGAGCCATCATATCGGGATCGGCTCCTGCAATTTGTACTGAGCGGATCCCATTCTCACCAGCATGTGTCATACGCTGTCGGCTTTTGTCGGTATCCCAAACTTCAGGATTGGACGAAAGCATCTCTGAAACCGCTAAGGCAGCGCCATAACGTAAGCAGAGATTTCGAAAGGGTTGGTCGGTGACTCCTGCCATAGGAGCCACGATCAGCTGATTTTTCAGTTGATAGGGTCCAATCTGCATTTATCATTACACCTTGCGCTTCAAAGGGGCGCTATAGTACGCCTTTTTCAAGCCGGTGAAAAGGTCAATAAATGACCTGAGAGCAACTTTTTTACTTGACTTTTGTGTGCTGTGAAGTCATTGGCGGCCTTGCGGCCGCTGGCTTTTACCGTTATTTGCGGGTGCCTGTCAAGCGGCTCCAATCTTCTTTGTGAGCAGGCGCGTCCATGTCAAACCATTGGGCGTAATGTTGGCTAATTTCATCGGCTTGCTCTTTAAGCAAACCCGATAGTGCCAATAAGCCGCCTGGCTTAACTTTTTCGGCGATAAGCGGCGCTAATTCTCTCAGTGGGCCGGCGAGGATATTGGCCACGAGCACGTCTGCTTTTAGGTCGGCGGGCTGATCTTCGGGTAGGAATAGCGCCAGTTTGTCGGCGACACCGTTGCGTTCGGCGTTGGCTTTAGAGGCATCGATGGCTTGGTAGTCAATATCGATGCCTGTGACTTTTGCTGCGCCGAGCTTCAGCGCGGCTACGGCCAAAATGCCAGAGCCACAGCCAAAGTCGATCACCTCTTTGCCGTTAAGTGCCAGTCCATCTAACCACGCTAAACACAGGGCGGTTGTTGGGTGAGTGCCGGTACCAAAGGCTAGGCCAGGGTCGAGCATCACATTCACGGCGTGTGGGTCGGGCACTTCGCGCCAGCTAGGGCAGATCCACAGACGTTTGCCAAACTGGATAGGATGGAAGTTGTCCATCCATTCACGTTCCCAGTCTTTATCTTCAACTTGCTCTATCTTGTGGCTAAAGTCGGCGCCTAAGTAAGGCTGTAGCTTGAGCATGTCAACGATAGGGGCCAGATCATAGTCGGCTTCAAACAGTGCCGTCAGTACGGTATGGCTCCATAGGGGAGTTTCACCTAAATTCGGCTCGTAAATAGGGTTGTCTTTGCCATCTTCATAGGTGATCGATAGGGCACCAAAGTCCATCAGCATATCGCTTAATTGTTCGGCGTGTTGGTTATCGGTATCAATCTTTAACTGGATCCAAGCCATGGGATCTTCTCTCTTAGGTCAATAATGGCGTTATTGTAAACCATGCGGCGGCTAAAGGCAGAGCGATCTGTTATTGATATTTGTGCTTTATAGAATAAAACTGCCGATTCAACTGCTTATGTCGCTATTTTTGAATGGATTGTTTTGTTTGAATGGGGTGTTTAACTCCATGATTATATTGGTTAAGTGGTTTTACCTTTGTTTTGTACTTTGAGGTTTGTTTGTGAACTAAGTCAAAAGTTGCCTGTTTGCTGGGTGAGGTAAATCACGCTTTGCTAATGGCAGGCGTTTACTCTGCTTGCTTGCTGTTATGGTGTAGATCCCGACACTAGGCGTTGAATGATAATGAACTCCAAAAGTATGCAATCTCATCATATCCATTATGCTTCGCTTGGCAGCCCATGGTCTGCTAAGGCGGACAAAATTCAAAGTGCAACTGGCATCATGCTGGGGTGCTTTTTATTGGCTCACCTGCATTTCGAATCCAGTATCTTGTTGGGTAAAGAGGCTTTTTATCATGTGGTGCAGTTTCTTGAGGGGGGGCTGTTTACCTCGTCAGGCCATGGTATGCCCATTGTCACCAAGGTGTTTTCGATTTTTATCATGTTGGTGGTCATAGTTCATGCGGCAGTAGCGCTGCGGCGTTTCCCGGCGCAGTTGGGGCAGTGGCGCGCCTTAAGACGCCATATGCAGGGCATCAAGCATAAAGACAGCCACGCCTGGTTTTGGCAGCTAGTGACAGGTTTTATTTTGTTTTTCTTAGCGCCTGTGCATATTTTCACCATGATCACTAACCCTGAAATTGGCCCGCATCTTTCTGCTGAGCGTGTGTATCACGCCAATGCGTGGTTGCTGTACGCCTTGCTGCTGCCGGCTGTGGTTATCCACGCCATGATAGGTCTGTATCGAGTGGCATTGAAGTGGGGCTTGACGGCTAATCGTCGTGGGCTACGTAAGGTCGCTAAAATATTGATTATTTATCTTATTAGCATAGGTGTGTTGAGCTTGGTGTCTTACCTCATTATTGGTCGTGAGCTGACGTTACCTATCACGCCTTTTGTGCCTTGATGGTGTGTTAGCTTAGGTAGTTTAGCATTTTGTGAAGTATTGGTTAGTGTTTTGATCTACCTCACGGTTTAGTGGCTGTTTGTGAGCGACATTAGGGCTAAGAGGTTGCCCAAATTGTGCGGCCTGATGCTATCGCCAAGAGGAGACAATATGTCGCTGACTCGTCATAACAGTAAGTTAAGTGGTTGGCTCGATCTGAGCCAGAGCCTCACCGGTGTCATATTGACCCTGTTTTTGTGGACTCACCTGCTGTTAGTGTCCTCGATTTTACTGGGCGGCGATGCGATGACCCTAGTGGCAAAAACCATGGAGCTGAGCTTTTTAAGCGCCGATGGTCATGGTTACCCTTGGGTGGTGACTATTATCGCCGTTGTGGTGGCGGTGCTTGCCTTGATCCACGTGTTGGTGGCTGTGCATAAAATGCCACTCAACTTGGCGCAGCAGCGAGCTTTGCGTAAGCAGATGACGGTGATCAGCCATGGTGATACTAAGTTATGGGTGTGGCAGGCCATCACGGGCGTGGGTATCTTTTTATTATTACCAGTACACCTGTGGTTGATTGGCAGCGCCCCCGAAACTATTGGCCCTATTGGTAGTGCCGATCGCATTTGGAACCAAGGGGTGTGGATGGTGTATCTGCCATTACTCTTGTGTGTTGAGTTGCATGCCGCCATTGGGCTTTATCGAGTCGCCATAAAATGGGGCGCCGAAAAAGCACTCAATCATCGCGCGCGAATTAAAAAAATAAAAACCATTGTAAGTGTTGTGTTTGTGGTGATTGGCATCGCGTCATTGCTCGCCTTTCTCCCCTATGCGAGTCAATAAGTGGTGGTTCAAGAGCCTGTTAAGGAGCAAGTGTGAAACTGATATATACCGATTCTTTGGTCGTTGGAGCCGGACTCGCGGGGCTAAGGGTGGCGATAGCCTCAAAAGAGCGAGGGTTAGATACTGTTGTATTGTCATTGATCCCAGCTAAACGATCCCATTCGGCGGCCGCCCAAGGGGGGATGCAGGCAAGCCTTGGTAATACGGTAAAAGGGATGGGCGATGATGAAGATGTCCATTTTCAAGATACAGTAAAAGGATCGGACTGGGGGTGCGATCAAGAGGTCGCACGCATGTTTGCCCATTGCGCCCCTAAAGCGGTGCGCGAACTCGCAAACTGGGGCGTACCTTGGACTCGGGTAACCAAAGGGCCGCGTGAGGTCGTGGTGAATGCCCAAAAGGTCACCATTGAAGAGGCAGAAGCTGCCCACGGGTTAATTAATGCCCGTGATTTTGGTGGCACCAAGAAGTGGCGCACCTGCTATACGGCAGACGGCACGGGTCACTCATTGCTTTATGCGGTCGATAATAAAGCGATTTCATTAGATATCCCCGTTCATGAGCGTATCGAAGCCTTAGCCTTAATTCACGATGGCACGCGCTGCCACGGTGTGGTGGCTCGCTGCCTGATCACGGGCGAGTTACGTGCCTATATTGCTAAATCGACCACGATTGCCACTGGCGGTTATGGACGAATTTACGAAGTCTCAACGAATGCCATTATCTGCGAAGGCATTGGCCAAGCATTAGCGCTTGAAACGGGTGTGGCTAAGCTGGGTAACATGGAGGCGGTGCAGTTTCACCCTACCGCCATTGTGCCAGTGGGGATTTTAACCACTGAAGGCTGCCGCGGTGATGGCGGCTTGCTGCGTGATAAAGATGGTCATCGTTTTATGCCCGACTATGAGCCAGAGAAAAAGGAGCTGGCATCTCGTGATGTGGTGTCGCGGCGCATGACCGAGCATATTCGTAAAGGGCAAGGGGTCGACAGCCCATATGGGCCGCATCTGTGGCTCGATATTACCTTGCTGGGACGTAAACATGTCGAGACTAACCTGCGTGAAGTCAAAGAGATCTGCGAAAACTTTTTAGGTATCGATCCGGCTAAAGATTGGATCCCAGTGCGCCCGACCCAGCACTATTCGATGGGCGGTATTCGCACCGATGCCACAGGTCAAAGCCCGCAGCTTAAAGGCTTATTTAGCGTCGGCGAAGCGGCGTGCTGGGACATGCACGGCTTTAACCGTTTAGGCGGTAACTCCTTGGCTGAAACCGTAGTAGGCGGCATGATAATAGGTAAATATGTTGCTGATTTTTGTCAGCAAAATACCTTAGAGATTAATACCGCGCTAGTGGAAAAGTTTGTTAATCAGGTGCGCAGCGAAATTGACGATTTGGTCGAAGGTCAAGGCAGCGAATCCGCTTTTGATATCAAGCTCGAGATGCAGCGCATCATGATGGACTACGTGGGTATTTTCCGTAACGGTCCCGAGCTGCAAAAGGCAGTAGATGAGTTGCAAGCCTTGTTACTGCGCTCACGCAATATCGGCTTAACCTGTAAGAAACGCCATGCCAACCCTGAGTTGGTTGAAGCTTTGCGGGTTAAGCGCATGCTTAAAGTGGCACTCACAGTCGCTTGTGGGGCCGAGGCGCGCACCGAAAGTCGCGGTGCCCACGCTCGTGAAGACTTCCCGCAGCGAAACGATAAAGAGTGGCTCAACCGCACGCTATCGAGCTGGCCCAGTGCCGATGCTACGTTACCCGTGCTCGATTATGAACAGCTGGATGTGATGAAAATGGAGTTGCCGCCAGGTTATCGTGGCTATGGTATCAATAATGCGATAGCACATCCTGATACCGAAAAACGTGAGCAGCAGATCAGCGAAATATTAAGTCAATTGCCTGATGATGCAGACCGATATGCGCGGCAGCATGCGTTGATGCCCTTCGAAGTTCCCCCGTCTCTACAAGAGAAAAACGAGCGTCTACATGATAAATCGCTGAGCAATCGCGCGCAGCTTGGAGATGAAGCCAAATGAGCCAAGGTAGAACCTTAACCTTTAATATTTTCCGCTACGATCCGCAAGAGCCGGGTGATAAGCCTAAAATGGTTAAATACCAGCTTGAAGAAGCACCAGGGATGACAGTGTTTATTGCACTGAACATGCTGAGAGAGAAGCAAGACCCTTCATTGCAGTTCGATTTTGTCTGCCGGGCCGGTATTTGTGGTAGCTGCGCCATGGTGATCAATGGGTATCCGACGCTGGCGTGCCGCACCTTAACCAGTAAATACCCTAAAGGCGAGATCACCTTGATGCCGCTACCGGGTTTTGAATTAATTGGCGATCTATCGGTCAATACGGGTAAGTTTATGCGCGAACTCGCCGAACGCCTAAAGCTGTGGTTGCATCCAAGACAGGATGAAATCGATATCCATCGTATCGAGGCGCCGATGGCACCCGAAGAGGCGGCTAAACTGTATGAGCTCGACCGCTGTGTTGAGTGCGGTGTGTGTGTGTCAGCCTGCGCCACTAAGCAGATGCGCGACACCTTTGTCGGTGCCGTAGGCATGATGAAAATTGCCCGCTTTGAACTCGATAGCCGTGATGCCCGTAGCGTGGAAGACTTTTACCATGTGATTGGTAATCAAGATGGGGTGTTTGGTTGCATGACCTTGCTCGGCTGCCAGGATAACTGCCCGAAAGATCTACCGCATATGCAGCAAATTGCCTATTTACGCCGTAAAATGGCCGGTGCCTTGGTATAGAAACAGCACCATCTTGCCATAAAAAATGCCGCTCATTAGCGGCATTTTTATTCAGCATAGATAATCTATCGTTTAGCTTTTAGAGCGTTTCATGGCGGTAAAGAACTCTTCGTTCGTTTTCGTCATGGCAAGCTTATCGATAAGGAACTCCATACCCGTCACTTCATCCATTGGATTAAGGATTTTGCGTAAGATCCACATTTTCTGTAGCTCTTCGGGTGTGGTCAGTTTCTCTTCACGACGAGTACCTGAGCGGTTGAAATCAATCGCTGGGAATACACGTTTTTCTGCAGCTTTACGCGACAGGTGAAGTTCTTGGTTACCTGTACCTTTAAATTCTTCGTAGATCACTTCGTCCATCTTCGAACCAGTATCAACCAACGCAGTAGCGATAATGGTTAAGCTGCCACCGTGTTCGATGTTACGTGCAGCACCAAAGAAGCGCTTTGGACGATGCAGTGCGTTAGCGTCAACACCACCGGTAAGTACCTTACCTGATGATGGTATCACTGTGTTGTAAGCACGTGCTAGGCGGGTAATCGAATCGAGTAAGATCACTACGTCTTTTTTGTGTTCAACTAAACGCTTGGCTTTTTCGATTACCATTTCGGCCACTTGTACGTGACGGCTTGCTGGCTCATCGAAGGTAGAAGCGATAACTTCACCTTTTACCATGCGTTGCATTTCGGTCACTTCTTCAGGGCGCTCATCAATCAGTAGTACCATCAACACCACTTCTGGGTTGTTGTAGGCAATGCTTTGCGCCATGTTTTGCAGTAGCAGTGTTTTACCGGCTTTTGGCGGCGCCACGATCAAACCACGCTGACCTTTACCAATCGGTGAACACAGATCCAAAATTCGCGAGGTAATATCTTCAGTTGAACCATTACCACGTTCCATACGCATACGCTCTTCAGCATGCAGTGGGGTAAGGTTTTCAAATAGGATTTTATTACGAGAGTTTTCAGGCTTGTCGAAGTTAACTTCGGTGACTTTCAATAAGGCAAAATAACGTTCGCCCTCTTTTGGTGGACGGATCTTACCAAAGATGGTGTCACCCGTTCGCATATTGAAACGACGAATTTGGCTGGGTGAAACATAGATATCGTCTGGGCCAGCGAGATATGAACCATCAGAGCTACGCAGGAAGCCAAAACCATCTTGTAGAATCTCTAAAACACCACCACCGAAAATATCTTCGCCGCTTTTTGCGTGGGCTTTAAGGATTGCGAAAATAATGTCCTGCTTGCGAGCGCGGGCCATATTTTCTAACTTCATGTCTTGGGCGAGTTGTACTAAATCTGAAATCGGTGTGTCTTTTAATTCTGATAAATTCATCTTGGTGGGTCTTGTTCTTACGTGACAATGCTATCTTTGATCAATGAATGTACAACATTTAAGAATATCGATCGAATAGCAAGAAGTGGGTTAGTTAGAATGAGTCTGGTTATTAAAGTAGCACTAACAAGGCTAGGCGTCTAGAAATTTAGCGAATCCCGACACAATTACTTTTGTAAGCTGTGTCGAGAGTCACTTTATATGATCAAAATGTCATAGAGATCGAGGTATTACAGCTGAGCGTCGATAAACTCTTTAAGTTGAGTCTTAGACAATGCGCCCACTTTAGTGTCGGCTAGCTCACCGTTTTTGAAGATAAGTAAAGTAGGAATACCACGTACGCCATACTTAGCTGGTGAAGCATTGTTTTGGTCAACGTTTAGCTTCGCGATAGTTACCTTGCCTTCGTACTCTTCTGCTACGTCATCTAGGATTGGGGCGATCATTTTACAAGGACCACACCATTCAGCCCAGAAATCCACCACTACAGGGATGTCAGACTTAAGTACGTCGTTTTCGAAGCTGTCGTCGCTTAAGGTAATAATTTTATCGCTCATGATGTTCTCCAGTTGAGGTGCCATTACTGGTTTGTTAATGGCTTAAGCTGTATATTGGGTCTGAAATCAGCTTTTCAAGATTTTTTTAGCGGCTTTCAGAGCTGTTTTTTCATTAGCCGCTATTTCAAACGATTAAGTTCCTTATTGCAACCCTAACTGGTATGCTTGCGCTATGAGCGAAACACATTTAACAAATACAAAGTTTGCCGACTTTACTCTGCATCCAGAGATACAACAGGCACTAATCGAAAGCGGTTTTGAATATTGCACGCCAATCCAAGCATTATCATTACCAATTTTACTCCAGCATAAAGATCTTGCGGGTCAAGCACAGACAGGTACAGGTAAAACCTTAGCCTTTTTGGTCGCCACCTTTAACCACTTACTGACCACTCCAGCTCCTGAAGGACGTGAGATCAATCAGCCTCGTGCGATTGTGATGGCGCCGACACGCGAATTAGCGATTCAAATTGCCAAAGATGCCAACTTATTGGCTAAGCACACCGGACTAAAAGTCGGGATTGTTTTTGGTGGCGAAAGCTACGATGTGCAGCGTAAGGTACTTGATAAAGGCGTCGATATCTTAATTGGTACCACAGGGCGTATAATCGATTACGTTCGTCAAGGGATACTCAATCTCAGTGCGATTCAGGCCGTGGTACTCGATGAAGCCGATCGCATGTTTGACTTAGGCTTTATTAAAGATATTCGTTTCCTTTTCAGACGTATGCCTGACGCCAAATCGCGCCTGAATATGCTGTTCTCGGCGACATTGTCGATGAAGGTGCAAGAGCTCGCTTATGATCATATGAATGATCCTGAGAAAGTCGAAATTGCCCCCACTGAAAAGACCTCAAAAAACATTACCGAAGAAATTTTCTATCCTTCACAGGATGAGAAGCTACGTTTGTTGTTGACCTTAATTGAAGAAGATTGGCCAGATAAAGCCATCGTCTTTTGTAACACCAAACATAGCTGCGAAAAGTTGTGGGCTCACTTAGAAGGCGACGGACATCGTGTGGGGCTGCTAACGGGTGATGTGCCACAGAAGAAGCGTATTCGCATCTTAGAAGAGTTTACCCAAGGTAAGCTAGACATCTTGGTTGCCACCGATGTTGCTGCACGTGGTTTGCATATTTCTGACGTATCTCATGTGTATAATTATGATCTTCCCGATGATTGCGAAGACTATGTACACCGTATTGGTCGTACGGGTCGCGCTGGTCAAAAAGGGATTTCGATCAGTTTTGCTTGTGAAGAGTATGCCCTTAATTTACCTGCGATCGAGAGCTACATTCAGCACTCTATTCCTGTCACCAATTATGACAGCGAAGCCTTGCTGACCGATTTGCCGCCGCCTGTACGCATTCACCGTAAGCATACTACACGCACCGCTAGCCGACCTGGCAGTGGCAAACCGCAAGGTGCTCGTCCGGGCGCACGCCCAAGACGTCATGATAGGACGCGTAGACACAGCTAAATGAAGCGCGCTGCCTTAGGGCCGAAATATGCGGCCATCACCTTAGGATCAAATAGTTTTAATATGCTGGTGGCGCAAACTGTCGCCGGTAGCCCTAAAGTGGTGGCAAAATATAAGCGTAAAGTGCGCCTTGCAGAAGGTATTGGCGCCGATGGCGTGTTAAGCCCCGAGGTGTTTGCCCGTGGTCTTGACTGCCTAAAGATGTTTTCACAGATGCTCGATAAAGAGGGCATTAGCCGAGACCATATTGCCGTCATTGCCACTGCGACGCTGCGTAGCATCACCAATGCCAGCGCATTTTGCCAAGCGGCGTTGCCAATTTTAGGTCAACCGATTGAGATTATTTCGGGGCTGCGTGAAGCGGAATTGATCTACCAAGGCATGGTTGCAACCACCACCACAGAGGGTCGCCGATTGGTGATCGATATTGGCGGTGCCAGCACTGAGTTTATTATTGGTGATGGTGACAAAGTGCTTCTCAAAACCAGCCTTGCCATGGGCTGCGTCACGTTTAACCAACAGTTTTTCAATCAATTTCCGTATCAAAAAGCAGACTTTGATCTTGCCCAGGCTCATGTCGTTAGCCTGTTGGGCGACTATCGTGCTCAACTGCTTAAATTGGGCTGGCATGGTGTGGTTGGGGCATCGGGTACGGTGCAATCTGTGGTTGAATTACTCAATGCCCGTGGTATCTCAGCCACCATCACCCCGGCGATTTTACGGCAATTACGCGAAGAAGTGCTCACTCAAACCGATGCCAGCATGCAACAGATTGAAGGCTTGCATCATGAGCGGGCAACCACTTTTGTGGCAGGATTATCGATTTTGCTAGGCTTATTTAATGTACTGCATATTGAGTCGTTAAATTTGTCGGGCGGGGCGCTACGTGAAGGCGTATTACTGCAATTATCTGAGCGAATTTCAGCCACCTCTGCGTCATGATTACCTCTTACCTCCAATAAATGTTTGTTTTAACCCCCATAGTTTGAGCGCCAGAGTTAAGTGATAGCCCCACTTAATTTAACGCCGTAAGTTAACATTTGACTCGCAAAATACACGTACAAAAAAGCCGCTAATGCGGCTTTTGTTAATGCATTATGCAGAACGGCCTAATTAAGTATGTTGGCCAGATCGACTTCTAATGAGGTTTGTGGGCGCTCAACAATGCGGCCAATCTCTTTACCTTGCTGTTTAACGATAAAGGTCGGAATACGGCTAAATTCGTACTGCGCCGCTAAGCCTTCGCTATCTTGTTTGCTGCGATCCACCCCAATGTAGGTCACCTTAATGTTGGGGTTGTTCAGCTGCTCTATGATACGAATAAAGCGCGGCGTTTCGCGGTGACAATCGGGGCACCAAGTGCCAATAATAACGACAATTTCTGTCGGCTCTGTGATCGCCTTTAATGGTTCGATGGCCGCCGTATCGACTTGATAAGTTTGGTAACCTTCACTAAATTCACTGAGCTCGGTCACTAAGGTTTGTGCTGGAACAATACCGGTTAGAATCACTTCTTGTTTCTCCTCACTGCAAGTGGCAATAAAGCCTTCCTGCTTGCCTTCAAAGGCGCAACCGCCATTAGCCAATACCTGAGTGCTAAAAAATAGCGCCGTAGTGGCAAGTAAGGCTGCAATATTATTGGTCATGATAATTCCTCAGGGACGATAAGCACTAGATTCATTTAACCCCATTCAATCATCTAAATCGGTTAGCGAGTAGCGCTTATTATCCTAGCTGTTAACTGGATCACGGCTAGGATTAAATTAATGACACTTAGGTCTCATCTCATCCTAGACAGATTGTGTTAGTCAGCTCCCGAGGAGGAAACGTTAGGCCTTTACCAAGCTGTTAAGGTCGGCAGGGCGATAATAAACCGACTTTAGCACCTTACCTTGCCGCACGACTTTACCTGCCATATCAACATCTTTAGCACATTTAGCTATGATGAAGTCGCCTTTCTTACTACCGACAATGTCAACACCCTGTTTAGCATAATGAGCGACGGTTTCTGCTAACTCTTGTTCATTGCGGCACACCTTGCTCATGTTGCTCGAGTGCACTTCATCCCAGCAGCGCACAAAATCGATATCACGATTATTGGCCACATGCAGCAGCAGATCGATAAGGTAACTAATAGCGATACAGTCGTTAACCTGTTTGGCACCCATATGCACCAGACGCCCCATTAACACATAAACAGAGTCGACAATAGCATCGGCCTGTTCTATGCGGCAATCGGCTTCGGCCAGTTCGGTAAGCTCTTCAATCGCTAAAGAGGTGTGTAATGTATCGGCTTTATCATCGAGACTACTGGTATCTTCAATGGGCAGATCAAAGGTGGAGCGGAACTGGTGAATATCGCGATAAAGGTGATCATAAAGCGGTTGCTGTAGTGCGGTTAATTTCATCAAAATGGCCTTGGCATATAACGATTAATGGCGCAATTCTAATTTAATGGTGCGGCAATTGAAAGCCATTGCCACCGCCGAGCCTAGCGATGCTGAGATAAAAAAACCGCCCGACGAAAGGGTCGCGGTGCCGGGCGGGAGCAATGAAAAGGGGATAAGCTATGACACATTTAAGGGCGGCTGGGCGATGCATACTTAGCGGTGAGTTGCTCAAGGTAGGGCTGCACCTCTTTATCGCCCCAATCTAAATAGCCGCGTAAAAAACCGATAAGGTTGCCGTCACCATCAAACACATAGGTGGCAGGCACCACATCGGCAGGCAGCATCTTGTCGATCTGCCGCTGCGGATCGACAAGAGTGGGGTAGTCACCTAAGTTATGGCGGGTTAAAAACGCGGCCACTTGATCGTATTGCTCATCGATAGACAGTGGCAGTACCACTAACTTATTGGTGAGATTATCGCGCCGGATCTTGTCCATCATAGGGATCTCTTTAATGCAGGGCGCACACCAAGTAGCCCACAGGTTAACGAGTACCAGATTGCCACGATAATCGCTCAGGTTAACCTTAGCCCCCTCAAGGGTTTCGAAAGGGACTTCGCTGACCTTGCGCGCGTGTTGCATCTCGATAAAGCGCGACATGATCATGGGTTTAGGTAAGTTATCACCGGTGGCGTACACCTTTTCATTTGGCATAGCGGCCTGTGATTGCCCCATAGTGAGTAGCATTAATAAGCCGATAATGGCCAGCAGTTGTTTAGTCATGATGAGTATCCATATTGCTGATTTTATGAGTTTTAGTGGACTGATGTTGTTTAAATCCCCATGCGAACACCAATAGCAGTAACCCCAGCGGAAACAGATACAGCACGAAAGTTCCCGCGGCGAAGGTTGGCATATAGCGGATCTGCTGGCCGTAGCGGGCCACCATAAAATCGATGATCTCGCTTTTACGTTTGCCTTGTTCTAACTGCAGAAAAATTTCTGCTTTGAGCTCATTGGCTATCTTGGTTTGCGAGTCCAACAGGTTTTGATTGGCCGACATGGGACAGCGTAGCGACTTAGCGATATCAAATCCCAAGGCTTTTATTTCGGCTTGAGAATAGACTGGAGCCGACGTCGATGCGGGCAAGGATGACGGCGTTGCAGCGTTGGCCGAAAATACACTTAATCCTAGCCATAGCAGACAGTTGAATGTGACACGTTGGCAAAGTGTCAGCTGAGACTTCATCATAGCCCTCCATTATGTACTGACGGCGCACCAAGGCGATGCCCTGCGCTGTAAGTGTGACGCGCGGCGCCGACAATGGCTGGACGGCGTAGCAGGCAGATACCGGCCACCATCATCATTAAGGCCCCTATCCAAATCCAATTGACCAAAGGTTTATAACTTATCCGCACAAGGTATTCGCTGTCACTGAGCGGTGTCCCCATGGAGATGTAGATGTCGCCAAACAAGCTGCGATGGATCCCTGCGGCCGAGAGCTGCATGCCGTTAGTATTAAAGGTCTGTCGCTGCGGATAAATATAAGCAAACACCTGACCTTTGGTGTCGCTGACCTGGATTTTCGCCTGAATCGCACTGTAGCTTGGATATGCAACCTGCTCGGTTGCTTCATAAACAAAGGTGTACCCCGCCACGACTTTACCTTGTCCCGGACCCATTCGCAGTAACTCGTCCTGCTCAAAATGAGACACAGTGGTTGCGCCTAAAATACTCACTGCCACGGCCAAATGTGCAAGACACATGCCATTAAAGCGCTGAGATCGGCTCGCGCTTGGCGCCCGGTGCGCATATTGCTGCCGCACTGCAGCGATAATACAGATGCAGAGCCATAGGGCCGAAAAACTGCCGCAAAGAAAGTAGCCGCTAAGCTTAGGCAGTGTTATTAGGTTCAGTAGCACCGCTAGCCCCAATGCCAGCCCAGCATACAGGGCTAATGGTATCAATACCTTGGGCTGCGCCTGTTGCCAGCGTACCAAGGGGGCTGCGCCCATCAGCAGGCAGATCAATACCAGCAGCGGGATAAACAGACTGTTGAAGTAGGGCGCGCCGACTGAAATACTTTGCTCTGTAAGGACTTCATAGAGCAGCGGATAACAGGTGCCAAGTAAGATGGAGAGCGCGGCGACGAGAAGAATCAGGTTGCCCAGCATCATCAGGCTTTCTTTGCTGTACACGCTATAGCAGCTCGGTTTGAATAGTGACGGCGCGCGGTAGGCGAACAGGGTAAAACCCCCAGCCGAAAACAGCAGCAGTAAGGTTAAAATCGACACACCTCGGCTCGGATCGGCGGCAAAGGCGTGTACCGATTGCACCACTCCCGAACGCACTAAAAAGGTGCCCAGCAGGCAGATAGCAAAACCTAAAAGGCAAGTGAATAGGGTTGAGGCATAAAAAGCATCACGTTTACTGCTCAATATGAGGGCATGCATCATGGCGGTGGCCACTAACCAAGGAATAAACGAGGCGTTTTCGACCGGATCCCAAAACCACCATCCTCCCCAACCTAGCTCGTTATAGGCCCACCATGAGCCAAAGGCGTTGCCGCCAGTGAGTGCTACCCAAGTTAAAATCGCCCATGGGCGGATGCGCCGGCAGTGGGCTTGGATATTGGCTTGGGTATCGAGTAGCGCGGCCACGGCCGCAGCAAAACAGACGGTGAGGCCCACATAGCCGATAAACAACAGCGGCGGATGCAATATCAGGCCAATGTCTTGCAATATGGGATTTAAATCGCGCCCCTCGAGCGGAATATTGGGCAGTAAGCGCGCAAACGGGTTAGAGGTAAACAGTAAGAAGAGTAAGAAGCCGCACATGATGGCGGCGAGAATGGCACAAAGGCTGCGCATGAAGGCGCTGTTAGCTTTGTGCTGGTTGACGATAAAACTGCTCCACAGGGCGGTGGCGGTTATCCAAAACAACATCGAGCCTTCATGCCCCCCCCACACCGCAGCGACCTTATATACACTGGCTAATTGGGTGTTGGAATGGTTTGCCACGTAGGCGACTGAAAAATCATTAGCAATAAATAGGTAACCCAAAATCACCATCGCCCCTAATAAGGCAAAGGTATTGAGATGAATTAATAAGCTAATCAGTGCATTTGTGTATGGTTCGCTGCTGTTTTTTAATAGTGGTAACACTGCGATTAGTAAACAGATCACTGTTGCAATAATAAGTAGTAATAACCCAATTTCTGCCGCCATAGCCCCACCGATGATATTAATTGTTTGCGTGTCTGCATTTATTAATCGATAGCGTTAACTTTGCTTATGTAGATAAATAGAGACTGTATTAAATTCACCTTAAATTAATGGCTTCAGCGTTTCTGTGAGCTTAAGCAAGTAAAACCAACCTGTCCTCTTTGCTGAATATTTTTGAAAAATAAATCTATATTTTGAGTTGTTTTTATATCTAAAAAGTCACCATTTATAACTAAAAAATAAACCTACCGCCAATCCTACCTGATTGTCTTTTAAGGGTTTTTATTTGTTTGACAACTGTTGATAGATAATGGCGTGGGAGGTGTGCGCTAGCTCATGTTTTTAATGGTTTTTATGTGAAGAATACTGAACTTGCTCAGTTGTATAAGTCGTTCGGTTAACGGTTGTTTTTATTAAATCCAACAGATGGTTGTGTAATGGATGAGCAATTTAATGTTGGTTATAGCAATACAAAATAAAATAATATTTAGGAGTGAATGATGAGACGATGGAAACACAAGGTAGCCTTAAGCGTGCTATTTTGTTTCGGTGCCATTGCTAATGTTAACGCTGCTGGTGGTAAATATAACAGCGTACCAGAAATGGGCAAAACCGCGCAAAATGCGATTGCTAACTATCAAGGTACAGAACAAAAGAATGGTGTGAAAACACTGCAAGATTATGTGGTTCAAGAGGCGGAGCTATTTGACTTCTTATTTGAGAACCACCCCATGTTTAAATACCACGAAGCCGGTAATTTAGTCGGCGAATATCATATCAGTGACCGTGGTGAAGAGTATTTAGATACAGGCTCTAGTCCTAAGTACAGCGCCAGAGTCGGTGCGCCGCGTGCGGTGCAGTATCGCTTAGGGGCTAAATCGATTCTTGATTACCCTAATAACTTTGTTGGCCCTGAAAAATGTGCCGAATGTCATGCAACCCAATATGAAAAGTGGCAGCGTTCACGTCATGCCAGAACGATTCGTTTCCCTGGTGAGCACCCAGAAGTGGGTAACGACATCGAACAAACCATGTATCAGACTAAGGATACCTCCATCTTGCCAGATGGTATTACCCCGGATGCTATCTACGCCACCGTGGGTACACCACGTACCAAATATGGTTTTATCGACTCTTGGCTAGTCCGCGGTACTTATCATATCGAAGGCGGCTTACTTAAAGATGGTACCGGTAAGATGATTGCCGGTGGTAACCAGTTCTCACGTGGTTGGGCGGAATGGCTCACCCCTGAAATGGCACAAAAAATCAATGCCGTTATCCCTGAATTCCCCACCACAATGGAAGAGTTCGGTGCCAGTGGTTCGCATCAATGGGGCATGAGCTCTTACGGCGCTAAATACCGTAAAGAGTTGTTGTTCCAACCTGCCAGTTCTTACTGTGAAGTGTGCCACACCTTCAAATTTGATTTCCAAAGCAAACAAGAGTTCTTTGATGCCCTTGGCGATCCAAAGAAACTGCAAGAGCACACTATTAGCCGCGGTATCGCGTGTGAAGAGTGTCATGGCGCAGGTGGTCACTTAGATGGTGGTACAGGCGGTATGGAGTCAAATTGTGAACGTTGTCACCAACGTTTCCAATATGACGAAACCTTAGCCGATACACCGCAAGCGCAAGAGAAGCGTGAGTATGCCTTTGGCGTGAAGATGAAGTCACTTTGTCCTTCATGTGGTACTGAAGGGTCGCAAATGTACAACTCAGTTCACTATGAAAAGGGGATGCGTTGTATTACTTGCCATGATCCACACGAAGTTACCGATGGTGATTGGAAGTCGGATATCACCAAGCCCAAGCTGAAAAAAGATTGTAAGGATTGTCATGCTGCACAAACCTTAATCGCTAGCAATACCGATACTCATAGTGAACAAACGTGTCAAAGCTGTCACATGCCTAACATGGGCAGTTGTGAAAACTTCAAAGCGATTCAGTTCCCAGACCAAGCTGGTTTCGACGCCGTGCGTAAGTCACACATGTGGAAAATTGATGTCAGCCCAACCCGTAAAACACTTAACCCACCAGAAGGCCAGTCGCGTGTTGCGGGTCCTGAAGGCGCTAAAGGTTGGACAGTGGCGAAAAATGAAGAGGGTCGTTCATACCTAGACTTAATGTGGACTTGTGCTCGTACCTCAATTTCAGACCACGATGTGGTTGAAAACAAAGGTTGTCACAGTCAGTTCCAGTCAGAACTTGAAACGGGTCTGCATTATGAAGATCAGATGGAGATCTACGGTGAAGTGATGAAGTGGCAGAAGCCAATCAAAGAGGTGTTCACCCAAGTTGAACAAGCTCTGGTTCGCATCGACCAGTTACTCGAAGTCACTAAGCTGTCAACTGAAGACAAGACTCAAGTGCTTATGCTCGCAGAGAAAGCACAAGAGACAGTTGATCTGATTAAGAACGACGGCTCTTGGGGTGTGCATGGCTTCCGTTATAGCCAGAAGCGTCTCGATGCAGCACTGACCTATGTAACACAAGCGCAAAACATTTTAGACGGCAGCGGCTACTCGGCTAAAGCTCACTAAAAGGGATTGCTAACGGACCTAGGCATGGAAGACAGATAACCCTCTGTGCCTAGGTTAATAGGAGCAAGCATATGAAACAATGCGTTGGAATGATCTTAGCGGCCATGATGGCAAGCGGTATCGCCCCTTGTTATGCCGGCGGCGGCGGGGAGATGGCACCGGCGACCTATCATGAGATCAAGCTCAACACCATCAGCCTGCTGGAAGCCGAGCACTTACTCAAGCAAGGAGGGGTTTACTTTTTTGACGTAAACACCTTAGAGCTTTGGGCCGAAGGGTTTATTCCCGGAGCCGTGTACTTCAACGTCGATAACTGGAAGGCGTTACTGCCTAAAGACAAAGATGCCGTCATGGTGTTCTATTGTGCCAATCGTCTCTGTAATGCTAGCGAAATCGCGGCGCGAGAAGTGATGAAGCTAGGGTACACCCAAGTGAGACAGATGCATGATGGCATCTATGGCTGGCGCCTATCGGGTCGAGCCACTGAAAAACCATAACAATAAGATTTTTATCCATTTGACATTCATTCGAGCAATAACGTTTAGAGAGAATCAATATGAAAACGATCACCAAGAAGTCTTTATCGATGACCACTTTATCCCTACTTTGCGGTTTCTCGTTGATGGCCTCGGCCAGTGAAGTGAGCCAAGAAGTGAATGATGCCTCATATGCCATGGGGGCGTCGGTTGGCCATTATATTTCCGGCAAAATTTACAATCAGACTGAGCTCGGCGCCGAGATCCATATCGACACTGTCATTCAAGGGATGATTGATGCGCTTAAGGGCGAGGGCAAGATGTCGGACGAGGAGATCTTGACCCATTTAAATGCACGAGCCGAGCAGCTCAACACTATCAGAGAGCAGCGCATCGAAGATCTGTCGATTAAAAATATCGCCGCCGGCAGCGCGTATCTCGCCACCAATAAAACCAACCCAGGCGTTACTGTGACTGATTCGGGTCTGCAATATGAGGTCATCACCCTAGGCTCTGGGCGTAAACCGCTAGAGTCAGATGTGGTCACAGTGCACTACAAAGGGCAGTTGGTCGACGGCACCGTATTTGATAGCTCTTATGATCGTAATGAACCCAATCGTTTTGCCTTAATGTCGGTTATCGATGGCTGGAAAGAGGGCATAGCCCTCATGCCAGAAGGCTCAACCTTTCGCCTGACTATTCCGTCAGAACTTGCTTATGGCAAAGAGGTGGTGGGCATTATTCCGCCTAGTTCAACCCTGATATTTGATGTGGAGTTGGTCAAGGTTGAAGAGCCAGGTGAAAACAGTAAAGGCATGGGGTTAAGCGGCATGGGCATGGGTGGCATGATGGGTTCTGGTCACTAAGTTTACACACCAGCAGTGGGGATGGTTATGAATAGCCTGGTTATTGCCATAGTGGTTACGTTAATGAGTTTCATCGCTCCTTTATGGATACTTCATCTCAGAGCCATAAACAACGCCGACACTAAGGCCATCAAGCCTGCCGCCTTGACACGGTATGGCAGGAAAATAGCCAGTGCTATGACGGCTACCCTACTGCTGGTTCCCCTATTAATTTACAGCCAAATTGGGCGTTTTAATGATTGGGATAAGGGTTTTATCGATGAAAATATCGACTACCTTATTGCCGCCGACATTAACAAAAATGCCCAAGCCGCCAGTGAGATGCCAAACAATAAAATTGCCTTACTCAACTTAGCCTACGCCTATACAGAGGGCGGGTTATACCGTGAGTCGGTTATCACACTGGATAAATTACTGGCAATAGAGACAGACGCAGAAGTGCTCGGCATGAAAGCCAATGCCCTCTATTACCGTGATGGTCGAGACATGAGTGCAGAGGTGTTAGATGTGATAGCTCAAGCGCTCGTGCTCGACCCGAATGAAGTTCAGTCTCTGCTGCTAATGGCGACTCACGCTTACTTGAATAGGGACTTTCAGCAAGCGATCGTTTATTGGCAACAGTTATTGAATAGCGACAACCCAAGTATTAACCGAGCATCAATTAACAATGCGATTTTGAAAGCTGAGCAGAAAATAGCTAACCGTATCGTGACTGCATCTGAGTAAAAGAGTCACCTAAAAAATCAGGTTAAAACAGGTGGGCTTCAATGCCGACCGATGGAGGATGCTGTGAGTGAAAATATAGAGAGACGGAGGTTCCTTAAATGTTTGGGAGCCAGCTCTTTGATACTGGGGCCCTTAGGGTGTTCATCTGTCAAAGAGGAAAACGCCAATAGCAACAAACCGCATTACGTGATGGTGTTCGATCAAAATAAATGTGTGGGGTGTGGCGATTGTAAAGTGGCCTGTAATACGGCCAATAACTTGCCCGAAGGGCAATCTCGTTTACTGCTAGAACAGCAGTCTGGCCACGTTGAGGGGCAAAAGTGCCCTCACTGCGGTAAGACTGACTGTGGTTGTGAGCGTAAATATGTGCGCGTGTCATGCCAGCAATGCAAAAATGCGCCTTGTGTTTCGGTATGCCCTACGGGCGCTGCGCATCGCGATCCCACAACGGGTATCGTCACCATGGATGCCAGTAAGTGTGCGGGCTGTAAATACTGTATTGCGGCGTGTCCCTACAATGCGCGTTACATCAATGAGGCCACAGATGTCGCCGACAACTGTGATTTTTGTTTAAACAGCAAATTGGCTAAGGGTGAGCTACCTGCTTGTGTGCAACAGTGTCGATATGACGCATTGATCTTTGGCGATATCAATGACCCTAACTCCTATGTGAGTCGGTTATTGGCGGTAAAAGACTCTGTTCGTATCAAGTCACATTTCGGTACCGAACCCAGTTTACGATACATACCTGTAGTGAAATTGGGAGTATAGCTATGGACGGAACACTTGAATTTACCATAGGGCTGTCTGAAGGCGTTGCCTGGCCATGGCCCATTGCCGTTTATCTGTTTTTTGCAGGTATCTCTGGCGGGGCGTTATCGGTAGCCTTGTTTATTCGGTTTTATAAACAACAAACCATCAATACCCCTTTCTTGAAGGCCTCTGCGCTGGTGTCATTTGCCACTATCGCCTTGGGGATGCTGTGTCTGGTACTGGACTTAACTAATCCGCTGTTTTTCTGGCGGATATTAGTTTATTACAACCTTAACTCTGTGATGTCGGTCGGGGTGATCGCGCTGTCGGCTTATATTCCGCTGGTGGCAGTGATCGCCCTGTTTGCCTTGGAAGAAGAGATTAAGCAGATCCCATTGCTACGTCCACTGTTACCCATTATCGATAAGTTACGCGCCTGGCGCCGCCCTTGTGAGGCATTGGTGTTGGTGTTGGCATTAGCCGTGTGTGCTTATACTGGCTTTTTGATCTCGGCGTTGATCCGCTTTCCGATCATTAATACTTCGGTATTACCGGCGCTGTTTGTGGCATCGGGATTATCGGCCGGTGCCGCGGCGGCCAAGATGTTGGCAGTGAGCCTGTTTAAAGAAGATAGACACAGCCAGGATATGCAGATTTTGCACGGTGCAGAGTGGCCAATTATGTTTGCCGAGGCGCTGTTCCTGTTCATGATCATCATGTCGTTGATGACAGGCAACGCTGGCGCACAAAGTGCGTTTGCAGCCTTTCAATCGGGCACGTGGGCGGTGGTCTTCTGGCTGGGTGTTGTGGGGGTGGGCTTTGGTGGTCCGCTGCTGCTTAACTTCGCTACGGGTAAGCAATTTAGCCATTCATCACAGGCATTTTACCTCTCGGGTTTATGTGCGGTGAGCGGCATGATGTGCTTGCGTATGTTTATTCTGTATGCGGGGCAAAACTTCGCAATTTAACTGTGTGTTCAAGCCTCATCTCGCGCGCCGAGGTGAGGCATTGAATCGCCATTCTTGCATCGTCATTAAGGAGTCCATATGGCCATCAGAGCCCCATTGTTAGTGATATTACTGTCGTTGGTTACCTTAGGGTGCGACACCGCGTCAGTGAATGCCGCCCATGATCATGCCAACGCCATCGGTGAGCATGAACGCTGCCATATGTGCGGCATGATGATTAAGAAATACCCCGGCCCCAAGGGAGAGTTGCTGCTCAGCGGCGGCGAGATTAATCCGAGTTTCTGTTCAACGCGGGACATGTTTATGTTTGCCCTACAGCCAGAAAATCAGCGCCAAATTAGTCACGCCTATGTCCATGATATGGCGGTAACCGATTGGGACCATCCAGACGATAGCGCCTTTATCGATGCGACTCAGGCGTGGTATGTCTATGGCACCAGCCGCAAAGCGGTAATGGGCAGCGCCGTGGCGCCTTTTTCAACAGCAGAGGCTGCCGAGCAATTTGCCCGCGAATATGGTGGTGCGGTATTCAGTTATGAGCAGATCACCTTGTCCTTGTTAACGGCAGAATAAGTTGAGTCTGCAACGATGAGAGCTCGGCAGCAGTGCACTGTGACGCTATTGATGCCTTTAGTGAGCATGGGCTTAGTGTTGAGCCTAAGCAGCACTAAGCTCAGTGCCGATGAGCCAGAGGCCACTAACACAAGGTGCATGGCAGTGGTCACGCCGCAAAGTGCGGCGCTGGGGGCGATGATTGACGTCAGTAATAGTGCCGAGCTGTCGCATCAGTTAGCACAGGCTGCGCCGGGGAGCCATATTGTGTTGCAATCCGGCACCTATTTAGGGCAGTTTATTATCGATAAAAGCCTGTCTATAACAGGACGCCCCGGTGCCATTATCGAGGCGCAGCACCAAGGGGCGGCGCTGACGATTAATGCCAGCCATGTCACCATTAATGGCCTTACCATTAAGCAATGGGGGGGCGACCTGTACCAAAAAGATGCCGCCATTTTACTGCATGCTGGCAGCGATGATGTCCAGCTGCTGAATAACCAATTGAGTGGCCAAGGTTTTGGCATTTATGCCCAGCAACTGCAGCGGTTGACCATTTGCGGCAATCGCATCACGGGTGACAGCCACACCTTTAAGTTAGATCGCGGCGATGGCGTCCATCTGCAGCGAGTGGATGGCGCCTTGATCAGCGCCAATCAGATCCAGCAAGTCAGAGATGGTATCTATTTAGAGTCGGGTAAGGGCAGCCAAGTGTATGGCAATCACATGAGTGACATGCAATATGGCATTCATTACATGTATACCCAGCAAGATAGCGCCATGGACAATCAGGCCTGTCGTGTCGATGGTGGCTATGCGTTAATGAACTCCACCGATATTCATCTTGCCCATAATCAAGTCACCCATGCTAAAGAGTTTGGCGTATTGCTTAATATGACCAATGGCGCCTTGGTTGAGGCTAATCGAATGGCTAATATCAGCGCGCCTGATGCGATCAAAGGCGATCTGTTTTCCGAAGGTAAGGGCATTTTTATCTATGGTGCCCGCGATAACCACATTAAGGATAATCACATTGCCAATAATGATGTTGGTATTGCGATGGCGCTGGGCGGCGAGAGTAATCAAGTGTCCCTCAATCGCTTTATCGATAACGGCACCCAAGTGCGTTACGTGGGCGAGCAGAGCGTCGAGTGGAGCGAGCAACAGCGGGGCAATTATTGGAGCGACTATCGTGGCTGGGATCTTAATGGTGATGGCGTGGGCGACAGTATGCATCTGCCAAACGATCGTCTCGATCGATTATTTTGGCTCTACCCCGAGGCGAGTTTTTTAATGGCCAGCCCCATAGTGACATTACTTAAGTGGCTCGATAACCAAATACAGGCGGTCGACGCCAGTGGTGTTATCGACCGTTACCCTTTGATGGAAAATAGCGCGGCGGCGCACACGAGGGGCGCATTATGAGTGTCAATAACTTAGCGGTACAACTTGAAGGCGTTGGGCATCAATTTGCCGAATTGCGCGCCCTTAATCAGATTAATCTCAGTTTGCCCAGGGGGATGACGATGGCGCTACTGGGTCATAACGGCGCGGGTAAGTCGACCTTAATTAAGGTGATATTAGGCTTATTGACTCCTGACTCTGGTCGAGTCGACGTGTTAGGGCAGAGGTTAACGTCAGGGAAGAAACCTAGCAACGTAGGGTATTTACCTGAAAATATTCATTTTTATGACAAGTTGACCGGGGCGGAAATCTTACGTTATTTCGCCGCACTTAAAGGGGAGAGTCATCAGCGAGTCGCACAGTTGATTGAGGAGTTTGGCTTAGGCTATGCCCAGCATAAATTGGTTAAAGGTTACTCTAAGGGGATGAAGCAGCGGCTTGGCTTTGCGCAGGCGATTTTAGCCTCACCGCAGTTATTGCTACTCGATGAGCCGACGGTGGGCTTAGATCCTCAGGCATCGAGCTTTCTCTACCAAAAAGTGGCCCAATTAAAGCGTCAAGGTTGCGCGGTGATCATCTGTACCCATGAGCTTAATTTAGTGGAGTCGCAGCTGGATGTGGCGATGATGTTAGGGCGCGGTCAATGCTTGGCTTATGGCACGTTTGCCGAGCTAGCAAAGGCAAGCCCATTGCAGGTTAAGATAGCGCTTGATGGGTTAGCGGCGTTACTGGTCACGCACCCCTATCTACAGGCGTTTTATCGCCAAGGTGCGCTGCACTGCGCCCAGTCTGAGCAGCCAGCGCTAGTGCGTTACTTAACCACAAAATGCCAGCGTTTTGATTTCACCTTGCATTTGCCTGGGCTCGCCGAGATTTATCATCACAACATGGCGCAGATGCAGCACTGCTCAGAGCAAGGTTTAGGTTTCGTTACCGAGCCCGTATTGCAACCTATGGGAGTATAAATGATGTCGACAATCGGTGGGGCGATCTGGCGTCAGCCTATGATGATCATCGCCGCAAAAGAGCTCAAAGACAGCTTGCGTAACCGTTGGGTGGCGGTGATTTTTGGCTTGTTTTTTCTGCTGGCCTTCAGTGTCACCTTTGCTGGCAGCGCAGTGTCAGGTACCTTGGCCTTCCCGTCGCTGGTGAGTGTCATTGCCAGTTTATCTACCATAGCTGTGGCGATCATACCTTTGGCGGCCATCTTGCTTTGCTACGATGCGTTTGTCGGTGAAGAGGAGTCGGGAACCATGCTGTTACTGCTCAGCTATCCACTGACTAAAATGGATATTTTCTTAGGGAAATTGTTGGCCCATAGCGGTATTATGCTGGCCGCTATCGTGAGCAGTTTTACCCTGAGCGCGACCATTTTACTCTGTTTTGGTCAAGGGTATCAGTGGCAACAAACCTTGTGGGTGTTTGGCCAATTCATTGCCAGCAGCGGGTTATTGGCCCTGACGTTTATTTTGCTAAGCTATGTGGTCAGTCTGCGCGCCACAGAAAAGGCCAAGGCGGTTGGCACACTATTGTCGCTGTGGTTCGCCCTAGTGTTAATTTACGATTTACTCTTGTTGGCGCTGCTGGTGGCCGATTTAGGGCATCGAGTACAATGGCTAGTGCAGCTGTTAATGGCCTTAAACCCGACCGATATTTATCGTGCTATCAATCAGCTTGCCACCCATGCTCCTATGGGCAGCTTACCTTTATTGAGCCAATTTCAGGGGGGCGCGTTGTGGCTATATGGACTGATGTTGTTGTGGGTAGCGCTATTAGCTTGGCTGACCCTGCGTACCTTTATGCGTAAGGCGATTTAGATTATTGGGCGAAAGACTTGATATTCAATTTTAAACCCATCAGACTCTCGCAACACTAAGCCTTGGTGGTGTGATAAGCAGGCATTAGCCTAGGATACCAATTTTTACAGAAATTTGTATTTTGTGTTAAAAGAAGTGAGCAATTTATCACAGTAAACCAGTCAGGCTTTGACTAAAATCTCAATGATAATAATAAGATTTTCCTAATTTTGCTATTTGGAATGATAGAGGTGCTAGGTGGTGAAAGTTACTCCATATTTGGAGTTCGATGGCGAAGCGCAACAATTATATGATCGTGCCACGGCGAGCACGATCCATTTGACGTTTTCTGAGTCGGCGATTTTGGCGCATTTACTGTCGGTCCCTGATGCGATATGCGACAAGGATCTGCTGCTGCAGGTGGGTTGGCCTGACCGAGTGGTCGCGGCAACCTCATTGACACAATGCGTCAGTACGCTGCGTAAGAAACTCGAACCCTTTCCTGAAATTCAATTAAAAACCGTGGCCAGACGCGGTTATCAGCTGCATGTGTCGGCTAAATCCCACGTTACCATGTTGGCGGTTAACGATGCTGAGTCCATTAAGCATGCGCTAATCGATGTCTCTTTAATGGTGAAAGTGGGCGGCATTATGGTGCTATTAGCCCTCATTGCGACCCTATGGTACAACAGCGATTATCATCAAGTGGTCAAGCAGGCTGGGCATTGGCGCGCCGACAAAACCCTCGATATTAATCTTGGTGGCAAAACCAGTTCGTTAACTCTGATCTATCCCAATGGCGAAACCCAGCTGCATCCGTCGATGTGGCAAAAACATATCGCGCCAGAGACTAATCATATCGATGCCATGCAAGACTTTAAGGGATTTGCTTTGACCGACGGCAACCACTATTCCTTAGCGATTTGCCCACCCGATGAACAGGGCCATTGCATGGGTGACCATCTGATCAACTTAACCGCCACAGGGCAAGTGCCTGCCGGCCTCAATATGGTTAAGTTTAATGAACTTAGCGAAATGATGGAAAATCGTATTCGCTACAATCGCATCTTAATCCCTTCGGGCGATGCAGATGGTGATGAATTGGTGGAGCATCATTATCACGGCGATATCTATTTTCCGGTGGCTAATGAGTTATTAGTGCGCGCGGATATGAGCATCTCTATGGTCTATGACCAGCCGTTGAGTGGCAAATTTTACTCCAGCGCCTGCATTACCGATCAAGATTGTTTAACGACCCCGATTAAGTATCAAGTGCGCGGCGTGTTTGAGCAGTATCGTCAGCACATTGGCGAGCTCGAGGTGGATGTGTTTCATGTGAAGGTGCTGCAAAAAGATTTGATAAAGCCTGAGGTGGTGAGCCCCTCTGCGATGCATTTTTACCGCGAGATCCGCAAACACAATATTCGTGACGAAGAGCTGTTTTATTATCGGATCTATAATGATCAAGGTTCAGCCGTGTGGGTGGTGCCGCTATTAGGCAACTTAGTCACCTGGACCAAATATGAGAAAGTTTCGCTGTAGTGAGGTGTGGCTGCAAAAGGTGATGGATAACTCGCTCAGCGACAAAAAAGGGCGCTACCGATGGCTGTGGATGTAACTCCAACACTTACCGCAGATAGCGCCATTTTTATATTATGAATAAGCCATTAAAAATTGAGTGGGGTTAATCACTTAATAAAGGCGAATGCATCGCCGTACAGGTGATCTTCGTCGACACCTATGTCACGGAACACTTCGCGCGCCGCACCCACCATATCAAACCGTCCTGCAATGTAGATGTCGTAGCCGCTGAGGCTGATAAAATCTTGTTTGATCTGCTCTAGCAAGTTGGCTTGCTTACCCTGCCAGTTGGCTGGTGCTCGTTCAACTACGGGCACAAAATGCAGCCAAGGGTGAGCCTGATGCCACTGGCGCGCGATGGTTTCAAAGTACATGGCGTCTTGATCGCGGCAGCCCCAATAGAGCATGGTTTCAACCGTTTGCCCCAAGGCGATCTGCTGCTCGACAATGCTCTTTATATACGAAAAGCCAGTGCCACCAGCAATCAGAAGGCGTGGACGAGTACTCTCGCTACGCAGGTGAGCGTTGCCACCCGGGGCTTCGATATCGATGTATTCGCTGTTTTGTAGTTTTTCGACCACTTGCATCGGGTAGCTTTCGCTGACCGCGGCGCCAATGTGCAGCTCTATGTTTTTCGCGCCAGGGGCTGATGCTATCGAGAAGGGGCGTTTATCTTGCTCACCCATGACCACACAAAGATATTGACCAGCATTAAAGTCAAATTCGGTTTCAGGGGTCAATGTGACTTGATAGACGGCATCATTAAAGGCGGTGACGTTTTCTACTTTACAGCGAATGGTGTTCATTTTGTTTCCTTCTAGACCTCTCTATGGAGGTTTCTATCTCCTTCGAATAGTCGCTATCCAAGTTAACTATGCAATGGGTTAGAGTTTTCAGTTAATGTTGTGCACTGTAAAGCGGCCTAGGCTAGGCCGCTTTACAGCTCAATTATAGGGTCGGTGCATCATCGATGCCCAATTCATCCCAAATCTTATCGACTCTCTGTTTGACCGCTTCATCCATGACAATGGGGGTGCCCCATTCGCGATCGGTTTCGCCCGGCCACTTGTTGGTTGCATCCATGCCCATTTTCGAGCCTAGGCCCGCCACCGGAGAGGCAAAGTCGAGATAGTCGATAGGGGTATTATCTATCATCACAGTATCGCGTTTAGGATCCATACGAGTGGTAATGGCCCATATGACATCGTTCCAATCGCGACAATTAACATCGTCATCGACCACCACAATAAATTTGGTATACATAAATTGACGCAAGAAAGACCAAGCGCCCATCATCACCCGCTTAGCATGACCCGGATATTGCTTACGAATGGAGATCACTGCCATGCGATAAGAACACCCTTCAGGTGGCAAGTAAAAGTCGATGATCTCAGGATATTGTTTACGCAAAATAGGCACAAAGACTTCATTCAGTGCGACCCCAAGCATAGCGGGCTCATCGGGTGGCCTGCCGGTATAGGTGCTATGGTAGATAGCGTCTTTTCTGTGGCTGATGTGAGTGACGGTAAATACCGGAAACTCATCGGTTTCGTTGTAATAACCAGTGTGATCGCCATAGGGGCCTTCTTCGGCCATCTCGTCTGGGTCTATGTACCCCTCTAAGATAATTTCGCTGGTCGCCGGCACTTCAAGATCGCAACTAATGGCCTTACAGACTTCGGTGCGCTCACCACGTAATAACCCAGCAAAGGCGTATTCGCTCATGGAGTCAGGTACGGGCGTTACCGCCCCTAAAATGGTCACAGGATCGCTGCCAAGCGCCACCACAACCGGGTAACGTTCGCCCGGGTGCTGCTGCTTAAAGTCTTTAAAGTCGAGAGCGCCACCGCGATGGTCGAGCCAGCGCATGATAAGCTTATTTTTACCCAGTAACTGTTGGCGATAGATCCCCAAATTTTGCCGTTTTTGGCGCGGCCCTTTGGTGATGGTGAGACCCCAAGTGACCAGCGGCGCGACATCGCCAGGCCAGCAGTGCTGGATGGGCAGTTGAGTTAAATCGACATCATCACCAGTTAACACCACCTCTTGGCAGGGTGGGTTGCGTACGGTTTTAGGCGGCATGTTGAGTGCCTGCTTGAACATGGGGATCTTGGCTATCGCATCTTTAAAGCCGCGCGGCGGTTCAGGCTCTTTTAAAAAGGCGAGCAATTCACCCACATCACGCAGTGCTAATGGGTCTTCTTTACCTAGTGCCATGGCCACTCGTTTAGGTGTGCCAAATAAGTTGGCGAGTACCGGCATGGTTTTACCCACAGGATTTTCAAACAGTAATGCCGGGCCTTTAGCGCGTAAGACGCGGTCGGCAATTTCTGTCATCTCTAGGTGTGGATCGACAGCATAGCTAATACGTTTAAGTTCACCGTTACGCTCGAGGTGATCGATGAAACTGCGTAAATCCTTAAAACTCATGTGGAAATACTCGCGCTAAGAATAATGTGATATGGCGCGCACTATACCATTTTTGCTGGCTATTCCCAAATTCGTTAATGGGTCATTTTTCAGCAAAATGGCCTGAGTTTGAAGCCTGCATCAATCGGCGTAATATGAGGTGATGTTTTTCTCTGGAGCATAGCAGATGAAACAGATTAAATCGGCTTATCGATACCCTATTAAAAGGCAGGTTTTGCCTGTCATTGGCCTAAGTTTACTGATGTTATTGCGCGTGACGCCTGTAGCCGCAGGTAATCAAGATGATGATCGTTTCAGTTGGCGTAGCAATGTTTGGGTTGAGCCCAGCTGGAGCTCAAGTTGGGGCCATCGCTGGGGGCATGACTACAGGGATCCTTGGCGCTGGAATATAGGATTTAGCACAGGCTCTGCCTATTGGCGCCCTTACTCTTATCGTCCTTATTACCGCCCTTACTGGCAACAGGCGTGGCGTTATCCTTACCGTTATGAGCGGCGCGATGTCGTTAAGCCTGCTACACAGTCGACACCAGTGCGGCCGCCGCTGCAAATCACCACCGGGGTGCAGACCAGCGCTGCGATTAAGACTCTACCTGCTAATGCGCGTGTTAGGCAGCACAATGGCGCAACTGTGTATGAATGGCAAGGGGTGTTATATCGCTACGATTGGGCCAGCGATAGCTATCAAGTCGTGAAATAACCCGCGTGGCATTGAGGTAAGTATTGGCTGACTTAAGAGTTGGCATTAAGGTCGCTTGGCATTACAGTAGCCGCATTAAATGGTGAGTTGACGTAATTGGAGTGTTTGATGAAGTACCAATGGATATTGTTTGATGCCGACGAAACCCTGTTTCATTTTGATGCCTTTCGTGGCTTACAGCTGATGTTTTCGCGCTTTGGCGTGGATTTTACGCGCACTGATTTCGAGGTGTATCAAACGGTCAATTTGCCGTTATGGGTTGCCTATCAAGACGGTAAGATCAGTGCAGCGCACCTGCAGATCACCCGTTTTCAGGCATGGGCCGACAAGTTAAAAGTGACCGCCGAGCAGCTTAATAGCGCCTTTTTGACCGCCATGGCTGACATCTGCACCTTGTTACCTGGGGCAAAAGAGTTGGTCGATGCTCTGCATGGTAAAGTTAACATGGGTATCATCACCAACGGCTTCACCGCGCTGCAGACCATACGTTTGCAACGTACTGGCTTGCTACATGCGTTCTCGCCAGTGGTAATATCTGAAGAGGTGGGGGTCGCCAAACCCGATGTGGCCATTTTTAATCATGCGCTGTCGCAGATGAATCATCCGCCAAGGGAGCATGTGTTGATGGTGGGTGACAATCCCCACTCAGACATTCAGGGTGGGCTTAATGCGGGATTCGATACGTGCTGGTTAAACCACAGTAATCAAGTGCAACCGGAGGGAATAACACCCCATTATCAAGTGGGATCACTGTCTGAGCTACAACGGTTACTGGAGACTGAACCAACGCGATAAGCGAGTGAGTTAACTCGCCATCGGCCAATATGGATTCAATTTTAAATAGTGACTGATTAAATTGCGATGAATGCAAGTAGTCACTTAACGCTTATTGTTAAAGGGACATTGTTAGTGGGGGGCGGTCTGCCAATAGTGGGTTGCCTTATTGAACATTGTGTCGTCACAGCCTCTTCGGCTTATAGTGCATCGTTGCAGTGCTAATTATCCTGAAATCAGGGAGCCAGAGGCAAAGGTGAGCGTTTAAATTAACAGCGCAAAGGTGGTTTTTAAGGCGGTTATCATTAAAAATAACCTTAATGGGTTATTTGTTAGTCATTCAGTACAATTTAGGCTTTACATTTTTCGGCGGTATCCTTATTATTCTCGGCGTTCGGAGAGATGGCAGAGTGGTCGAATGCACCGGTCTTGAAAACCGGCATGGGTTTATAGCCCATCTAGGGTTCAAATCCCTATCTCTCCGCCACATTAAGAAAAAAGGCTTCCAGTAATGGAAGCCTTTTTTCGTTTAATTTAATGTCTTTTTAAAGCTTACTATCTCTATATCATATTAAGAAAAAGGGCTACTCGAAAGAGTGGCCCTTTTCGTTATGGTTCCAAGCTGAGGCAGTCGTTACAGTGGTTTTTACACCTTGGGTTCTTCACGTTTAAAACCAGCCATCTCTTGCCACATTAAGAAACCCGGTTATCGAAAGATAACCGGGTTTTTACTATTTGAGTTTTAAGAACGACATTTGAGTTGGTCTGTCAATTGGTAACACCTTTACCCTACGTGAATTTACAAAAAAGTTTAGTTTACAAGGTTAAATTGTTGTATAGTAAGGGTTTAATAGTTTTGGTGTGTTGTGTTTAGACTGAGCGTTTGGAGGAGCATAGGGTGATTCATCTGCGGTATGCTTACCATCATTGATGGCTTCTTTGTGACTGTCTACTCCGCTTTCTATTTAGCTTGGCGAGGCTGCAAAACCGCGCAGGCTTTACATGAAACTTATCCTTCTCTGGATGTGCTTTATTGGCCTTTAGTATAGAAAACACCATTAAAATTTATTCATTTTACAAAGAGTTATAATATGATCGGTGACAAAAAATTATTTACAGTGGCTACATGTAGCTTAGCAGTATCTTTAAATGCGTTTTCGGCTGATGTGCTTAATGTTAACGATATTCAATTTAAGGATGACAATTTTAAACAGTGTGTCTTAGCGCAAAAAATTACCAATCCTGCAGAGGTAACTAAGTTAGTTTGTCGGCAGCTAAATATAGATAACGCCCATGACGTTAAATACTTCCCTGCTTTGCAGGAGCTGTGGTTATCAGGATCACAATTAACTAGCATAGATCTCAGTAATAATACTGAGCTTACTTCAGTGTCTATCACTAAATCACGTCTAACTGGCTTAGATCTCAATAACAACTCAAAACTTACTGAACTCAATGTCAGTTTTAATCAGATCATCGATTTAGATCTTACTCGAAACCCACAGCTTACCGATCTAGGCGTAGTATCTAACAATATTGAGACGCTGAATTTATCAGAAAATAAACAGTTAAAATATTTGTGGGCCAAAGAAAACAACTTAAAAGAGATAGATCTCAGTCATAATCCACAACTGGTTCAAGTTGGCTTAAATGATAACCAGTTGGTTAAAGTTGATATTAGTAATAACACGCAACTCAGCAAGTTGAGCCTGATGTATAACCAGTTACCTGAATTAGATCTGAGTCAAAATAGCAACTTAAAGAAGCTATATATCACAGATAACAAGTTGACTGAGTTGGATATTAGCCATAACCCTAAATTGAGAGCCCTATGGGCAACTGAGAATCCACTCGTTAAACTCGATATACGTACTAATTCTGCTTTAGATGATTATGAAGTCGATGAAGGGGTGCAGGTTCAAGAGTAGTTATGCTTGCGATAACAGCCTAAAAATATAGCCAAATATCAAGAGGGGAACATTTGATCTGTTGATATTTACGTTGGATTTTGTTTCCTGTGCAGTGGTTTGAATTAGGTAGCTAGGGCCTGTTGATCTTTGCTGGTTGAATGTTGTTCGAGACAAAAACGTGTTAATCGAGGCGAGTGGATTGCAGCCTAGTCATCTAAGCAAAATTCACTTAACAAAGAGTAAAACGTTTTTAGCCGACCCCTTCGGGCAGCGTTTGTTAGGTATTTCTACTGCGTTCTCAGCTTTTTATGCAGAACAACTGCACCACAAAGCGTCTGCCTTGTATAAATACCCAGCAATTCGCTGTAAAAACAAGCTTGAAAGATCAACAGGCCCTAGCATCGTTTATATCTTCATGTGGCATTAAGTGCCAATATTATTAATTGTAGGTAGTAATTAATGAGTAAGTTATTAAAGGAAATCCCAGATTCAATAGGCCAATATCTACAAAGTATGGATGATTATGATGATCCCTGTTTTGTTTTAGTGCATGTTGAGCAAGATATAGGATCACTTTTAGGCGCTATCGAGTCAGTTGTTGATGCCGAAAAAACCTACGAAAAGACCAGTATACCAATTTCGAATAATCTGTATTTTATGTCTATCGACTGTACACATAATACGATGTTAAGCATTATTGAAAAGATTCATGCCAGCATGATTGACTCAAATGTTATCACTCATACATCGGTGTTTCGTCATAATTGCCTTGGTAATCCTAAAAATACATTTTCATGGTGTTGTTTGCTGTTAGACGAAGTGCGTGACACTTTTACCAATGGTAGTGGTTACAAAATTAATGACTTTAAAGATAGGGATAATTGGCCTGGTATTGGAAAGTATCTCGAAGCATAACCAATGTCGTCGGTTTGATGTCTAACGCGCGGCCACTGTAATCCAGTGGCCTATTTTTTATTAGATTTTGTCGCCCATAATTAGTCTACTCGTCATGAGGTGCGGTATATCGTTAAGCTGTTAGGAGATCAAAATTGAACATTCAAATAAGTCATGAAAGTCCTGCCGATGCGGCTAAAATACATCAACTTACGGAGCAGGCGTTTTTAAATGCTCCACATACCGATCACACTGAGCAGTTTATCGTTGATGCGCTTCGCCGCGCAGGTATGCTGACCATCTCGCTGGTTGCTAAAGCTGACGGAGAGATTATTGGACATGTTGCGATTTCTCCAGTTACGCTTTCAAATGGTGCAACTCACTGGTACGGACTTGGGCCTATATCTGTCCTGCCCGAATTTCAAGGTCAAGGTGTGGGTTCTCGCTTAATGAATCACTCTCTCGCTGCACTCGAATTAATGGCAGCCTCTGGCTGTGTAGTTCTTGGCGATCCAAGTTTTTATTGCCGTTTCGGATTCAAGGTTGTCGATGGACTGACTCTCCCCGGTGTACCTGCTGAATACTTTCAGGCGCTGTCGTTTAAAGGTACATTTCCCCATGGCGAGGTGTCGTACCATGAAGCATTTTCAGCCCAAGGCTAATCTGGGGGAGTCAGAATAATCCCCCGGTTTTAGCAACGTCCACATTATAATAATGGGGGGCGTTAGCTGAACGTCCTCGGTATTACTATTGTCGATGCTTGCGTTGTTTATTACACAGTCAATCGGCCTTATTGCATCGCCTCATGTTATGCTATCGGCATGTATTGAGCAGTGAGTAGACGTTGTGAGTCAGCAGCATTTTGAAGGTAAATTCGAGGTCGAATTAAAGTACCGCATCCCATCTAAAAGCACATTTCTAGCAAAATTAGGCAGTATGCCCCATGAGATGATGCTGCAAGATAACCTTGAATCAGACACCTATTTCGATACGCCTGAGCGGCATCTATTAGCGCAACATAAAAGTCTCTGCATTCGAGATATGCAGCCTTCGGGTATCAAACTTTGGATAGTCAAAGGCCCCGAGGCCGACCGTTGTGAAGCCACCAATATTAGCGATGTATCTAAAGCCATTAGCATGTTGCAGACGCTAGGATATGTGAAAGTGCAGCAGATAAATAAGGTTCGTAGCATCTATTTTGTTGGTGATTTTCACATCACAGTCGATCATCTGGAGGGGGTGGGGGATTTTGCCGAATTTGCCATTATGACAGATGAGGTCAGCTTGCTTGATGATTATCGATTGCAGCTACTGAACTTGGCCATGCAATTTGGCTTAAGTGAGCAAGATCGCGAGCATCGTGCTTATCGTACCTTGCAAAGTCAGGTGCGAAAGGCGTAAATTGATCTCCTTTTTGGCAGGTGTTGAGCCTGCCCTTGATGTAGGCCAGACTGTTGGAGCGTGATGATGAGCAAGTTACTGCAAGTTGATTTTGATTTTTCGGGTCCATTTGGCGAGGAGATGTCACGAGCATTGCAAGGGTTAGCCGAGTCGATCAATAACGAACCCGGGCTAATCTGGAAAATTTGGACCGAGAGCGCAGCCAATAAACTCGGCGGCGGTATTTACCTGTTTGAGGATGAAACATCGGCTAGCGCCTATTTAACCATGCACACGGCTCGGTTGCAGGCGATGGGGATTACTGAGGTGCGCGGTATTATTTTTGATATTAATACGCCTCTGTCGCTGATCAACAAGGCGCCGATCGCCTAATCACCGTTAAATTTAACCTATTATCGATACCATTATGCAGCTAAAACCGCTGGCTAAAGGCCGTTTCCAGCCGATGTGGCAACAGGAACATGATGCCATTGAACGGGTAATGAGAGAGTGTATTACCGACACCAAAACCGTGGCGGGGCAGCATAAGTTAATGCAGCAAGGCCAGCAGGTCGATGCACTGATTTTGGTGCCTCATGGGCGTATTTCTATGGGGTATACCGCCCGAAATGGCCGGAGTTTTCAGCTGGGAACCATGAACTGTGATTCGCAGTTGTTTGGTGAAATGGAGTTTTTTACTAACTACTTGTGCCAGCTAGACATTATCGCCGAAGAGCCTTTAGAAATCGCGATTATCAATGGTGATAAGCTGCAGCACGCTTTGCTTAAAACGCCTAAATTTGCGCTGTTTTTTGCCAGTGCCATCGCCATCGATTATCAAGATACGGTGGACATTTTTACGCGTAGAATGCTCTATCCCATCGCGTATAACATCGCCTATGATCTTTATCATCAACATTTACAAGACCAACCAGTAGAAGGGTTCACTAAGTGTTATTTAGAGGCCGAGCGTTTTGCTACCACAGATAGAGTGTATCGCCGCGCGGTGAAAAGCCTTGAAGATTTAGGGCTGATTAAACGGGATAAAGAGGGCTTAATGATCTGTGATCTAGCGGGTCTTAAAGCCTTTATTGAATAGGCCCCAAATAACCTATTCGGGGCCTAAGTTTACCATTAAGTACGGCTTAAGATTAATGCGTTTGGGCAGTTAACCTGACTTGCTGGCGATTAGAAACCACTAGCATGGCGATGATTAAGGCGTAAATCACCGGAATCGCATACATCACGGTTTGCAGGCCGATAACACTCTCAAATAGCGAGCTAATGGCGGGGCTAAACATGGCACCGGCGCTACCGCTGATTAAAATGTATGACACATTGCGGCTACTGGCGGTTTTAACAAACGACACGCCATAAGCAATAAAGGCGTTATACAAGGCGGCGCAGGCAAAGCCGTAACCATAAGTTAGGTAGCCAATCGACTCCACGTTGTCTGTGGTCACAATCAAACTGGTGATGATCAAGGCGAGGCTTATCATCCCCGTCACGAAATGTTGGATCTTGACGCGCGACACAATCACAGTTGAGACCAAGGCACCAACCAGTGCGGCAGACCAATATTGCGTGATGATATTGCCAGCGTCTTCGAAGGGGATGTCGAACTTGGTTTTGACAAACATTGGCGCCCACGTCAGGAAGGTGTACAGCGCCAACATGCCAAGGAACAAGCCTACGCCACCACTGATGATACCAAGGTTCCATTCGGACTCATCTTTAGCCCCAGTGGTTTCATTGCTGCTTTCACACAATGAAAAGTTGGTTAACAAGGCCACACCTGCGGTACTCAGGGCGACAATACCGACGGCAAGGTAGCTGTAACTCCAGGATAACGCATTGCTCAATGCGTAAGTGGTGATCATCGGAAACACCACCCCCGCCACGTTAAAGGTGGCATCTTGCACCACAAGCATGGTGCTTTGGATTTTATCTTTCCAAACCGAGACCACAATGGTGCCGGCAATACATAGTCCTACACCACCGCATAACCCAATCAGAGTCATGGCAAGCATGACGACGCTCAATGAGGTGGTGAAGTGCATGGCCGCGGCACTGGCCGCAATGGTGACATAG
The DNA here is from genome assembly GCF_003605125.1 of Shewanella algidipiscicola. Lineage (GTDB taxonomy): Bacteria > Pseudomonadota > Gammaproteobacteria > Enterobacterales > Shewanellaceae > Shewanella > Shewanella algidipiscicola. The sequence goes on from NZ_QPQT01000002.1 coordinate 61,662, forward strand.
CTGATTAAGGTGATGCGTTTGACACCTATTTTTTCAATTAAGAAAAAGGCGGCTATGGTGCCGGCGAGGGCGCCGCCATTGAGCAGGGAGAAAATAGAGGCGACTTCGTTAACGTTAGCTGAGAATTTATTGGCTATCGGTTCTATCAACATACCAAATTGGGTTGCGAAGCCTGCCATGACAAAATTGGCTAAAAAGCTGAGCAAGGTTAAGGATATTTTATTTTTCATTTTTTACGTCCTAATTTGCTGATGCTGCTCATCATGAGCGCGCCTAAATGGCATGAAGCTCACCTTCATGCCGAGTGGTGTTACTGATGAGCGGTTGCTAATGCCAGCTCAATCATTTGATTAAATGTCAGTTGGCGCGCCTCGGCAGTGGTCTCTTCACCGGTTAAGCAGTGATCGGATACCGTTAAAATCGCCAATGATTCGATGCCTTTGTGATGCGCTAAGCCATATAAACCGGCCACTTCCATATCGACGCCCAGTACCCCAAAACGTTCTAGGGCAGGGATCATGTCTTCATCTGGGTCGTAATACATGTCACCACTGAAAATGTTGCCCACCTTCACACTGATCTGTTTCTCTTGGGCGATAGTGTAGGCTTTATGCAGTAAGTCGAATGTGGCTGAGGTCGCCATTTGATAGCCGCTGCTACGCTTGGCATTGGTGGGTGAGTCAGTGCCTGCTGCTTGCGCTAGGATCACATCGTTAATCTTAACGTGGTGTTGCGTTGCTCCTAGGCTACCGACACGAATAATGCGTTTAACATTAAATTCGGCGATCAGTTCATGGGCGTAAAGCACCATTGAGGGGATGCCCATGCCGTGTCCCATGACGGAAATACGCTGGCCTTTATAAAATCCGGTATAGCCCAACATATTACGAATGTTGGTGATCTCTTTGGCGTCATCGAGGTAGTGTTCGGCGATATATTTAGCGCGCAGTGGGTCGCCAGGCATGATGATGGTTTCGGCAAAGTCGCCCGCTTTGCCATTGATATGTGCGGTCATGAATAATCCTCTGTAAATGATTATTCTCGATAGTAATGGTGGCTTTAAAATGGCTAGAGGACATAAGTCCGCATTGGCGGCAATATGTGCCAAATATCCGCCTGGCTCACAAAATAAGCGGGGTTATGGCTCTAAGATCACTGAAATAGGCGTTTTGGGGTGGGCGTTAACGATAATCTCAGCGTGAATTAATAGCCGCGATGTTTCCAAAAGGCACTGACTTGACTCTGTTCATCATGTAAGTGGACGTGAAATGTCTTGTCGGCCACCACCTTATCTTTTAGTGCTAAGGTCATGCGCCACTTGCCCACTTTGTTGTGTTCAGGCGCCCAGATAGTATCACCGAGGTAGAATCGCCAGTCGTTAGATTCGACGAAGACGTCGCCCTCAAAAGGTGGCCTAACCTCTCCCTTATCGTCAGGAATATCGGGGTGATATATGCAATATCTGAGTTTTTGATTCTTGGCTTTTTTTATTTGCGCCACAAAGCCAAATTCGATATCTAGGATGGCAGGCACATGTACGGTGGCTTTCATAAATTTAGGCAGGGCATCGCTCTCATCATCCCATTGACTGAAAATGCCTGCTTGGATGATAGACACATCGGCTTTGAGTTTTGACACGCAGCGGGTTTCCCTTGCTTAGATTGAAACTAGGGTCAACAGACTCTAGTTATGGTACTTAACCGCCATATCGATCATAGGCTCACGGCTCGCCTTAGCCGCGCGTAACCTAGCAAGATACTTTTCCCACAATTCGACCTGATTGGTGGCTAAGTCATACAAGACTTTCCAAGAGAACAAGCCGGTATCGTGACCATCATCAAACACTAATTTTACCGCATAGTTCCCCACGGGGGTGATAGCATCGATATTGACGTTTTTCTTATGGGTGACCAGTACAGGATTACCGTGGCCATGGACCTCTGCCGATGGCGAGTACACTCGTAGTAGTTCACAGCTTAACGCGTAAGTGTTGCCATCATCGAAACTGACTTCTAATAGGCGAGACTTGCGCTTGAGTTTTAGTCCTGTGACCTTGGGGCTTTCAACTGACATCTGATTGGCCTTGTTATGTGAGGTAAAGAGCAATAATACTTAATTGATACAAAGGGGGCCTAGGTGATACCGCCTAGGCCCCTAAGTATTACAAGATAAAGCGGCTTAAGTCTTCGTCTTGTACCAAGTTATCTAGGTGTGCATTAACGTAGTCAGCGTCGATAATGGTGCTGCTACCCGATTTATCCGACGCTTCAAAAGAGAGCTCTTCCATTAGGCGCTCCATCACAGTGTGTAGACGACGTGCGCCGATGTTTTCGGTGCGCTCGTTAACCTGCCATGCAGCTTGAGCTATGCGCTCTATGCCCGATTCGGTAAACTCAATCTTAACGCCTTCGGTTGCCATGAGCGCTACGTATTGCTCGGTGAGCGAGGCGTGCGGCTCGGTCAAAATGCGTTTAAAATCATCGGCCGATAGCGCTTGTAGTTCGACGCGGATCGGCAGACGCCCCTGCAGCTCTGGGATCAAATCTGACGGTTTAGACATCTGGAATGCACCAGAGGCGATAAACAAAATATGGTCGGTTTTTACCATGCCATGTTTAGTGGTGACAGTGCAGCCCTCAACCAGCGGCAGTAGGTCACGTTGTACCCCTTCGCGTGAGACATCAGGACCTGATGACTCGCCGCGCTTACAAATTTTGTCAATCTCATCAAGAAACACGATGCCGTGCTGCTCAACCAACTCAATGGCTTGCTCTTTTAGGTCATCCTGATTCACCAGCTTAGCGGCTTCCTCTTCGATAAGCAGCTTGTAAGCTTCCTTGATGGGCATCTTGCGGCGCTTACTGGCGCCTGGGCCCATGTTTTGGAACAGGCTTTGTAGCTGATTGGTCATCTCTTCCATGCCGGGAGGCGACATGATTTCGATACCCACTTGCGGCGCCGAGATGTCAATTTCAATCTCTTTATCGTCTAGCTGGCCTTCGCGTAACTTCTTACGAAAGACCTGACGCGTGGCCGAGTCATCTTTACTTTCGCTGTCCCAATCTTCTTTAGGCTTAGGCAGTAATGCATCGAGAATACGCTCTTCAGCCGCTTCTTCGGCTCTGAATTTGCATTTGATCATCTGCTCTTCGCGGGTCAGCTTTATGGCGGCATCGGTAAGATCGCGAATGATCTGCTCAACTTCTTTACCGACATAGCCCACTTCGGTGAACTTGGTCGCTTCGACTTTGATAAAAGGCGCCTTGGCCAGCTTGGCTAAACGGCGAGCAATTTCAGTTTTACCGACACCGGTAGGGCCGATCATCAGAATATTCTTGGGGGTGACCTCTTGGCGCAGATCTTCATTAAGCTGCATACGGCGCCAGCGATTACGCAGGGCGATGGCGACAGAGCGTTTTGCCGCTTGTTGGCCAATGATATGACTGTCCAGTTCGTGAACAATCTCTCTAGGAGTCATCTCAGACATAGTTTTCCCTTAATGCATGCTGCATAGGTTATTGATCTCGAGCTGAGCTCAAGATCAGTAATTCAGTTCTTCTATCGTTTTGAATTGGTTGGTGAACACGCAGATATCACCAGCAATAGTTAACGATTTCTCGGCGATCTCTTTCGCGCTGAGCTCGGTATTCTCAAGCAGTGCAGTGGCCGCGGCTTGGGCAAAGTTGCCCCCTGAGCCTATGGCGATAAGATCGTTCTCTGGTTGCACTACGTCACCGTTACCTGTGATGATCAACGAGCATTCGCTATCGGCTACGGCTAATAGGGCTTCGAGCTTGCGTAGCACCTTGTCTGAACGCCAATCTTTGGCCATTTCGACCGCGGCGCGCATCAGTTGTCCTTGGTGCATCTCTAACTTTGCTTCGAAGCGCTCAAACAGGGTAAATGCATCGGCAGTACCGCCAGCAAATCCGGCGAGTACTTTATTGTGGTAAAGGCGTCGAACCTTTTTTGCGTTTCCTTTCATCACTGTATTTCCCAGTGAGACTTGGCCATCACCGGCAATGACAACTTGATTGTTGCGACGTACTGAAACGATTGTGGTCACGATATTTCCTCTTCTCTAGCCGAGGGGTAGGAAACCCTTCGGTGGACAATATTTAAGATATGGGGGACAGCCGTTAAAAATTCAAGGCAAGTGAGTGGTCGTTGTTAGCGTTTGGCGTTTTTTAATGTGAAAGCTGGGTCGGTTGCGGCATTTTTCAGCATTACTTACCAAGGAAGAAGGATAACAAAAACGGGCTGAGGCCCGTTTTTGTGAGAAAAGGCTTAGTCACCTTCCCAAAACCAAATTTGGCAGCCATTGAGACCACCGCGTTGTAGCACATGGCGCTGTCTTTCGGCCACGCGTTTACGCTCGTAAGGGCCGAGTACCACCTTGTACCACATGCCTTTGGTGCCTTGAACTTTTCGCACTTGAGCTTCGAGTCCTTGAAAGGCAATCATGGCTTTCATCTCATTGGCTTGGGATTCTTTTCTAAAGGATCCGCACTGCATCTGATAGGGACGGGTCGGTTGGGTCTGCTCTGGAATATCGACTTCGACGCGCTTATTTTCGAGCTCGCGCTGATAAGTCCACTCCTCTTTGGGTTTGGGCGGTAGCGCGTTAGGGTCACGTTTTTCAACCTTAGGTTGCACTACTGGCTTAGCCGCAGGGGCTGGTACTTGTTCGTCGGCGCTATCGTTAATGCTCCAGAGAAAATAACCAAAGCCGCCCAGCAGGGCGACTGTCACTAAGGTCAGCAGTATCGGGAAGCGTCGTGGCGCTTGGGCGGCAGATTTCCCTCTACCACCTCGGGGCCGGCTTTTATTGGCCGGCTTTCTGTTGGCGTAGTCGCGATTGCTCATGTTACCGCCTTACGTTACATGCGCTCTAAGGTGTCGATACCGAGTAGGTCTAGACCTTGCTTCAATGTGTTGGCGGTCAGTTGCGATAAGAGCAAACGGCTCTTCTTCTCGGCCTCTGAATCGGCGGCGAGTACTGGGCAGGCCTCATAAAAGCTAGAGAATGCCCCCGCAAGTTCAAATAGGTAACCACATAAGGCATGAGGTTGACCTTTGTCGACCATGCGATTAAGCACTTCGCCAAACTGAGCCAATTTAGTGCCTAACTCTTTCTCTTTGTCATGCTCAAGAGTGATGCTGGCATCGCTTAAATCGACATCTGCCGCACGCTTGAATATCCCCGCGATGCGGGTATAGGCATAAAGCAGGTAAGGTGCGGTATTGCCTTCGAAGCTGAGCATCTGCTCAAAGCTGAAGATGTAATCGCTGGTGCGGTTTTTCGACAGGTCGGCATATTTGACCGAGCTTATGCCCACGACTTTAGCGATCTGCTCTAGCTCGGCTTGATCCATATCTGGGTTTTTGCTGCGCACTAATTCTAATGCGCGCGTTTCAGCTTCGCTGAGTAGATCCACCAGTTTCACGACGCCACCCGAGCGGGTCTTGAATGGTCGGCCATCTTCGCCGTTCATGGTACCAAAGCCCATATGCTCTAAGCTCATGTTCAGATTCACAAAGTTGGCTTTGCGCGCTAAATTAAACACTTGCTGGAAGTGTAGCCCTTGGCGTAGATCGACAAAGTAGAGCGCGCGATCGGCTTTAAGCACATTTGAGCGATAACGCATCGCCGCCAAATCACTGGTGGCGTACAGATAACCGCCATCGGCTTTTTGGATGATAACCGGCAGCGGCTCACCCTCTTTGGTTTTAAATTCGTCTTGGAACACCACTTTAGCGCCATTGCTTTCAGACAATAGGCCTTGTGCATCAAGGTCGGCCACCACTTGGGCTAAATCGTCGTTGTAAGCACTTTCACCGCGCACATCTGCGCGGGTCAGGCTCACGCCTAAACGCTCATACACTTGATGGCAGTGGCTTAAGGATATGTCGTTAAACTCGCGCCATAATTTGTTGCAGTACTCATCGCCTGATTGCAGTTCAACCACCAATTTACGGGCGCGGGTGGCAAACTCTTCTGACTCATCGAAGCGCACTTTGGCGGCGCGGTAGAAACTTTCAAGATCTGACAGTTCCATTTTGGCTTGCTCGCCTTTCGCGGCGCGCAGCTCTTCCATGTAAGCCAGCAACATGCCGAACTGGGTGCCCCAATCGCCCACATGGTTTTGACGGATCACTTTGTGCCCTTGAAATTCCAGCGCGCGTACCACACTGTCACCAATGATGGTTGAACGTAGGTGACCTACGTGCATCTCTTTGGCAAGGTTGGGCGACGAGTAGTCAACCACCACAGTTTGCGGTGTGGGGAGTACGACACCGAGGCGATCGTCTTTGAGCGCTGTCATTAGCTGTGTGGCTAAGGCATTGTCATCAATAAAAAAGTTGATAAAGCCTGGCCCTGCAATTTCCACTTTAGCCACTTGGCTGTCTTGCGGCAAACTGTCGATGATCAGCTGGGCCAACTCACGCGGATTTTTGCGCGCCACTTTAGTCAACATCATGGCTAAGTTAGTGGCAAAATCACCGTGGGTTTTGTCTTTAGTTCGGTCGACTTGAATGCGCGCTTCAAAATCGGCAGGCACGATCTCCTGCTGCTTTAGGGTCTGAATGGCTTGTTCGAGCAAAGATTGAATATGTGATTTCATTGGCGTTTAATCGACAGTTACTTAAAGATAAAAAGATTCAGGGATAACCGTACATTTTAGCCGCTAGTGGTGGCTAATTGCTATCCTCTGGCATGAATTTTATATGCTATTTGGCATATTTTTTATTACAACAGATCTTGCGGGTCGCGATCTAAGCTCCAGCGGCACTTTTTGGCCAAGGGTAAGGCTTCGATTTGTGGCAGCGCGGCCTCAAACGATTTTTGTAGTAGGCTGCGCTCTTGGGTTTGAAACATCAATTGGCGGCGAAACTTGCCGGCTTTCTTGTCCATGGGCGCAGGCATGGGGCCTATCACCTCACACTGCTCATTTTGTGGCAAGATAGCGGCAATCTGCTGTAAAAACTCGTCAGCATCTTCGGCGCGATGGGCTTCGGCGCGCAGCAGCAACATGTGCCATGCGGGTGGCAACAAGGCTTGTTTTCGCTCCTCTAATTGACCCCGAGCAAACTCACCGTAACCTTTGTGCATCAGCTCGCGCAAGATGGGATTATCGCACTGATGGGTCTGTAATAATACCGTGCCGGCTTTACTGGCTCGCCCTGCGCGTCCCGATACTTGGGTATACAACTGGCCAAAGCGCTCTGGCGCGCGAAAATCGGCGCTAAAGAGGGCGCCGTCTACGTCTAGCAGCCCCACTAAGGTGACATCGGGAAAATGATGCCCTTTTGCCAGCATCTGAGTGCCGACCAGAATTTTATACTCCCCCTTGTGGATGGCGTTGAGATGTCCTTCGAGCGCCCCTTTGCGGCTGGTGGTGTCACGGTCGATGCGCACCACAGGATATTGGGGGAACTCTTTCGCTAATGCCTCGGCTAATTGTTCTGTGCCCACCCCTTGACCCATTAACATGGTGCTACCACATTGGTGGCACTGGCGCGGTATGGCGTACTGGTTGCCACAATGATGACAGCGAATTTCGCCCAATGATTGATGCACAGTAAAAAAGGCATCACAACGGTCACACTCATGCAGGTGGCCACATTCGTGGCACAACAGGGCGGGGGCGAATCCACGGCGATTGAGAAACAGCAGCACCTGATTGCCCGCATCGAGGTGAATACGCATCTCATTGAGTAGGGCATGAGACAGCCCATTTTTGAGCGGCTGATTACGAATATCGATAATGCCTTGACGCACTTTTTCGGCCGCGCCCGCGCGCTCCCCTAAACTTAGGTGTTGGTAGCGACCGCTGAGGGCATTTTGCAGGGTTTCCAGTGACGGCGTGGCGCTGCCCAGTAATACGGGAATTTTTTCTAAATGGCCGCGCATCACGGCTAAATCGCGGGCGTGATAGCCCACCCCCTCTTGCTGTTTAAAGCTGCTATCGTGCTCTTCATCTAAGATGATAATGCCGGGATAACGCATCGGGGTGAACAGCGCCGAGCGCGTGCCAATAATAATAGCCGCTTCGCCGGCGCGCGCCTGCCGCCAGGCGCTAAGGCGCTGATTATCGGTTAGTCCAGAGTGGATCACCGCGACCTGCACCTTAAAACGTTGCTTAAACCGGCTGATGGTTTGCGGTGTTAGGCCAATTTCAGGCACCAAAATGAGTGCTTGCTTCCCCTGTTTGAGCACGGTTTCTAGTAAGGCCAAATACACCTCTGTCTTGCCCGAGCCGGTGATCCCTTCGAGTAAGGTGCAGTGATAGCCTGTTTGCTGATTGAGGGTGGCCACCGCAATGGCCTGTTCTGGATTGAGCCTATGGGGCTCTTCATCTAGGGTTAAGTTGTCGCGCCAGCTAAGGTCGAGTTGATTGGCTCTGTCTTGGTGGGTTATCCAGCCACGCTCCTGCAATGCTTTTAGCGCGGGTTTACTCAGTTCGAGCGCGTTTAATTCTTCTTGAGTCAGCTCACCTTGCAGCAAATGTTGCATCACTTTGCGTTGGGCTGGCGCGCGCTTTAAGGTGTCGAGATCGGCAGCGTGCCCTGCGCTGGTTAAACACCAAAAACGGGTGCTTTCGGCGCTAACCTGTGCGCCTTTACGTAGGGCGACTGGCAGAGCTTGGGAGAGCATTTGGCCCACACTGCAAAAATAGTAGCGCGCCGCCCATTGAGTCAGTTGATATAAAGAGTCGGGCAGCAGTGGCTCAGTATCTAAAAATTCGCTTACCGATTTTATCTGCTGTGGCGCTAAGTCACAGGTGTCAGTGCTCCCGGTCACCAAGCCAATAAGTTGCTGACGACCGAAAGGAACTTTCACGCGCACGCCTTTGACCGCCAGATGGCTGTCGCTCTCTTTGACGCGATAACTAAAGTTTTGGCGTAGCGGGACGGGCAGGGCAACTTCGACAAACAAAGACATAAAACCAGACAAGCAAACTTAAGGTAGAGCAAGTGTAACCAGCGTACATCGTTAGGGCTACCACTATCTTTTATAGGCGACGGTTTTACCCTATTTTCGGGAGCTTAGTGGCGTTGTGGTCCCTGTTGCTGGGGATAAATAGATTGAATCGTTAGCAGGATTTGTGCTTAATAGTTGTACGGTTATGACGATAAGAATGCGGCTATGAAAACTCTGGTATATCCCTTATTACTCCTGCTGCTATCGCTGAGTCACTTTAGCTGGGCGGCAGTGACTCATGTGAGCATTAATCAAATGCAATTTCACCTCGGATTAAACCCTAAGCTCAAGCTCAATATTGTGACCGACCAACCGAGTGTCGATAAATTGCAGTTTGTGGTGGCGCAACAAAGTGGTCAAGAGCGTTTAATGGTCACACCGGTGAATAATTTTATGTTGCAGCTTACCGGCCTTGAGGATGTAACAGACGCCAATGCCGAGTTAATTGTGCAGGAGTACCATGTTAACCAATGGCGTGAGGTTAAGCGGATTACACTGTTTGATGCGACTCACGCAGCGCGGGTACCTACCAAGCCTAAGCCAAGCATCACGGCCAAGCCGCTGGTGGCAAGCAATACGCTAAGCAGTGAATCGCCAAAGCCTTTAAAAGAGCAGCAAAAGGCTCCACAAGGGGATGTGGCAGCGGATTTGGTGCAGGCCGATTGTGAGTTAAACTACGAGGCGCAGCAAACCCTATGGCGTATCGGCAGTGCCTATGCCAAGTCATGGCAACTTAGCCCTTATGGCGCCATGTTGGCAATTTTCGATGCTAACCCCAAGGCATTTAATCAAGGTGAAATCCATGGTCTGCGTGCCGATGTGGTGTTGCGTTGCCCATCACTGAGTGTGAAGGAGCGCTATCGTGATGCCAAGCAGGCTCAGCAGTTGTTTGAGTCTATGTAAGCTAAGCTATACAGATAGCTTGAGCCTAGGTAAGCGTCGTTGAGAGTTTAATGGGCGAGATCTGTAAGAGGGGGGCAATATATTGGCGATGAGAATTACTCAGTTAGGTGCGGCCCATGCTTGTATCTCTTGCTTGTATCCTGTACTATCTCGCGCCTGAATATTCTATTAACTGCATGTGGTGTCCGACTTCGGGTTGGAAGAGCGACATGGCCTTTAACTTGAGGTAATCCCAATGAAACCAGGCATTCATCCTGATTATGCAGAAATCACTGCAACTTGTACTTGTGGCAACGTTATCAAAGTAAACTCAACTGCAGGTAAGCCACTGCATTTGGACGTATGTGGTGCATGTCACCCATTCTACACTGGTACCCAGAAAGTTATGGATACTGGCGGACGTATCGACAAGTTCAACAAGCGTTTCGGCGCTCTTGGCAAGAAGTAATTATTACTTTTGCAATGAACGTGAAAAAAGGTGCCTTATGGCGCCTTTTTTGTTGCCTGCGGTGGGTGTTATTCAGGGCACATTATTGATTGTGGTGTAAGCGAAACCCTGACAGTATGTAAGCTAGATTTGATGTAACACAGCCTGTGTCAGTAACTATTTCACTGAATCATTATGCTAAAAGTTCAGGCTATCTAAGTAAGCCGCTAATCGAAGGATATGATTATAGATGAGCAGATATAGCAGATACGTACTCACCTTATTCGGTTTATTACCCTGCTATTGTTTTGCAGCTCAGCCCAGTGTCTGTGTGCCCACCCACTTCGATGAGACCGTGACCCTCAGTTATGTGATTGATGGTGATACGTTAGTCCTCAGTGATGATCGCCGGGTGCGGCTTATTGGCGTCGATGCACCAGAGATTGACTCGCAATATCCAGAGTTGTCCGAGCCGTTTGCCAATCAGGCGCGTCAGTTTGTACAGCAACAGCTTCAGGCCGGACAAACGTTACAATTAGCGTTCGATCGCAAACGCTTAGATCCCCACGGTAGAACCTTAGCCTATGTTTTCACTCAAGCGGGTGAGCATTTACAAGAGCTGCTGCTGAATCATGGCTATGCTAAAAGTCGGGTGTATCACAATGATTACTTCTGGCAATGTTTCGAAGCATTAGAGCGCCGATCAAGAGCAACAAAACAGGGATTATGGAGCCATCTTAGTTATCAACCGAAGCGAGTCGACCAACTTAACCGAGACGATTTGAACCGTTGGCGAGAGGTAGAGGGGACTGTGACCGGCTTTGAAAGAAAGGGGCAGTATTTATGGATCATTATCGATGAAAAATTTTACGTGGGCATACTTAGAGCAGAATCTGGTAAATTTAACAACATTTTGACCTTAGATTTGCTGCAAAGCCGCGTAATTGTGCGCGGGGAGTTGTATTATTCCTACAAAAAATGGCAGATGATAAGTTATCATCCATCACAGATAAGTTTGCAAAATGAGCCTTAGTTTGTTTAATGGCATAATAAACTGAAATTTTCTAATATCTTGTTTAAAAAGTGTGTTGATTCGAGTATCTTAGCCTCTAACGACGCTACAGCTTAGCTCTGTTTGACTCAGGCTGAGATAGTAGGGCGTTAAGACCTCACTCTAAGATTTAACTTGTCGCATTTTTCAGGATTATTAAGATGGCCGATTTTCGTCAACAAGCCCTTGACTACCATGAGTTCCCCGTTCCAGGTAAAACTGCAGTTAGCCTGACCAAGCCCGCTGAAACCAGTATGGACTTGGCGCTGGCGTATAGCCCAGGTGTCGCGGAGCCTGTCCGTGAAATTGCAGCCAATCCTGATAACGCCTATCGCTATACCGCTAAAGGTAACACGGTTGCAGTGATCTCTAACGGGACAGCCATTTTGGGTCTGGGTAACCTTGGTCCATTGGCATCTAAGCCTGTGATGGAAGGCAAGGCATTATTGTTCAAACATTTTGCCAATATCGATGCGACAGATATCGAAGTAAAACATCGCACAACAGAAGAGTTTATCAACACGGTAGAGGCCATTGCCGATACTTTTGGTGGTATAAACCTTGAAGATATCAAGGCTCCTGAGTGTTTTGAAATTGAAAAGGCCCTGATCGAGCGTTGTAACGTACCGGTATTTCATGATGACCAGCACGGTACAGCCATAGTTACCGCGGCGGGGATGATCAACGCGCTTGAGATCCAAGGTAAAAAACTGGAAGAAGCGGTCTTTGTTTGTATGGGCGCCGGCGCTGCCGCGATTGCCTGTATGACCATGCTCGTTAAGTGTGGCGTGCAGCGTGAAAACGTTTATATGCTCGACCGTAAAGGTGTTATCCACACTCGTCGTGAAGATATTAACGAGTACAAAGCTCTGTTTGCCAACAACACCGACAAACGTACCTTACAAGATGTGATCAAAGGTGCCGATGCGTTTTTAGGCCTATCTGGCCCTGATGTATTAACGGCTGACGATGTCTTGTTGATGGCCGATAAGCCGGTGATTTTTGCTTGTTCTAATCCTGATCCTGAGATTAGACCCGATCTTGCCCATGATGTGCGCAAAGATCTGATCATGGGAACGGGCCGCAGTGATTATCCAAACCAAGTTAATAATGTCTTGTGTTTCCCGTTTATTTTCCGTGGTGCTCTCGATGTGCGCGCCTCACAAATTAACGATGAAATGAAAATTGCAGCAGTGCATGCGATCGCGGCATTGGCAAAGGAGCCAGTCCCCGCCAGCGTATTGGCCGCTTATCCAGATGTATCAGAATTAAGATTTGGCCCTGAGTATGTCATTCCTAAACCCATGGATACACGTTTATTATCAAACGTGGCCAAGGCGGTAGCGCAAGCGGCTATCGACTCGGGCGTGGCGGCGATACAGACCTTGCCTGAACATTATATGGCGTAAGCGATATCCCGCTGATTGATTAAGGGCCTGAGGGCCCTTTTTTATTTGTGCCCAATAAGGTTTGTTTGTATGGTAATTAAGCTGATTTTGATTTTATCAGATCTACATTAGCCATTGGCTAACGACTGTAGATGAATCTTCGTCGCATTAATAAATTAACTATTTAATTTTATTGGTATAAAGCCAATAGCAGCAAAAAAATATAACAATAATTCTGCAGGAAGCGACATGAAAGCAACTGTACTATTAACCAAAAAGCTCACCGGTTTCTGGCTGCTATCGCTAGTGGCGATGGCTTTTATTTTTCTGCTGACCGCAGTGTTTAGTGTCATGCAACTGACCTATAAACAACAGCAACAGCAAGTTTCGCAACTCAGCGCTATTTTGTCTCAGCATCAAACGCCAGCGCAATTACAACAGCTCGATCTTTGGCTACCACAACTCTTGTGGGCCTATCAGGCACAGCAGTTTGTGTTAACACGTCAAAATGACGTGCTTTACCGCTACGATAATCCTCTGCCAGAGCGGCGCGTTATTCGTTATGGGCGTGCCATCTTACCTGCTACGCCAATAACAAGTTTGTCGGCTACAAGCGATCAAGCAGAACTTAGGTTTGAGCTCAGTTTGCCCCGTCCGCTGCAATTCAATCAGATCAGTGGTTATGGCGGGTTGATTTTGCTGCTAGGCTTAACGGCTATCGCGATCTTTGTGCGTTGGGGCTACCTCTGGTTAGCCCAACAACTTGAAGGCGTTGAAGATTTAGCTAAACGCAGCCATCTCATCTTATCTGGCGATTATGACAAGGCCTTGGCGGAACGTGGTCATGGGCGACCAAGGTTGATCAATCGTGCCTTGACACAGTTGCTGCTGGAGCTCGATGATGCGCAAAAACAGCGATCGCGTTTCGATCAAGTGATTCGCTCTAACACCTTTCTCGATCCCGCCACAGGCATAGGAAATCGGCTATTTTTGAAAAACCGTCTCGATGCGTTAAGTAACAACCAAGGGATGTTTGCTCCTGGGGTGCTGCTGTTATTAGAGATGGAAGATCTAGACCTATTACAGCAAGAACACGATGAGTTAGCCGTTCAAGAGATGCTGAGCCACACCATTAATGATATTAATCAGTTGCTCAACAATTACGCCAACAGTATTTTTTCACGCCGCTCCTATAACCAGTTTGCCATTGTGGTTCCTCAAATCTCCTTGGCCGATGTCGAAAAGCTAGTGGCGAAATTGCTGAAAGTTTGTTTGGCACAGCCTCTGGAGGGATTGGTTAATCGTGATGATTTTTTCCACATTGGCGTGGCGTATTTCAAGGTCGGCGACAGTAAAGAACAGTTGATTGAAGAGGCGGAGATGGCGTTACGTGCGGCGCAATTTCAGGGCGCTAGCGGCTGGTTTATGTATGATAAAGGTGCTGTCGATGAAGAGTTTGCCCGAGGTTCGGTGCGTTGGCGCAGCTTTTTAGAGTATGCGCTAGTTAACAAGCGGGTGGTTATCTATTCACAAGCAGTGCTAGACAGTGATGGGGTAGAGCACCACAGAGAGGTGTCGAGTAGGCTACGAGACAGTAAGGGCAATTTGGTTCGTGCCACCCTGTTTTTACCTATGGCGATTAAGTGTGGCCTCACCCCTCAAATTGAGCGTCAGGTGATAGAGGCGGTATTATTTGATCTACTGGGTAGTAATCCTCAAAATACTCAGCGTTACAGTATTAATCTCAGTCTCGATACCCTGACCAGCCGCGCGTTTATTCGTTGGTTTAAAACCACCTTGCTCGAATACCGTAACCTGGCACCAAAACTGATTATTGAGGTCAATGAAGATATTGTGGTCAATAATATCGAGCAGTTAACCCCTACGCTGAATATGATCAGTAAAATGGGCGCCAGCCTGTGTGTTGACCGAGTAGGACAACAGGTGGTGAGCATGCAATACATTACCAGCTGTAAATTCGATATCATTAAATTGCACCGCTCTATTGTGCGACAAATTCATTTACGCCAAGAAAATCAACTTTTTGTAAGAAGCCTTATCGGTGGTTTGTATCGCTCTGAAGTGCAAGTGTTTGCCGAAGCAATAGAATCATTTGAAGAGTGGCAAACGCTCAAAATTCTCGGGGTCAGTGCCGGGCAGGGGAGCCTGTTTAGCGATCCGGTGCAAGAAATATGATGCTAATAGCCAGCAGAGTCGCTTAAGTCAGGTATGCTAGAGCAAGGTAAAATTATAGCACTCGATGGCTATGGTTTTTTCTATAAAATTAAGAAATTAGTCGTTACAATAACCACAGTATTTACGATGTTTTAAAACTGACCTTAGATTTAATATTGAGTTGTGATTAGATTATTCGGTGGTTTGGGTCATGTAACTCAGATTGAGTATAAAATAGTGGGCGTACCTTAATGCAACAACGTTTTTTGAGTAAGCTGGCCTTTTGGCAAAAATCACATTCTAGCGCTAAGGTCGGTATCTATATTGATGCCGATGAGATCACGGCTTATCAGGGAGGAGAATCGCCTAGCTTGATAAAAATCCCCTTGATTAAACAAGATTGGCAGCTTGCCTTCGCGACGCTTGCTGCACAGATCTCGCGTGCCAACCTACACATAGTACTCAGCGATTGCTATTACCAATTGCTATTGGTCGACAAGCCACCAGTTGCGGATGAGGAGATGGGCCAAGCCCTATTGTGGTCAGTTAAAGATATGGTGGCCAAGCCTGTTAACGAGCTGCACTTAGATTATTTTGAAGCGCCACAATCGCGAAGCAACAAGTTGACTGTGGTGGTGGTCGAGCGTGCCATGATCAGCGCGTTGGCGTTGGCCGCTAAGCAGCATGAGATCACTATTGCCGGGATCGGTATAGAAGAGATAGCTATCAGTAATTATCAAGTCAGTGACAGCCAAGCGAGACTAGTGTTGTGCCATACGCCCAACAGTGATTTGATGCTGGCCGTGATTAAGCAGGGGCAACTGTTTATGCAGCGCAGCGTCAGAGGCTTTAATCAGATCAATACAGTATCGGCGGCCGATCTGCGCTTAGAGATTGCCGATAACCTCAGTATCGAGCTGCAACGCTCGATGGATTATTTTGAAAGCCAATTCCGTCAAGCGCCGGTCGCCTCGATCGACCTGCTAATGGAGGGCGATCGTAATGAGTTAGCTCACCTGTTATCGGCAAACTTTGATCAAAAAGTCGAGGTGATCCCCTGTGAGCGCGTGGCAGACAAACTGGCTGAGTTTGCATATGCCGAGTTTAGCCGTAATGCTCAACCGGAGGAGGCGTAGATGACGCAAAAACTCAGGGTTAACTTATTTCATCCCTCGCTGTTACCGCATCAATTACGGCTCTCTTTCACACGTTTATGCCAAGTGACGTTAGTGTTGGCATGCTTGCTATTGCTCGCCAGTGGTATCACCTATTGGAGCGTCGACCATTTGCAACAGCAGCATGCGCAATTAAGTGGCCAAAAGGTAGACTACGACCGTCAAAAAGCGCAGTTAGAGCAGCAGATAGCCGCGCGCAGCGCGTCATCGAATTTGGTGGCTCGGGTGGATTTGGTGACCCAGCAGCTTGAGCTGAAACGCAAATTACTGGGAGAGCTCGGCCATGTGCAAGCGCTGACCAGTCACGGTTATTCCTCCTTATTAACTGACTTGGCTAGCGTAGCAGACAGTAGCACTTGGCTGACGCGAATTCAGGTTATGGAAAAACAATTTATATTTGAAGGCTACAGTAGCGCGCCGCAGGATGTGCCACGTTGGGTTGAGCGTCTAAAACGGGTCGACACCTTAAAAGGCCAAGCCTTTAGCACCTTGACCATCAATCGGGGTGAAGAAGAGCCGTTGTCATTTGTGCTTCGCAGTGAAGCCTCGAAGGAGCCGAACCAATGAAGCCATTATGGTCCCAATGGGGGGCGCAGTTTAACCAACTCACCCAGCGCGAGCGGGTGATGATTGTAAGTGCCACGATTGCCATCATAGGTGTGCTACTCTATTTTCCATTAGAGTCATTATTACTCAAACGTGATGCACTGCAGCGGCAAGTGAGTACCCTAGCCTCTGAAAATAAGATATCAATACAACAAATTGATCTCTATCAGCAGCGATTAACCCAAGACCCCGACAAAGAATATCGGCAACGATTAACCACGTTAGAGCAACAACTGGCGGATATCGACCAACAGCTGTCGTTTCAGATGGTAGACATGGTGCCTGCCGAACATATGCCGGCGATGTTGAGCCGATTGCTGGGGCAGATCAAAGGAGTGAAATTACACTCGTTCGATACACTCGCACCACAACCTTTACTGGCGGTAGCTGACAAAGATAAGCTGAATTTGTACAGCCATGGCATCAAACTCACCTTTGTTGGCGACTATTTTTCCACCCTTAAATTTATTCAGGCGGTGGAAAATATGCCGAATAAGCTTTATTGGAAGCAGCTAGATTACACCGTTGATGAATACCCGAAGGCCAATGTGGTTTTGGAGTTATACACCTTAAGTATCAATAAGGACTTTATCAGTGTTGCTAAATAAGATGAAATCTGGCTTGACCTTGTTGATCACTTGTGCCGGTATGCTGATCATCACGGTACAGGCGCAATCGTTACGGGATCCCACTCAACCTGGGGTCGGTGCAGTGTCGAACTCAGTCAGTCAGCAACAAGGTACTGACACGCTCAAATTAAACAGTGTATTGATATCGGATAACAGCGCGACAGCGATTTTTAATAACAAGATGTTCACCCTAGGTGACCGGGTACAAGGGGTCAAAATAGTGCGCATTAATGCCAGCGGCGTGTGGTTAGCCGATGGCCGACACTTCACCTTGTACCAAGCCGTAACAGAGACTAAGGGACAATAAATGACCGCAGTAAGAACCATAACGCCATTACTGGTGCTGCTATTAGCGGCATGTCAGACAACGGACCGTCCGCAGCCTGTAGAAGCCAAATCGGCATTATCAAGCTCCATAGCTCAGCAGCAAGTTCAGGCGGAGATACCACCTGCAGCTAAGATGCCCGATTCTGTGCAGCGTGAGCTCGCTTCAGCGTCAATGCTGGGCAGCGTGGCCCCCATGATGCCTCCAGAGCGGCGCTTTGATGTGTCTGCCAGTGATGTTGATGCAAAGGTGTTTTTCCCAAGCTTAGTGCAAGGCACGCCGCTGAGCGTGGCGGTACATCCTAATGTCAGTGGCTCGATTTCACTGTCACTAAAAGGGGTGACCCTGAGTGAAGCCTTGCAAGTCGTGGAAGATATTTATGGTTATGAAGTAAGCCGTGATGGGCGTATTTTACGCGTCTATCCTGCGGGGATGCGCACCGAAACTTTCGCGCTCAATTACCTGCACATGGAGCGCAATGGCCTCTCACTAACCTCAGTCAACTCGGGGCGGATCTCCGATACCAATAATTCAAACAGCAATAGCAATAACAGCAGTAACAATAATAACGGTAACTTGGGTTCCAATAACGATTCGAGCAATAACAGTAATAACAACAGTAACGACACCACCAATGGTACCTTTATCCGTTCGACCACCAAAAGTGATTTTTGGGGCGACTTGAAAGAGACCTTAGTGTCGATTGTTGGCGAGACTGGTAATGGTCGCCAAGTCGTTATTACCCCGCAAGCCGGCTTAGTGACGATTCGTGCCTTTCCTAATGAGTTGCGTCAGGTGAAAACCTTCTTGCAAACGGCCGAGAGTCACCTACAACGCCAAGTGATCCTAGAGGCCAAAATTTTAGAAGTGACCCTGTCGGACGACTATCAACAGGGGATCCAGTGGCAAAATGTCGTGGGTTCCGCTTTAGCCAATGGTAATACCAAGGTTAATTTTGGAACCTCGGCGGGCACGTTTGGTGATCAGATCACCGCCGCTTTAGGAGGTGTGACCTCATTACAAATCACTGGCAGTGATTTTGCCAGTATGATCACACTGCTCGATACCCAAGGCGATGTCGATGTGCTCTCTAGCCCAAGGGTGACCGCCTCGAATAACCAAAAGGCGGTGATCAAAGTGGGTAGCGACGAGTATTTTGTCACCGACGTCTCTTCAACTACCGTGGCTGGCACTACGCCTGTGACCACCCCCGAGGTAGAATTGACGCCATTTTTCTCGGGTATCGCCTTGGATGTTACGCCGCAAATCGATGCCGAAGGTAATGTGCTGCTGCATATTCACCCCTCAGTTATCGATATTAAAGAGCAAAACAAATCCATTAAAATATCTAACAATACCCTAGAGCTGCCGCTGGCCAAAAGTGAGATCCGCGAGTCCGATACTGTGATTAAGGCCCGCACTGGTGATGTGGTGGTGATCGGTGGTTTGATGAAGAGTGAAACCCTTGAACTGGTCTCTAAAGTGCCATTGCTTGGGGATATTCCTTTTCTGGGTGAAGCCTTTACTAATCGGGTAAATTCTTTAAAGAAAACCGAGCTGGTGATTCTACTCAAACCTACCGTAGTCGGTGCCGATACTTGGAAAGCTGAGCTTGAACGCTCAAAAGCCTTGCTCGACCGCTGGTATCCTGAGCCTGTAAAGGAGTAGCGTCACTTGTATCGGCAGCACTTTGGCATGGCGCAGACCCCCTTTTCATTAACGCCCAATACGGAGTTTTTCTTTGGGTTAGCGCCTCATGTTGAGGCGCTGCAAGTGCTGCAAACGGCGTTGCAAACCGGCGAAGGCTTTATCAAGGTGATTGGTGAGGTCGGCACAGGTAAGACTCTTATCTGCCGTAAGTTGCTTAATGATATTCCTGCTAGGTTCCATTGCGCATATCTGCCTAACCCTTATCTCACGCCCGCTGAGCTGCGTTGGGCTGTCGCCTTAGAGCTAGGGCTGAAATATTCAGCCAATATCGATCAACAGCAGCTGACTAGCTTAATTCAGCAACAGTTGATTGCGTTATCCGCCCATGGTCATTCGATAATACTGGTGTTAGATGAGGCTCAGGCACTGCCTGATGACAGTCTGGAGGCGCTGCGGTTATTTACTAATCTCGAAACCGAAAGCCGCAAGTTATTACAGGTAGTGTTATTCGCTCAACCAGAATTAGATGAGCGTTTGAGCTTGAAGCAGTTTCGTCAGTTAAGGCAGCGGATCACTTTTAGTTATCGTTTAAGGCCATTAACCATCGACGAAACAGCCGCTTATCTCACCCATAGGTTGCACATTGCGGGCTATCAAGGCACCGCGTTATTTTCACCCAGTGGCTGTCGGCGTATTGCCAAAGCGGCACGAGGGATCCCTAGATTGATCAATATTTTGTCTCATAAGGCGCTGTTATTGGCCTTTGGTGAAGGGGCGTCACAAGTGCAGCCTCGTCATATTCGCGCCGCCATTAATGATACTGAAGATGCGGGATCTGAGCTGCGCAGCCCACGCTGGTGGTTGGCGGGTGTTGCCACCTTATCAGTACTGTCTATCGCTGTGTGGAGCTGGTTGAGTGGGGCATTAGTATGAGTGTGATTAATACCATGCTCAAAGATCTCGATAAGCGCCAGCAAGCTCATTCGCTAGATACGTTACCTGTACCTGACATGCAGTATGTTGCGGCAGCACCGAATGGCTTTTCACGTCTATTACCTTGGGTTTTACTCCTGCTGTTGTCTGTGTGCGGCATGATAGGCGCCACTATCGCGTGGCAGAAGCTGATTGTATTAGCTCAAGATAAGACCCAGCTTGAGCAAGACTTACAACAAGCTCAGCGGTCGACAACAGAGGTAGTGGCACAAGAGCGTGCATTAATTCAGTCAGTTGAGCCAGTGCTCACAAACTATCAAAACGTGGCAGCAGAAAAGCCATTGTCGCAGCAGTCTGAAGTGGCCACCGCGGAGATAAATCCCTCTTTATTGACGGCTAATGCCTCTACCCATGCCAAGACAAACATCAGTTCAGCAGCCGCTAATGGCGACGATGCAGGCATGAATGCTGATATTAAAAACACAGAGCTCAAAAACACCCTAACCACCAGAGATGTGAGTGATGGCGGTGCGCGCCAGTCTACAGAGGCAGACCCCAGCCCAATTGCAGGAGCGATGGCCGTCACAGAGGTTAAGCTAACGCCAGCGGCGCTGGCACAAAAGCGTTTTGCTTTAGGACAAACGGCCCAAAATGAGGGGCAGCTTGCGCAGGCGCAAGAGTATTTTTCTGAGGCGATTCGCCTCGACCCTAGCCTGCATCAAGCTCGGCAACATTTAGCAGCGCTCTACTATGGCCAAGGGCGGCTCGGCGATGCCGACGATACGTTAGCGCAAGGACGAGTCTTATATCCTGAGCATGTTGATTATGCCCTGCTGCAAGCCAGAGTGTATGAGGCGTCGGGGGCAATAGATAAGGCATTAGCTGTGTTAACCACTATCCCGGATGAGCATGAACTCGCGGTGCAAAAGTGGACTATGCAGAGTCATTTAGCGCAGCAAGTACAACAGTTTACGTTGGCCGAACAGAGTTATCGCCAGTTGGCGAGAGTCGAACCTAATCAAGCAAAATGGTGGATGGGGCTGGCCTATGCACTCGACTCTCAGCAAGAATTTTTATTGGCTAAACAGGCGTATCGTCAGGCGTTGGCACTCAATGGCCTATCGGCCTCTGCCATTGCATTTATCGACCAGCGTTTAGCGCAGTTAGGAGATGTTGAGTGAAACCCAAGTTAAAAATGCGCTTAGGCGACCTGTTGGTACAAGAACACATTATTAGTGAAGAGCAGCTAATACAGGCCTTGGCGGAGCAAAAAAAGACAGGTAAAAAACTGGGGCGCACCTTAATCGACTTGGCTTATATCAGTGAAGAGCAGCTGCTGAGGTTTTTATCTCAACAGCTTAATATTCCCTTTTTGGATATCAGCCGCCGGGCGATCGCCCCGCAAGTGATCAATTTATTGCCTGAGGTTCAGGCGCGCCGTTATCGTGCTTTGGTCGTTGAAGATCATGGTGATAGCGTATTGGTAGCCATGAGCGATCCGGCCGATCTGCAGTCGATGGACAACATAGAGGTGTTGCTTGCCCCGAAAACGATCCAAATTGCGGTAGTGACCGAAACTCAACTGTTGCACGCATTCGATAACCTGTATCGTCGTACTGGTGAAATTGACCAGATTGCGGGCAAGTTAGATGAAGAATATGCCGCCGATGATCAATTTAATCTGGCCAGCTTGACCGATGACGACAGTGATAATGAAACCACTGTGGTTAAACTGTTACAGTCTATTTTTAAGGACGCGGTGCAGATGCGGGCCTCGGATATTCATATCGAGCCCGGTGATAAAGTACTGCGCATTCGTCAGCGTATCGACGGTCAGTTACAAGAGCATACTCTACCAGAGGTCAATATTGCTTCGGCTTTAGTGCTGCGCCTTAAGTTGATGGCCGGGTTGGATATTTCTGAGAAACGCTTGCCCCAGGATGGGCGTTTTCATATGGAGGTCAAGGGCCATAAGATTGATGTACGTATGTCGACTATGCCCATTTATCATGGCGAATCTGTGGTAATGCGTTTGCTTGACCAATCCGCAGGGTTGTTAACGCTTAATGAAACCGGCATGCCGCCCGCGATGCTGGCTCGGGTAAGGCAACAGATTAAACGTCCCCATGGTATGTTGCTGGTGACGGGGCCAACAGGTAGCGGTAAAACCACGACCTTGTATGGCATCTTAAGTGAGCTAAACACCGCCGACCGTAAAATTATTACTGTTGAAGATCCGGTTGAATACCAATTGCCTCGCATCAATCAGGTGCAGGTGAATCATAAAATTGGCCTCGATTTTTCTAATGTATTGCGCACCACGTTACGCCAAGATCCCGATATCATCATGGTGGGCGAGATGCGTGACCAAGAAACGGTCGAAATTGGCCTGCGAGGCGCACTTACCGGTCACTTGGTGTTATCGACCTTGCACACTAACGATGCGGTCACTAGTGCGCTGCGCTTACTCGACATGGGGGCCGCCAGTTACTTGGTGGCCAGCGCTCTGCGGGTCATTATTGCTCAGCGTTTGGTACGCCGAGTGTGCGAGCATTGCGCGCAGCCCTTTGATATGAACGCTCAAGATAAAGTTTGGCTTAATTCGGTAAGCCGACGTGACTTCTCCCAAGTAAATTTGCGTATTGGTACAGGTTGTCAAAGCTGTGGTGGCAGCGGTTATCGTGGCCGCGTGGGGGTGTTTGAAATTTTAGAGCTCGATGATGCCATGATTGAGGCGATGCGCCGTGGTAATCCGCAAGATTTTGCTGCTGCAGCTTATCTTAGCCCTAACTTTACGCCGCTGGCCGAATCGGCCTTTGATTATCTTGCCCAAGGGATCACCACCATAGAAGAGGTGGCTAAGTTGGTCGAGGAGGCATCCGAGACCAGAATGCCGCTGGCGAGTGAAGTGCATAGCCATCAGGATAGGGTGTAACCATGCCAGTTTATCAGTATCGTGGGAGAGACGCCCAAGGCAAGGCGGTGACGGGACTACTCGACGCCGTGTCGGCGAGCGCTGCGGCCGACCAATTAATGTCGCGCGCGGTGATCCCTCTAGAGCTGATTGAAACTAAACCTAAGCGTGACTTTAATTTAGGAACCCTGTTTAAAGGCAAGGTAGGGCTAGATGAGTTACAAATCTTTACTCGGCAGATGTATTCATTAACCCGCTCGGGGATCCCCATCTTGCGCGCCATCGCGGGTCTGTCAGAGAGTAGCCATTCACAGCGGATGAAAGTGGCGTTAAAGGACATTTCAGAGCAGTTGACCGCCGGTCGCCCCCTGTCGTCGGCGATGAATCATCATCCTGATGTCTTTGATGCGCTGTTTGTGTCGATGATCCATGTGGGAGAAAACACGGGTAAGCTCGAAGATGCTTTTATTCAGCTCTCAGGTTATATCGAGCGCGAACAAGAGACCCGCCGCCGGATTAAAGCCGCGATGCGTTATCCCATTTTTGTGTTAATCGCCGTAGCGTTAGCCATGGTGGTGCTTAATATTATGGTGATCCCTAAGTTTGCCGAGATGTTCTCTCGTTTTGGTGCCGATCTGCCCTGGGCGACCAAATTGCTGATCGCTACCTCGAACTTTTTTGTCAATTATTGGTATGTATTATTGCTGGGACTCCTACTGGGTTTTGTTGGGATCCGCTATTGGCATAACAGTGAAAAGGGTGAGAAGCAATGGGATAGATGGAAGCTCAACATCCCCGCGGTGGGCAGCATTATCGAGCGTTCGACGCTGTCACGTTACTGCCGCAGTTTCTCGATGATGCTCAGTGCTGGTGTGCCTATGACCCAAGCGCTCAGTTTAGTTGCCGATGCGGTCGATAACGCCTATATGCATGACCGCATAGTGGCGATGCGTCGCGGTATTGAGTCGGGGGACTCTATGCTGCGGGTGTCTAATCAGAGCCAGTTGTTTACCCCGCTAGTGTTACAAATGGTGGCGGTGGGTGAAGAGACAGGACAAATCGATCAGCTCCTAAACGATGCCGCCGATTTTTATGAAGGGGAGGTCGATTATGATCTCAAAAATCTCACCGCAAAATTAGAACCTATTTTGATTGGGATTGTCGCAGTCATAGTCTTAATTTTGGCGCTAGGAATTTACTTGCCGATGTGGGACATGCTCAATGCGGTCAAAGGGGGTTGAAAAATGAGGCAACGGACCTATATTCGGCAGGCATTGGGTCGGTATTAGATGCAGCGCCAACAGCTCGCCGATAGTGAACTAATACAGCTTTATGGCAAGATAATCGCCATAGTGGTGGTGTTGATCATCTTAACCGTATTAGCCTTTCGCTTTATGGGCGGTGTTGAGCAAGTCTCTAGCCAAGGGCTGAAAGTTGAACATACCCGATTAGTGAATGTGCTTGCTATGGTGCGTTCCCAATGGTTAAGCCAAGGCCGACCCGACAGTTTGTTGCTGAACTGGTCGACAGGTGAGGCGAGCCCTAGCGTTAAGCTGGAGCCGCTACTGCTAAATAGGCAGGGGTTGCCAACGCTTAAACACGCTGACGAGGCGGGATGTTGGCAGTTGTGGTTGCAACTGCTGGGGCCCAAACCTAACCGGGTCGATGTGATAGTTGTGACAACCGATAATGGACCAGCATGTGAGTATGTTAGCGGCAATGGTGACAAGTTAAGTTATCAGCTCAATAGCGGACGAGTAAGCTGGAGAAATAATGACTAAATATCGAGATATCCATGGTTTCTAATTTTTGAGTAACTGTTAGAATTAGCGCCATATACCATAGAGGCAATAAATATGAATATGACCACCAAGATGGGACGACTAAAACAGCAAGGATTCTCGCTTATTGAGTTAGTTATTGTCATCGTGATCCTGGGCATTTTAGCGGCAACCGCCATCCCGCGCTTTCTTAATGTGACCGATGATGCCGAAGATGCCAGTGTCGACGGTGTCGCTGGTGGGCTTGCCACCGCGGTGAGTTTTGTGCGTTCACAGTGGGAAGTCGATGGTCGTAATGTGAACAGTGTAGTGCTCGATGGTACCACTATTTCAGTAGACCCACGCTTTGGTTTCCCAACCGGCACAACGTCTAGCACCTCCGATGTTACCGACGTCACCCAGATGAGCGATGCCAGTTGCCAAGGGGTGTTTAAAGCCATATTACAAAGCCCACCGCGTAATGTGCTTTATACCCAAGATGCACGTAATCAAAGATTTACCGTGAGAGTGCTAGACGGTAGTGGTGGCAATGCGGTCGATCTCAATGGTGACGCGGTCAGCAATATAGATGTGTGTGTCTATCATCAGGTCAATTCATTGGCTTTGGATCAAACCACGGGTATAGCGACCCCAGCTCCAGATTTAGATGTGGGTAAAGGGATCACTTATAACCCCGCTACAGGTGCGGTGGTGAGTTTCACTCGTTAATACCATTAAGCTAAGCCGTTTATATCAGTTTATTATTTTTTGAACAAAGGAAACGTAGTATGAAAAAACAACAAGGCTTTACGCTTATTGAGCTTGTCGTCGTGATTATCATTTTGGGTATCTTGGCGGTTACCGCCGCGCCTAAGTTTATCAACTTGCAAAGTGATGCACGCGCCTCGACATTAGAAGGGGTAAAAGGTGCACTGCAAGGGGCGAATGCCTTAGTCTACTCTAAGGCTGCGATTCAGGGCAAAGAGTCTAAGCCTACTGCTGAGGTAATTATTGATGATAAAGGTGATACTGATGCAGATAACGATATTAAGGTGAATGCGGTATACGGCTACGTAAATAATGCATCAGCCGATCTCGTTGAGGTGCTCGATATTGATACCACTTCAACATCGCCTGAATGGGTCATTGTTGACTCTCCTAACGTTACAACCGAGATTGAGGATGCGATAATCATCCACCCAGGTGACAAAACTCCATCAGCCACAGTAAAATGTTGGGTTGAATACAAGCACCCCGCAGCTAAGGGTGCAGCGCCTACCTATAAAGTTGAAGATTCAGGTTGTTAATTAAGGAATTACAGATAATGAACAAGCAAAAAGGTTTTACCCTGATTGAATTAGTGGTGGTGATTATTATCTTAGGTATTTTAGCGGTCACCGCCGCGCCTAAGTTTATCAACTTGCAGAGTGATGCGCGCGCATCGACCATCGCCGGCTTAGAGGCGGCGCTGAAAGGGGGCGATAGCCTTGTCTATTCCAAGTCGCTGATTGCCGGGAATGAAGCTTTAGCCAGTACTGAGACCCCTGCGCCTAAAGTTACCGTTGCAAAAAATAAAGAGGTAAACTTGAACTTCGGCCACCCTACTCCAGTATGGACCGGCAGCTTAGAGCATGTTTTGGATATTGATGCCTCTGCGGAGTCACCTACCGATGAGACGACTGAGTGGGTTTATTTGGAAGTCGGTGCAGAAAAGAGCATCTACTTTTACCCTCAAGGGCAAGACAACCCTAAAGCAGATGCACCGGATACAGGCGCTTGTTACGTCCAATATGAAAACAGCGTAACAGATACTGACGGCACCTTAGCCATCACCAGTGTGACCACGGGTTGTTAATAAAACACCCAATGAAAAGGCCTGCTTAGCAGGCCTTTTTTGTCACTGTTTTTTTATGCGCATCATTTTTACCAAGCTGTGCTAGAAAAATCTGAAATGGGCGGCATTATTTGCCATACTGATTAAGTTGTTAGAAAATATAACGCTATCAGCGGCTTGTGGGCGGAATATCAATGGGAAAACAGCAAGGCATTACCCTTGTAGAGCTAGTGACCACCATCATGTTAATTGCCATCTTGTCTGTGGTGGTCTTGCCGCGTTTTTTTACTGGTTCCAGTTATAGTGCCTTTACCCTGCGTGATGAGTTTATTGGCGAGCTGAGACGAGTACAGTTGATGGCGATAAATAATCAAGACCGTTGTCATGGCGTTGATGTGACGGCCAGTGATTATCGTATGATGATCTATCAAACAGACTGCAGCTCAGTGATTGTTACTGGCACAGCACAAAAGCTTCCTAGCAATACATCAATTAATCTCAATGATAGTAGTGATTTTTCATTAGTGTTTAACCGTGACGGTGGCGTGACAGCTTGCGGGCTGGGATGTGTCATCAAGGTTAGCGCCGATGACACCTTAAACATTACTATCGAAGGTCAGGGCTATATCCATGGGCGTTGATATTAAGGTGATTACTCACTTGAACGAGGTTAATCCTGAACCCTCTATGGGCCAAAGCGCCAAGCCTGTTATCGCTAACAGTGAAAGCGTAAGCTATAGTCGCCACGCTGCTCAGCACCGGATGCAAGGCTTTACCCTGATCGAACTTGTCGTTGGCATGTTGGTACTGGGCATTGCCTTAGTGATGTTGTCGACCATGCTGTTTCCCCAAGCCGATCGCGCTGCCGAAACCTTGCACCGCGTACGCTCCGCCGAATTGGCCCATTCGCTGTTAAATGAGATTTGGGGTAAGCGTTATGATCAGAATACCAACCCTAATGGCGGCGTGCCAGCATGCGGCGCCGCTGCACGTTCCGATTTAGGCCTTCCTGCTGGGGATGCATGTACCGACGAAGTTGATTTTGGCGCAGCAGGCTTAGCGCGAAATGCTTATCGCGATGTCGACGATTATCATGGCTTGACTCAATCAAGCCAGATGCTGAACTCCTCTCGAACCTATGCCGAGGAGTACCTCAACTACCAGCTGTCGGTCAGCGTGACTTATCCTTATAGTGATAAAAATAGCAAGCTGGTTACGATAAATGTGACTACTCCAAATGGTGAAGTGATCACTTACAATGCGCTGCGGAGTAACTATTAATGAATGCGGATAACAGGCGATGAATAATCGTTTCAGTGGCCTTAAAGCGCGCAGCCAAAACTTAGGTTTTACCTTAGTTGAGATGGTTACGGTTATCATCATTCTCGGCATTTTAGTGGTGGGAGTCAGCAGTTTTGTTATTCTCGGCACTCGTATTTTTATTGAGTCGACATCGGTCGATCAAGTCTTGAGCCAGAGCCGCTTTGCCATCGAGCGTATGACCCGTGAGCTGCGTAATGCGTTGCCTAACAGTATTCGGGTTAAAACATCACCGCTATCCTATCAATGCATTGAATTTATCCCTATAAAAAGCAGCGCCAGTTACCTTGAGTTGCCTATTGCGCCAAACGTCGCAGCCAGCAGTGGGTTGATCATGCTGCCATCGACCGCTATCGACGAGAGTGATCAAATGGTGGTTTACCCATTAACCCCCACTCAAATATATGGTGGTACTGCAACGGGCAGCGAAGGACATATTTTCGACATTAAGCAGGTGACGGGAAATGACGTTGAGTTTGACCGCGCCGTTCGCTTTGCCCAGGCATCGCCGCAGCAGCGCTATTTTATGGTTAATGGCGCCGTGAGTTACTGTTTCTTAGCCTCTGGAGAAGTGCGGCGTTATGGCGGTTATAATTTGACGTCGGCGCAGCCAACTCCAAGTCAGATGGGAACAGGCGTGTTGATGGCGGAAAATGTCACCAATAATTTGCAGAACCAGCCAGCTATCAGCTATACCCCTGGAACGCTGATCAATAATGCTGTGGTGCAGTTGTCACCACTTTTTGAGGTGAATGGTCAGTCGTTTCAATATCAGCATCAAGTGCAGGTGATCAATGTCCCTTAACTTTCATCGCTCACTCACAACCCCTAGCCGAATGAATAGTCGAACGATTCGAGCTCTGCCTATGGTTAGCATAAAGGCGAGTCAAAAAGGCAGCGCGCTAGTGATAGGTATCTTTATCATCACTGTGATGTTTTTAATGGCAGCGGCATTGATCAATATTTTGAGCGACGCCGATGAGCAGGTGAATTTAGAAGTATTGGGCACACGGGCATTTGCTACGGCTAATAGCGGCGCAGATGTGGCCTTAGCGAAGTTATTTCCGCTAAGTGGATTAGCAGTTGATCGAGTATGCGCTACTAACAGTACATGGACACCGCCTGATGTTGTCGGCTTCCATGGCTGCTCTGTCAACTTGACCTGTAATGGGACTGAAGTTGCTGGTGTGACTCAGTACCTGCTCACCAGCGAGGCAACCTGCTTAGTCGGTAATTGCGACGGCGATAATTGCATGAGAGTTAACCGTAAAGTGGAGGTCGAGGCCCGTGATTAATAAATATCTGTTAGCGGCTTTAGGTTACATAATTTTAGTGCTTGTGAGTTTTTCGTCGTTGGCATTCGATGTTATTGACGAAAGCGTTGTTTTCCCCAGCGTAGCTCAGGGGCATCACGGTAGTAATAATAACTTATGCCATCAAATTACTGGCTATCAGCTGAGTATAAATGGTACGGGTAAGATTAATGGCACAGGTGGTGCATCACTTGATTATTGCTCTGTTAACGATGGCTCAGGTTTATCCTTTCAAAGTTGTGACGACAGCGTGGGCGACGATAGGAAGTGTACCATTGATGGAACCGATATTCGTGGCTTGAAGATGAGCGGTTCCAATCGCTTTCGATATAGTAATGGTGTTAATGGCTTAGGTTATTGTAAAAATGGCGATCAGCTAAGCTTAGGTTTTGACGGTCAATCGCAGTTCGGTTCAGTTTCTCTATATTCTCAATGTACATTGACCTTATCAGCGTCTCAATCTGAATATCGTTTGGCTAACATCGCCATGGGTAATGGTGCCAAACTCATTATTCCTGCAGGAGACTATTGGATTGAAAATTTACAATTAAATCAAAATGCCGAGCTTATCCTCCAAGGTAATGCGCGTTTATTTATCGGTAACTCATCGCAGTTAAATGGTGCGAAGGTTAATGAAGCCAACGGTGCTGCTTTGACTATAGTTGCCTATGATGATTTTACGCTTAATAGCGGCACTTTATTAAATGGGAAACTTTATAGTGATGATATCGTCACGGTAAATGGGTCATCGACTATTAACGGTGCGGTTACTAGCCGCTATTTAAGGATGAATGGTGGCACGATCAACGCAGGGATTAAAGCTGCTTCTTCTCAATTACAATTCGGTAAAGCTACCTCTACAAATGTTGTTTTTGACACTCCGTTTGAGTCAGGAGTGACTCCTCTTATTTTTGTAATGCCTATGATTGATGGCAATGCCCCCCAAAATGACGGCCCAGCATCGGTTTTTGTAACTCAAGTAACCAGTAGTGGATTTACTTGGCAACAAAGGCAGCCTGTTGGCTCAAAACAAATATCTCAGCAGATGACGGAGGTTCATTGGATCGCCGTTACTGCGGGTGAACATCAATTATCTGATGGGAGCTACATTGAGGCTGGTATTGTCAATGTTAGCACTCCTTCTTATGGAAACTCAGAGAATTATCAACAAGTATCGATGAGCAGACCGTATGATGTAGTACTCAATCAAATTCAATCTACTCAAAATAATTGCTGGTTGACGAGTACGGCGAAATGGAACAACAGCAGTATCTCTGTCGGTATTGATGTATCTGAAGTCGTTAATGCGGGTAGTGGTAATGGCTTTGGAAATAAACGATGTCAGCCTGAAAATATTCAGCTCAATAAGCTTAATGCTGAGAGAGTGGCTTATTTAGCCCTTAAAACTGGCAACGGTATTATTGAGTTAGGTGGGAAAAATGTTCGTTATCAGTTTGGTTCGGATGCTCAAACGATTAATTTAAATAGTACGGTCGATTTGGCAATACAATGTAACTACCTTACATCATTGATTGGATTCGAAAATGAACCAACCGTAGTTGCAGGAAAACATTCTCGTAATGGTAATAATGGTGGCTGGTTGAGGCGCTGTCAATTAACCAATACTCAAGTCAGCATGGTAACAGATGAGGATCAGTATCAAGATAGTGAGCGCAACCATATAGCTGAAAGATATGGTTTTGTGGCATTGGAAGTCATTGACGATACTCCCCAGCTTGGGTGCTTTAAAGATGATTTTAATCGCCAAGATCTCGGCAGTGATTGGGCAATTAAAACACTAGGTAGTTCGGTGCCGCCTGCGATCAATTCACAGCGGATGAGGATTACTCCAGCGAGTGGCAATCAGGCAACATCGAGTACTTTTCAGCGGTTATTCCCGGCAGAAAACAACTTAGTTCAAGTTGAATTTGATTATTTTGCTTGGTCACCTTCATCAGGTACCGGCGGTGATGGTGTAGCCATTATTTTGTCTGACGCTGCTATTACACCTCAACCTGGCAGCTTTGGCGGTTCGTTAGGATACGCACAAAGAGATGACGGAACCCCCGGATTTGCAGGGGGCTGGATAGGCATTGGACTAGATGAGTATGGCAATTTCTCTAATCCTAATGAAGGTAAACGTGGTGGCCCCGGGTTTAGGCAGCAGGCAGTTGCTATACGTGGTTCAAATAATAGTGGTTATATGTACTTAGCGGGGACTAGAGCCAATATATCCCCAACAATTGATGTGAGAGGAACCAATAGCGCTAAGCCTAATCATAGATATCGAATTACGGTTGATTCTAGGCAGGCTGACAAGGCACTGGTTCTGGTCGAACGGGACATTAAAGATGGTAATGGCTTTCAGGTATTAGTTCCTCAATTTGATGCGAGAAACATTAATGGTCAAGGCGGTGTCCCTGCAGATTTTTATCTGTCTATTACGGGGTCAACTGGTGGCGCTAATAACAATCATGAGATTGATAATTTTGAGGTTTGTGCTCTTGATTCTCGACCTGTGGGTCAGCAGGTGCATCATTTTGAGTTTGATTACTCGAGTAATCCATTAACTTGTAATCCTGAGTCGATGACGATTCGGGCATGTCGCAATGCCCAATGCGATCTATTTACCAATCCGGTTACAGCGACTCTTTTACCTGCCAATATGACTAATGGTGGGTGGGTCGGTGGCAATATTGTCACTATAAGCAATGGAATTGGCACTGTTAGCTTAAGATCCAATACCACAGTTCCAGTCACCATTGGCGTCAGTAGTTCGTCGCCATCAACCATTGCGGGCAGCAATACTCTTTGCCGTAAAGGAAGTGGAGATTTAGATATCGCAAGTTGTACGCTGAGCTTCGCCGAGAGTGGCTTTGTCTTTGACGTGCCAGATGAACTCTCTAATAAGCCTTCAACCAATATTTTAGTTAAAGCAGTTAAGAAAGATGGTGAAAGTTTGCAATGTGTCCCCGCTTTTACAGGAGGTAAAACCGTTGATTTTTGGAGCGATTATATTACTCCAAACAATGGTTTCTTGCCTGTAAAAGTAACTGTCGCGGGTATTGAAAGTCCAGTCGGTAAGTCGGTTGATAAAGCAAAAGAGCTGACGCTTAGCTTTGATGACAAAGGGCAAGCGATTATTGATGTCAACTATGCCGATGCCGGTGAGATGCAACTAAATGCCCGATATATAGGCAGTGGCGACGAACAGGGGTTAGTGATGAACGGCAGTAACAAGTTTGTCCGTCGTCCTGTGGGTTTATGTATCGATTCAGAGGTGTGCAGCGATTGCAGTGTATCTGGGCCTGTATATAAAAAAGCTGGTGAAGAGTTTGATATGACAGTAAAGGCAATGGCATGGGAGTCTGACAGCGATGGCGATATTTGTAGCGGCAATGCGCTGACGCCTAACTTCACCTTAAAGGGGATAACACTAACCCATGAGTTAGTGCTTCCTACCATTGCAGATGGTGGTGAGAAAGGCTCATTGGGATTGGATGAGTATGAGCAAAAAACTGGAAAGCAGACTATTAAACAGTCAGTTTCTGAAGTCGGAGTATTCAAGTTTTCGGTGACACCTAAACCTAACAGCTATTTTGGCTATAGTACCCCTGGCGCGACGAGCGGCAACATGGGTCGCTTTACACCTTACTATTTAACCGCCACCCCAGTGGAGCCATCATTACAGAGTGCTTGTGGCAGTTTCACCTATATGGATCAACCGTTTGGCTTTAAGGCTGGGCTAGAACCGCGTTTATTGGTTATCGGTAAAGATAAGCAAGGTAATGAAACCAAAAACTATCAGATTGGTGATTGGTGGAAATACTCTAATAATTGGGATAAGCGGATATTTAGCAATACCGCAGGCTCATCGTTACCGCCCTTAGCCGAGGTCAATGCTGGAGAGGTGCGTTACTTGCCAGGCAATAGCAATATTGCGCGTTCGGCTTACTTGCTCAACAGCTCGCTCAGCTATAATCGTAGCCCAACGCCGATTGCGCCGTTCGATGCTTTGCTAGAGCTACAACTATCAAGCGATGATGTTAAAGATAGCGATAATATTTGCTATCAAACCAACGCGAGCACCAGTTGTAGCGGTATCAACTTTGATGACATCGGTCTCAATGATGAGGTGCAATTACGTTATGGCCGTATGGTGCTAGATAATGGCTATGGTCCTGAGTCGGAGAGCCTACGTTTGCCGCTGCGCGCCGAGTATGTCAGCAGCGTTGCGCCAACAGGAGAGGCTACTTGGGTGACCAACAATTTAGATAACTGCTCTATCTATAATACTCAAACCTCAGCTGATGTGAGCGAGGTGTCAACGACTGGCTTATATATGCAGCCACCGACGGGCTTTCCTGAGCTGAATGGCTACACCAGTTCAGGCTTAACCATACAGAACACTCAGCTCAGGCTAGGCAATGGCTTTATCTATTTTTCTATTCCAAACAAAACGGGTGAGGTGCCGCTAAAGCAGCATGTTGAGCCTTGGTTAAAATGGTTTTGGGATTACGATGGTGTTTTGCCAAGTAACTTGTACGACCCACGCGCAAGCGCTTACTTTGGCACTTATCGGGGTCACGATAAGGTGATATTTTGGCGTGAAGTGCATTAAGCTCATGGCCACTGGGTAACGGCTGTCGTTGTGCACTGTACAGGCATAAATGGCCGCAATAAGGCGCGTAATTCTGCCGCTAACGTCACTTATAATGCAAACCTCGCAGATGAACAGATATTTATGGTGGGATCCGCATAATATCCTTGTGGAATCGGGGGGCGATTGATAAAGTTACCTGATTTTTCTTTTTCCGACTCCACTGAGACAGGCTGGTTACATGTTCAAGAAGCTGCGTGGCATTTTTTCTAACGATCTTTCGATCGATTTGGGTACGGCTAACACCTTAATTTACGTTCGCGAAGAGGGCATAGTGTTAAACGAGCCTTCGGTAGTGGCTATTCGTGGCGAACGCGGCAGCAGTGGGCAAAAGTCTGTTGCTGCGGTAGGCACAGAAGCCAAGCAGATGCTGGGCCGTACACCGGGTAATATTCAGGCCATTAGACCAATGAAAGATGGTGTGATTGCCGATTTTTATGTCACTGAGAAAATGCTGCAGCATTTCATTAAGCAAGTGCATAACAACAGTGTTTTCCGTCCAAGTCCACGAGTGTTGGTATGCGTACCTGTTGGCGCGACTCAGGTGGAGCGTCGAGCTATTCGTGAATCGGCGATGGGGGCGGGTGCTCGTGAAGTTTACTTAATTGAAGAGCCTATGGCGGCGGCAATTGGTGCCGGCCTTCCGGTATCGGAAGCCACAGGTTCTATGGTTATCGACATTGGTGGTGGTACTACCGAAGTGGCGATTATCTCGCTAAATGGCGTGGTGTACTCCTCTTCTGTGCGTATTGGTGGTGATAAGTTTGATGATGCCATCATCAACTATGTGCGTCGAAACTATGGCAGTCTCATTGGCGAAGCTACCGCAGAGCGGATCAAGCACACCATTGGTACCGCCTACCCTGGTGATGAAGTGCTGGAAATTGAAGTGCGTGGCCGTAACCTTGCTGAAGGGGTTCCGCGCAGCTTTACACTTAACAGCAACGAGATTTTAGAAGCGTTGCAAGAGCCGCTATCTGGCATAGTGAGTGCTGTCATGGTGGCGCTAGAGCAGTCGCCTCCTGAATTGGCATCAGATATCTCTGAGCGCGGCATGGTGCTTACCGGTGGTGGTTCACTGCTGCGTGATCTTGACCGCTTATTGATGCAAGAAACCGGAATCCCAGTGATGCTTGCCGATGATCCACTAACGTGTGTCGCTCGTGGTGGCGGAAAAGCATTAGAGATGATCGATATGCATGGCGGCGATCTCTTTTCAGAAGAAAGTTAATTCGATTTAATACAGGCAGCTTAATGCTGGCAACCCGGTTAGGTGAGTTTCTTCGCCATTTAACCACATGGCTCGATTTGCGTCGTTGTTCAGGTTGTAGCAGCTAGCTGCCTTAAGTGTGTTATGAAACCCATTTTTGCGCGCGGTATTTCAAATCAATTCAGGCTAACATTGGCAATCATCTTGTCGGTGATGCTGCTGGTGGCTAACGACAGGCTAGAACCTGTACGTCAATCCATCTCTTCCATTTTAAGCCCTTTACAATACATAGCTAACATTCCAGGTGTGCTACTCGACTGGTCGGCAGAGAGCTTAGCGACCCGCAATATGTTGGCTAAACAAAACAAAGAGTTGTTACGCCAACAACTGTTAATGAGTGAACGTCTGCAACGCTTTGAACACCTGCGCCAAGAAAATGATCGCCTGCGCTCCCTGCTGGGGTCTCCTGTGCATATGGATGCCAAAAAGGTGGTCGCAGAGGTGATGGAAGTGGCCAGCGACCCTTATCGCCATTATGTAGTATTAAATCACGGTGCTCGCAGTGGCGTGTTTGTCGGACAGCCCGTGGTGGACGCTCACGGGGTCGTGGGTCAAGTGGTGGAGATTAGCGAACTCACTAGCCGAGTGTTATTGATCTCTGATGCCACCCACGCCATCCCGGTGCGAGTGACTCGCAATGATGTACGCCTGATGGTACAAGGCACGGGGGAAATTGACGAACTGGAGTTACGCCACGTCGCTAAGAGTACCGATCTTAGAGTTGGCGATCTCTTAGTGTCATCCGGCTTAGGTAAGCGTTTTCCCGAAGGATACCCAGTCGCACGGATTATTAGCGTCGATAATGACGATGGCCAGAGCTATGCCACCGTCACCGCTCAGCCTCTGGCGGCATTAGATAGGATCCGTTATTTACTGTTGCTGTGGCCCGATGGTAACGCCGCGCTCAGCAGCGTTGAACTCGGCAAGCCTGACGCCGCTGCGGTAGAGGTAACTCCATGAGTATGCATGTTCCCAACGGCCGCTGGGTCGTATGGTTAAGTTTTTTGGTGGCGATGCTGTTTCAAATCATGCCGTTACCTAACATAGTAGAGGCCTGGCGACCCGATTGGATCTTGCTGGTAATGATCTATTGGGTGATGGCGTTGCCCCATAGATACAATATCTTATCTGCGTGGATCTTAGGCGTACTGCTGGATATTTTACTCGGGGCACATTTGGGTATTCGAGCCTTGTCGATGTCATTAGTTATCTATGTGGTGGTATTGAATTTTCAGCGCCTGCGCACCTTCCCCATGTGGCAACAAGCCCTAGTGATTGCCTGTTTGGTCTGTTTGCACCATCTGGTGGTATTTTGGGTCGAGTTTGTGGTTGATGTGGCCAGTTTCGATGTCAGCCTGTTTTTACCTGCCGTATCGAGTTTAATCATTTGGCCTTGGGTCTTTTGGGTGCTCAGACGGGTGCGGCGTATCTATAAAGTGAGATAAATATGACATTAGTATTAGCCTCAGCTTCTCCGCGTCGTCGCGAATTATTAGCCCAAATTGGCATGGCCGATCCCGAATTTCGTTTTGAAGTATTAGCCGCCGATATCGACGAGAGTCACCAAGCAAGTGAAACTGCTGCCCAGTTTGTACAGCGTCTCGCGGTGGAGAAGGCTCAAGCTGGTTTGGCACTTTATGGCCAGTCACCCGCAGTGGTATTGGGCTCTGATACCATAGTCGTGCTCGATGGACAGATCTTAGGTAAACCGGTAGATGAAGCCGATGCCGAGCAGATGCTGCAACAGTTGTCAGGACGCGAGCATAGCGTGATGACGGCGGTCGCCGTGACCGATGGGGCTAAGACGCTAGCGAGCCTCGTTGAAACTAAAGTGCAATTTTGTGGCCTAACACAACAAGATATCCTCGCGTATATTGCCACCCAAGAGCCGATGGATAAGGCCGGAGCCTATGGCATACAGGGCCTAGGTGGGTGTTTTGTCGAAGCGATACAAGGCAGCTATTCGGCGGTTGTTGGCTTGCCCTTAGTGGAAACCAAAGCCCTGCTGCGCAAGATGCAGGTATTATAATTTTGAACTAATTAGCTGTAGTGTTGAGAATAACGCTAACGCCTTAATCAAGAGTAAGTGAGTAGTCATGAGCCACATTGTCAAAAACAGAGTGCAGCGTAAGATTGGTTCTGAGTTATTGATCAATGTGACGCCGACCGAAGCCCGAGTCGCCCTCGTCGAATACGGTATCTTGCAAGAGGTGCATATCGAGCGACGGATGAAACGCGGCTTGGTTGGCAATATCTACAAAGGCAAAGTTAGCCGTGTATTACCCGGTATGCAAGCCGCTTTTGTCGATATTGGCTTAGATAAAGCCGCCTTCTTGCATGCCTCTGATATCGTTCCCCATACCGAATGTGTAGCCGATGTTGAAAAAGGCAACTTTGTGGTGCGCGACATTGGTGAGCTTGTTCGTCAGGGGCAAGATATTATGGTGCAAGTGGTGAAAGATCCCTTGGGCACCAAGGGGGCGCGTTTAACTACAGATATCACCCTGCCTTCGCGTTATTTAGTTTTCATGCCGGGTTCAAGCCACATTGGGGTGTCGCAGCGCATCGAGACTGAAGAGGTGCGCGCGCGCCTAAAAGGGTTAACCGAGCCTTTTGTCGATGAAGATGGCGGTTTTATTATCCGCACCGCCGCCGAAAATGCGGGCGAGCAAGAGCTAGTACAAGATGCCGCCTTCCTGCGCCGAGTGTGGGGTAAGGTCAGCGAGCGCCGTAAACGTCCAGGTGTGGCCCTGTTGTATCAAGATTTAGCGTTACCGGTACGCATTGTGCGTGATTTTGTCGGCACCGAACTGGATCAAATTCAGGTGGATTCGGGTCAGACTTATGAAGAGTTGCTGCAATTTGCCCAAGAGTTTATGCCGGAGATAGCCGATAAGATTGAGCACTATTCGGGTCGAGTACCTATTTTCGATCTTTATGATGTCGAAAATGAGGTGCAGCGCGCCCTTGGGCGCAAGGTCGAGTTAAAGTCTGGTGGCTACTTGATCATAGATCAAACCGAAGCCATGACTACGGTCGATATCAATACCGGCGCGTTTGTCGGCCATCGTAATCTTGAAGAAACCATCTTTAACACTAACCTCGAAGCCACCCATGCCATTGCCCGCCAACTGCGGCTGCGTAATTTAGGGGGCATTATCATTATCGACTTTATCGATATGCTTAATGAAGATCACAAAAAACGGGTATTAACGACCCTAGAAGCCGCCCTAGCGACCGATAGAGTAAAAACCAATATCAGTGGTTTTTCTGGTCTTGGCCTAGTCGAGATGACCCGTAAGCGTACCCGTGAAAGTTTAGAACATGTGCTGTGTGGCGAGTGCCCGGTTTGTTTAGGTAAAGGGACCTTAAAGACGGTGGAAACCGTCTCTTATGAAATTTTCCGTGAGATCATTCGCCTCAATCGTGGCTATGATGTGGATGAGTTTTTAGTCTATTGCTCACCAGCCGTGCACGCCAGTTTAACCGGTGAAGAGAGTCATTTAGTGGCTGAATTGGGCGCCTATATCGGTAAACGATTACGTTTGCAGAGCGAGCCTATGTATGCTCAGAATAAATTTGATGTGGTGATAATGTAGTGTCACGTTCATTTTGTCCCCGCACCTTTGGTCGTTTATGCTGGCAGACGCTAGCGATTATTTTAGTGGTGTTTGCCCTTGGCGTAAGCTTATTTCGAGGCTTGCTGCCAAAGCTTGATCAGGTGCGTCAGCAGCTGGTCAGCTATATCGAACAAGAATACCAAGTCTTAGTTAACGTGACCGAACTCACCGCCGAATGGCAAGCGTTTGGGCCGGCGATGACGGTTAAAAACTTGGTGCTTCCACCGCAAGGCAATTTACCCTTTACCTTAATCATCAATGATGTGAATGTGAAACTCGACTTTTGGCAAAGCCTAATGTCGGCCTCACCACAAATTGAGAATGTGATTTTTGAAGGGGTGCAAGTCGCG
Source organism: Shewanella algidipiscicola (assembly GCF_003605125.1). Taxonomy (GTDB): domain Bacteria; phylum Pseudomonadota; class Gammaproteobacteria; order Enterobacterales; family Shewanellaceae; genus Shewanella; species Shewanella algidipiscicola. The sequence goes on from NZ_QPQT01000002.1 coordinate 100,951, forward strand.
CTCGATCTTGACCGATTAAATGCGGCGGCTGCCGAGCCGAGCGGGCCGCGCCCCAATACCGATTGGGTATATAAGTTGCTGTTAGAGCAGCTCGATAGGTTTGCCATTACAGATGTTAAAGTGCAGCTGCTCAGCGATGGGCATCAATATCCGCCTATTCATATCAATAATTTACGCTGGCGCAATCGTGGCGACTCTCATCGCGGCCAAGGTCAATTGTTTCTCGACAGCGGTGCATCCGAGGTTGAACGTTTATCGCTCAGTGTCGAGGTTAATGGTGACGGGGAACATCCCGAAACACTCCTTGGCCAAATCTATTTAGCCGCCAACTCGTTAGATCTTGGCGAGTGGGCTTCAAGACAAGTTAACCCTTACGATAAAAGCCATGCTTTGCCGTTAGAGGGAGTGGTAAATTTGCAGGCGTGGGCTAGTTTTGCGCAGCGGCAAATCACGTCGGCCACAGTGGCGTTTAACCCAAGTTGGCTGCAATGGCAGCTCAAAGGGGAGCAGCAAAAATTTGAGATCCAAGCGGGACGATTTAACTGGTTGCCCACAGACCAAGGTTGGCACCTATCGAGTAGCGATTTAGCCTTTGTCACAAATCAGCGGCCGTGGCCTCAGTTACATGTCAGCTTGAGTCAGCGTGGCGAGCGTCTGCAAGGGACGATAAACCGGCTCGACACCAGTGTATTGCTGCCGCTACTTCCTTTATTGCCAGGCATGGAGTTGGTTGGGCTGCATACCTGGCAAGCGATGTCACCCAGTGGAACCATTGTCGATGCGCGTTTTGAATATGAGCTCAATCAAGATGCGCCTGCGCTACGTTTCTCTGCCAAGGGGCAGCAGTTGGCCTGGCAATACGCACAAGGGATCCCGGGCAGTGGTCCAATTGATGTCGCACTTGGGCTTAATGGCGATGACCTGTATGTGTCGTTACCTCAGCAAGATTACCGTATCGATTTTGATAGCGGCTTTGCTGAGCCGCTGACATTAAGTGGTGAGCCTATAGCGCTTAAGTATGATATGGATCAGGCGGCGCTCATTGCTCCGCGTGTACAGTTTGCTAATGCCGATTTAAGTCTCGACGCCGCCCTAAAAATGCAGTTTGCTGAGCAGGCGCACTTGAGCCTGCTGGCCGATGTGGTCGTGAAAGATGCCGCCAATGCACAGCGCTACTTTCCACAACATGGTATGAGTAATGCCTTAATCGACTACCTGACTGGCGCCATCAAAGCTGGTCGCAGTGATGATGCCAAGGTGTTATGGCGTGGCGCCTTATCCAACTTTCCCTATGACGATAACAGTGGTGTATTTCAGGCGGGGTTTTCCCTGCAGCAGGCGCGTTATCAATTTGTACCCGAGTGGCCCGAAGTGGATGCCTTGAGCTTAAGCGCGCTATTTGAAAATGCGGCCATGGATATCTGGGTCGAGAAGGGCAAACTACTCGATGTTGTCGCCGACGGCACCCATGTGGGCATTGCTCGTATGGGTGATAACACCGTATTAACGGTGAAAAGTGATCTGCATACCCATGGCGATGCGGCCAAAGCCGTGTTGTTACAGTCGCCGTTAAGAGACAGTGTTGGCGCCACGCTTGAGGTGGTGCAAGTGCAAGGAGAGGTCGACGCTAAGCTGGATCTGACCATTCCCTTGTATGATGGCGGTCAAGAAGAGATTCGTGGCAGCGTAACCTTTAATCAGACGCCTGTGTATGTCACTCAGCCCGGCGTACAACTGAATGATGTGACTGGTAACATATATTTCGTTAATGAGGTGGTCACGGGCGAGGCCATCACGGCGCAGCTCTTCGACCAACCCGTCTCTTTGACTTTCGATACTGGCGAGCTTAACCATAATTACGGTTTAAATTTGGATATGCAAGGCAGATGGCAGCTCGATGGCCTATCGCCGATGCTAGATAATCCTCTGAGTGATTATTATCAGGGGGACCTCGATTGGCAGGGCGCGTTAACATTGATTTTCGACCCCTTGGGTTATCGTATGCAGGCGCAAGTCACCAGCGATCTACAGGGGGTTAGCCTGACGTTGCCGGGTGACTTTTCGAAAAGTGCCCAGAGTAAGAGAGCATTATCGATTGAACTTATCGGCGATAATAAGCAATCGTCGCTTGGGGCTAAATTGGGGGATAAACTAGAGTTTTGGGGCGGCTTCAATGAACAATCGGCCGGCCAGTTAGCCCACTTTGATCTGCTGCTGGGACGCACCTTTAAACCTGGAGACGAATTACGTCGTAATAAAGGCCATCTGCAACTGGATCTGCCCGAGACTGATTTTGTGCAGTGGCTACCCATCATCCAAGGATTGATAGCGGATGTTCCTGCCAGTACCGATGACATAGAAACGGCCATGGCCAAGGCCTTAACGCCAGCCGCCGCATCCCCAGATGGTGTCGATGGTGTCGAGGATGAATCGGTGAATCGCGGGTTCTTCCCCGCGTTAATCTCTCTCGATGGCAACATAGATAAATTACTGTTATTTGGTCAACCGCTGACCGAATTGGCGTTGCAAGGCCACACCACAGAGCATGGCTGGCGTTTTGAGGCACAAGCCAAAGAGTTTTTAGGTCGCATCGATTTTTATCCCGATTGGGCCACCCAAGGTATCAAGGTGGTTGCTAGCCATTTCGATTTTGCGGTCGCGACTCAAACCGATCCCTCGGCTGCACATTTTGCTCAAGCCAAAGTCTTGAGTCATTTACCCCCTTTAGCTATTGATATCGATGAGTTTAGTTTTTTTGAAAAGCCCTTAGGTCATCTAGTATTGCAAGCCTCACCCGAAAATGGCGATTATCACATTCAGACTATCTCGCTCACGACTGAGGGGATCACCTTTAAGGGGAAAGGCGCTTGGCTGAATAGCCAACAGCAAAATCGCACCGAGTTTGATTTAGATCTTAAGGCTAGCACCTTTGATGAGGTGTCAGAACGTTTAGGCATAGATGCAGGGCTTAAAGAATCGCCCGTGGCGCTGCAAGCCCAATTATCTTGGGTTGGGGCGCCCTATGCATTTTCGTTAGAAACCTTAAATGGCCAAGTTAACTATCAGCTAGGTAAAGGGCATCTGTCGCAAGTCAGTGACAAGGGGGCGCGGATTTTCTCGCTGTTTAGTTTAGACTCTTTGCTAAGAAAGCTGTCGCTGGATTTTTCCGATGTGTTTGGTAAAGGCCTCTATTTTAATTCGTTTACAGGCACATTAAAGATCGATAATGGCGTGGTTAAAACCACAGACTCGGAGATGGATGCCGTGGCCGGTAATATGCGTGTACGTGGTTATACCGACTTGACCACCGAAAGCTTAAATTATGATATTCGCTTCGTACCGCAACTGGCCTCCAGTGTACCGACTGTGGTATTACTGAGCACTGGCGGTTGGACCTTAGGCTTGGGGGCATTTGCCTTGACTAAGGTGCTTGAGCCTGTGATTGAGGTGATTTCCGAAATTCGCTTTAGGTTAACCGGCACTATGTCAGAGCCTAAGCTCGAAGAACTCGAGCGTAAGAGTAAAGAGATAGAGATCCCAGAATCTGTGCTGCCAGAACACCTGCGTAAGCAAGTGGTGCCCGCGTCAACACCACCCGCATCACAAAAGCCCTTAGTGCCAAAAGAGGCATCACCAAGCGCATCGCCAACGCTCAATCAAGGCGAAACTGCGGTTGAAACCAACGCCGCAGGGGTTGAGATCCCACAGCCCGCGGTTGAGGTGCGGCCAGAGTTTGATGAGTCGCCCAAACCGATAAAACAGCAGGGCAAACTCCCTAGTGCTCATTCGACCCGTGATAACAAGGAGCCAGTGTATGCAGGTCAGCTTATTACAATGTCAAAGCAGTCGCGATGTCAGCGAGAATCTTCAATTTATCGACGAGCAGCTTAAGCTATTAGCGCCGACCGAGCAGCCACATCTGGTGGTGCTCCCCGAGTGCTGTTTGTTGTTTGGCGGCCATGAAAGCCAGCAGCTCGCCTATGCAAGTGGTGATCTGCACAGCCCACTGAAGCAGGCGTTATCACAAAAGGCGGCGCAATATGGGGTTTATCTGGTGGCCGGCACGATACCGATTTTAGCCGACGATGGACGGATCTACAGCCGCAGTTATCTGTTCGATGATAAGGGCGCTACGTTAGGCCACTATGACAAGCTGCACCTGTTTGATGTGGATGTGGCCGATGGCACTAAAACCTATCGCGAGAGTGAGACTTTTTGCCCGGGAGAGCGTATCACTGTGGTTGATACACCTTTCGGTAAAGTCGGTATGGCGATATGCTACGACCTTAGATTTGCCGATCTGTTTCGTGCCATGCGAGAGATGGGCGCCGAGATTATTGTGCTTCCGGCGGCGTTCACTAGCGTCACGGGTAAGGCACACTGGCAACCTTTGCTGCAGGCACGGGCGATAGAAACCCAATGTTTTGTCTTGGCTGCGGCGCAGTGGGGGCAACACAATCAGGGCAGTCGCGAAACCTGGGGCCACAGTTGTGTGATAAACCCATGGGGCGACATAGTGGCACAGAAAAATGAGCAAATCGGTTGGCTGTCAACGACTATCGAACTGGATGAACTAGCGCCCATTCGCCGCGCCATACCAGTGGCTAAACATAATCGGTTTAGCGTGCCTAAGCTCAGATCTTAAGCGATCTGGGTATTGAATGAATCATGAAATAACTCGCACAAGGCGAGCTAAAGAGAGAGTATTAATGCCATTTTTAACCCAAGTAGAACAGAGCTTATTGCAAGATGGATTGTCACTTGATCAGTTGCAGGGCTATTTAAATAGCATCCATCAGCATCAGGTCGATTTTTCTGATCTCTATTTTCAAGGCAGTCGTCACGAATCTTGGGTATTAGAAGATGGTATCGTCAAGGACGGTAGTTTCCATATCGAACGCGGCGTAGGTGTGCGGGCGATTTCAGGTGAAAAAACCGGTTTTGCTTACGCCGATGAAATTACCCCTAACGCCTTAAATGCGGCCGTTGAAGCGGCGCGCGGTATTTCGGCAGCGGGCAACAGTGGCCAAGTTAACGCTTGGAAACGACAGCAGGTGCACTCCTTGTATCAAAGCGCTGACCCAATCGCATCGATGGAAGAGGTCAAGAAAATTGCCTTACTCAAACAAGCCGATGCCTATGTACGCAGCTTAGACAGTCGCATTATCCAGGTGGTCATTAGCCTCTCTGGCGTCCATGAGGAGATCTTAGTTGCCGCCAGTGATGGCACGCTTGCAGCCGATATCCGCCCCTTGGTGCGCTTCAACTGTAGTGTGATTTTAGAGCAAGACGGTAAACGCGAACGCGGTGCCAGTGGCGGCGGTGGACGTCATGATTATCAGGTGTTATTTGATGCCGATGAGACCGGCTTACCTTACTGTTTTGCGTTTGCTCGCGAAGCGGTGCGCCAAGCCTCGGTGAACCTAACCGCCATCGATGCCCCTGCTGGTGAGATGCCGGTGGTGTTGGGTGCAGGCTGGCCAGGCGTATTACTGCATGAAGCGGTAGGCCACGGCCTAGAGGGTGACTTTAACCGCAAGGGCAGCAGTGCCTTTAGTGGTAAAGTGGGGCAGCAGGTGGCATCTAGCCTAGTGACTGTGGTGGATGATGGCACCATAGCTAATCGTCGTGGCTCACTGAGTATTGACGATGAAGGCGTGGCGACCCAAAAGACGGTATTGATCGAAAACGGTATCTTAAAGGGCTATATGCAAGACAAGCTCAATGCGCGCCTAATGGGCGAGCAATCGACGGGCAACGGTCGCCGCGAGTCTTATGCCCATCTGCCTATGCCGCGTATGACGAACACTTATATGGAAGCGGGTGAGTCCGATCCGAGCGATATCATTAAGTCGGTAAAAAAGGGCATCTATGCGCCTAACTTTGGCGGTGGTCAGGTGGATATCACATCGGGTAAATTTGTTTTCTCGGCTTCTGAAGCTTATCTCATTGAAAATGGTGAGATAACTCAGGCGATTAAAGGCGCAACCTTGATCGGTAATGGGCCAGAGGCCATGGGGCAAATCTCTATGGTCGGTAATGATTTGGCCCTTGATAAAGGGGTTGGCGTGTGTGGTAAAGATGGCCAAAGCGTGCCCGTCGGGGTGGGGCAGCCTAGCCTTAAACTCGACCGGTTAACGGTTGGGGGAACCGCGTAAGGTATGACCCAAGCGAGCTATTTGGGTCTGGCCATCAAGTAACACAAGCCGGTCAATCGGATAGATAAAGCGTAATACACTCTGTGCTTTGCTTCATACTGCGTCATACGTAGTATGACGCGATAGCACAGATACGGGTATTATCGACCGCGCTTTGTGCCCATCTCACTACTACTTATAAGAGATGGGTGTTAACATCTGCCAAGGATTAGAGTTGTAACTCTAGAGGGGCCAATGAAATATTTTACGACTATCTTGTTATCGCTGTGCGTGAGCAGTAGCGTTATGGCACAAGCCGAGCGCTCAGTGTCAGACGCTGCCGCTCGAGCTATACTTACTCAAACTACACCAACTCACACACCTCAGCCAATGGCGACCCAAGTTGACGGCACCACAGCGCTTAAATTCGCCGATGCGTGGCAGCAGCTATTAAATGTCAGCGACAAGCTACAAGCCAGTGTTCAAGAGGTGAATCGCGCCACCGCGCAGCAAAGCGCCACAGAATCACTGAACTTTCCCTCCCTCTCTGTTAACGGTAGCTATACCCGGTTAGAGCAACCTATTGAACTGGATTTGCGCGATCTTAATCCGCTGGCCAGCCTCGACCCCGGCAGTTTGCCGCCAGCCTTAGGCGGGGCGATCGGTGCCATTCCCGGCTCTTTGTTTGTGACCCCCTTTACCGAACAAGATATTTTTCGCGCTAGCCTACAGGCGATGTGGCCTATTTATACCGGTGGGCGCATCAGTGCGGCGCAAGCGATTCAAGCTGCTCATGTGATAGAAAAACAGCAGCAGCACCAACTGTCGACTCGCGATCTGTTTGTGCAGCTGGTGGAACGTTATTACGCCGTGTCGGTTAGCCACGCGTTAGCCAGTACTAAAGCGCAGTTGGTTGAGTCGCTCACCGAGCATGCTGATCATGCGATTAAGCTGGAGCAGCAAGGACAAATTGCTAAGGTTGAGCGCCTTAATGCCCAGGTGGCATTAGAAAATGCCAAGGTCGATCACGCCAGTGCTCGGCGTCAGTTAGAGATGACCCAAATTGCCTTGTCGCGCATGCTACATCAGGCCTCGGTCGATACCGCATCGCCCTTGTTTTTACTGCCAACGCCACCCTCTTTACCGCAATTAAGTCAACTGATGCTGACTCAGCATCCGGCGCTGAAGTTACTCGAAGCCAAAGAAGCACAGGCCCAAGGGCTTATCGATGTGGAAAAAGGCGGCTATCGGCCAACGGTGTTTTTGTACGGTAACTACACCCTGTATGAAGATGACAGCCTGTTTGCCAAGGTGGAACCCGACTGGATGGTGGGTGTCGGGGTGAAGGTGCCGCTATTAAGCCGTGATGGTCGCAGTGGCAAGGTGGAAGCCGCCAAGAGCGCACTATTACAGGCGCGCTATACCAAGGCACAGACGCAACAAGATTTGAGCTTGCTGCTCGACCAGAGCTATCGTCAACTGCAACAGGCTGAAGAGGAGGTGAAGTCTTTAGATCTGTCTTTGTCTTTAGCGCACGAAAATAAACGCTTACGTGATTTAGCCTTTAGCCAAGGATTATCTACCTCCATTGAAAAGGTCGATGCCGAGTTAAAGCTTAGCGCCGTAGCCACCCAGCAATTAGCGGCGCGTTATCGTTATGTGGTTGCCTATGCCAAGCTCATGGCGGTCAGTGGTCAGTTAGATGAATTTATCGGTCGCGCACGCGGCGCACAGGAGAAATAAACATGCGCACCAATCGAATTTTAGCCATTGTGGCGTTAGTGGTCTTGGTGGCTATTTTAGCTTACGGATTGATCTTGGCTTATACGCCAGTGCCAGAGCGCTTGCAGGGACAAATTGAGGCGCGTGAATACAATATCTCCTCTAAGGTTCCGGGCCGAGTGTCACAGGTGTTAGTGCGCCGGGGTGATAAGGTGGCTAGCGGCGATCTATTGTTTGCCATCGATAGTCCAGAACTCAACGCCAAGTTGATGCAGGCGCAAGGTGGACGCGATGCCGCTAAGGCTAAGCAGCAAGAAGCCGATAATGGTGCACGTAAGCAGCAAATTACCGCGGCTAAAGAGCAATGGCTTAAAGCCAAGGCCGCCGCAACGCTCGCTCAAACCACTTATCAACGTGTAGAAGCCCTGTTTGTCGAAGGCGTATTGGCTCGACAAAAACGTGACGAAGCCTTTACTCAGTGGCAGGCGGCAAAGTATACCGAACAAGCGGCTTATGCCATGTACCAGATGACCGATGAAGGGGCGCGTGAAGAGATCAAAGCGGCCGCCGAAGGCAACGCGCGGATGGCCCAAGGGGCGGTTAATGAGGTGAGTGCCATTTTAGCCGATAGCCAGATGCGTTCACCCAAGACGGGTGAAGTCAGCGAGGTCTTACTGCACAGTGGCGAGCTGGCCCCTAGCGGTTTTCCTGTGGTCAGCATTATCGACATGCAAGATGTGTGGGCGATTTTTCAGGTACGTGAAGATCAACTCAAAGATTATAAAGTCGGCCAACAGCTAGAGGTGCAGATCCCGGCGCTAGGGGCAAGTTATCCCTTTACTGTGGATCACATTAGTGTGCTGGGCCATTTTGCCACGTGGCGCTCGACCGAGAGTGGCCATGATTTTGATATGCGCACCTTCGAAATGGAGTTGCGACCCACTGAGCCGATTGCCGATTTGCGCGTCGGTATGACCACCCTGTTGGCGCGTTAAGTGTGATGTCGTTTAGGCAGCTTTTACAACGAGAGTTAAATGCGCTGTGGCATGAACCATGGCAGCTGGCGCTGATCAGCTATATCCCACTGATAGGGATTTTTAGTTTGTGGTGGCTATTTAACGCCGGCTTACCACGCGAACTGCCCGTGGCAATTGTCGACCAAGATAAAAGCCAGCTTAGCCGCATGTTGGTGAGGCAACTACAAGCCAATGCGGTTATTTCGCCAATTCATTATCAGGATGTGGGTAGCGCCAAAGCATCGATGGAAAAGGCGGAAACGTATGCGGTGGTCGTATTACCCTTTCAATTAAACCGCGACTTGCTAACGGGGCATCAACCCATTATCGATATACGTTATAACGCGCAATATTTATTGGTTGGTAAGTTGTTGTCGAGTCAGATCCAGTTGAGTTTGGCCGATGGATTAAAGCATAAAGCGTTGATTAAGCAGCTTGCATCTGGCGTACCTATGGCTCAGGCGAAAGTTAATATTAATCCAGTTCAAACACAAATCAGCGCCCTTTATAACGCCAATAGTAATTATATTGTTTTTTTACTTCCGCCAGTCTTGTTGGCGCTAGGGCAGCTCTTAGCCATGTTAGTGTTTGCTAACTCCCTTAATCGAGAGCTCAGACTCAATACCTTACAGGAGTGGTTTTCCCTAGGTACTCGGCGTGTACTATTTGCCAAGATATTGGTTTATACCCCCTTAATCGTGTTACAGGGCCGATTAATTTTAACTCTGCTTTATCAATACTTGGGGCTTCCACTAGCAGGCCAGTTTGGACAATTGTTACTGGCTCAGGTGGTGATGTTGTTAGCGGTATGGTTGTTGGTGCTAACGATATTTTTCTTACTACAAGACAGTGCAAGGGTTATCAGTTTTTGTACCGCATTGTTTGCCCCCGCCTTTCCTTTTATGGGGATCACGTTTCCGACTCAAGAAATGCCTTTACTTGCTCAGTGGTGGCGGTTGTTGATGCCATCGAGTCATTATATTGATACCCATGTCGGCGTGGTCAGTTATGGGCAGAGCTTTAGCGCGTTTACTCAACAAATTGTCAGTTATTGGGGCTTTTTATTCTTAATACCTATTATCGTATTTTTAGCTCGTAAGGTTAAACGTGATACGCAAGTTGTGTTAAGTAAAACACAGTGCAGCGAGGTTAATTAGCATGAGTTTTTGGTCTTTAATGATGGCAGATCTAAAATCAATACTGACAGATAAGGCCATTGCAGTAACGATATTTGGTGGCGTGTTGTTTTACTCTGTGCTCTATCCTTTGCCGTACCTAAATGAAGTGCCAACCAAGCAACAAATTGTCGTTATCGACGGTGATCATTCGAGTCTAAGTCGGCAAGTGATACGTCATATCAATGCCAGCCCTAAGCTCGATGTGGTAAGTGAGCTTGCCACCATAGAGCAGGGACAACATTGGATTGAGTCGGGTAAAGCGCATGGATTAATGGTTATTCCTGACGGATTTAGGCGTGACTTAATCCGTCAAGAGGGGGTGACTTTAGCTTATGCCGGTGATGCTAATTATTTTCTTATCTATTCCGCCGTTATCGAAGGCTTGATGTCTGTCGGTATTGATGCGGGCAAATATGTGCAATTTAATGGTCTGCTCGCTAGGGGAAACTCTGCCGAGCAGGTTAAACATGATTTAGAGCCGATTAAACTCAATAGTGTACCCGCCTTCAATCCTAGTTTAGGTTACACCCCTTATGTGGTTCCTGGGGTGCTATTGTTGGTGCTGCACCAGACTATGTTGATTGGCATAGGTATTTTAGGTGCCGGGCAATGGGGGCGAGAAGGATATTGGAATCGGGCTTCAGTGATGCAATTGATTTTGGCTAGATCCATGGTGTTTGCCTTGCTTTATAGTCTGTTTACCTGTTTTTATGTGGGATTTTGTAATTATTGGTATGGTGTCAGTGTTCAGGGCGACATGCTTCAAGTTATGTTGTTTTTGATCCCCTTTATTCTGTCTACCGCCATGGCAGGCGTCGCGTTTAGTTGTCTGTTTGTTCGGCGAGATCTCCCCACCCAAGTGTTACTACTCATCTCGATGCCGATCCTATTTTTGTCTGGGTTTATTTGGCCGCTGGAGCTGATCCCCGCACCGCTGATTGGGTTATCGCAATTGATCCCGGCGGTGCCGTCAATCCAAGGTTTATTGCAGCTTAATCAAATGGGTGCCAGTTGGACTGATATAGTGCATCTGTGGTGGCAACTGTGGGCGCTGGCGTTAGGGTATCTACTGCTCGCCTATGTTGGGGTGCGTTATCGACTCAATAGCGCTGTGGCTCACTGAGCTAAATCGTTTAGGCTGTGGTAAAAAATAATAAGCCCGCGAGTAAGCGGGCTTATCAGTCTAGAGATGATATGGCTATGATAACTCAAGATATATGGATAGCTTGAGCGATAAACGTCAGCAAAACCGCACCCTTATTCGGCGGTTTCAGCCTTGATATATTTCACTAGCTCAAGGGCTGACTTTGAGGCTTGCTCTGGTTGCTTTGCTAACTCTTTGTTTGCTTGCCTCACTAATTGGCGCAGCTTTTGTCGCTCTAGCGTCGGATGCTGCTCGATTAGGGCTTGAATGGCGTCATCGCCACCAGTTAACAGCTGATCTTTTAGCTTTTCGGCCACATTGATTTTTGAACTCTCATTGCGGTTTTGGTTAAGCACGTTTTTTAGATCGCTTTGCAGCACATTAATATCGATATTACGCATTATCTTGCCAATGTATTGCAGATGGCGACGATAGGCTTCGGTATTGATACGGATGGTTTTAGCCTTAAGCACGTTGTCGTATAGCAACTCATCTAGATCCAGCTTATCAATCTGGCTCTTACTGAGTGCAACTAACTGTTTGCCAAGCTCTTGGTAAATCGCGATTTCTCGCTTGGTTTCAGCTCTACTGACATATTCTTCGTCATGGTCAAAGGGCTGTTTAAAATGTTCTGAGTCACCAACAATATTCATAATCAAAAATCTCTAACAAAAACTCCCTTAATAATACCATTTCATTGGAATATCGCCTATTGGGGACGGCAGTTATTTAATGTGAAAGCCCAGCGGGTTTGTTATGCTACAGCCATTATTGACAACGAAAGAGTAGATTTGTGCCTTCTTCTAGCATTGAACTTGAACTGGATTCATTAAAAGACGCCGTTGCTATGGCATTAGAGTATGCCGCTACATTGGGTACCACAGGTGCCGAAGTCGCGATTAGTAAGCAGCAAGGCTTATCGGTATCGACTCGTCTAAAAGAAGTTGAAACTGTTGAGTTTAATAAAGATGGCGCCTTGGGCATCACCCTGTTTAGGGGCGGCTGCAAAGGCAGCTCATCTACGTCAGATTTAAGTCCAGAAGCGATTCGCCGCGCGGTTAAAGCCGCCGATGATATTGCTAAATTTACTTCAGAAGATCCTTTCAATGGCCTTGCCGATGCCGACTTAATGGCTAAACATATTGACGATCTTGAGTTGTACTATCCGCATGACACGCCCCCAGCAGAGCTTGAGTTACTCGCCGCGCGCGCCGAAGAAGCCGCATTAAGCGCTGACGCTCGCATAAAAAACTCCGACGGGGCCAGCGCCAATGCCCATACTGGCGCCAAAGTGTATGGCAATAGCCACGGTTTCTTAAATGGCTATGTCAGCTCGCGTTACAGCCTAAGCTGTGTAGTGATCGGCGAGCAAGATGGCCAGATGCAGCGTGATTATGATTACACCATAGCGCGCAAGTTCAGCGACCTGTGGACGCCAGAAACTGTCGGGCTAAAAGCGGCAGAAAAAACCGTTAGCCGACTGGGCGCACGTAAGATAGCGACCACCAAGTTACCGATTCTGTTTGCCCCCGATGTGGCAACTGGCTTGATGGGCCATCTCATCGGAGCCATCAGTGGCGGCAGCTTGTACCGTAAATCAAGCTTCTTGCAAGACGCCATCGACACACAAATTTTTCCCGATTGGTTTAACATTGCCGAGCAACCTCATCTAAAAGGGGCGCTGGCCAGTGCTTTTTATGACAGTGAAGGCGTGGCGACCATTGAGCGTAATATTATCAGTCAGGGGAATTTATCCACCTACCTGCTGACCAGCTATTCGGCGCGTAAACTCGGCTTAACCAATACCGGCCATGCGGGCGGTATCTATAACTGGACTCTAGGGCACACAGGGCAAACCTTCGATGAACTCATTAAGCAGATGGACACAGGCTTAATCGTGACCGAAGTGATGGGGCAAGGGGTGAATGGCGTGACGGGCGATTATTCTCGCGGCGCGGCCGGCTTCTATGTCGAAAACGGGGTGGTGCAATACCCAGTAGAAGAGGTCACTATCGCGGGTAACCTCAAAGATATGTACCGCAATATAGTGGCGGTGGCTAAAGATCGCGATATGCGATCGTCTATCCGCACCGGCGGTATCTTACTCGACGAAATGAAGGTAGCTGGTAACTAGTTTATCCGCAGCCCATTTCGCCCCAAGCGATTAATCAGCGAGTGCCAAGGCACTCGCTTTTTTTTGGCCTAAAGGGCCCTAACGCAGAATAAATCGACTGCCAACTTGAATATATGAAAATCCATATATATGCTTGTACGTATGTAATTTGTCTGTGTTGGAGCCGTGTATGGCCACTGGGATTTTTAAAGCGCTGTCCGATGAAACTCGATTACTCAGCCTGCTGCTGATTTACAGTCAGGGTGAGCTGTGTGTGTGCGAGTTAATCTGCGCATTGAATTTGAGCCAACCCAAAATATCGCGTCATCTTGCCCAGTTGCGTAAAGCCGAACTGTTGAGTTCTCGTCGCCAAGGTCAGTGGGTGTTTTACCGTATCAATCCGGCATTGCAGCCATGGGTGCATAATGTTATCGAGCAAACTTGGCAGGGTAACCCTAGCTTAGTGGCGGCGGCACAGGCCCGTCTAGATGCGATGGGGCAACGTCCTGAACGTATTAAGGCATGCTGTTAAATCAGCTGAGTCAGGCAAGTTAAGATTAAATACAGCAAGATAGGTGAACAGCATGGGACTCTTTGAGCGTTACTTAAGTGTGTGGGTTGGTTTAGCGATTGGATGTGGTGTGGTGTTGGGCCATTTTTTTCCGGCGCTGTTTGCCCTTATTGCTTCATTAGAATATGCCAGGGTCAACTTGCTGATCGCGCTGCTAATTTGGTTGATGATTTACCCCATGATGGTGCAAATTGATTTTACGGCAGTCAAAAATGTGGGTAAGAGCCCTAAGGGATTGGTGCTGACGCTGGTGATTAACTGGCTGATAAAACCCTTTAGCATGGCGCTACTTGGCTGGTTGTTTTTTAAGGTTTTCTTTGCCAGTTTAGTGGATGCGCAAACTGCTAGCGAGTATATCGCAGGCATGATTTTGCTCGGCGTTGCACCCTGTACGGCAATGGTGTTTGTGTGGAGCCAGTTGACCAAAGGCGATCCTAACTACACCTTGGTACAGGTATCGGTTAACGATCTTATTATGGTATTTGCCTTTGCCCCCATCTGCGCTTTTCTGCTTGGGGTGAGCGATATTCAGGTGCCTTGGCAAACCCTGTTAATCTCTGTGGGGTTATATGTTGTGCTGCCCTTAATCGCGGGAGTGATAACACGCCAGTGGTTAAATCGCCGCGGTGGCACAAAGCGAGTTGATGGCTTTATTGGTCGCATTAAACCTTGGTCGATATTGGGCCTCCTTGCCACCGTCATACTGTTATTTGGTTTGCAGGCCAAGACCATATTAGCTCAGCCACAGAACATTGCCCTGATTGCCATTCCGCTGCTTATCCAAACCTATGGCATCTTCTTTATTGCCTACGTTGCCGCGAAAAAACTGAATATCGCGCAAAATGTCGCAGGTCCTGCGTGCATGATCGCCACCTCTAACTTTTTTGAACTCGCCGTTGCGGTAGCTATTTCACTATTTGGCCTGCATTCGGGCGCGGCGTTAGCCACTGTGGTTGGCGTGCTGGTCGAAGTGCCGGTGATGTTGTCGTTAGTGGCATTTGTCAATCGAGATAAAGCAAAATACCAGCGGGCCATTGGCGCCGCATCTAAACATTAACCGAGCAGAATTGCCCTTTTCAGGAGAGTAACATGACAATTAAAGTCGGCATTAACGGTTTTGGCCGCATGGGGCGTTTGGCGCTTCGGGCCGCGTGGACGTGGGACGATATCGAATTTGTACAGATTAACGATCCCGCCGGTGATGCGCTTACCTTAGCCCACCTATTAACATTTGATTCTATCCATGGTCGCTGGTCTCATGAAGCGGCTGCTGAGGGGAGCGATATTGTCATTGGCGATAAACGGATAGCGACCAGTATGAATAGCACCATCGCCGCCACCGACTGGTCGGCATGTGATGTGGTGATTGAGGCCTCGGGCGTGATGAAAACCACAGCCTTATTACAAGCCTATTTAGATCAAGGTGTTAAACGTGTGGTGGTGACGGCGCCTGTCAAAGAAGCGGGCGTACTGAATATCGTCATGGGGGTTAACCATCAGCTGTATGACGCCGCCAAGCATCCTATCGTCACCGCTGCGTCATGCACGACCAATTGTTTAGCCCCAGTGGTTAAAGTGCTGCATGAGCAGATAGGCATAAAACATGGCTCGATGACCACCATTCATGACATTACCAATACGCAAACCATCTTAGATGCGCCCCATAAAGATTTGCGCCGTGCCCGTGCCTGCGGTGAATCACTTATTCCGACCACCACAGGTTCCGCCACCGCGATCACCCATATTTTTCCTGAGCTTAAGGGGAAACTAAACGGCCATGCGGTCAGGGTGCCATTGGCTAACGCCTCCATCACAGATTGCGTGTTTGAGATGCTGCGCCCTGTCACCGTCGCCGAGGTGAACGACCTATTTAAACAGGCGGCTGCAGCTGAGCTTAACGGTATTTTAGGCTATGAAACGCGCCCGCTGGTGTCGGTGGATTACAAGACAGATCCGCGCTCGGCTATCGTCGATGCCTTGTCGACTATGGTGATCAACAATACCCAGCTTAAACTGTATGTTTGGTACGACAATGAGTGGGGCTATGCCAATCGCACCGCCGAGCTGGTCAGAATGGTCGGGCGCGTAGACAAAGCGTAATAGTAAGGATATTAGATGTTCGCCACAGTTCGCGCATTGCCGTTTGAAATACGCCAATACCTTATTGTCACGGGAAACTATTGGGCATTTACGCTCACCGATGGCGCGCTGCGCATGCTGGTGGTGCTACACTTTTATCAGTTAGGCTACTCGCCGCTGTCGATTGCCATGCTATTTGTTTTTTATGAGATTTTTGGTGTGGTGACTAACTTAGTGGGTGGCTATCTTGGTGCACGCCTTGGGCTTAATCGCACCATGAATATGGGATTAGGGCTGCAAGTTGCGGCGCTGGCAATGTTACTGGTGCCCAGTGTTTGGCTCACCGTCCCTTGGGTTATGGCAAGCCAGGCTTGTTCTGGGATCGCTAAAGATCTCAACAAGATGAGCGCCAAGAGCAGCGTAAAAATGCTGGTGGCTAAGGGCGATGAGGGCAGGTTATACCGCTATATTGCCCTGCTAACGGGCTCTAAAAATGCCCTCAAGGGCTTAGGGTTTTTCTTAGGTGGCGCGTTACTGTCACTGCTTGGGTTTAGTGGTGCCATAGGGTTAATGGCAGCGCTGCTGGGCATTGTGTGGCTGCTCAGTATCGTTAACCTTAAGCAAGACTTAGGCAAGGCAAAAAATAAGCCCAAATTTAGTGAGCTGTTTTCTAAAAGCCGCTCGATAAACATCTTATCTGCCGCGCGCCTGTGTCTGTTTGCCGCCCGAGATGTGTGGTTTGTGGTGGCGCTGCCGGTCTATTTAGCCAGCCAGTTTGGTTGGGGACATGCGGCGGTTGGCGGCTTTCTGGCGCTGTGGGTGATAGGCTATGGCGCGGTGCAGAGCATCGCTCCCAAGCTCACAGGCCAAACTAGCACAGGCCATGGCAGCATTGGCTTGAGTGTCGCCAAGGTGCCTGATGGCGGGGCCGCACTTAAGTGGGCGAGCTTGCTGACATTGATCCCAGCGAGTATCGCGCTGCTGATGACGCTGTGTGCTGCGCCTTATGCGCAAGCGACGTTACTGATAGGTTTGTTGATTTTTGGCGCCGTTTTTGCGGTAAACTCCGCCTTACACAGCTACCTTATCGTCAGTTACGCCAGTGACGATGGCGTGTCGCTCGATGTCGGTTTTTACTATATGGCCAATGCCCTTGGCCGCTTGCTAGGCACCTTGCTGTCGGGCTGGGTGTATCAGGCATTTGGCTTGATGGTTTGCCTGTGGATCTCGACGCTATTACTGGGATTAACGACGCTAATCAGTGTATGGCTACCAAGGCGATAACCTTGAAATGAAGGTGTGGCATTTTTTGGATTAGCTTTAGTAGCGTTCGGCTGAATTTTTTTGGAAAGTGTGTTTGAAATCTTATCTTCAAAGTAGTTAATTGCTTGCAGCAGGCTAATGTGTAAACACTTCTGCGGCACGGTGAGTGAAGCGTAGCTTCGAGCCCACGAACGAGAGACAGGGATTGCCGAACTGGATTTTAGATAGGGATATCGTTGTGCGCCATCCATGACCGCTTAGCGAAAATGTCCCTGTTTTCGATACCCTCAGCCTTATCTACACTGAGCCATTCAATTTCTTCGATTTGGTTTTGCCCCAAAGTTTGTTGGCCTTTAAATGAAGGTTTAGCATTTTTTTGAGTAGCGGCTGGCTGCATTTTATTTATTGATGTGCTTTGAAGACGCACCTTAATGGCAATCTATCACCTGCGGTGAGCTTATGTGCAAACACTTCTGCGACACGCCGCAAGCACAATCCCTGTGGGCTCTACGCCAGCATCCCTGCTGGCAAAGGCCGCAGCCGCGTTTACACTTGGTATCGAAAGTTTCTTCGATTTAGCTTCACTTGGTGTGAGCCGCTAGTTCAAAGCTAACAAACGTTCGCTACGTTCGATGCGCGCTAGAAAACAGAGCAAAAAACTTGTTTTTTATGCTCGATAAACTGCCTGAAAATTTATAATTAGTTGAATTGTTGTGATTTAATAATTTGTTGTAGAGACCTCCACATAAACTCGTTCAGTTTTGTGGGCGATTCATACTTTTTTCTAAAAGTGATGTTGACTTATCGATTTATTTCAATGCATTAGAGTGTCATAGTTGCTGTAAGTTAAATTTTAGGCAGCAGTTTATTGAGCTGCTATTCAATAAGCTGTTCTTGACCTGAGGTAGACGATTTTTAGCAAAAAAGAAGTGATATTTAAGTCTAGCTGAAGGAATAGATAGAGCCAAACGCGATGGAAGAAACGCCTCATTTATGATAGCTTGAAGACACTTGCTAAGGCTCGTAAAGCGAAGCTTTCAAAGAGACCAGCAATTTACTTCAAGTAAAGAAGCGAAGCTTCCCTCACGCCGCAGGGGGGCATCAATTAAGCCCCAAGGGCATGGAATATGAGCTCACGGATTGAGTAGCGATAACCTCCTCTCTCCGAAAGTAAAGAACAAGCCGTTACACGAGACCTTCGGCTCGTGAACTAGATCGTTAAATTTTTCCCAAAACGGAGATAAAGATGTCAAGCAATGAAAATCAAAACCAAGATGAACAGAAAGTGGATGGTATTCCTGTATTTCTACCTGACCACTTAAAAGCTGTATCTTTTTCAAACAACATCAATGCACACTTTGCTGCAGAAGAGTTTGCAATTGACTTTTTAAACATGAACTCAACGGGTGGTGCTTTTGTAGCTCGAGTTGCACTAACGCCTTCACACATGAAACGTTTTGCCAAAGTTCTAGAGGATCAAGTCAAAAGATATGAAGAAATGTTCGGTGAAATTCCTGAGAACATAGAGCCCAAGAAATAGGAGGCTCTATGTCTGACCAAATTGAGTCAGAAAACCCAGTAAATTGGGCGAGCATGCTGTTCAATACAGCTGGCTTTATTTGGGGTTTTCTCTTAGGCGGCGCTGCTGGTTATTTCGGTAATTGGCTATGGCACAAATTTGGCCCTAAAAACCATAACGCACATTTGAAAGTTGAAACTGATGCCGAAGGTATAAATTTCTCTGGTAGGCTTACAAATGATAATAAAGAGCAAGTGCTTAAAACTTTAAAGGCAACAACTACTCCAACCAGTACCACTCCATCATATACATCGAAGTCTACCAACTCGGGGACAAATAAAAACGTTGGAAACTCAAGCACAAAAATTTAACAAGGCGCAACAGTGGGACGTTGGTTATGTGGCTCAATTGTGCTCGATAGCACAATTGCTCCACTCCACAAAACGCCGCTGTGGGCGGCGTTAATCTATACAAATATCAATCTGAAACAGACTAATTAGAACATTAGGCCTAGCAAGCTTTGGTTCAAAAATAATTTAGCTTTAATGCCCAGAATGACACCTGTAACGCCCAATCGAAGAGGGTTAGAACTCGGTGTAGGTGCGGCTGAGGCCTTCGATTTCAGGGATGAAATCGCAGAGCGCCCAAGGATGGGTTTACAGCGGTGCCGAGGAAGCACCTGCACGAAAGGCCTGCTGCAGGCAATTGGTTGCCATGAAGGTTAACGCTACCATCAATAAATAAAAACCAACTCAGCCAAATGCAAAATCCAAAAATGCCAACACCTTCATTCGAAGGCCAAGATACTTTTGTCCAAAAATAATTTAGCTTTTGATTGTCCGAGTGACACTAGTAAGGTCAAATCGAAGAGATTAAGAACTCGGTGTAGGTGCGGCTGAGGCCTTCGATTTCAGGGATGAAATCGCAAAGCGCCTAGGTATTGGGGTTACAGCGGTGCCGAAGAAGCACCTGCACGAAAGGCCTGCGGCAAGCAATTGGTTGCCATGAAGGTTAACGCTATCATCAATAAATAAAAACTAACTCGACTAAATGCTACAAGCCAAAAAAAGCCAACACCTTCATTCGAAGACCAACATATTTTTGTCTCAAAACCTTCTGACAAGATCAAATCGAAGATAGGGATAACTTGCTATAGCCAGTCCTAGCTCGCTATGGTGTAAGCAAAATATATTGATAAAATTAAATCTGGCTTTCACAAATAATGCAAACCTGTTTGTAGCTGATTTTATGCTGTCCACCCCTGGGACAGATCTCATTGCTGATAATTTTAGGTCGAGATTTAACAGTGGATTTTGTAACCATGGGCTTAAAAAAGAGTGTTCTCAATAGTGATAAAGGACCCAATGCCAGCACAAGTACAACATAATCAAACGCTGGGTATCCTTTGTATGAGCGAATGATAAAGGTGGCCACGATCGAGAATGACTAAATTGATACTAATATAAGGTGCTGGTTTATAAAGTTAATTAGGTTGAATGTCAGATATAAAACAAGGATTAGAAAGTTATCTATATTAATTGTATTAATACCTAATAGCTAAATCTTGTAGGCTGTAACGAATGTTATTTGTTACAGCCTTGCTCTATATGGGCTGTTGAGGTTGATTCTGCAAAATTGATTTGAAATTTCCATAATCAGTATCTAACTACTTAAATTTTTTAGTTAAATTTTATTTGGCCTTGCCTTGTCATCATATAAGAATGCTGGGCATTTATTTAACGCTTAACCCTGTCATTCGAATCTAATCGCCCTCCTTTTTTGTTTCAAGTCGTTAACATTCCTTACTTTCATTTTACGTGGCTTTCGTTGTACTCTGAGGTGCAGTCAATCAATAGTGGCGTAGATCACCAAGAATAACGATAAAAATGATGAGGTTTCAATGGAAGGTATTACAGAATTTGTCAAAATGATCAACGGTGTGGTGTGGGGTGTGCCCATGCTGGTGATGATCTTGGGCGTGGGCATATTTCTCTCATTTGGCTTAAAGTTGATGCCGATTTTAAAGCTTGGGACGGGCTTTAAACTGCTGTGGTCTGGACGCATCCCTGACAAAGATAAAAACATGAAGGGCGAGATAAGCCCGTTTAATGCCTTGATGACCTCGCTGTCGGCGACTATTGGTACGGGTAATATTGCCGGGGTGGCGACAGCCATCTTTATTGGCGGGCCTGGGGCGTTATTTTGGATGTGGTGTACGGCTCTCGTGGGGATGGCCACCAAGTTTTCTGAGGCGGTATTAGCAGTTAAATATCGTGAAGTCGACGATAACGGCAACCATATTGGTGGCCCTATGTACTACATCAAAAATGGTCTTGGCATTAAGTGGGCGTGGCTAGGCACGGCGTTTGCTTTGTTTGGTTCGTTTGCCGGTTTTGGTATTGGTAATACGGTGCAGGCTAACTCGGTCGCCGATGCGTTAAGCAGTAACTTTGGGGTGCCGAACTGGGTGACAGGGGCTATCTTAATGGTGTTGGTTGGCGCGGTATTGATGGGGGGGATTAAACGTATTGCCGATGTGGCGGGTAAGTTGGTGCCGTTAATGACGCTGTTTTATATTGCTGCCGGGCTGGCAGTGCTGGTGGTGTATGCCGAGGAAGTGCCTGCCGCTTTTGCATTAATTATTCACAGCGCCTTTAATCCGGTGGCCGCTCAAGGTGGTTTTGCTGGCGCAGCGGTATGGGCGGCGATCCGCTTTGGTGTGGCGCGCGGTGTGTTTTCGAATGAAGCGGGTTTAGGTAGTGCGCCCATTGCCCATGCGGCGGCGCAGACCAATAATCCGGTGGCGCAAGGCTTGGTTGCTATGCTGGGCACCTTTATCGATACCTTAGTGGTGTGTACTATCACGGGGTTGGCGATTGTGGTGTCAGGTGCGTGGACCTCAGGCGAAAATGGTGCGGCGTTGACCTCATTTGCTTTTTCTCATGCCTTGCCTATGGGCAATTATATTGTAGCGATCGCACTGTCGGTGTTTGCCTTTACCACGATTTTGGGGTGGAGCGTTTACAGTGAAAAATGCGTGCAGTATTTATTAGGTGTTCGTGCGGTTAAGCCCTTTAGGCTGATTTGGGTGTTAGTGGTGCCGCTAGGCGCGGTGAGTTCACTGGACTTTATCTGGTTACTGGCCGATACGCTTAATGCCATGATGGCGATCCCTAACCTTATCGCGCTGTCGCTGCTGAGCCCTGTAGTGTTTCGTCTCACGCGGGAATACTTTCTTAAGAAGCGTCAGCAAGAGTCCGAAGCGAAAGCCTAATTATTTGCTGAGCAAAAAGCGCCGAAAGGCGCTTTTTTGTGGGTAAAGTTTGCTGCAGAGCACCAATCTAATTGTGCTTGAGGCGTCACTTTACGCTCAATATTGATTCAGCGCACAACCAATGTTGCGTCGTATTGTTCTCTAGTTAAGACAATCTTGGTGCCGACCAATAAAGCCAAGCAAGGACTCATTAAGTGGCCAACAGATTCGCTCACTATTAGGTTTTTATCGCATTTGAAGCATAGGGCGGCTAATAGAACGTCATCATGCTATATCGCTGGGTTGTTAACACTTTGGCTCGATTTCTGTCTATCTACTACGGTGCAATAGGCGTTTATGCGAAAAATTAAATGGGTTAAGCCAATGGCAGATGACCTAATGTAAATTCAATATGTATCCCACCTCGCTATATTCAGCTGATGGCACCTTAGCAGACAAAAAGATTAAAAATAACTGAAGTTAAATTATATTGTTGATTTTTATTGATTTAATTTAAGTAAAAACATAATTAAATCACATTTATTGGCTGTAAAGTGGGTTTTGCTTCTCTTTGTCTGCGCGACCGTTACATCTGTTTATCATTTATTAATTAAACCTCATCAACTTTGTTACCAAGATCACAACCGCCATCTAAATGTTCACATTTTGGTGCCTGAACTTTATCGCAATGTGAGTTAACTCACATTAAGTGCTAAAAAGAAAAAATAGAGTAAAGACTCTAGATTAGAGTAATTACTCTATCGATAATTGTTCAGGTCAACGTCAATTTTGTCGCCAACCTGAATCATTTAAACTCAGGAGGCGTTATGGACATACCTGTCTGGCAATATATTGTTTCGATGAGCGGATATATTGTGTTCTTGCTTGTGTTGGTGGAAGGCATGCGCCGTACACCTCGTTTAACAGCTGCGTTTTGGCTGTTGTCACTACTTACGGCGCCGTTATGGGCCGACAACTTAGATGGTTGGTTCCGTTGGGTGAAGACGGTGAGTGTGTTGATCCCAACAGCGATTGTGGTGGGTGGTGCACGCATCGCATATCTCTACTACGACAATCCAAACCGCGTGTTGCAATTCTTTAGGGGCGATTGGGTACTTAAGGTGTTGTACGCCGTGTTGTTTCTCAACATTGCTGAAGCGACCGCAAAAGATTTTGCAACCGCAAACTATTTCAATGCGATCTGTGGCGTGATTCTGTGTATCACGATCCCATTCCCTCGTTATAAGAATGGCCAGCGCATGTATTGGGTAATTGGTCGTGATAAGCCTAATGATCTGTTGTTCTATTCAACTGCGGCGTGGAACTTCCTATATACCACTTGGAACCTTGCTTTCGTCTTTGGCGAAAACCCAGGCTTCTTCGCAAGTTCATTCTGTATCTTAATCGCAGCTGAACTTTACCCCATCATTAAGGGAAGACCTGAGCTCTATATTATCGCTCGAGTGTACACCTTGGCCTTCCACATCTTGGTTCGTGCCAACGCTGATATCTTCACGCCAGTGATGGATTCATCTAGCTGGGCGAATGACACCGTGTTGTGGTACTGGGGCGCGATTAACCTTGTACTGCATATCCCATTTGCCATCTGGTACTTCTATAAGAAACGCACTAGCCCCACAGGCGAGCCACCCACAGGTGACAACGAGCCGCCAATGCTGAATGACTACTACAAAGACACACCCGAAAAACAGCAAAAATTAACCACGGCTTAATAACAAAGGGGGCACCGCTAAGGTGGTGCCCATCACTTAAGCGTCACTATTGAGAGAGTAATGAATATGAAACTCAGGGTGAGAAACATAATCAGCACCATGTTTGCTATGTTCCTGATGCTATGCAGCGCAGCGACCTATGCAGACGCCCCGGTAGATTCATCACAGAATCTAGCAAAAATCCAAGGCCAAATTTGGCAAGGCACACGAGATGGTAAGCCAGGTGAGGGGAGTCTTTTTTATCGTCTCGAATTTGGTACCGATGACACCGTTGAAGTGACCAAGCAGTCTGGTGGTTTTAACCATAGTGAAATTCAACACTGGTCGTTAGCGGGTAATGAGTTGACGATTACCAGCCAAGCAGACTCGTTAATCAAAGACTTTGACGGCGCAAAAATGAGTTTTGTCGAAGATGAGACTATTCGGTTTAGCCTTGATGGTGATGGATTTAATATTCATAAGTGGTATCAAAACCGGGCTTTCGGCCACGTACTGCTTGTTTTAATTGGCTTGATGATCCTCAACGAGATCTGCCGCCGCTTTAAATACAGTAACTACCTACTGTGGTTTATCTTACCTATCGTGTTGATCCCGCTGTGGTCTAGCTATGGTGTGACCTATTGGTTTAAGTGGGTCAAGCTCTACTCTGTGGTCGGTGCTGCAGCGCTATTTACCCTAATCCGCTTTACCAAGGTCGGAGATATGAAGTGGGCCAAATTTGGCGCAGCCGCCTTCTTAGCTATCAATATCACTGAAGCGGTCATGCAAGATTTCAGCATGGGCAACCTCGCCAACGTGCTGAATGCCATTGGTGGTGTGCTTTCTATTATTACCTTGGCCGGCTGGGCGCAAATTTATGCCGACAAATCTAAGCAACAAGATATGATTTGGCCAGCCATGACTACCTTCTGGATCATCGCCTATGACGTGTGGAATATCGTCTTTGTTTACCTCAATTTCCCCGGCTCCGCTACCGCCCAAATGATGGTGCTCATCGCGGCAACATTACCTGCATTGTTTATCAAAAAAGGCACTTGGTTACAGGCTCGCGCCTTCACGTTAGCGGGGTCATTCATGTACTACTTCAGCTGCCCATTTATGTACGAAAGCAACGTGGTGCCCATGCCACGTAATGATGAACTCATGCTCGCCGCTGGCGCAGCTAGTTTTGTGATTAACAGTGCTTATGCCTATGTGTTCTTCACTGGTAAATGGAAGCGTCGTCAAGCACTCACCACGGCAAGCTAACCGCCGTAAATTGATAAGTTATTTTAATTGGTATTTAAAACAAATAGATAAAATTATGACGATGGAGTCAATTATGAAAAAGCATCTTTTAAGTGTAGCGGTTTTGGCGTCAATGACTTGTGGTTTCAGTGCGATGGCGGCAGATGATGCCGAGATCGATATGTCCAATCCAACCGATGTGTATACCTCGCTTGGTGCCTCTTATGGTAGTGAAGGGATGAACATTAAGGGGCAGTTGATGTTGTCGGAAAAGACCGCCACTTCAGGGCAAAAAACCGGGATCATTTTCGAAGCGAAAAACCTGTTTGATGAAGGCGATAAAACGCCGCAGTTTACCGGTATGCTAGCCCACCCTGACTACGGCATGGTACCGACCTTTAACGACGAGACCAGTAAGCGATCTTTCCGTTTACGCTATGGCACCATTAACACCACTAATGGCACGGGTTGGTCGATTGATGCGATTTTGGCTGACCATCCTTTCTACGGCAACATGGCGGTAATTCAAGCGGGTCCAGTGATGACCATTCCTGTCACCGACAACTTCTATATCTGGCCCATTCTGTATGCGGGTGCGGTAGTGGTTGAAGACAATATGTCGCAAATTTTGCCACCGAATATGGTGGGCAGCACGGCGATATCGAGTAGCGGTATTGATGTGCCATCGATCATTATGACGGGGATGGTCTACGCGCGTTATGCCTTTAATGACCACTGGTGGACGTTAGTGAGCGCATCCTATACCGACGAATTACAAGGTAAGGGCTGGAGTGATGATGTGATGGATGGTGGCCTACAGATGGCCAGCTTCTCTGGCGAAATATCTGTGGCTTATCAAATGAATAAACGTCAAAACTTTCGCGTTAACTACAAAACAGATAACAGCGACAGCACTGACGACAGTTATTGGATTGAATACAACCACGCTTTTTAGGTTGTGATCCCTGCACTAGCGTTTGCTCCCCAAGTTTGGCGCTAGTGCTTTTTATTTGACCGGTTGGCTGTCGTTGTTCCTGAGGTACAGTGGCGATCCACATTGGTTAACATGTTGATATCGATGGAGTGAAAGATGAAGAAGAATATATTGTTATTAGCCAGTGCACTGTTATTGAGCACCTCTTCCGCCTCGGCTGCAGAAGTGGGGGGGGTCGAGCTGCTCGATGCGATGAGCTCGCAAGATCAAGTATTACAGCTTAATGGCGCTGGGGTGCGCAGTAAGTTTTTTATGGATCTTTACGTCGGCTCCCTCTACACCGTAGAGCAGACAGAGCAAGCATCACAAGTGGTTGATGGTGACCAAATTGCTGCGATCAGGCTCAATATTACCTCTGGCATGATCACCTCTGAAAAAATGACAGAAGCGATGCATGACGGCTTTAACCGCGCCACAGGTGGTGACACGACGCCGATAGCTGACAGTATTAAGTTGTTTATCTCGACGTTTGCCGAGCCGATTCAAGAGGGGGATCAATTCACCTTGGTGAGCATTCCGGGTCAGGGCATTATCAGCTACAAGAATGGCAAAGAGTTGTCTACCACCAGTGGCGAAACCTTCCGTAAAGCGGTATTAGCCATCTGGCTTGGTAACAATCCAACCGATAAAGATCTCAAAAAAGAGATGCTTAAAGGCTAAGGTTCAAGTCAGCTTGTTGGCCCGAGACCCTAGCGGTTGAGAAGCCGTTAACAATCATACTTATGAGTATCCACGCATTCTCATCAATGTTCACTATTCACGCTCACCCGGTAGTGGGCATTGATATTCGCTGGGGTTAACGGCAAGCAGGCTGACTTATTTATCTGGCGTTATTTTCACATCATGATCGCCCATTTTCCGAGCTTATTCGGATAGGATAAAAGCTTATGACACCATTATCACTGTGGCGTTATCTATTTTTTCCCAGACACCATGAATGGACCACAGATCAGGTAAGGGCCGTCGATACGGTACTCTTCTTTACTCTGCTGTGTTTTTTTACCGGGCTATATAGCCTGTTTAAGTGGACACAACAGCCCCATACGCTGTTGATGATCACCTCTGTTGTTTTAATCTCTGTCGAGATCATTGCCGCCGGCTGCATCCGCTTCTTAAAACAGATCACCTTAGCATTAAATTTGGGCTTTTTCGGCATGGTGCTGCATGCGCTTAATGTGATCTATCAAGGGGGCGGAATCTTACAATCGAGTCAAAGTCTGTGGGTTGCCGTGCTGATTATTGCCTTTTTTCTTACGGCATCATTAACGCTGGCGACAGTTTGGAGTGTGGTGGTCATTTTACTGTCGGCGGTAATGGTACATCAAGGTTTGAACGACCAGATTGTTTCTACGATAGCGCTGTCGGATACGGGCGCTGCGGTCGAAGCGTGGAGTGGCATGGTGTTACCGTTAGTCGTTATCGTGGTGGCTCAAGGCTTTACCAGTGCAGCACGGCAATCGGCGAATAAGGCGCAAGCAAAGTCCCAGCAAGAGATTGAATCGAGCGCGACTAAGGCGTTGGCGGGGGAGCAGCGTTTAGGCCAAGTATTGACTCAAGCCAATCAAGATGCCACAGAACTGAGCGAGGTGGCGGTCGATCTCGATATGCAGGCCATAGCTTTGCATAGTCAAGTGAATCAACTTAATGTCAACTGTGAATCCCAAGCGAGTGCGGCTGAGGAGATGAATCAGCAGGTTTATCGCATGACTGAAGATATGGCGCAATCGGAACGGTTTATGGAGGAGTTAAAGCAGCGCTGCCAATCTATCGATAGCCAAGCACAGACCAGTGCCCAGTCGTTAGTGGCCTCTACCGATGCGATTGCGGCAATATTACATAGCAATCAGAAAATCGTCTCGGTAGCCGATCTTATTACTTCGGTGGCCGATCAGACAAACTTGCTGGCATTGAATGCCGCCATTGAGGCCGCGAGAGCCGGGCAATACGGTCGCGGGTTTGCGGTGGTGGCCGAGCAAGTTAGGGAGTTATCGGCCAAGAGTAATCAATCAGCGGTTGAGATCCGTTTATTGCTGTCAAGCAGTCGCAATGAAGTGTTACAGGGCCAGCAGACCATAGAACACACCGCGGGCGAATTGACTCAAATTATTGAGCAGGTTGCCAGTGTGGTGCACGACGTTAATCAACTCGCCGATTTGATGGCCCTGCAGGGCGAGGCGTTAGCCCAGCTTAATTGTGCCAGCAGTGAGGTTGCCACCAGCGTGGTCAATACCAATCAAGTTTCAGAGTCTGTAGCAATAGAAGCTGAGCAACTGGCAAAACGCGTAGAGAGTTTAAAGGCACTCGCCAGTAGCTTAACCGCTGTGGTGGCGTGTCATCACGCTTAGCCACACTAGGTTTGATGCTTATGGCTATTCGCTACTCCACTCCTTATTGATTAAGCGCCTTAGGGCGCTTTTTTATCTTTAATGTCATTAGGTTAATCTAACCGCTTAGTAAATCGCAGTGATGCGACTATGATCCCCAGTAGGGTAAAGCCAAGCAGCCAGAGGGTGTCAAATGGCAGATCGCTCAATTGGCCGCCGCGCAGCACTATGGCGCGGATAATGCGCATAAAGTGGGTGGCGGGCAGGAGTTCGGCTATCCATTGTGCGGGTTTAGGCATGGCTTCGAACGGAAACATAAAGCCCGATAGTAAGATGGTCGGCAAGATAATAAAGATGGTCATCTGCATCGCTTGCAGCTGGGTTGTCGCGATAGTGGAGATGATCAAGCCTAAGGTGAGACTGGCAGCAATAAACAGTAAGGTGCCCAGTAATAGCTGTGCAATGGTGCCGTTTAAAGGCACATCAAAAATCAGATGCCCGAGCCCCAAGATGATGCTCATCTGGATAAGCCCCACAACAATGTAGGGTAAAATTTTACCTAGCATCAGCTCCAGAGGTTTGATTGGGGTGGTGATCAGCAGCTCTAGATTGCCTTTTTCTCGCTCACGGACGATGGCCGCCGAAGTAAATAAGATCATCGTCATGGTCAGAATAACGGCAATTAAACCCGGGACGATATTCACCGCCGAGCGTTGCTCTGGGTTATAAAACAGGGCGACTTCGAAGGTGGGGGAGCTGGCTAGGGGCTGGTCGCTGATGTGCGCTAATGGCATGTTACGCAGTTGGCTGATCGCGGCGGCCACCATGGTATCTGATCCATCGATGATCCATTGGCCGATAGGCTCGTTATTGGCCTGTTTATGTTCGAGATTAGGCGGCAAGATCAGCGCGGCGCGCACTTCGCCGCGGGTAATGGCAGCCTCGGCAGCGGTGGCGGTGGCGTAATAGCCTTCGATTGAGACGACTTGTGAGGCCCTGATGGCCTCAACAATCCAGCGCCCATCCACAGATTCACTCTGATCGACCACCACAACTGGCACATTGCGAACATCTGTGTTGATGGCGTAGCCAAATAATAGCAATTGGATCAACGGGATCATCACTATCATGGCGAAGGTGATGCGATCGCGCTTAAGCTGACGCATCTCTTTGGTGGTAATTGCTTTAATGCGTCGTAGGCTAGCCATGAGTGTCATCTGGCGCTCCTGCATTATGCGGATGTTTGCCTGTAACAGTGACAAACAGATCTTCTAGGCTGGCATTCACATGGCTGATATTGCGCTCATCAAGCGTGCTGCATTGCTGCTTGAGCCATTGGGTGGGATCGTTAATCTCTTTGGTTATCAATACTCTTAGCCGATCGCCTAGTTGGGCGGCACTGCGTACCTGGCTTAATTGGCTGAGCTGGCTTTTCAGTTGGCGTAAATTGTTGGCGGTTATTTCTAGTACATTTACCTCCATCTTTGCCAGTAAGGCTTGCGGATTACCATTGGCGCGAATGTGTCCCTGCTCCATTATCGCCAGCTGGTGGCAGCGCTCGGCCTCATCCATATAGTGGGTAGTGACTAAAATACTGGTGCCTTGCTCTGAAAGGTCAAACAGCTGCTCCCAAAAGTCGCGTCGATTTTGAGGATCGACCGCTGACGTGGGTTCGTCGAGAAACAGCAGCTCTGGGTTGTTAATGCAGGCGCAGGCCAATGCCAAGCGCTGTTTTTGGCCACCACTTAAGGTGGCAGCCAGTTGATTTGTTTGAGGAACTAAGTTGTAGGTCGATTGCAGCTGGTCAATTTTACGCTTGCAGGCATTGGGGCTGAGGCCATAAATATCGGCGATAAAGCGCAGGTTCTCCTTTACCGTTAAGTCGTCATAGAGGGAGAATTTTTGTGTCATATAGCCAATGCGGCTGCGCAGTTGCTCCGCCTGCTGTGGGATCGACAGGCCAAGGCAGGTGATGGTGCCATGAGTGGGGGTCATCAGCCCGGTGAGCATACGTATGGTGGTGGACTTACCGCAACCATTGGGGCCTAGAAAACCGTAAATATGCCCTTGTTGTACCTGCAGATTAAGATTGGATACCGCCTCAAGCTGACCAAATTGCTTGCTGATGCCACGGGCATCGATCGCCAATTGACTGCTTGGGCTCATCAAGGTAACTCCACCTGTACTGGGATGCCACTGGGTAACTGTGCGGCGTCAGACAGGGTAAATTCTGCTAAATAGGCTAGGCGGGATCTGTCCTGTTGGTTAAGTGCATAGTAAGGCGTGAAGGCGGGATCTTTGCTCAGCCAGCGTAAGGTGCCAGTCAGTGGCGTATCAAGACCATCGACATAGACATTAAGCTGCAGCCCTACATGCAACGTCGCCATATTGGGTTCGGGGATATAAACCCGCGCATAGGGGGCGTTGTCGGCTTGTATCACGGCCACCACCGCATTATTGGGCACCCGCTCACCGACATTAAAGGGCAGACTGTCGAGGCGCCCATTGCGGGTTGCCACTATGCTGAGCTCTGCCAAGGTTTGCTGCGCCAGTTGCAAGTTAGCGGCCGCAGCGTCCATGGCCGCGATCGCCTGTTGAATATCTTCTTGGCGCACACCGACCAGCAGTTTACTGAGGTTTTCATCGGCCACATGCAGCTCGGCTTCGGCGCGATCGCGATTAGCGATCGCTTGATCAAGTTCCGATTGACTCACCAGTTGCTGTTGTTTGAGGCGATAGGTACGTTGATAGGTTTTGTCTGCCTGTACCTTGGCCGCGTTAGCGCGCTGCACACTGGCTTGGGCGCTGGCGATATCTTCGGGGCGTTCACCATTAGTGAGGCGTAGCAGGTAGCTGCGTGCTTGTTGCCATTGCGCATCGGCTATCGCCACCTTAGTGCCGGCTTTGCGGTTATCGAGCTGCAGTAGTAGATCGCCCTGTTGTACCACGCTGCCCTCTTTAATCGGCTGTGTGGTGATCAGCTCTGCGGCGGTGGCACGCAGTAAAATACGATCGCGCTCAAGGGTGCCTAGCGCCTGCGCTGGTGGACTGGGCCGACAGCCTGTAAGGCAGAGTAAGATAAACACCAGAGCGATGTTGATAGTGGGGTTCATTTCAACCTCATAAGCACTAGGGTGAATTAATAATCAATATGTTATTTAAGATAGCACCCTTTAACGTTTAGCCATATGGGGATCACTCTTTGGAGACATCTGCTGCATTGAAATGCGAGTACGTCCGTAACGTTTGATGAGGAGGGGCGAGGAGTGGCGCCCCTGTATTCTTGGTAGGATCTATCTTGGGTGGACTTGGGGCTGTTCAGTAAAAATCGCCTCCCATCGCCCGTTTAAGCTGCGCCTGTTCGAGCAGGGCTTCTAAACGTTTTTTCACTTCGCGTCTACGTTGTAACTCGCAAGCCGCTTTAGGGTTTTTAGGGGCGGTCATGGCTTCAATCTCTGCATCGTTGGGAATAACATCACGTAATTGAGGCATAGCGGATTCCTTCATCACTGTCATTGAGTACCGCGTAGCACGTAGAGTGTGCCCATCGGTACCACAAGCTTTGGCTAGTACATAAAGTCAAAGCGATAGTTACCGGCGCTACGTAATGCTTTAGCAGATAGCTCAATGAGTTAGTTGCACATTAGTGAGCGCTAATGAGAAAGGTAGCAGGGAGTTTAGGAGTATTTTGAGATCGGCTTAACACAATTGCATTTATACTTTAAAGTGAACAATTGCGTGCAAAACAATGATTTTGGTGTGTTAATTGTTTGATTATATAGGTTTTTTATTGTTCGTTGAATTGCGCCGGTCGCAATATTAGCGGCGGCGCATCTAGGAGCAGATCACAAATTAGCGCTAAAGCTTATAGATCAAAACTATAGCTATAACCGAGCACCACTTTTGGGTCGTCATTTTCAAGATCAGTATCGCTAACCAAGAAAGAGAAGCTGCCCACATCAGTGTCTTTGCTCAGCGCTATCGAGTAATCACTATAGCTGTCTTCGCCAAACCAAGCGTTCACCACATCACCACTCGAGTAGCCGTAATGCACGGTTAATGACAAGCTGTCAGACAGTGGCCATGAAGCCGCCGCATCCACATAGCTCATATCGTCATTATCTAACGGAGCGCTGGCGACATCGTCATCGGCGTTAACCACATAAGAGTAACTGAGGCTAAACCATTTCCAGCTGATCGCGGCTTTGAGTTCGCCAAAGTCAATGCTAGCGTCGCTATCTGGGTAGGCATAATAGAGATAGCTGACATCGTAACCTAGATCGTCAGTGATGCTACCGGCATAGCCACCATAGAAATCAATTTCGTAGCTGGTGTCGTCACCGAAGTCGACATTTGATGCCCAGGTGCCGAGGTAAAAGCCGCTATCGTGTTCGTAATCCATTCCCCCTTGCACGGCCACACCATCATCGGTTTGCGTCACACCGCGCCACAAGTAATTGGAGGTCACTCCCACATTGCCAGTGACGGCTGCGCTGGCGGGAACGGCTAACATCATGGTTGTTACGAGCAGGCTTAGGTTTCGAAGTGCTGTGTTCATACTCATTCCTTTTTATTGGTATAGGGATACTACCTAGCCGTATTATTATGAGTATTGTTAGGTAGTGCTTACGCTACTGCTAACCCCATGCCAATAATTTATATGATTACTTTCAGTTAGTTGTATTTTTAAGCTGCAGTGGTGTGAACCAAGATGGGGGCTTTATAGGCATAAAGGCACCGTTTTGGTGCAGCGATAACCTTGAGTCAACTCAACAAGTCATCTATTAAACTGATGGGACACCATGGGCTGGTACATGGTGTGAATTGAGGTAAACCGTTTTGTTCATCAAAAGTCATAGCATTGAAGAAACGGTCTTTGGCCAAAAGCGTGACCGGATAATTATAGCGAGGGGGGGGGGGCATAAAAAAACCTCCTAATCAGGAGGCTTTTACAAAGATAAAACCGTTTTTTAGTTAACGCTATCTTTTAGAGTTTTACCAGCTTTAAACTTAGGTACTGTCGCTGCAGGGATTTGAATTTCCTTGCCAGTTTGTGGGTTGCGACCTGTACGTGCAGCGCGGCTTGTTGTTTCAAAAGAACCAAAACCAACAATAGAAATTTTCTCACCGTTCTTCATCGCTTCCGCTACGGTTTGTTCGAAAGATTTTAATGCACGTCCAGCTTCAGCTTTAGTCAGTTCAGCACTTTCAGCTATTTTTGCAACCAGTTCAGTTTTATTCATTTGGATAGTCTCTTCTTTCCGTAGATTTAGTAACATCAATTACATTAGGTACTTGCAATTGCTGGAACTAACATGCCATAAGCATTCCTATAATGAAAGCGGTTTTATGTTGAACCGTGGGGCTTTAGCCCAAAATTGAGTAAAATTTTAGCTATCAAGCAAAGAGTAAAGCAATTGTTTGACTAATTGTGGTTCGAAAGGCTTGTCACATAAGGCATTGACCCCAGCTTGAGACACGTTACTGAGGTGAGTATCGTTAGCCTCAGATGACACCATCAGAATGGGAATGTGAGATTGCTGGCTGTGATTACGAATAAACTGAGTCAGTGCTAAACCGTCGGCATTGGGCATATTGTAATCGGTGATCACAAGGTCATACATATTGTCTTGCATCAAGGCGATGGCCTCGGCGCCATCATTAGCTTCGGTGATCAGTTTTAACCCTAAATTAGTAATGGTACGGCGAATAATATTACGCGCCATCTTGCTGTCATCGACCACCAGAACCCGAATGTTGTGTACATCAAAATGATCCAGATCGAGCTCGTCATGGCTTAGCAGATCTATAGTGGCATTGAGTGCTTTGCCAAGATGCTCTGACGAAAACGGCTTAGGTAAGATGGCCACGACACCAGATTGGCGGTAGATCTCCAGCTGCTCACGGCGGCACTCACTCGATACCAGCATAAATTGAATATCACAAAAGGCTGGATTCTGTTTCAAAGTATTGAGCAGTTCTAAGGCGGTGCCATCTTCAAAGTGCATCGCACTGGCGACCAAATCGGGTTGATGACGCGAGATAATGGTCGTAGCCTGCGCAAGTGTGCTGGCGGTTTGGATATTGCTAATACCCTCTTGGCTGAGACGGCTGGTAATGATCTTACGCTGGGTGTCTGAAGGCTCAATCAACAAAATGGAGAGTTCACTCGGGGATAGGGTGGCCATAGTCAAGGATCTCGGCTTAGTAATTGTAAATATTTAGGTTTTTAAATTACCTGAAGGCTTAAGGTTTAGCAACTGGTGGCCCTGCCTGCTCAGCTCGGCTGAGATAGGCTTTGGTTGATTTTGATAACGCGACCCACCACTGAAATAGCAAGAGTAGACTCACCACCACTACGATTAAGGGAATCGAGATCTGCTGCCCCTTAAAGACTACTTTTACCTCTTCGGGGGTGATCTGATAGGCGATAACGGCCGTCATCCCTAAGGCACTAAACGCAATCGTTTGAATGGCTATGTAAATTTTAAGTAGCAAGCCGGCCCATTCGGCGCGCAGCAGTAGCCCAATTACGACGGGGATCACTCCGATAGTAAACAGATCTAAACTTTGGGTCGCTAGGGTGCGCCATACTGCGATGACAGAGGTAACCAGATATAAACAGATAAGCAGTAACATGGCTAAGTGGGGTCGTTTCATGGCGATTCGTCGGCTAAAAATTTGCCAGCGAGTGTAGAAAAAACCTCTGCATTAGTCCAACTATTTACGCTAATCCCGATTGCGTAGCTGCCCATTGGCTTGGGTTGGGTTAATATAGTGCCGATTTTTGATTGGTTGAGAGCGACATGACAGACACTGAATTTTGGCAATTAGTAACCCGTAGCCGTCCAGAGCAAGATCAACAGAGCTTGGCCGATAACCTCAAACAGCAACTGATGTCATTAACGGATGAGGAGTTGGCGGCGTTCGATAAACATTTTTCGCAGCAGATGCGCCGTGCTTATCAATGGTCAATCTGGGGCGCTGCTTATATTGTGACTGGCTGTGATAGTGAATATGGTTTTGCCGAGTTTCGCTGTTTCTTGATCTCACTCGGTGAAGAGTGGTTTGAGAGCGTGCTACAAGATCCAGATGCACTAGGAGATTTGCAGCAATGGCCTGAGAAAGATGGCTACGCTTACCCTTTTATCGAAGAATATGACTTGATTGCGGGGCAGATATTTGAAGATCGCACTGGTGAGGAGTTACCTTTTGTGCCTTCGGGTCAGGCTACGCCGCAAGGTAAGAAATTTTCCCATAAAAAGAAACAGCTTAAGGCTACTTATCCCCGCCTAAGTGCACGTTTTCCTTTTTAAATGTTCTATCGCTTGCGCTAGCAGCTCTGTTATAGAGTGTCGCTTGCCCCAAGCTCGTACGGGGCAAGATAACGGCACATTGGTTATGCGTAGGTGTTACTCATAACAAGTTTGGCTTTGTCGATCGTAATGACGTTGGTGTTTGGTGCAAGTCTCTTTCATAAAGCGTTGTTCAACTTGGGTTATTTGTGTATCAAGTGTCGTTTCTATGCCGCCAATAAGTTGCTCGTCACTCATCTCCTGTTGTTGCGCTAGCCTTGCAAAGTGTTGCTCTACTGCGGCTTTGCCGTCAGCGGATAAGGGCTCTGCACTCACTTGAGATGAAATAGCCAGGGCAAAGATAAGGGCTGCGATAAGAGCCAGCTTGCCTGAATAGTTGACTCGTGTTGTTGTCATCAGTTTGTGTATCATAATTTGCTCCAATAATGTGTCGTCAGGCTTGCTATCTGCAGCCGTTTATTACTGTTTGAATCGATAAATGATTTCAAGTTGCAAGCAGTCCCCTCATCGCATTGAAGGGGGGCAAATGCACTTAATGATTTAGTGGTTGCACAAAGATTAACCTAAGATGGTTGAATAAAAGCTGAACAAAAAACAAGCAAGCATTTAATGGAGTAGGTTAAGGGGAGCTGGTGGCTTGGTAGAAAGCAGCGAAGCGCTCCCAAGATTGAAGGCAATCCTAAGTCATGGTGTTCTCTCAGTATTGAATAAACCGTTAATCGCGGCGCATCGTTTCACATTGGAACCCTTGGCGGCTTGAATCAAATCGACAGCGTAAACCACACTCCCACACCACATCTCCCTGAGCCTGTTGCTCGGCAAATATTTTGCAGCTGGGATAATCCTCAAAGTCATCTTGTTTCTGATAACGTCCGGAATTAAAACCTTGGGTATAAATGAAGGCTGACCAAGTTTCAGGCCCCGAGGTTTGCTGGGTTTGGTTTATCCATATTAAGCTCATAGCAGCCGCTGAAAATAGCAGTATGATCACTAACAATGGTAAGTGTTTTTGCATCATGGTCTCCATGGTGAGGCGTGTAAGCTGATTTTTGGCTGCTTACTTAATGGGCTTAGCGTTTGGCTGCATACGATGCTTTAGCAATACTGTTTTAGCAACGTTTTTTATCGCCGCGCGATATGCATACTTAATGGGACAGCTCAACGAATTGACAGCATGCTTAAGGCGATTTTTACGCCACAAAAGACAAATAGCCCCTTGTTAGCTTTGCATTAAGCTATTATTCAGGTTAGCTTTTGTACAGTTGCTATATTGAACCTAATCGGGTTTGGCCTAAAGGAGGCTGTTATGAGATTGTCCACGCTACCATTACTTGCTGCAATAGTGATCGGCGCATTTGTGTCCCTCAATGTCAGCGCCGAGGAGGTGCAAGCCGATCCAGTTACCGAGGCTGGAATAGTTAACATTACTTGGCAAGGGGTGGATAACTATCGCGATGTCAAAGCGGTGGGAGACATTCAGTCGCGCTATGAGCTGCGCACCTTTGAAACCTTAACCAAAAACCTTAATAAAGCCGCGAGTAAAGCCTTAAAACCAGATCAAAAGTTATTGCTGGTCGTGACCGATCTCGATTTGGCTGGCGACGTTAGGCCGACCTTTGGCGCTAGTGTGAGCGATATTAGAGTGGTGAAAGATCTCTACCCGCCGCGCATGACCTTTAGCTACCAAATATTGGAAGGTGATCAAGTGATTATGGCGGGCGATGAAAAACTCACCGATCTTGGCTTTATGCAAACGATTGGCGTGGCGAGCGATAGACCCTTGCGATACGAATCGAAGATGTTAGCCGATTGGCTGCAAAAAACGGTCGCACCTAAGCTTTAAAATCTAAGCTTTAAAGCTGGTGCGACGGGCATACTGGTTGGAATAAATTATTTTGCTTGAGCCTTAAAGGCTTGCAAGGTTTGCAGTAACACCCCTAGTTTTCGGACAAACTGTTCCAATGCTGGCGCTAAGGCGTCAGTATCTGTGGGCAGTTGTGTCATCTCTTGCGCCAACTCTTGCACATAGGGGCTAAAGCGGTTGCTCTGAGCTTCGAAGCCTTGATCTTGAGTGAAGATCGCCACGAACTTAGCGTGACCCGCTTTTTTCAATTCATCCAGTTTAGCATCGGCGTCGATCGCTTGACGATAAGCGACCTGAAGGTTTTCTTGCAGTTGCGTTATCAGTTGAGAGTGTGGCATAACAGCCTCTTAATCATAAAATTTGAGCGAATTATAAGGGGCTAGCCTGATGGCAACAAGTCAACGTTGGTGTTTACTGCTAATGGTTTTGCTAGTGGGGCTATTTAACAGTGAGGATGTTAGGGCAGCAGTAACAGATAAGCCTCCGTTTTATCAGATTAATTACCAAGGTAAGACCGCTTATTTATTAGGTTCAATCCATGTTGGACGAGAAGACTTCTATCCTATGGCGCCGCAAATTGAAGCCGTTTTTGCTAAGGCTGGAGCCCTAGTGGTGGAGGTGGACGTGACACAAGCTGATGCCGTTAACTTGATCCGTCGTTATGGATTAACGTCGCTGCAACAAGATGAAGCCACGACGCAGCGAATGGCGAGTTTTTGTCAAGCAAATGAGGCCACCTGCAGTGCCCTGAAGCCTTACGCTCCTTGGATGCAAGCAATGCAGCTGGGGGTGATGCGTTTTGATGCACTCGGTTATCAAGCGCAGTGGGGAGTGGAGCAAATATTGACGCAAAAAAATGGGCAGCGCCCCGTGATTGAGCTTGAAAGCGGTGAATTTCAGTTTGAGTTAATGGCGTCTTTCGATCCCCAAGTTCAGTGGGAGATGGTGTTTGAGGCCATTGATGCGCCTGATGAAGAGATGCTGGCGTTGATAACAGCGTGGCGCACCGGTGATGAAACCGCGATAGACCAGTTAATGGTAGGCCAGATGCAACAAGGTGATGATACCCATTTGATAGACAAAATGCTCTGGCAACGTAATCAAGCCATGAGTCGTAAAATTGCCGACTTAATGACCCAAGACACCACGCCAGCGCCACTCTTTATTGTGGTGGGCGCAGGCCATGTGGTGGGAGATAAGAGCATAGGTGCCATCATGCAGCAGCAATTTAAGGCGAAGCTACAAAATTGTTGGCAGCAAGCCTGTGATTAATCAGCTCGCCATTTAGCAATAAAGTGAACATAACGGCCCAGTGCGATATAGCTTGGGTGCAGAGAATAGGTTAGCTCCATATTCAGCAGCTGCTGAAAGTCGGAGTTGGCAGGCTGATGGGTTTTAAGGTAGTCGTGGATCACCCGTACACCCGATTGTGACACCAGCTGCATCTGCCACTTATCAAGCCAGTGTTTAACGTCATCGATATACAGAGGATGGGTAGGGGTTAAGCCGACTTTTTTCTTTACCTTAAAATCGGCTGCTACATAATCGAAGTTACCCGAGATAAGACTATGAAAACGCATCGCTTCTTTGTTGTAAAACATCAGCGAAAATAAACCATTAGGAGCTACGAGTCGAGCCAGTGCAGCCAAGGTGGTCTCGGCATCACTGAGCCACTCGGCTACGGCATGACACAGCACCAAGTCGAATTGGCCATACTCACTTGAGGTTAGTGCCTGTATCGGGGCGTGGATTAGTGTGATATCGAGTTGGCATGAATGCTTAGCGTCATATTCGCCTATTTGCGC
Organism: Shewanella algidipiscicola; assembly: GCF_003605125.1. Taxonomy (GTDB): domain Bacteria; phylum Pseudomonadota; class Gammaproteobacteria; order Enterobacterales; family Shewanellaceae; genus Shewanella; species Shewanella algidipiscicola. Next base: position 140,209 of record NZ_QPQT01000002.1, read on the forward strand.
ACGCGCCAGCGTCAGCATTTCGGCTGAAATATCACACAAGGTGACTTGGTGGCCGAGCTTCGCCAGTTTTTGGCTAAAGAACCCAAAGCCACCGCCAGCATCTAAGATGCGTAATTTTTGGCCATTGAAATGACTTAGTGCTTCTGTGATATCACGCCACACCACAGCGGCCCGTATCTCGCCCTTAGGTGTACCGTAGATATTTTTAGCAAATTTACTGGCGAGTGAATCAAAGTTTTTGTCTTGCATTACCGGCTACCAATGGCTGTTAAGCACTACGGATAAAGAAGCGATATTTTGCCATAGCCATACTGGCTTGGCACCTGCCGGCGTAACCTTTTAGGTGCAAACTGTGATTTTAAGGTATAATTGTCCGGTTTCGATTTAGTTAATGTTGAAGGGTTTTGAGCGCGTGAATAAAGATATTTGTGTTGATTTGAAAGCGGTACCGTCGTTGCTGTCGCTTTATCGCAAGATTTTTTTTGGCCGTAAACCCGGTTGGGATCAGCAGCCTTTGCCGCGCATTTGCATCACTTGCCGTGATGTTAGCGTGTCGGCCGACAAGGTGCGCCAGTATGCCAAAGTATGTGGTTTTGAGTTTGATGGCCAGCATCTGCCCATGACATATCTCTATGTCATGGCGTTTCGCCTGCATGCGAGTATCTTTACTCACCCTGCTATCACTTTTCCACTGCTGGGAATGATCCACCTGAAAAACAGCATCACCCAATATCGTCAATTGACTGTGAATGAGTCGTTTCATATAGACTGCTGCTTACAAAGCAGCCAGATAACTGATTCAGGGTTAGAATTTGAATTGGCCTCTAAAGCTTTTGTCGGTGATGAATTGGTGTGGGAGTCATTGTCGACTTACCTCTATCGTATCGACAGTGTGGGTCGCCGAGTGCGGCCACCTAAAGCCACGCCAATGACGTGGGATGCTCCGCTTAATTGGCGCTTGAGTGAAGATCTTGGGCGGCGTTACGCTAAGGCATCTGGCGATTATAATCTCATCCATCTGCATCCTGTGCTGTCAAAACGTTTTGGTTTTGACCGCGTTCTCGCTCATGGCATGTGGTCCAAAGCGCGCAGTATTGCGGCCTTGATGCCACAAATCGGTGACAAAGCCTGTACCGTGGATGTGGAGTTTAAGCTGCCATTATTTATGCCAGCAGAGGTGAGTTTTGGCGCCGAGAATGATCCAGAAACGGGATTAATCTTCGAGCTCAGAGATGGTAAAGGGCGACGGCCGCATCTATCTGGCCGAGTCAGCTTTCACGATTAGCACTCAGCTATTAATACTTCATAAAGCAGCCAGCACACATGCTGGCTGTTTTGTTTTTTTTTTGAGCTCAGCACATCAACAGCGTTGAAAGTGTAAGGCGCGCAATGCCCCATAGACGTTTGTTCTAGACTACCCCCTGTAGCTTATTTAATCGCTTCTGCTTCGATGTGCTCGGCATAGGCTGTGTCGATAAATGGTTTAGCTAGGATCAGCGAGGCTGAGTCTGTGTATCATATTGTATCAATTCCAGAAGGTTTAATGGGGGCACATCAAGGCTTAAGTATGTTTGATTCACTAAGGTGTCCAAGGAGTCGGCAACCAGCGGCACTCTTGCTACCCCTTAGCGATAAAGTACCAAAGCTGTCATGCACCAGTGCTTGCCTATTCCTCAGCTCGAACGATACAGGCCAGCGCTAGAGCAATATATTGATTTAGATTCATAAACCCTTAATTAACTGACTGCGAGCCAATGAATTGGTTTGTAGTAAGTTGTTTTTATTTTATATTCGACCTAGCTCATCGTTTTCAAGTGATTTTTATAATAGGAGTTTGCCTATGCTGTCTGATATCGATATCTCTCGCCGAGCCGAGTTGCAGCCCATCGAGGCTATTGCGCAACAATTTGGTATTTTACCATCTGAATTAATTGCTTATGGCGCCTATAAAGCCAAAGTTAATTTAGATATCAAGCAGCGACTGGCGGATAACCGTGATGGTAAATTGGTGATAGTGACAGCCGTCACTCCAACTCCCTTTGGCGAAGGAAAAACGGTAACCAGCATAGGGTTAACCCAAGGGTTACAGGCAATAGGTCAGCGGGCCTGCGCCTGTATTCGTCAACCCAGTATGGGGCCCGTATTTGGCATCAAAGGCGGCGCAGCTGGCGGTGGCTTAGCGCAAGTGGTGCCGATGGAGTCGCTTAATTTACATCTTACGGGCGATATTCATGCGGTCACTAGTGCCCATAACTTAGCCGCTGCTGCGATTGATGCGCGCCTGTATCATGAGCACCGTCTGGGTGCAGAGGCCTTTGCCGTGCAGTCGGGGTTAACGCCGCTCAATATCGATGCTAGCCGCATTGCTTGGCGTCGGGTGGTGGATCAAAATGAGCGCAGCCTACGTCATATCCGTGTGGGGTTAGGCGCTAATGTGCCCAATGCGCTGGGCAATGGCCCAGAGCACGACAGTGGGTTCGATATCAGCGCGGCGTCAGAATTAATGGCGATTTTGGCTCTAAGTCGCGATTTACAAGATATGCGCCAGCGGATCGGCCGTATTGTGTTAGCCCACAATACGGCAGGCGAGGTGATTACCGCCGAGGATTTAGGTGTGGCGGGGGCCATGACGGTGATCATGAGCGAAGCTATCGCCCCGACCCTAATGCAAACCTTAAGCGGCGCTCCCTGTCTTATTCACGCCGGGCCTTTTGCTAATATCGCCCACGGTAACTCTTCCATCATTGCCGATGACATCGCCTTAAAGTTGGCCGACATTGTGGTGACTGAAGGCGGTTTCGGCTCAGATATGGGTTTTGAGAAATATTGCAATATTAAGGCGCGTCAGGCGGGTAAAACGCCAGATGCTGCGGTGATAGTGGTGACGGTGAAGGCGCTTAAATCGCACGCAGAAGCATGTCAGAGCGACACGAGCGAATCAGCTAAATTGGCGGCCGGATTCGATAACCTCCGCTGGCATATCAATAATGTGGCGCAATATGGTGTGCCTGTGGTGGTGGCGATAAATCGTTTTCAAAGCGATACCCTTGAGGAGCTTACCTGGTTGCGTGAACAGGTGATGGCGCAAGGGGTATTTGGCTGCGAGGTGTGTGATGCTTTTACTCAAGGCAGCCAGGGCGCCCAAGCATTAGCCGAGGTGGTGGTGCAGGCCACTGAGGCACCAAATCAATTTCGTTTTTTGTATCCGCTTGAGCAGAGCATTGAAGCCAAGCTAATGACCATTGCCGAGGCGGGTTACGGCGCATCCGGCATACAGTTATCTGCTAAGGCGCAGGCGCAGTTGGTTCATCTTAAACGTCATGGCTTTGAACATTTACCCATTTGCGTGGCGAAGACGCCGTTGTCGATTAGCCACGATCCTAAACTCAAAGGGGTGCCTAAAGGATTTGAGTTACCGATAAGTGAGCTGAAGGTAAGTGCGGGAGCGGGCTTTATTACCGCCTTGGTCGGACAGGTGATGACAATGCCGGGCTTAGGTATTCGACCTGGGTATCTGAACATTGATATTAATCAGCATAATGAGATTGTTGGTTTGGCATAACGTCGATTAATGATCTGCATTAGCGTTCCCGCTGTGGGATAAATTAACTAAAAAGAGGGGCGAGATTATCGCCCCCTCTTTTTGCTGTGTGTCGCTTGATTGACATTATTGCGGCCAGCTATTCTGCCGGTTACACAGCGTTACTCGCTTGGTAAAGCGCTTGGCTGGGTTTGATAAATGTGCACATCGCGCTGGGGGAATGGGATTGAGATGTTTTCTTGATCGAAGCGCATTTTCACCTCGCGAGTAATATCCCAATACACATCCCAATAGTCTTCAGGTTTGGCCCATGGGCGCACAATAAAGTCTACCGATGATTCGCCTAGGGTATGCAGCTTTATGGTCGGTGCTGGGTCGGCGAGTACCTTAGGATGTTTATCGACGATCGATTTTAGCACCTGCTCGGTTTTCTCAATATCATCACCGTAACCTATGCCAAAGCTCATATCGACTCGGCGTTGATGCTCAACGGTAATATTATTAATGGTGTCGCCCCAAATTTTGTTATTGGGGATGATTAACCTTTGGTTATCTAATGTTTTAATGATGGTTGAGACTAGGCTCATCTGGCTCACTTTGCCCGTTACGCCTGCGGCATTAATCAGATCGCCCACATCGTAGGGGCGATAGATTAAGATCATCATGCCGGAGGCAAAGTTAGACAGGGTTTCTTGTAAGGCGAAGCCGATAATGACACCCGCGACACCAAAACCGGCTAGGATGGGGCCGAGTTCAAATCCCAGTTGCGACAAGGCCACCATTAATCCCAGCGCAAATACGACTTTACCTGAGAGTGACACGAAGAAATCTTGCAGTAACTTACTAAATTTCAGCTTAGAGTTACTCACTGCCCGTCTGCTAATACGTTTAACCGCTTTACCTGCGAGGCCTGCCAGAAATAGGATCAGCATAAAGATAAACAGCTTAAACATGACTCCAGGACCGTTGTCTATCAGCTGTGTTTTGGCTTTATCCCACCACTCTTCTAGCAAGGTACTCACCACATTAATGTTAAGTACATCTTGGGTGATATCGCCAGAGATGCTAAATAGCGTCTGTTTTAAGATGGTGGTGTCTTGTCTTAGTGCATCGAGTAGGCCGATAGTGCTAGAGAGACTGCTGCTGGTGAGCGCTAAGCGCTCTTTAAGGTGTAACACTCGAGTGGTTTGCTCACTGGTGACATCTTTACCGGCTTCGGCAACTTCATCGACAGCAAACTGTAATTTATCTTGAATAAACAGCACTAGACTATTGAGAATATCGCCTCGTTTAATGAGGGTTTGGGTTAACTCCTCCTTGGCGGCGGTAACATTTTCTCCCAGCTGACTCAACCAGGTGAGGATGTCATACTTGGCATTGAGCATCTCATCTTGCTGGCGTTCTCGATTGGCTAACGCAAGCATGGTTTGATTATCGTTATCTTTACCCAGTTGCGATTTAAGACGGTGGATGTCGTCGGCATAGTAAGCACTGACCTGGTCAATAAAAGTCAGGTAAGGTTGGATCAATGGTAATAATAGCGATTTATCGAACTCATCATCTTCCATCAATATGGCGAGGCGTTGATGAAAGCGAGTCGCATGTTCGCGAATACGATACTCGGTAAATTGTTTCATTTCGCCTTGAGCATGGTGAAGCTGGCTAATATCGGTGGCGATCAACTTTTGTAAGTGTAATAGCTTGTTAATAGGGTCGTCTTGGTTATCTGCGTCACTCTGTGGCGATGTTTTAACGACTTGTATCTTATTTGGTGGTGAATTGGTTTCGGCGGAAGCGGCTATTACCGGTAAGGTGAGGCCAAGCGTTAATATTAACAAAGCTGTGCGCAGCATAAATTAAGTCCTTTAATATGGGCATTGTCAGTCCCCTTATTATGACCCCAAAATCATAACTGCGACATTTAATTATGATCTGTTAAACTGCCGTAAATTTCATCATAGAGTCTTGTTGTGCTGTGTACACATTGTCATAAAACGTTTGGGGTTGATAGTTTAAAGGCTCAGCGAGGTAAAGGGGTGAACGCACAAATTCAATGTCCCCATTGCCAAGCGTGGCTGGGTAGGAGTGTGCTATTAACATTATTAAAGATTGGCAGCTTTTATCTGACCGTTGCGGTTTTGTTGGGGGGGTATTTTGCCTCAGACCTGCGTTATATCACTACACCCATAGCCGTTATCGCTACAATCACGCTATTGATAAGTCATATGATGGATCAACTAAAAGTGATGCAAGCACCCGAAATGACGCCCATAGATGACAGTGCGCATAGGCAAAAGTATCGTTAACAGTTCCTGTGCCGAATCCGCTGAGGCTTATGGTGAGCAATGCCAATGGTATTATCTGATGGATCTTTCTTGCCATATTGCTGTGGTGAACGGCGCCACCACAGCGGTAAATGACTAGTCGATGACTTGTACTTGGGCTTCGAGCGCCGCCTCAACGTAATAGATACCGCCGAGGACCGCAATAAAGAAAACCGATGTCCAAAAAATCATCTTGAAATTTTCGCGTAGAAATTCCTTCATACTGTTTGTTTCCTTGCTGGAGTCGTTGAAATCTAGGTTTGGGGCGATTTCACTCAATGGTCTAATTCTAGTCAATATTGCTTAAGTCAGACTTAATTCACCACTAACAGTCAGTGATCTCGCGCATGCTTTAGCGCACTGGTTTGAGCGTTAATTTTTGTTACAACTGACGGATAGACCAAGCCATTTGTTGCTTGACTTCATTGAGTCAATCCATACACTTGGTGAAAAATTTTGTCATCTCAGTTTGGAACGGCAGTTAATACCATGGCATTGGCGATGAAAGGCATAGCAAGAGGAGTAGCGATATGGCTTAGTGCTGTATTGTTCTGCTTGTCTGTCGCTGCGCCAGCTCATAGCCTAGAACATGTTGATGATGGTGCCAAAAACCATTGCACCCTCTGTATTCAAAAAATACAGCTCAACAGTCTCCTGCCAGTTAGTGACTTTAGTTTTACCCTACCGTCACGCACCTTTGAACCTTATGTCGATAATGTATATGCGACATTGCGTTCTCACGTTAGCTATTTCCACAGTCGAGCGCCTCCCGCACGCTAGATAGTCCTATTAGATATTTTTGACTATTTCTCTCTGTCGATTGACGGCAGAGAGCTATGCCTGTTTTTTTGGAGATGTTATGACAAACTTTAATCCCCGTATGACGGTGCTGGCAGCGGCCTGCGCCTGTGTATCTACTGTGGCGAGCGCGCAAGATGCCACTCTTTCTAATCCTGCTATCAGTGCTGTGCTCGACGGCTATTATCAAAGTGCCGAACGGCCGATGGCTGAACGCGAAGAGGGCTTTGGCCTTGGTCATACCGAACTGGCATTGAGTGCCAACATCGATGATCTTTTTTATGGCAAATTAACCGCGGTTTTAGAAACCCACGGCAGTGAAACTGAAGTGGGTCTGGAAGAGGCATTTATTCAAACCTTATCCATGCCAGCTGGGTTTTCTGTGCGTGCCGGTCGTTTCTTATCGGATGTGGGTTATTTAAATAATCAGCATGTGCATACCGATGCCTTTGCCGATCGCCCTGCGGTATATCGTGCATTCCTAGGCAGCCATTATTTCGATGATGGGGCACGACTCGACTACGTTGCGCCTACCGATCTGTACTGGACCATGGGTGTCGAAGCCTTTAAGGGAGAAAGCATGCGCGCCGAAGATGAGCATGGCGAGCGTGAATTCGACAATATTGGTGTCTATACCGCCTACACCAAGTTGGGTGGTGATATAGGGATAAGCAGTTCTTGGCAGCTGGGGTTAAGCTATTTACGTAATGAAAATGGTCGCCTAACAGCCCATGAAGCCCACGATGAAGACGTTGTAATCGAAGACAGCCACGATCACAGCCATAGCCATAGCGCAATGTACACTGGTGAAAATACCTATATGGCTGATTTTGTCTATAAATGGGCACCTAAGGGTAACTACAAATACCAACACCTTACGCTCAGTGGCGAGTACTTCCAGGTGAGCGATTTTGCGCCGTTAGCGGCGCATGAGCTCGCCGATGCGCATAGCGTGGAGCATCTCCCCGATGATCAAACGGGTTGGTATGTCAGCTCTGTGTATCAATTTAACCCCAATTGGTCTGCGGGTCTGCGCTATGGTCGCGTAGATACTCAGGAGCTGCATGACGATCATTTCCATGAACAATCGCTCAAGGAAACCGAGGTCAGTTTGGCGTGGCATCATAGCCACTTCTCTACGGTGCGATTGCAATATACCCATCAAAATGGCACCAATTTTGATGGTATCGAAGATGATAACCTGATAACGCTACAATATGTTATGACATTGGGGGCTCACAGTGCGCATCAATTCTAAAGTGATTCAAGCCAGTTGCCTGACGGTCGCGTTGACGCTCAGCAGTGCTGCACAAGCTGCGCTCAATGTGTTTGCCTGTGAACCCGAATACGCGGCATTAGTTCACGAGCTGGCACCAGAGGCCAATATCTACTCGGCTACCACAGCCATGCAAGACCCGCATCAAGTGCAGGCCAGACCCAGTCTGATTGCTAAGATGCGTCAGGCCGATCTGGTGGTGTGCGCCGGTGCCGATCTTGAAGTGGGTTGGTTGCCTATGTTGCAGATGAAGTCGGCGAATGCCAAGGTACGCTCAACGGATCAAGGCTTGTTTTTTGCTGCCGATCATATTGAGACCCTAGATAGGCTTGAAAGTGTCGATCGTAGCATGGGAGATGTGCATGCCAAGGGCAATCCACACCTGCATTTTGACCCAGAGCGTCTGCTCAAGGTGGCCGAGGCGTTGCACCTCAAACTGGTGCAGCTAGAGCCAGACTCGAAGACGCAGTACGATGCGGCATTGGCAGACTTTAGCGCCCGTTGGCAGGCGGCTACGTTGAAGTGGCAAGCGTTAGCTGCGCCGCTGAAGGGGCAAAAAGTGATTGCCTACCACAGTAGTTTTCGTTACCTATTTAATTGGTTAGGTATCGAGCAGGTGGGCGATCTGGAACCTAAGCCTGGCCTTGCGCCAACGACGGCGCATTTAGCCGAGCTACAACATCGTGCACAACAAGGCGATGTGATGGCCATCATAGTGGCGTCGTATCAAGATGAGCGTGGTGCTCATTGGCTTGGGGAGCGCGCCACGTTACCTGTGCAGGTATTACCTATGTCGGTTGGTGGCAATGAGGACAGCGACGATCTGTTTTCACTCTATCAAAGTGTCATCACCTTATTGTTGAGCTACAGCCAACCATAAGCTTACCCTAGCGCCTTTGTGTGTGAATGCATAGGCGCTATTAGGGTTGCATCTTTAGGTACACACCATGTTTGATTTAGATCTGTTATCCATCATATTGCCCGCCTTTGCGGCTGGTTTACTCGTGCTATCGACTCATGTCGTGCTGGGCAGCCAAGTGCTAAAGCGCGGCATTATTTTTATTGATTTGGCCATTGCTCAAGTAGCGGCGTTGGGGGCGATTATTGCTCACACTCAGCACGAGATTGAACATCTACCCTATTCTAATGTGTGGATGCCGGCGCTATTTGCGTTAATGGGAGCGGGGGTTATCGCTTGGTTATCTAAGCGAATGGCCGATGAGCTGGAAGCGATGATTGGCTGCTTTTATGTGTTATCGGCAGTCGCCGCTATGTTATTGCTTGCAAGCGATCCTCACGGCAGTGAAATGCTCAATCAGTTGATGTCGGGACAGATATTGTGGGTCAATTGGTCGCAGCTAGTATTACCAGCAATCGTGTCGTTATTGGTGTTGGGTACGATTGCCATTAAGCCTAGTTGGCTCGAGGGGGCAGGGTTTTATTTACTGTTTGCCTTAGTGATCACCTTGTCTGTGGAGCTTGTGGGGGTTTATCTAGTGTTTAGCTCGCTTATTTTGCCCGCCTTGGCAGTGAACAAATATAGCGGTAAGGCTAAGTGGGCTTGGGCCTATGTTGTAGGGGTTGCGGGTTATGGTGCAGGGCTAATATTATCGGCGAGTTTAGATCTACCCAGCGGCGCGGCCATTGTCGCCACATTGGCGTTGAGTGCGATACTGTTTCGGCTGTTGCATGGGCTGTTTTTCGACTCTAGTTCGATTAAAAAGGTATCTGCTAATTCGTAAAATAGATAGTTATAAAGTGAGACATCTATCTAATAGGCTGATCAGGCATGATTGGCCTATTTTTTTGTTTTTAAATTCAGTTTGATAGAACCCATTTTTGCCAACAAAAACCATCAAGATGAAAGTGAGATTAAATCTTCAGGCTACAGGTGTAAGTCATTTTTGCTTGCTGGTATAATGCGGCCACTAAAATCACAGGAGTATGTTGTGCTGTTAATCTTGAGGTCATTGATTTTGGCAATTATGTTATTGCTGGCGTTTGTGTTTGGTGGCTTGTACTGCTTATTGCGTCCGCGTCATCGAGATAATGTACACCTGTTTGCTACCATTTTTTCTTGGGCAGCGCCCATATTGGGTGTCAAAGTGGTATTGCGCAAATCAAAAGCTGCAATATCAGAGCCTTGTATCTATTTAGCCAATCATCAAAACAATTTTGATATGTTTACTCATACGGCTGCAGTGCCAAAAGGCACGGTGAGTTTGGGTAAAAAGAGCTTAGCGTGGATCCCCTTTTTTGGGCAGATCTACTGGTTGTCGGGTAATATTTTAATCGATCGTAAAAACCGTAATCGTGCCTTTGAAACCATGGCGCAAACGGCGCAGAAAATTAAAGAGAAGTGCCTATCTGTGTGGATTTTCCCTGAAGGCACGCGCTCGCGCGGTAAAGGGTTATTGCCTTTTAAATCTGGTGCGTTTCATACCGCCATTGAAGCCGGTGTCGCTATGGTACCAGTGCTGGCTTCCAATCAAGAACACATCAAACTCAATCGCTGGAATAATGGCGTGGTGATTATTGAGGTGATGGAGCCGATTGAGACTAAAGGGCTTGCTAAGGGGCAAGTAAAAGAGCTTTCAAGTCGTATCCATGCCATGATGGCGGAAAAGTTAACCCAGTTAAACCAAGAAGCTGCGGCTCTTATGGCTAAAAAAGCCGTTTAACTGAGCCTAATTATTGTTAATTTCGGAGTGATCCATGTCTAAAGAACGTCAGTTACAGGAACAGAAACAAGAGAATCAAGAGATCGTTGAGGCGATTCTTGCCGATGGTTCTGAGCCCGATGCTGAGTACACTATCGAGCACCATTTCTCAGCGACCAACTTTGATCGCCTAGAAAAGGCCGCAGTTGAAGCCTTTAAAATGGGTTACGAAGTTAACGATGCTGAAGAGATGGAGCTAGATGATGGCTCGGTTATCTTTTGTTTCGATGCAATCGCCTACCATAAGCTTGAAGTGGGATTACTCGATAAAGCCTGTGAAGAGCTGATATTGTTAGCGGCCAAGCAGAAAGTCGATTATGACGGTTGGGGCACCTACTTTATTGGTGATGAGATCGAAGACGATGAAGATGACTCAGATGAAGCACGTTTTCATTAATCAGTCGCGGCGCGTTTTGTGATAAAAAGCCCCAGTCTTTTAACGGAGACTGGGGCTTTTTAGTGTTTAGCCGCTCTTAATGTATTTCGGCCCGTGGGCGGTAGATTACGCAACGATTACGCCCAGCTTGCTTTGCTAGGTATAAGGCGCTGTCGACACTGGCTAACCACTGCGCGCTGTTATCAAACTCGGGCAGTATTTCGCAAATGCCAATACTGACAGTGACACTGATTTTGGCGTTTTCGTAACGCATCTGTGAAGCGGCGATTTTTTCACGATAGCGTTCGGCAAATTTAAGTGCATCTTCGGCGCTGGTGTTCGATAAGATCACCGAGAACTCTTCACCACCATATCGGCCTGCACAGTCGGTTTCTCGCAGTGATTGCCTTAATATGTGCGACACGTGTTGGATCACCTTGTCTCCGGCAATATGGCCGTAGGTGTCGTTGATGCGCTTAAAGTGATCAATATCGAACATCACTAAGGTGGTGGGCGAGCCATAGCGTGAATGGCGGTCAAACTCATGTTGCATGCACTGTTGCCAATGACGGCGGTTGTGTAGCTGGGATAAGCCGTCGGTTTGGCTGAGATGTTCTAGGCGTTCATTGGCCGCTTTGAGCTGTAGGCGGTTAATGGCGACATCGGTTACATCATAGATGATCATGCTGATGTGGGTTATCTGCCCTGTGAGTGAAGAGAGTGGTAGTAAGGTGACATTTTGGTACATAAAATCGGCGCGGCCAGTGATCGGCCGATAATTATTAAATTTAAACACATAGGGTCGCTGCTCCCAGCTGATAAAGGCGCGGTTTTTCAATAGAAATACCGACTCCATCTTTTGCTTTAACCAAGTGGCGGGTAGGTATTCAAATTGCTCGAACAGGTTGGCGCCTTTTATCGAATTGGGCGAGATACCGCTGTGGTTCTCCATGAAGCCGTTCCACAGTTGAATGTCGTAGTTTCGATCTAATACCACTAACCCCACCTCGATGGTTTGCACCATATCGATGAGCCAATGCAGTTCGTTCATTGTGCTTTTGTCATAGGTCATGGTGTTATCCAACTAATCTAGCAAGTAACCGAGCTTATAATTAAGCGTCGGTAACGATTCTTCAGTGAATAGCAGCAGCAGATCGCATTGAATATTGTGGCCTTCGATACGGTAATTGATCTCCATGGCTAGGGTTCTGGCCCATTTTTCGGCGTTATCATGGATAAGATCGTTCACTGTGCAATGTCTGCCAAGCACGACTGGATGGCTTTGGCTAAATTTCATGTGTAGCTGTTCGGAAATCCCGTTAAGAAATGCACCGATAAGCACGTTACCGGTATCGATCATCACTTCAATCTCAGTATTGGCATCTTCGGGGTTGGCGAGCCCCATCAATTTGGCCATGTCTTGAAATGAGGAGTCGTGAAACAGTAAGAGGGCTTCGCCAGCAATACCAGCACCAATAAATCCTTGGCATAGCGCGGAGATGGTGCCGTTTTCTTCGGTCGCCTTGAGCGTCATGGTGAGCTCACTGACCTCGAGCACGTTAACATTGGGGATCGGCAATAACACAAACACATCGAGCAACTTGGCTAACAGATCGGCCGCCCGCCCCATAGCAACGTTAGCTACCTCTTGGCAGGCGTCCCTTAGATCGACTTCGATCATTGGACTGTCGTTAATGCCATCGCCTGTGGCTATGGTTAAGATGCCATACTCTTGTAAAATATGGCTAATGGCCTCGGCGCTGACTGGTTTTTGAATAAAATCCAGAGCCCCTAAGGCTTTGACACGCTCATGTGCTTTAAGCTGAATATCACCAGAAACTACAATGACAAGGGCGGGGAGATCTTCCTTTTGAATGATCTCTAGCACCTCATAACCGTCCATAACCGGCATGTTGAGGTCAAGAAAGACCACTTCACCTTTACCGGCTCTAATGGCTTCTATGCCTTCGGCACCGTTGGCGGCGAAGTGAATGTCCACATCCCATTCTTTTGGAAGTGTTCGTGCCATCTGCTTTCTTGCGAGTGCAGAGTCATCGCATATAAGTACTGGGATCGACATGCTAGTTCTAACATCCTAATCTGCCCTTCTAATGAAGATAACACTAAAATTAGTGAGTTGTGTTGCTAAATACACTTAATGGAAAGGGCTGTTTTCTTTGGTTCATCCTAGAAACCCTAGGAGCGCCAGTGTATGACGCGATCATAAAGAAGACTCAAAGTGGTCATCAATGCGTTTAAGGGTCTACGTCTTGTTTTACCGTAAATAGCCAGCATACCATAGATAGTCGGTACTACTGATTAGTCATTATCGATCACTTTGATTTAAAAAAGAAATCAAAATGTCACTTTTTGACCTACGCCAAAAAAATAACCTGATGTTATCTATTTTAGATAAATGTACCAACTGTGTTAGCATCTTGGGAGGACAGACCAGTTGGTTTTTAGGAGTAAAGGAATGCAGCACCCATATGTCAATTTGACCCTAGATTCAGGCATTGCGATTGTCGAACTACACCGCCCTGAAAAATACAATGCGCTTAATTACGCCATGTTCACCTCTATTAAACGTGTGCAGCATAAAATCGCCAAAGATCCCAGTGTGCGCTGCGTTATCTTAACGGGCAGTGGCGGCAACTTTAGCTCGGGTCTCGATGTGGCAAGCGTAATGAAATCACCCAAGCAAGCGATCAAGTTACTGTTTAAGTGGTTACCAGGAAACGCCAATTTAGCTCAGCAGGTCTCCATTGGGTGGCGTCGGTTACCTGTACCTGTGATCTGCGTGTTAGAGGGGATCTGTTATGGCGGTGGACTGCAAATCGCCCTAGGAGCCGATATGCGCATTGCCAGCCCTGCGTGTCGTTTATCTATCATGGAAGCTAAATGGGGCTTAGTGCCGGATATGGCCGGTTTGGTTGGTCTGAGAGAGTTAGTATCAAAAGATGTCGCCATGCTGCTAACCATGACGGCCGATGTGATTGAGGCAAAGCAAGCCCATGAATATGGCCTACTGACTCAAGTGTGTGAGCAGCCTATGGCTCAGGCTCAAGCCTTGGCGGCCAAGTTATGTGATACCTCGCCAGATGCTAACGCGGCGATTAAGCGCAGTATTAATACTAATTGGCGCGCCAGTGAGCGCAGCTTGCTACGGCGAGAATCTATGAGTCAAATTGCACTCTTGTTGGGCAAAAATCGGCTGATCGCGGCGATTAGGCAGACCAAAGATCCACAGCGTCCCTATCGTCATCGGCAGTCTTGGTGGTAGTTCTTTTTAGTGTCTCTCGCGGTTTGGCATAGCAATGAGTCAGTGACGCGGATCACACTCCCCAGCGCTTGCAGGAGACGTCTGCTCGAGTGGCAGCTACTATCCTGCTAATTTTATTATGCTTTAGGAATGGTAGATGAGACCGCTATTTGAACGTTTTCTTTGGAATAGCCGCCTGACGGTGATCGTTGGGGTGTTTGCCTGTGTGGTTGCCGCGTTTGCGGTGTTTATCATGGGTATTAAAGATATGCTTCACATGCTCGAATTGCTGTATGCCTATGTCACTAGCGGGAGTTTAGATATCCGTAATGATTTGGTGATGGTGGTGGTTGAGATTTTAGACACCTTCTTGCTTGGTTCTGTATTACTGATATTTGCCTTTGGATTATATGAGTTGTTTATCAGTAATCTGCAGGCCGCTGAAGACAGTGTTGCGGGGGGGAAAATCTTAGTGATCAGCAGTATCGATTCATTAAAGAGCAAGCTGGGTAAAGTCATTTTGATGATGTTAATCATCAAGGTGTTTTCTTACTTTAGCGAAATGAAACCTACCTCCATGCTGGAGCTGCTCTATATGGGCATCATAGTGGTACTGGTGGCATTGGCGTTGATGCTGAGTAAAGATAAAAAGTAACTCGGCGCTAGCGCATCGTTACGGATACGCTTTTGCGATGCGCCGTGCGAAGCCATCGATCAGCGCTAAGGTATTTTGCCAAGCACTAGGTTGGTCTAAGTTAAGCGCCAATGGCTGCTGCTGATAGCGTAGCGGCTGGTTTTGCGGCGACAGCGCCCGTCGCTCAGCTGCGGTGGCGATGGCGTTTGGCGTCGCGTCTGGCGACAAAATATCTAATACCGGAATGGCCAGCTGTGCCAGTTGCTCTGCTAAGTGGGCATTGTCTTGTGCTGGGGTGAGGTAAGGATTGATCAGCACGAGTAGATCTGGCTTAGGCAATGTGCCTGCATATAACAGCTGGATCATTAATCCTGCGCTCTGATCGGTAGCGATTAACATTCGTTTACCAGGATAGGGTTGCCCTAAGGCATCGAGCCGATCCATTATTTGAATGAACTGATTATTCTGCTGCTGTCTTAGGTTTTGCCATTCATCAGGACTCAAGTGAGGCAGACGTTGTGTAGCCTTGAGTACCAGCTGTTGTTCTCCAGCCTTGTTGATCTCCTCTGCATCTGTCTTGTGATTAATTGTTGGTGCAGCATGTGGTGCGCTTAAACTGATGGTGGCCCAGCCTTTATCATTAAGGTGGCGTCGCAGATAGGCGGTCACGCCGCTAGGATCGGCATGCTGCCCCAGATCGGCTAATAAGATGGCCGTCCCATATTGATGATGACCGCGCCAGCTGCGCACCAATGCCAAGCTGGTTTGCTCGCCCAGATCAAGCTGTGTGACTTCATTCGCGGGCAAATAGTCATAGCTTGGTTGCGCGCCTTGGCTGCATACGCTGACGAACAAAAAAGAGCAACCCCATAGTAATAGGCCGCATTTAATAACCGATCTCATAGATACCTTAAGCCTGAATCATTTTCCGGCGAGCATCATCGCATTTTTACGGTGTAAATTAAAACCGTGTCTTGTGCTGAAATGTGTTCAAACATCGCCATGCTTGTTGGGTAGCAAGCCTAGGGCCTGTTGATCTTTGCTGGTTGAATTTTGTTCGAGACAAAAACGTTTAAATCGAGGCGAGTGAATTGCAACCTAGTCATCTAAGCAAAATGCACTTCACAAAGAGTAAAACGTTTTTAGCCGAAGCCCTCGACCAGCGTTTGTTGGTCATTTCTACTGCGTTCTCAGCTTTGTATGTAGAGTAACACCACAAAGCTTCTGCCTTGCATAAATACCCCCACAATTCGCTGTAAAAACAACCTTGCAAGATCAACAGGCCCTAGAATACAGCATAAAAAAACGCTGGATGAGCGTGTCAAACCAGCGTTTTGTTATCGTGTCAGCTTACCCTATGTGGGTTAAGCGTGACTCACCAACACCAAGCGCACGGCATCGAGTTGCAATAAACAACCATCTAAATACCCATTAAGCTCACTCATCTGTGATTTTAGGTGTTCAAGTTCCTCATCACGGATGTTGGGGTTAACGGCCTTGAGCGATTCGAGACGTTCAAGTTCGGCTGTTAGCTGACTGGTCATCTTGGCTCTAGCGCTCTCGGCTAGCAGTGTTAGTTCGGCCTCGGCGTAGGTCTCACCCTTAGCAAACAAGGGATGCAAAATGGTTTGCGAGGCATTAACCAGTTTACTGGCAATGTGACGATTCACCGCACTCAGTTGTTTGTCGAAGCTTTCATAGCTGACATTATCAGACAGATTGTTGCCATTTTTATCCAGTAAAATACGCACTGGCGTTGGCGGCATATAGCGATACAACTGGCTCGATTTTGGCGCCGATGCATCTGCCATATAGATAAGCTCTAAGAAAATAGTCCCCGCAGGTAGCGCCTTGTTTTTCAAGATAGCCACGCTGGTGGTGCCCGTTTCTGAAGAGGTGATCAAATCCAGCCCAGTCTGCACTAACGGATGCTCTTGGGTTATCAGCGCAATATCATCGCGTGACAGGGCCATCTCACGATCGAAGGTTACCGTGATGCCATCTTCGGGTAGGCCTGGGTAGGTGGGGAACATCATGTGTTCACTGGGGCGCAGTACAATGGCGTTGTCGCCGCTGTCTTCCTGCTCAACTCCTATGATGTCCCATAGGCGAATAACTGAGCCGATCAGTTGAGTATCTTGGTCACGCGCCGCTAAACTTTCAACCAATTTCTTGGCTTTCTCACCGCCATGTGAGTTGATCTCCAGCAGTTTATCACGGCCCTGTTCCATGGCTTTTTTCAGCTCTTTATAACGTGTTTGCGTATGGTTAAGTAGCTGAGTAAATTGGTCTTCATCTTGATAAACCAGCTGGGTAAGCAGCTCTTGTGAAAACTCATTAAACAGAATATGGCCAATGGGGCAGGTTTGTTCGAATGCGTTTAACCCTTTGTGGTACCAATGCATCAGGCTCTCTTGAGCGGTTCGTTCAAGGTAAGGCAGATGGATTTCGACATCGTTAGCCTGCCCAATACGGTCGAGACGGCCAATACGCTGCTCGAGTAGATCGGGGTTAAGGGGCAGATCAAACAACACCAGATGGCTAGCAAACTGGAAGTTACGTCCTTCTGAGCCAATTTCGGAGCAGATCAAGGCCTGAGCTCCGCCAGTTTCTTGAGCAAAGTAGGCGCCGGCTTTATCGCGTTCGATAATCGACATGCCTTCATGGAATACGGTCGCCTGAATACCTTCACGGGTGCGCAGCGCTTCTTCAAGGCTAAGGGCGGTTTCGGCTTGGCTGGCGATGATCAGCACTTTTTTACTGCGATGACTTTTAAGGAAATCGATTAACCAATCGACGCGCGGATCAAATTTCCACCAACTGGCGCTATCACTCTCGAAGGCCTGATACATTTTTTCAGGGCTAAGGGCTTGTTTGACCTTGTTGTTGAGATCGCTTTGGCCGCCCATCATGGCTGACACTCTTGCCGCGGTCACATATTGCTCTGGCATGCTCTGTGGGTGAGCATGAAAAATACGTGTCGGGAAGCCTTTGACCGAGGCGCGGCTGTTACGATACAGCACTCGGCCAGTGCCGTGACGGTCGAGCAGCTCTTGTAACAACTCTTCGCGTGCCGCTTGGCGTTGGTCGGCATCGAGGCTTTCATCTTCGATAAGGCGCAGGGCAGGGGTGATATCTTTTTCGCTTAACAGCTCGGTTAAGCTGGCCACGGCATCATCTGAGAGTGTAGCCCCCTTGCTCAGTTGGTCGGCTGCGGTTGCGACCTCTTTGTAGCTGGCCTCTTCTTTAAGGAAGGCTTGATAATCGTAAAAACGATCGGGATCGAGCAGGCGTAAACGGGCAAAGTGACTCTGATGACCGAGTTGATCTGGAGTCGCGGTCAGCAGTAATACACCAGGCACCACTTCACTGAGGGCTTCGACCACGCGATAAGCACGGCTTGGCGCCTCTTCGCTCCATTCTAAATGATGAGCTTCATCGACCACCATTAAGTCCCAGTCAGCGTCTAAGGCTTGCTCTAAGCGTTTCTTTTTACGCAGTAGCTCTAAAGAGCAGATCACTAGCTGTTCGGTGTAAAAAGGGTTGTCGTTATCGGCGTATGCTTCGACACATCTGTCTTCATCAAACACTGAGAAGCGCAAATTAAAGCGGCGCAGCATCTCGACCAACCATTGATGGCGCAAGGTATCGGGCACGATCACTAAGATGCGCTCGGCGCGGCCGGTAAGCAGTTGTTGATGGATGATAAGGCCAGCTTCGATGGTTTTACCTAGACCCACTTCATCGGCCAGTAAGACACGCGGCGCAAAACGTTGCCCCACTTCATGGGCTATCCACTGCTGGTGCGGGATCAATCCTACACGTGGGCCTTGTAGCCCAAGTAGATCTGAGGTGGCCAGCTTATGGCGTAACAGTTGGCTCTGGTAGCGCACGCCAAAACGGTCAAGGCGATCGATTTGGCCAGCAAAGAGTCTATCTTGCGGCTTATTAAAACGAATATTGTGGTTGAGCAGGGTTTCTCGCAGGCTCACCTGTTCACCAGTTTCGCTATGGATACCGTGGTAGATGATCAGCTGGTTTTTCTCTTCGAGTTCGCTAACCGTTAAACTCCACCCTTCGTGACTCTCGATGGTATCGCCTGGATTATAAATCACACGCGTTAAGGGCGCGTCAGCTCGTGAGAACATCCGGTTTTCATCTGTGGCAGGAAACATGACGGTGACCATACGGTCTTCTAATCCAACAACAGTACCTAAACCAAGTTCTGATTCGGTATCACTAATCCAACGTTGACCTAAGGAAAAGGGCATTACAAATTCTCATCTACAGGGTGAATCACGAAAGGGCGCGTATGTTATCCAATCGGGACTATGATGTCGAACATAAATGCCCGCCGCACCTCAGCTTAAAAGCCTAATGGCTATCTGGTGAGAATACAAATTGTGCGATCGGTTTTTATCTGAGCGCTCTTGTCATCTTAGTGTCATCAATGGCGATCAGGCTTAGGCATGATGAGTAGGGCTCTGCGGGATAAATTATCGATTGATGCCTTAAGATTTTGGTGTCAGTATGAAGTGACATCGGCGCTTTTTGGGTCGGTAAAGTCCAGCCTATTCATCACAGGAGATGCTTAATTATCGCAGCATGTGCTTAGTCTAAATTAACCCCAACGCACAAGTGGAGGCGCCCATGGAACAAGACGACAAGAAGTTGTTTGTACTGGATACCAATGTGTTACTACACGAGCCTTTAGCGATTTATTCGTTTAAAGAGCATGATGTAGTTGTCCCCATGACCGTTCTGGAAGAGCTCGACCAGATCAAAGACAGAAAGCGTGATGTGAGCCGAGATGCTCGAGTCGCTATCAGGGCGCTAGAAGATATTCTCGGGGGGCAAATCACCCCAGAACAGATAGTACAAGGGGTCGCGTTACCTAAACGCGAAGGTCATGGCGACGCCGTTGGTTCTCTCTCTATTTTCCCCGATCATCAACTGCAATCTACCCTGCTGTCGTTGCCTGGCGATAATAACGACAACCTCATCATTAACACCGCATTACACCTACAAAAACTGCATCATCCTCGAAAAGTGGTGCTGGTCACCAAAGATATCAATATGCGTCTTAAGGCCAAAGGCGCGGGAATTATGCTGGTGGAGGATTATCGTACCGATCAGCTGATCGATGATATTCGCTTTCTCACCAAAGGGTTTCATCAATTCGATGGTGATTTTTGGGCCCGCAAAGAGCATGTTAATACCGAAATTCAGGGGCGTCATACGGTTCATCGTGTGCCGCTTGGTGAAGTGGGGGACGAGAATTACTACGTTAATCAATATCTCATCGATGAGGAGTCTAACTTTTGTGGCCGAGTACTGTGTAATGATGGCAACGAGCTGGAGATCCTCGATCTGGGGCGCGATCGCTTATTGCACCTCGATGCCTGGGGGATCAAACCGAAAAATATCTACCAAGGCATGGCGCTACAAGCCTTGCTCGATCCCGATATCGATCTGGTGATCTTAACCGGCCCCGCCGGTTGCGGTAAGACGCTGCTGGCCATGGCGGCGGCACTGGAGATGGTGGTCGAACGCGGTTTATATGACAAGGTCATTGTTACCCGTAACACCCCTGAAATTGCCGAGTCGATAGGCTTTTTACCGGGCACCGAAGAGGAAAAAATGGCGCCTTGGCTTGCCGCCATTACCGATACCCTCGAGGTGCTACATAAAAATGATGTGAACCCCAGCGGTAGCATGAACTACATCATGGATAAGGCCAATATCCAATTTAAATCGATTAACTTTATGCGCGGACGGTCGATTCAAAATTCGGTGGTATTACTCGATGAGTGCCAAAACCTGACCGCATCACAAATTAAAACCATGATCACTCGGATGGGAGAAGGCACTAAGCTGATCTGCAGCGGTAATTTGGCTCAGATCGATTCGAACTACTTAACGGCGGTGACCTCAGGATTAACCTATATTGTGGAGCGATTTAAAAACTTTGATGGCAGTGCCAATGTCTATCTTAACGGTGTGGTGCGTTCACGTTTAGCCGAGTTTGCCGAGGAAAATTTATAATCCCAGTGATGTGAGATATAAGGGGATTATGGTGCGCCGAGCCTGTCGACGCGCCTTATCTCTTATTGGATGAATATAAGCTCGCTTTATGGTGCCTGTTGGCTCGTCGGCGTGAAATTGTTGTCATGATGATGTGCCTGGCCGTGTTAGCTGTTTTTGCTCGCAATGGCTGATATTGCTTTTACAAGAATGCCCGTCGTTTAGCATGTTTTAGCGGCTCTCAAGCGGGTGAGTCTTGTCGTCATCAAGCGTTAAACTTGCCTTATCGAACAACTAAGCTAGCCAGTCGTGGCGACTAATATCAGTTAATTAATTGAAATAACTAACGATATCGACTTTGGCATTCCTAGATCAGTTTGGTATTACAATGGCTTAGGTTCCTGATATTATAGGGACAATATTCAGTGCCATCATTGCGAACCATGATGGCATGCGTTTGTTCTTAAAGGTAATCGATGAAACCGACAGAACCCGACTTACAGCTGAAGTCGCCGATCCAGAAAAATTATAATCGCGCCGTGTTTTACACCTACATAGGTGTGATTATTATGGCATTGCTGACGGCGTGGGTGTTCTTTGAGCGGCAAAAGACCCAGATGATGACCCAGCGCGAAGAGTTAGTCGAGCGTCATGTGTTGCAAATCGACCTGCTGTTAGAGTCGAGTATTCGGGCGGTAAAGAGTCTGAGAAATGTCGCGGTGGATCATCTTAAGCTCGGTGAGTTGGTGCGAACCGAGCGGCTACCTCAATATGAAAAGTTTAATGAAAGTGGCCAATTTTTTACCCTAGAACCCAGTTACGCTAAAAGCGGTAAGCCATTTACCAATATGGGACGTATTACTGGCGCGGGCTCGCTCGATGGCCGCAGCGATAAGTTTTATCAAGAGCTCGAAATGTTGTTTGAGCTTTCCTTGTCATTCCCGGTGGCGACCGAAGCCGCCCCTAAAGCATCCTCAGTTTATTACATCTCTAAGCATCGAATGATGTCCTATTACCCTTGGCCTTCTGATGAGCTGCGCTTTCGAGATGAACTATTAAATAAACAGCAGTTTCAACTTGTTACGCCAGCAATGAACCCTCAACGCAGTGTGGCGTGGAGCCCAGGCTATGTCGAGACCAATGGCAAGGGATTGTTAACCACAGTCGGCGTGCCGGTGTACCTCGAAGATGAGTTTATCGGCTCAATTAACTTAGACATGACGTTGTCATCACTCGACAAGCAGATCCGCCTCTATTTTAAGATGCCGGGCACGGTAATTTTGCTCGATCAGCAAAACAATATTTTGTCGCATAGCGGTATGAATACCGACGATATCAACCGGGTATATCACATCAGCCAGAAGATCCCTTCGGCGCTACATTCGGTGCCAGAATCTGAGCTGTTTGACGCCCATGATGGCATTATGCGTAATGGGTATTATATCCACTCGGTGGCATTGCAAAATGCGCCGTGGCGCTTATTGTACCTGCAAGATCAAAACGAGCTGTTTAAAGATTCGTGGGAAAAGTTAGAGCTGACGTTTTTGTTGGTAGTGATCGCCTTGTCGGTGCTGGTGACCATAGTGCATTGGCAGACTCGCCGCTCGTTTGTTAATCCTGCATCACGTTTATTGAGCCATCTCGAAGGCTGCTCTCAAGAGCCGCGCAAGCCGCCAGAGAAGATCACTCCGGGCTGGGAGCCTTGGTTCCAGTTGGTGAGCCGTATTTTTGAAGAGAACCAACAATATACTCGTCACCTAGCCGAGCAAAATCGCCGTCTCGATAACTTGGTAGCGCGGCGCACGGCGCGATTGAAAGAGACCACAGAGCGGCGAGAGCGCGAGTACGCTTTACTGCGATCCTTGCTAGATTCTATTCCCGAAGCGATTGTCTTTAAAGACAAAGAAGGCAAGTACCTTGGCTGTAACAAGTCTGCCGAGCGGATGCTAGGCTATACCGAAAGTGAGATGATAGGCCAAGACTCGCAGGCAATGACCTCAAGTGAGCAGTCCATTCGTATCCGGGCCGAAGATGAACGCGTGCTGTCGGAGCGTACGCCGCTGCGTTATCAAGAAAAAGTGGAGCTGGCGGGTAAGCCAGTACTGCTCGATACCCTTAAGATCCCCTTTTACAACCGCCGTGGTGAGCTGCTGGGGTTGATTGCCGTATGGCGCGATGTGACACGCGAATATGAATCGGCAGAGCAGCTGCGCTTATCTGAAGAGCGTTACCATCTGGCGATGGATGCGGTAGAAGATGGTCTATGGGATTGGTATTTGGACTCGGAGCAGATCATCTGTAATCCGGCTTACTATTCGATGTTAGGTTATGAAACCAATGAGTTTCCTGCTTTAGTGTCAACCATTGACGAGTTGATCCACCCTGACGATCGCATCCGTGTCGAAGAGTATCGCAATGAGTACTTAGCCAATCCGGTTGGTGCCTACGATATTGAGTTTAGAATGCGCGGTAAGAGCGGCATGTATCACTGGGTGCTAAGCCGAGGTCGGGTAGTGGAATTCACTAGCGACAACCAACCCAAGCGGATGGTGGGTACACACAAAGACATTACTCGTCATAAGAGCAACGAGGTGGCGCTGCTTGAAGCTAAGCAAGATGCTGAATCGGCCAACCTGTACAAGAGTGAGTTTTTGGCCAATATGAGCCACGAGATCCGCACGCCCATGAATGCCATTATCGGCATGCTGCAATTGGCGAGCCGCACCTCATTGACACCACAGCAGGCCGATTATCTCGATAAAGCCAGTTTCTCGGCGCAATCCTTACTGCGGATCATTAACGATATTCTTGATTTCTCTAAGATTGAGGCCGGTAAACTTGAGTTAGAAAAGGTCGCCTTCCCGCTGGATAAGGTGCTGGATCATGCACTGGATCTCAATGCGCTCAATGCCCAAGAAAAAGGGGTCGAACTGCTGCTATACGCCCCAGTCACCGCGGGCCTCATCTTAGAGGGCGATCCGCTGCGCCTTGGGCAGGTGCTGGTGAACATGCTCAGTAATGCGGTTAAATTTACCCAAAGCGGTGAAATTGAACTGGGGTGCGAAGATGTGGGCGAGCGCGATCACCGTATCACTCTAAAGTTTTGGGTGCGCGATACGGGTATCGGCATTAGCAAAGAGCAGCAAGAGAGCTTATTTGATGCCTTTGCACAGGCCGATGGCTCGACCACGCGTAAATATGGTGGCACCGGATTGGGCTTATCGATTAGTAAACATCTGGTCTCCATGATGGGCGGTACTATGCAGGTGCAAAGTGAGCTTGGGGTAGGCAGTACCTTTAGCTTTACCATCAGCTTCGAGATCGCCGCCGAGGCGGAGGTTAAGCCTTTGGTGGTGCCAGAGGTGTTGGGTAATTTAAAAACCTTGGTGGTCGATGACAACCCGACGGCGTTACAGATCTATTCCAGCGTGCTGCGTGATTTCCACTTTAACGTTGAGACCGCCTCAAGCGGCGCAGAGGCCTTGTATAAGCTCGAGCGTGATCCGGTGGATCTGCTGCTAGTGGATTGGATGATGCCCGAAATGGATGGCGTGGAAGTGGTCAGAGAACTCGACATTATGGTCGCCGATGGCCGTTTACCTAAACGGCCGGTGATCATCATGATGACCGCTTATGCCTCAGATCCATTAAAAGAGGATTTGGACGAGCTTAATATTTACGCCATGCTGCAAAAGCCGTTTAAGGCATCGGCATTGTTCGATGAGATCATCGGTGCCTTCATCGATCAGCCTAAACTCGCTCCGCTGCCTGAGCCACCTAAACTGGGCAACAATCAAGCCTCAGGGGTGATCCTACTGGTGGAAGATAATTTTATTAACCAGCAGGTGGCGACCGAATTGCTTAAGAGTGCGGGTTATGAAGTGGATGTGGCCGAAAATGGTCAGCTAGCGATAGAGCGAGTAGAGAAGCGCCGTTATGATGCGGTGCTGATGGACATTCAGATGCCAGTGATGGATGGGTTAACCGCCACTAAGCTGCTGCGCGAGCGTTATTCGGCGCAGCAGTTACCTATTATCGCCATGACCGCCCATGCGATGTCGGGCGATCGTGAAAAAAGCTTAGCGGCAGGTATGAACGCGCATATTACTAAGCCCATCGTACTTAATGAGTTGTTCGACACCTTAACCCATTGGATTAATCAACCGCAGTAGTGCCGTTAACTGCAGCTTGTTAGCTCAGCGGATAACCCATAATGGATATGCGTGCTTTGCCAGCACGCCAACAATAGGAGATAAAATGAAGCCCTCAACATTAGCGCTGGCCGTGGTATTGGCCCTAAGTCCGGCGGTCAACGTCATGGCTGCAACGGATAATAGCGCCAACTTGATCAAACAGAGTCAGGCGGCTAATGGCTTTATTAATTTCTATTATGAGCAAGATTCTGGCGAACTCTATCTCGAAGCCAACCGACTCCGTCAGCCCTTTTTACTCATTACCAGCCTGCCCCATGGTGTAGGATCCAATGACATAGGGCTAGATCGCGGCCAACTGGGCGCCACCCGTATGGTGCAGTTTGAGCGACATGGCCCCTATTTAATTTTAAAGCAGCTTAACACTGATTACCGCGCCGAGACCGAGGCTCAAGCGGAGGTGCGCGCGGTTAACGAAGCCTTTGCCGAGTCGGTGCTGTGGCGCGGCAAAGTAGTACCTGGTAAGCGTCCTTTGGTGGCGATAAACGCGCTACTGTTAAGCGATCTGCACGGCATTAGCAGCACCCTTAAAGAGACGCAGCAGGGGGATTATCGCCTCGACACTGACAAATCATTGGTGTTACCCCAAGGGGTAAAGTCATTTGAGCAAAATAGCGATGTCGATGTGTTACTCACCTTTACAGGCGCCAAGGCGGGCAGCCAAGTGGCAAAGGTGACACCCGATGCGCACCACCTGTCTATTCGTTTGCGTTACTCGTTTGTTGCCTTACCAGACAACGACTATCGCCCACGAGCCTATCATCCGATGAGCGGTTATTTGTCAGATGCTTATCTCGACTATGCGGCCGAGGTCGATAGGGATATCGTCAAGCGTCATCTGTTACGCCACCGCCTAGAGAAAAAGATCCCCGGTGATGCCCCATCGGAAGTGGTTAAACCCATCACCTATTATCTCGACCCTGGTGTGCCAGAGCCTATTCGCTCGGCGTTACTCGATGGGGCGCGTTGGTGGCAAGATGCCTTTACCGAGGCGGGCTTTATTGATGGCTTTAAGGTTGAGCTGTTACCAGAAGATGCCGATCCGCAAGATATACGCTACAACGTGATCCAATGGGTGCACCGTGCCACGCGTGGTTGGTCGTACGGCAGCGCCATTACTGATCCGCGTACCGGTGAGATTATCAAAGGGCATGTCACACTGGGAAGCCAGCGAGTACGGCAAGATCACCTGATTGCCCGCGGACTCACCGCCGGTTGGCCTGATAGGGCTAGCGCAGAAGAAGCCAGTATGGCGCTGTCATTAGCCCGTATTCGTCAGTTAGCGGCTCATGAAGTGGGCCACACCTTGGGGCTTGACCATAACTTTGCCGCATCGACTAACGACAATGCCTCGGTTATGGATTATCCCCATCCAAAGATCACCCTCAATGGCGATAACATTGAGATTAGTCAGCCCTACGGTGAGGGAATAGGGCCGTGGGACAGGTACGCCATCGCCTATGGTTATGGCCAGTATAGTGAGCCCAATCAGGCCAGTAAGTTGGCGGCGCTGATGAGCGAGGTCGAGCGCCAAGGGCTGCGTTATATTGGTGAAGCGGATTCACGCGGTCAAAACGCCAGCAATGCCTATGCCAGCTTATGGGACAATGGTAACGATCCCGTGGCCGAGCTTAACCGTCTTGCTGCGGTGCGTAGCAAGGCGATTGAGCAATTTTCTCATCAGGCCTTGTTAGCTGGGCAGCCCTTTGGTGAGCTACGGGATGCTTTTGTGCCCATCTACCTATTAACTCGTTATCAAATTACCGCCGCAGCGAAGTTTATTGGTGGCACAGATTATCACTATGGGGCTTCTGAGCTGGGTCAAAGCTGGCATTATTTAGCCCCCGCATTGCAACAAGAAGCCTTAGACAGTCTGTTACAGACCCTAAGCATGGACGCATTGCGCGTGCCGCCCGAGGTGATAGAGCAGCTTGTGCCTAAGTCGGGCAATTACCGCGCCACGCGCGAGAGTTTCCAAGGGGCGAATGGGGTAGTGATTGATCCGATTGGTATGGCCGAGGTACTGAGCCGCCATGTGGCCCAAGCCTTGTTGTCGCCTTGGCGGCTTAATCGCGTCAGTCAGGCCTATTTGGCCGATAAAGAACAGCTATCAGTGATTAATTTGGTCGACCGATTACTGGGCGTGACCGCCTATAGCGATAGCCCATCGGGTGCCGATCTTGGTGTATGGATGCGCGTCAATGCGGTGGTCTTTGATGAGCTAATAGCCAGTTACCATAATGAACAGACGTCACCCGAAGTGCAGGCCTTACTCAATGACCGTTTGCAATATGCACTCAAGCAGTTAAGCCGTAAGGTGAAACGCAGCAGCGATTTTGAAGCCGCGCATTTTGAATGGCTCAGGCAAGGGGTTGAGCAAGGGTTGTTAGATGCCAAGGTGAGGTTAATTAAGCAGCCGCTGAGCTTGCCGCCAGGCTCACCCATTTAAGGGGCTCTTACGAGGAGAGGATTGCACAGCTAAGCTTTTTCCCTGCTGGCGCAATAATTCCTTACGCTATCGAACCTGAGAAAAAGCGCTGACGGTCTCGCCATCTCCTTGTATCATCTAGGGTAGATGGCGAGCCGCTAATTGTGGCTTATCCGGCGATTGGGGTGTCACCAGTGCGAATGTTTTCCATGCTTTTGATGAGCATATAAATACAGGTGGTAATTAAACAGCCACCCAAGTAAAACACCACACCATCGGTCGCATCAGACAAGTTTGCCGCCAATACTGGGCCTAACACAGAGCCGACACTGTAGCTCAGTAACATCACTTCGGTGGCCGACACGATTTTCGCCATAGGTAACAGATCGCACGCTAAGGTGATCGCAATTGGGTAGAGCGCGAAGCTGCATGCGCCTAACACCAAGTAACTTATCACCAAAGGCACAAAGCTGCTTGCTTGTACTATCCCGAGCACAGCCGCCGCGCCGATAAGGCAAAACATCGCCATCAACAGGCTCTTACCGATCCGCGTCGACAAATAGCTCACCAACGGCTGTACTAGCATACCGCCTAAAATGATGCTGGCCATCAAGGTGCCAGTATGTTCAGCCTGCTCAGGTTGGTTGGCAATATACATAGGCATCAAGCCATAAATGGGGCCCAGTAATAGGCCTGATGCTAAGCAGCCCAGCATGGCCGGACGACTCAAGGATTTTATCTCTTTTAATGGCAGCTTTTGCTGATGTTGGCTCTCAGGCTGCCCAGAGGTAATTAACAAGGGCGCTAAAATAGCCAAAAACAGCAAGGCGATAACAAACAGGTACGGCGCTGCACCTGTCGTTCCGAGTGGATCTATGGCTAATTGTCCCACGGCACTACCGCCATATAACGAGGTCATATATATGCCAAGGCGTTTGGCTCGCGCCTTAGGCGTGCTGGCCATTAATAACCATGACTCGACCACCACAAATACGCCTGCGACTGCGATACCGGCAATAAAGCGTGCCGCCAACCAAAACTCGGCGCTAGGGATCAACAGCTGGGTCATAACACTGGCGATCAATAATCCCAGAAACAGGATAAAAGCCAAGCGATGGCCAATTTTGGCCACCACGCGCTCGATACTCGTCGCGCCAATGAGCAGGCCGAGATAGAACACACTGGCTAACCAAGGGGCTAGAGCGACATCCAGTTCAAATGCCGTTAGCGACAGTGGAATTAGGCTCATTAAAAAACCCGAGGCTATAGCAAAAAAAGACAGCCCAATGACAGGTGCTGCAGGATTGTTCGATTTGCAGCTAGCAGCGCATTCTACCATTAGAACCTCCGAGTTTAATGTGATAAATAGCCACTTGAATGCCAATATGCTTGTTGGTGGTTATTTGTTACTGTTTAATTTGGCGGCGAATGTAGGGCGCTTCGATGACGAAGTAAAGTTAATTTTTATCAATGATGAAAATTTAACTTCAAATTGCTATTTAGAGCAGGTTTATTGAGCGTGAAGGTCAAACGCTTTGCTATCTAATGATGTTTTATTGTTAATTTATTAATGCTTGTTTTTAGTGGTTTGCTTGCGGTATATCGCCGTAGATGGTGATAAAGAGTGTTGATAAACTCGTTTTGATGTGGATGTTGGTAGCAAAAGGTTTAAAGTGAGGGTTTAAGCGGCTTGTTGTGGTAACCAGCCGCTAAGGGAAAGGTTGATTTATGCTATTTGCAGCGCCACCATTTTTAGTGGGTGGTTGCCATCAAAAGAGGGGAAGTCACTGTGGCAAGCTAACCAAGTGGCGTGGCTGATCTTACGTCCCTGTTTTTCGACGCA
This sequence comes from Shewanella algidipiscicola, assembly GCF_003605125.1. GTDB lineage: Bacteria > Pseudomonadota > Gammaproteobacteria > Enterobacterales > Shewanellaceae > Shewanella > Shewanella algidipiscicola. Next base: position 169,646 of record NZ_QPQT01000002.1, read on the forward strand.
GCGGCTTAGGGCGTCGAACCAAGTGTGACGGTCGACTTTAGCGACATTATTACAGCACACTATGGTGCCACCACTTTTAGTGGCCAGCATGGCGGGTTTAAACAGGCTTTGATAATCGTTAATCAGATCCACAGTGCCAAAGGGGCTCTTGGCAAACCTTGGCGGGTCGAGAAACACTAAATCAAATTGTGTTTGAGGTAATTTAGGGTAGTTAGGCAACTTCTGATTGCGTCGTCCCCCCACTGGCATCCCCGCGAGCTGACGCATGGCCGGAAAGGCATCACTTTGTACAAACTCACATACCGCTTCAACGCCATTGAGCTGGGCATTTTTACGTCCAGCGGCCAAGGCAAACGAGGAGAAATCCACATTCATTACACGGCTGGCGCCGCCAACGGCGGCCGCAGTACCAATACCGCAAGTATAAGAAAACAGGTTTAACACGGTTTTATCTTGGCTATTGGCTTGTACATATTCACGGCCGGCGCGCATATCGAGAAACAAGAGCGGATCTTGTCCTTCGTGACGCAGCTTGCTGGTGAAATGGATACCGTTTTCCTGCATCTGTTGTTCGGTATTGGCAAAGGCTTCTAATGTGTCGTCAAGCGGGTTGAGAATCCGCGAGTTTTTGTTGGATCGGTCGTTATAGATCACCACAAGCGGGTCAATTTGGCTTAAGGCGGCGCGGATCTGATTGAGTTCATCATCGCTTAAGGTTTGATGAAACGTTTGGATTAACCAAGCATTGCCGTAGCGGTCGATATTGAGGCCATTAATGCCCTCGACTGTGCCATGAAATACCCGAAAGCAATTGGTATTATTGATTTTTGCGTCAGCAATCAACTGCGCTCGTTGGTGTAGCGCCTTGGCTAACAAATCGTTGATTGACATAGCTTGGAGATCCGTATTCGATGATATGCTTGAGCAAAGCGGCAATGATAGCAAATATCGCGAATAAGCGGGCGATAATCTTATCGTCAAGGCAAGGCTATGACGTAGGAGGTAGTAATGAAGGTGGTGTTAATTCATGGCATTTTTAACACGGGCCATGTGATGGCTTGGATGCGCAATAAGTTAACGGCGCAAGGACATGAGTGTTTTGCGCCTACACTGGCGCCCTTTGATGGCCGTCACGGCATTGAGCACGCCGCGCAGCAACTGAAACAAGCCATTGAGCAGCGTTTTGGCACCGACGATAACATCGTGCTGGTGGGCTTTAGTATGGGCGGTATTGTCGCCCGCTATTATCTGCAGATACTTGGCGGCGCGGCGCGAACCGAGGCGTTATTTTCTATCTCATCACCACATCAAGGCAGCTACTTGGCTTTTCTACCTTATCCCTCTAAAGGGATGCGGCAGTTGCGGCCTAATAGCGAGTTGCTAAAGCTGCTCGACGAAGTGCAGCAACCCATTGCCAATATGCCGCTCTTCTCCTATCGTACGCCGCTGGATCTGACCATAGTGCCGAGCCGAAGTTCTCACTGGCCGCTGGCGATAAATAAGGTCTTTAAGGTGCCATTGCACCTATCGATGATCTTTAGCCAACGGGTGGTCGATGAGATTATAGCCATGCTAGCTTTACTTTCTAAAGGTGGACAAACGGCGACCTAATGTCGGCAAAGCCTCTAGTGAACAAAGGATTAATCCGCTCCAGATCAGGGCAAAGCTCACCGCCTTCACCTGATCAAAATGTTCATTAAAGACCAGTACGGCTAACAGAAAGTGTATGGTTGGCTCGATATATTGCATTAAGCCAATCATCGACAGGCTGGTGGCTCGAATCGCGAGCGCAAAGAAGATAAGCGGCAGCAGAGTGACTGGCGCCGAACCAATATAAAGTAGTAGCTGGGTGGTTGAGCCTGATAAGGCACTGCTTTGATCGGTAAATATCAGCCAAATTAAGTAGATTGTCGCAATGGGCGCCAATAGCGCCGCTTCGATAGTGACTGAGGTGAGCGAGTCAAAGTGAATAAATTTTTTACACAGGCCGTAAAGAGCAAAGAAACCGCCCATCAATAATGCCAGCCAAGGTAGCTCACCATAGTGAAATACCATGTAACTGATGCCTGCAATCCCCAAGATTACCGCCCATTTTTGTGCTTGTGACAGTTTATCGCCGAGACACAGTACGCCCAAGGCGATGGCGAAAAGCGGATTAATAAAAAAGCCTAAACTGGCCGCGAGCACCTGACCATGGGTGATGGCCCAAGTAAAACTGTACCAAGAGATACACATTATTAACGACGCAAGACCACACAAGGCAAGCGAACGCTTATGAGCCATTAACTGGCGCATTGATGGTAGAGGCCGGCGCAGCATGATAAACACGAATGCCATAAAGGGCACCGAGAAGAGTAGCCTGATGGCCAGCATCTCATTGATATCGGCATTAGGCAGGTATTGATAGTAAAGCGGTAATAGTCCCCAAAGTAAAAAAGAGACGAGCGCCAAGGCGTTGCCTTCAAATGTGCTGCGAGTTGAGCTGTGCATAATATTCCGACGTGTTGAGCTTATTTGTGGTGAAAAAGTGGCTAGCATTAACGCGGCGGATTCTCGCATTGGTGCTATACATTAACCGTGATCTGAGTCACTTTTTGATTGTGTCACGATAGCCAGTCACGGTTTAAGACTAAGGTGCAAATACGTACAAGAGCGATATTCTCTCTTTTAAAATTAAGTGATTAACGCCAAATTTAAATACCTAATGCAACTTATCAGGCTATTAGGAATGTGCCTAGCGAAAGGAAGCAGGGCATTTAGTTTGTAACAAGTAGTTAACTTTGCTTTTCTTTTGCCCGTGAGTCGGTAGATTAGCTAAGTTGATATTAGGCAATTAAAGGAGCGAGTTTTACATGAACATAGCCCAAATCGGTTTGCGATGGTCACTTGCCATGATATTGCTGCTTGCTCTGTCTACAGCGCAGGGCGCATCGATCAACAGCCGACTATCATTGTATTCGCACCATATAGATGCGGGCTTTCGCATCACTCATCCCATCATATCGGTCAACTTATTGCCAGACTCTGGTAAAGAGTTAGTGGCTATCGGTGTCGATGATAAACATCAACGCTGGCTGGGGGTGTACGCGTTTGATACTGAAGTGAAGCAATATCGTCAGCGGGTAAAACAGCCTCTGCCCAATGCGTTGTTTGCGTTCGATATCTCGGCGGATAACCTAGAAAACAGCGATGCCCTACAAGCACTGTATTTTCTCTCTAGTGACCGATTATGGACATTAAAGTTGCACGGTAACCAAGTTGAATTTGCGCCGTTAATGACGGTAGAGCCATTGATATTGACCTCTCGGATCGATTTTATCTCCCGCGGGCGCTTTGTGCGCGATCTTAATCGTGATGGGTTGGATGACTTTATTATCAGTAGTTTTAATCAGAGTACACTATTGATACAGCAGGCCGATAATCGCTACATCACCCAAATATTACCCATTCAGCCGCAGATGCTACTGTATGCCAATGGCGCTAAGTATACCGAGGCTCGCCTCTATTTTGCCGATCTTAATCTCGATGGTCGTGATGATATTGTTAAGGTGGCTGAAGGCGAATTTGAAGTGTATTACCAGTTAGATGATGGCCTGTTTACTGTGTTGGCCAACTACCTCCCCGTGAGCTTGGCTATCAGCGGTCAAGATTGGTGGAATAAACGTGATGCTTATGGTGAGGCGCTGGATCAAAGTAATTTAGTCTATCGAAAGGTCGAGCATTTGGGCGATATTAACCATGATGGCGTGGCAGATATGGTGGTGCGCTATACCAAGAGTTCGGGAGTGCTGGATCGGGTTAACGATTATGAAATTTACTTAGGCGGTAAAACTAAAGACAAGCTGCAGTTTGCCAAGGTGCCTAGCAGCGTGATCCGCGCCGAGGGCACCTTAACGGGTTTTGAGCTGGTGGATATCGATAATGATAAGGTCGATGAAGTGCTGGTATCGGGTTTCGATATTGGTGTGTCGCAGATCATCGGCGCGCTGGTGTCGGGGAGTATTGACCAAGATGTACACTTATTTAAAAGTGACGCCAGTAGCCGCTTTGCCAGTAAACCCAATATCACCAAAGAGGTGGAGCTAAGCTTTAGTTTAACCTCGGGACAAACGGGGCAACCTGTGGTGACTTTTGCTGATATCGACGGCGATGGTTATCAAGATCTCTTGCTCTCTGGTGGCGAGCAGGCGCTCACAGTGCATTTAGGGGAGCCGAGTGACAGCCTGTTTAATCGTAACGATGAAACACTCAAGCTACAGCTACCCCGTGATGGTGAAATGCTCACCGTGAGTGATCTCAATCATGACGGTAAAGATGAGCTTATTATTAAATATGGCCGTGAAGACCGTCAGGCATTGCAGCAGCAGTTTATGGTTATCATGGCGCAGTAGCCATGGTTGAACTTTCGGTGAAGAAGCTAAATGGCACCGCTTAAGCCACGATACAACGAGCGGTGCCTAACAAGCTAATGCAACAAGTAGAGTGTGGCTAAGCCTAAAAATGCAAATAAGCCGATCACGTCGGTGACGGTGGTCAGTACCATGCCACCCGCCAGTGCGGGGTCGACATTAAACTTTTTAAGCAGTAGCGGGATAGTGGCGCCGGCAAACCCCGCAACCGTCATGTTGATCAACATGGCACCGCCAATTAAGGCGCCTAGGGCGACATCGCCTTTCCATAGCCACACGGCAGCAAACACCAAAATGGACCAGAGTAGACCATTAAGAAAACCGATGGCTAACTCCTTGCCAACTAACCAACGTGAGTTACTTTGACCTATCTGTCCTAACGCGATACCACGGATCACCAGCGCTAAGGTTTGGTTACCAGCCACTCCGCCCATGCTGGGCACTATGGTCATTAATACCGCAATGGTGGCAAATTGTTCGATTGTGCCTTCAAACATATTGCTAACCGACGCAGCCAACAGTGCGGCAAATAGATTAATCGTCAGCCAGAGTGAGCGCCGAAAGGTACTCTTAAGGACCGGGCCGAAGGTGTCGGTCTCATCATCCATCCCGGCCATCCCCATCATAGAGTGTTCAGCATCTTCACGGATCACATCGACAACGTCATCTATGGTGATCCGCCCAAGCAGTTTATTGGTTTTTTCATCGACCACAGGTGCCGATACCCAGTCATGGCGTTCAAATAGCTGCGCGACTTCACTGTCGTGCATACCCACGGGGATCCCTTCAAGATCTTGGTTCATGATGTCGCGCACCGATGCATTCGGATCGCAGGTGAGTAGATCGGCGATCGCTACGCCACCGAGTAGACTGTCGTGTTTGTCGACCACATATAGGGTGTCGGTGGCTTCGGGGAGTTCACCACGAATACGTAGGTAACGTAGGATCACGTCGACATTCACATCTGGCCTTAGGGTGACCGTATCTGTGTTCATCAGGCTGCCGGCGGTGTCTTCTGGGTATGACAGTGCCTGTTCGACTCGCGCCCTATCTTGGCTGCGCATCGACTGCAGTACTTGATTAAATACGCTGTCAGGCAGGCTGCGCAGTATGTAGGCCAGATCGTCGGTATCCATATTTTCGGCGGCTTTAGCTACGCGCTCAGGACTCATCTGGCTAATAAATTGATCTTTGAGCTCTTCACTGAGTTCATCGAGAATCTCACCCGTATGGGCTTGATCGATAAGTTGCCATAATACTTGTCGCGCACGCGGTGGAGAAGACTCTAAAATAAAGGCGATATCTGAGGCCGCCATGTCGTGCAGCATACTGCGTACATGGACAAACATGCCACTGCTTAGGGCTTGCGTTAGCTGCTGTAAACGTTGATCTGTAGTTTCATTATCTAACACTTCGATCGGCATGGCTTCCCCTTGAAAAATAGCGCGACAACATAGGTTATTGGCTAAGTAACCTGAACTCGGGATAATTATAGAATGATATGAGCCGTTTAGGCTCGAGGCGGGGCGATTATACGGCTTCTTCGAATTTTGCGTCAATCAGTGCGCTAATGGCATCGAGTGCCGCTTGCGCATCTTGGCCTTCACTGGTGACGGTAATGGTTTTACCAAAGCCGGTTTCTAACATTAATAGCCCCAACACACTGGCGGCAGAGGCTTGCTTATCCCCCTGAATTAAGGTGACCTGGGCATCAAACTGAGCGGCTAATACCGCCAGTTTGGTAGCGGCACGCGCATGCAGTCCCAGTTTGTTGCAGATGGTTAGTTGACGCTCAAGCTTGCTCATGCTGCAGTTCTCTGTGGCGCGCCTGGACCTTATGCTTACCTTTATTAAACAGTTTGGCCAGTTGATCGGTCACATACACGGAACGATGTTGACCACCAGTACACCCAATGGCGATAGTTAAGTAGCTACGGTTATTGCGCTCAAGGTGCGGTAGCCAAGTTTCGAGCAGATTCTCTATCTGCCAAATAAACTTGTTCACTAGCGGCTGTTGGCTTAAAAACTGTTGTACTGGTTGGTCGAGACCTGTCAGCGGGCGTAACTCTGATTCCCAGTGAGGGTTGGGCAGAAAACGCACGTCAAACATAAAGTCAGCTTCACTTGGCATGCCATATTTAAAACCAAACGACTCAAAATTAATCACTAACTCCTTGTCCACGGTGCCCAGTAAGATCTCGCGTACTTTATCGCTTAAATCATAGATGTTAAGCGTCGAAGTATCTATGTAGTGATCGACCATCTTGGAGATAGGCTCGAGTATTTTGCCTTCAAGCTGTATCGCCTCTTTAAGGGAGACTTTTGAGCGTGATAGTGGATGCAACCTACGGGTTTCACTGTAGCGTTTGAGCAATACATCGTCAGAAGAGTTTAGAAAGAAACTCAGTAATTCGGTATCTTTAGGAAGATTCGCTAGCTGCTTTTCAAGCTGGATATCTTCGCTGGGCATGTTGCGCACATCGACGCTAATCGCAACAAGTTCATTTCTACCTTTAAGCTGACTGAGCAGCGAGTCCATCATCTGCAGTGGCAGATTGTCGACACAGTAATAGCCCAGATCTTCCAGTACCCTAAGGACTACCGATTTTCCTGAGCCTGAGCGCCCAGATACCATTACCAATTTCATTGGGTGATCACCTGATACAGTTCTGCTTCGTCGTGGGTTTTTCTTAGCTGTTTGATGATAGCTTTATCACTTAATTTCTCTGCCATCGCGGCGAGAGTGCTAAGGTGTTGCTCGCATTGCTCTGCGGGAACCAGTAATGCAAAGAGGATATCGACCGGCTGATTATCAATTGCATCGAATGCAATTGGCTCCGCACATTTAATCAATACGGCGACGGGTTTCTCAATATTCGTCAGCCGTCCGTGAGGGATCGCGATACCATTGCCTATACCTGTGCTGCCCATTTTCTCTCTCGCCAAAAGGCTTTCAAAAATCTCTTGAGAGGAAAGGGTGGGGTACTGGACAGCGGCCAAGTCGCTGATAAGTTCCAGTACCTTTTTCTTACTGCCCGGAGTGGCGCAGGTTGTGCACTCCGGCCGCAGGATGGTACTAAGTTCCATCGTTAATGTTTTGTTAGCTTCTCTTTATGTTTAATGACCTGACGATCTAATTTATCGATCAGGGAATCTATCGCGGCATACATATCCGCGTGCTCTGATGTTGCAAATATTTCTCCACCACTAAGATGTAACTTTGCTTCAACTTTTTGCATCAATTTTTCGACATTTAATATCACGTGGACATTATTGATCTGATCGAAATGCCGTTCAAGCTTTGTAAACTTTTCTTCAACATAGTTGCGCAGAGATTGGGTGATCTCAATGTGGTGCCCAGTCAGATTTATTTGCATAAAGTGATTCCTCCGGTTTCCAGTTGTTGATTATAAGCTTTTACGTTGATTTGACGGCGGTATAAACATCGCCTCACGATATTTTGCTATCGTGCGTCTAGCGACTTGAATACCTTGCTCGGCTAACAGTTGTGCCATTTTACTGTCACTTAAGGGTTTCTTTTGATTTTCTGCGGCGACTAGCTTCTTAATAAAAGCGCGGATCGCAGTAGAAGAGCATTCGCCACCATCGTCGGTCCCAACATGGCTGGAGAAAAAGTATTTTAGCTCAAAAATCCCTCTTGGCGTGTGCATATACTTTTGGGTGGTGACCCGCGAGATGGTCGATTCATGCATTTCGACCGCCTCGGCAATATCATTAAGCACCATAGGTTTCATCGCTTCTTCACCAAACTCGAAAAACCCTTGCTGGAAATCGACAATGCAGTTGGTGACCTTGAGTAAGGTATCGTTGCGGCTCTCTAAACTTTTTAGAAACCATTTAGCTTCTTGCAGGTGACCACGAATAAACTGGCCATCGGCTTGGTTTTTGGTGCTGCGTGCCATTGAGGCATAATGTTGGTTTACATTAATCTTAGGCATACTATCGGGATTAAGCTCGACTACCCAGCGACCTTTTTTCTTGCTAACTGTGACATCGGGGATCACGTATTCATCACGACTGGCGGTAATGGCTAGCCCTGGGCGTGGATTAAGAGTTTGAATCAGCGCTATGGCCTCGCGTAGTTCATCTTCTTTCAGTTTGGTCTTACGCATCAATAGGCGAAAATCTCGCCCGGCAATCAGATCTAAGTAATCACGGATCAAGAGTCTGGCATTGTCGATATGCGGGGTGTCGGAGCTGTATTGGGCCAGTTGGATCATCAGGCATTCGCTGAGGTCTCTGGCAGCGATCCCGATAGGATCGAAATGTTGTATCCGCTTTAATACCGCTTTAATTTCATCGAGCTCGATTTCAGGATCGCCCATGGCTTCAAGAATATCGTCGCAAGTCTGCGTCAAGTAACCTCGCTCGTCTATGGCGTCAATGATGGCGGTGGCGATAGCGAGGTCGTTGTCAGAGAAGGGGGTGAGGTTTTTTTGCCATTCGAGGTGCTCATACAGGCCTTCGCTGGTTTCCCCTTGAAATGGCATGTCATCGTCGCGCATCGCACCAGAGCTGGAGTTAGGTGATGCGGTGTAGACCTCATCCCATGTAGTGTCGACGGGCAGCTCATCGGGCATAGAGTCTTGGTTGAGCGCATCGGAGGTTTCTAAGCTCGAATTGTCTTCACTAGAGTCGACTTGCCGTTGCTCATTGTAATCGGTGTCGAAGTTGTCATTACGCTCTTGTTCTGAGTCGATATTGGCGCCTTCTTGCTCCTCGTCTAACTCGAGTAGAGGGTTAGACTCTAGTGCTTGCTGGATCTCTTGCTGCAGCTCCAATGACGACAGTTGTAACAAGCGGATAGCTTGTTGCAACTGGGGCGTCATGGTTAAATGCTGACCCATTTTGAGCTGAAGTGACGCTTTCATCGTACTGCTATTCCCTTGTTTCTAATTCTAAAGTGAGAAAGCTGCCTCCGGTATTAAACCGCTAAGGCGAATGATCTACTTACTAAGGTAAAAGCGGTTTCGCCTTTACCTTGAGCGCTAATAACGTTAACTATAGCTTGAATTGTTCCCCTAAGTACACCGCTCGAACTTGTTGGTTATCTAAGATCTCTGCGGGTGTTCCTTCGGCAATCAAGTTGCCGTGGCTGACAATATAGGCTTTCTCACACACATCCAATGTTTCCCGTACGTTGTGGTCGGTGATCAATACCCCAAGGCCACGGTTTTTCAACTGCTCAATAATTTTTTTGATGTCGATAACTGAAATGGGATCGACCCCAGCGAAGGGTTCGTCGAGCAAAATAAACTTAGGGTTGGCGGCTAATGCTCGGGCGATTTCGACGCGTCGACGTTCACCCCCTGACAGTGCCATCCCCTGACTATCGCGGATGTGGGTGATATGAAACTCTTCTAGCAGATGCTCCAACTCCTCTTCGCGCGCATCGTTATTGAGCTCGCGCCGGGTTTGTAATACCGCCATAATATTATCGCGCACCGATAATTTACGGAAAATACTGGCTTCTTGCGGTAGATAGCCAATTCCTTTGCGAGCGCGCAGATGCATAGGATCTAGGGTGAGATCATCATCATCAATAAAAATGCGCCCCTTGTCACTCTGCACCAGACCAACAACCATGTAAAAGGTCGTGGTTTTACCGGCGCCATTAGGGCCCAATAAGCCGACAATCTGCCCTGTACGCACGGTTAAGCTGACATCTTGTACCACGGCGCGGCTCTTATAGCTTTTGGCTAAATTAACCGCTTTTAGCGTCATCTCTGTCATTACTGTTCCTGCTTGGGCTGTTCTTGGGGCTGACTGTTGCTGTTGTCTTGGTAATTTTCAGGCTGAATGATGGTGATCACGCGATCGCTACCTGTGCTTTCAGCTATCAACTGTTGCTGTTCTATGTTGTAGCGAATTTGATTACCCGTGACTTGGCTACCTTCTTGTTCGAGGGTGGCATTGCCGATAAGGGTTAAGGTGCGAGTCGACAGTTCGTAGCGGATCTCATTGGCGCTGGCTGACGCAGGGCGGCCGTTTTCCATCACCTGTGTGTAGGTTGCTGGCTTACCTGTGGCCACTAAGATTTTGCCACTACTATTTTCTTTGGTAAACGCACGTAATTCATCCGCCAAAATTTTAATCGAGCCCTGAGTTACCTCAACTGGGCCATTAAAGATAATCTGATTATTTTTAATATCAGCTTCTTGGCTCGCGGCTGAAATCTTAACCTCTTGCAGCAGGTCAGTTTCATTCGCCGCACTCTGCAAGCTCACCATGGTTAACAGGCCTGCAAGAATAAGATTATTTAGTTTCATATGTTCCTTCTACCTGGCTCGTCAGTCGTACTTTTTGTGCATTGAGATCGGCATATAAGCCTTTGCCAGTAATTAAAAAATCGTTACCGGTGATCCGAATGGTTCGATCGGATGTCATGATCATGGTGTTGAGATCCAACTCCATATAGTTAGTTTCTATGGTTTGGATGGGCTCTTCAGGGCTAATGGCGTCAATAATGACATTATTTTCTAAGATGACTCTGCCACTGTCTTTGTCTAATGTACCCCTAGCCGAGCGTAACCGCCACTGTGCATCGCCGTTATCGGGATAGACCAGATAGATGGGCTGGGTAAAATAGGTGATATTACGCTCGGCATAGTGTTCCATATGGCTAGCCGAGACGCGGCTATTAAGCTTACCTTGCTCGTCGTATTGCACACTATTGATGTTGTTAATCACATAATCTGGACGATCGGACGCGTCGAGCAGCAATGCTTGTGAGCCGTGCTTGGACTGTACCTGCCAATAGAGTATTAAAGCGGTACCAAAAAACGCGATAATCGCCAGGGTGACTCTGTTCATATGCTCATACCGTGGGCCGAGTCAAACTTATCTTGGCTCAGCAAAATCAGGTCGGTTAATTCACGTAGCGCGCCGTGGCCGCCTTTAATATGAGTGACCATATCGGCATGCTGTTTAACATAAGGGTGACCATCGGCGACACACACCGACAAACCGACTTGTTGCATCACGGGGAGGTCGACCATGTCATCGCCAATATAAGCCACCTGTTGTGGGCTGACTTGGTAGCGAGCTAATAACTCTTGATAGGGAATGAGCTTGTTGTCGACACCTTGATAAATGTGGCTAATGCCAAGGGCTGTCATACGGTCTTCGACAATTTTCGATTTGCGTCCGGTAATAATGGCCACAGGAATATCGCTAGTCAGTAGCGAGCGAACGCCATAGCCATCACGAGTGTGGAAGGTTTTCAGCTCGTCGCCAGAGTTGCTCATGTAAACTAGCCCGTCAGAAAACACGCCGTCAACGTCACAAATTAGCAGTTTAATCTGTTTAGCCTTTTGCCAGACTGAGTCAGTGATAGGGCCGTAAAAACCTTGATGCGCCATTTTAAATCACTCCTGCTTTAACCATATCGAGCATGTTGAGTGCGCCAATGGGTTGCTGTTGAAGGTTAGTCACAATTAAGCCATTAATCTGCTTTTCTTCCATTATGTTAAGCGCCTCAGCAGCTAAAATACCGTCGGTAACGGTAACGCAGCCTTGGGTCATGACTTCGCTGATGGCGGTGGTTCTGAGGTCGACTTCAGCATCGATCACGCGGCGCAGATCGCCATCGGTAAAGATACCAACCAATACAGCATTGTCATCGATTACTGCGGTCATGCCGAGACCTTTCTTAGAGATCTCATATAATGCGTCGGTAATGCAGATGTGTTGGGGCACTATGGGCAGCTCATCGCCTTGGTGCATCACATCGCTGACTTTTAGCAGCAATTTACGCCCTAAGCTGCCACCAGGGTGCGATAGTGCAAAATCATCTTTAGTAAAGCCTCTAGCCTGCAACAGTGCCACAGCAAGTGCATCGCCCATCACCAAGGTCGCTGTGGTGCTGGAGGTCGGCGCTAGCCCAAGTGGACAAGCTTCTTCTGGCACTTCGATGCACAGGTGTACCATAGCATGTTTTGCCATATTGGAGTCGGGTTTGCCTGTTACCGCAATCACTGGCAGCCCCATGCGTTTTATTACCGGCATTAGGGTTAAAATTTCACTGGCTTCCCCCGAGTTGGAAATGGCAAGAACAATATCATTTTCACTCAGAACGCCGAGATCGCCGTGGCTGGCTTCGCCGGGATGCACAAAGAAGGCAGGGGTGCCAGTACTGGCTAATGTGGCAGAAATCTTGTTGCCGATATGGCCTGATTTGCCCATGCCCATCACGATCACTTTGCCGGTGCACTTCAGAATTAACTGGCATGCTTTAGCAAATTCGCTTGAATCGACATATTGATATAGATTATCGAGGGCATTACGCTCGATATCGATAACATTGCGCCCCCATTGGCGTAGTTGATCTGCATCTACCATCTTGTTCTCTCTATTAAAAATCAGTTTGGGCCAGACCTGTCATTAGGATTGAAAAACCAGTACCTGATAAGCGATAAAGCTCATTAACAACACTCCGCCGTGCCAAGGTTTGAGCTGACGCGACTTACCCGTTAATAGGATCAGTATGGCTAAGGCACTGCTGGTCGCCAATACCATATAAAAGTCTCGAGTGCTGGCTGCGGCATCGACAGCACCAGGGGCGATCAATGCAGGCAGCGCGAGTACTGCTAAAATATTAAATAGATTCGAGCCGACGATGTTGCCTATGGCTAAATCATCTTCTTTTTTCAGTACCCCGGCCACACAGGCGGCTAATTCTGGCAGACTGGTACCGACGGCGATAATGGTGAGACCAATCACCAGGTCCGATAAGTGGTACGCTTTAGCGATACCCACGGCGCCATTGACCATCCAATCGGCCGATAACGGCAGTAAAATAATGCCGACGACTAACCAGAGTATGGCTTTGATTGTCGGGACATCTTTGGGGATTTCACTATCAGACTCATCGGCTAACACATCGGCTTCTTTGTTATTAATAGCATGCCAAATCAGGTAGCCCATTAAGGCTAAAAACAGCAGCATTAGGCCCGCACCCTCAATGCGCGTCAGTTGTCCGTCATGCAGGAAATACCCTGCTATCACAGTGGCGGCCAGCATCATAGGAATTTCACGCTTTAAAGTTTGCGAGCTAACGGTGATGGCACCCAGTAGGGCGGTGAGTCCGAGAATCAAACTGATGTTGGCGATGTTTGAGCCTAATACATTACCAATGGCGGTATCGGTCATGCCTTCCATTGATGCTGTCGCGGCGACAAACATTTCTGGCGCCGAGCTGCCCATGGCAACAATCGTTAAACCAATTAACATGGGGGGGAGGCCTAAATTGCGGGCAAAGGCCCCGGCACCATAAACGAATTTATCAGCACTCCATACTAGAGTGGCTAATCCAGCGAGCAGTAAGAAAATATTAAAAAGCATTAAAAGTTCATTTTTGTTTGAGTGTCTGCTGCGCATTTTCGCTGGATTTGAACAAAATTGAAAGTATTGCGGCAAGATAGTGTCGATTCAGTTGTGCACAATAGGTCAATTACGTACAATTTGTCTCTTTTTGTGCCGATTTATCATGGAACATATAGGTCTTACAATGATCAATGAACGAGCAGATGATGACGCCACGCCGCTAGTCGAGATTGAACATCTCGCTTTTAGTCGCGGTTCTCATGTGATTTACGAAGATGTTAGCCTGTCGATCCCGAAAGGCAAAGTCACCGCTATTATGGGTCCTAGTGGGATAGGGAAAACCACCCTGCTTAAGTTAATCGGTGGTCAATTACAGCCCGATCGCGGCAATATTAAAGTCGATGGTATCGATGTGCATCAATGCAGTCGCAGTGAGCTGTTTGAGCTGCGTAAACGTATGAGTATGCTATTTCAAAGTGGTGCACTGTTTACCGACATGAATGTATTCGACAATGTCGCATTTGCCTTGCGTGAGCACTCAGGCTTACCCGAGGCTATCATCAAACGCATTGTGTTGATGAAATTAGAGGCCGTAGGCCTGCGCGGCGCGGCGAAGATGATGCCCAGTGAGTTATCTGGTGGTATGCAGCGACGTGCGGCATTGGCTAGAGCCATCGCTTTAGAGCCTGAACTGATTTTATATGATGAGCCATTTGCGGGCCAAGATCCAATTTCTATGGGAGTATTAGTCAAGCTTATCAGGGAGTTAAGCGATGCACTTAACTTGACCTCTGTCGTGGTATCTCACGATGTGCAAGAGGTGCTGGGGATTGCCGATTATGTCTATGTGTTGGCCGACAAGCGCATTATTGCTCATGGTACGCCTGAAGAGTTAAGGCTGGCCGATAATCCAAAGTTGAAGCAGTTTATTGGTGGGGAGCCTGATGGCCCAGTGCCATTTCATTTTCCTGCTCCAGATTACCAAAAGGAGATGTTAGGTGAGCTTAACTGATCACATTGCTGGTATCGGCCGTAGTGCGATAGCCAGCGTGACTGGGCTTGGCAGCGCAGGATTGATGTTGTGGGGGGCGATTGCGAGAGTGCCTAAGCCGCGTAAAGGTATCCCGCTGCTAATCAAACAGTTGTACGTTATCGGTGTGCAATCTATGGTGATCATCTTGGTCTCTGGCTTGTTTATCGGTATGGTGCTTGCGCTGCAGGGCTATAATATCTTGGTGGGGTTTGGCACCGAAGATAGCCTAGGGCCTATGGTGGCGCTGAGTTTACTCAGGGAGCTTGGTCCCGTCGTCACCGCATTGCTGTTTGCTGGGCGAGCTGGCTCAGCTTTGACGGCTGAGATTGGCTTAATGAAGAGCACCGAGCAGTTGTCGAGCCTAGAGATGATGGCCATCGATCCGCTGCGGCAGATCATCGCTCCTCGTTTTTGGGCTGGGGTGATAAGCCTACCGTTACTGGCATTAATGTTTACCGCCGTGGGGATTTACGGTGGTCATATCGTCGGAGTGGAGTGGAAAGGGATCGATAGCGGCAGCTTCTGGTCTATTTTGCAGGCATCGGTCGAGTGGCGCCAAGATATCGTTAACTGCGTAATTAAAAGCCTAGTATTTGCTGTCGTCGTGACTTGGATAGCCTTGTATCGAGGCTATAATGTGATCCCAAATCCTGAGGGGATCAGCCGAGCGACCACCCAGACCGTGGTGCAATCGAGCCTAGCGGTATTAGCGTTAGATTTTCTGTTAACTGCAATGATGTTTGGCAGTTAATTATTGTTTGTTTATGGATGAACTAATGTACCGCACATCGCGGTACGTATAGAATTGAGTGGTATGAGAGTATGTTGACTCGGAAAATTGAACTATTAGTGGGCGTGTTTATTTTGTCTGGTTTGATGGCGTTTTTAGTGTTGGTGTTTAATGTGGCTAACATCGAAGTTAAACCAGGGCAAAGCCATTACACCCTATATGCCAAATTCACCAATATTGGTGGTCTTAAAGTGCGCTCACCAGTTAAAGTCGGTGGTGTTGTAGTTGGACGTGTGACTCAAATCAGCTTAGATCCAACTGAACTGGTGGCCGTGGTTGAATTGGCGATGGATAAGCAGTATGAGCAGTTTCCTGAAACCAGTAGCCTGTCTATTTTAACGTCAGGCTTATTAGGTGAACAGTTTTTAGGGCTGACCCCCGGATTCGTGATGGACGATATTGGCATGCTGCAAGAGGGCGACTATATCGACGATACCCATTCCGCGTTAGTGCTCGAAGATCTGATCGGCCAGTTTTTATATAGTGTTAAATCGAAAGACAATTAATAGGGATCATTATGGAACAGTTATGCAAAGTCATTTTTGCCTGCATGGCGTATTTAGTTAGCTCTGTCAGCTATGCTGCCGACCCAGAGGTGAATACCCAAAATCCCTATGCCATGGTGGAATCGGTAGCCAATAAGACTTTTGCCCGTTTTCATCAGGATATTGACATAATTAAGGCCAATCCTGACCACCTTAAGGTGATAGTCTCGGATGAGTTGATGCCTTATGTCGATTATAAATATGCTGCTTACAAGGTGATGGGCTCCTATTTACGTCAGAGCACGCCAGATCAACGTGATCGTTTTGCCGAGGCTTTTAAGACCTACTTAATCGCCACCTATGCTCAAGCATTTACTGAGTATACGAACCAGAAAGTGGAATTTGCGCCGGCAAGAAGTTTTGCCGATGAAAAAATGGTCGACGTCAATGTACAGATTATCGAGCAAGGTCGTCCGCCTATTAAGCTGCAGTTTAGAGTACGTCGCCTTAAAGACGATAGCTGGAAGGCGTTTGATCTTGTCGCTGAAGGGGTGAGTTTACTCTCTTCAAAGAGTGCTGAAATCTCTAACTTGATCCGCCAAAATGGTATTGATTCGGTGATTGAAGAGTTACTGACGCACACCAGTAACCACATTAGCTTAGGCAAATTGGAGACTAAGCTGTAATGCTGATGTTTAACAACGAAGGCAGCACTTGCTTGGTGTGCGGCGAGTTGTCACAGCAAGCGGTGATCGCGCATTGGCCTGAGGTTGAGCAGTTACTCACTTCAGAGGTATCGCAGCTCAATCTATCTGGTATCACCTATGCCGATACGGCGGGGGTGGCATTGCTGCTGCAATTGATGGCACAACAGCGTCAAGGCGGTGGTTCATTAACCTTGAGCCAGGCACCGCTGCAATTACAAAAATTGATTGATTTATATGATTTACAAGACTTCTTCGTCGAAGAAGCCAATTAAAGGTTACCCGTTCATGGAATGTAAAGCGATTGAGCAGCTTCTGACAGAAGCGCTATCTCTAGAAGAAGTACACGTGACTCAAGATGGCACCCATTATAAAATTGTTGCCGTAGGTGAGTGTTTCGATGGCGCTAGCCGAGTGAAACAGCAGCAGATGATTTATGCCCCCTTGATGGAACAAGTGACTAGCGGTGCATTGCACGCCATCACGATAAATGCATTTACTCCAACGCAATGGAAGCGTGAAAAAATCTTCAACATGCCAGCGTAGAGAGTCATTGTGGATAAACTAAAAATTCAGGCCAGTGGTGCATTGGCCGGTGAAGTTGTTATTTCTGGAGCCAAAAATGCCGCGCTGCCCATTTTGATGGCGGGTGTCTTAGCCCAGACAGATTTTGTCGTCAGCAATGTGCCCAATCTCAGAGACGT
Source organism: Shewanella algidipiscicola (assembly GCF_003605125.1). Taxonomy (GTDB): domain Bacteria; phylum Pseudomonadota; class Gammaproteobacteria; order Enterobacterales; family Shewanellaceae; genus Shewanella; species Shewanella algidipiscicola. The sequence continues at coordinate 187,116 of NZ_QPQT01000002.1, forward strand.
TAATACCAGCTGCGAACTATTACGTTGCTTAGGGGCTGATGTTAAGCGGGACGACAGTGGCGAAATCACCATCTCTACTATTCATCTTAATGAGTTTTGTGCGCCCTATGAATTAGTGAAAACCATGCGGGCTTCGATCTTAATTTTAGGCCCATTATTGGCACGTTATGGCACTGCCGATGTGTCATTGCCTGGCGGTTGCGCTATTGGCGCGCGCCCAGTTAACTTGCATCTGCATGGTTTAGAGCAGATGGGCGCTAAAATTGAGGTGAAAGAGGGGTACATCAAGGCACGTGTCGATGGCCGCTTAAAAGGCGCACATATCTTTATGGATATGATCAGCGTTGGTGCCACCGAAAACTTATTGATGGCCGCCGCACTTGCCGATGGTGAGACTGTGATTGAGAACGCCGCACGTGAGCCAGAAGTGATCGATCTTGCCAACTGTTTAATCGCTATGGGCGCGAATATTCGTGGCGCAGGTACCGACACTATTCGTATTCAAGGCGTCGAACAATTAAATGGTTGTCACTATCGTGTCATGCCTGATCGTATCGAAACGGGCAGTTTCTTGGTTGCGGCAGCGGTAACGCGCGGTAAGATCCGCTGCAGTGCTGCCGATCCGTCAACCCTAGAAGCCGTGCTCGCCAAACTTGAAGATGCCGGCGCGCATATCAGTACAGGTGATGATTGGATTGAACTCGATATGCAAGGTAAACGCCCTAAGGCGGTGAATATCAAGACCATGCCTTATCCTGGTTTCCCTACCGATATGCAGGCGCAATTTTGCGTGCTTAACGCCTTAGCCGATGGTACCGCGACCATTACAGAAACGATTTTTGAAAATCGCTTCATGCATGTTCCTGAACTTATCCGTATGGGGGCGACGATGGAGCTTGAAGGCAATACCTGTATTATTCAAGGTATTGAAAAGCTTAATGGCGCTCAGGTGATGGCGACAGATCTACGCGCCTCTGCCAGCTTGGTCATTGCGGGTTTAGTTGCCGATGGCATCACTACGGTCGATCGTATTTATCATCTCGACAGAGGCTATGAGCATATCGAAGATAAGTTTAAAGGGCTCGGTGGTGAAGTGGTGAGAGTGAGTTAATCCCCCTAGCGATTCGTTTGCATGAGTATTAAAGCCACCGGTAGTTAGGTGGCTTTTTGCTATCGAGTGTCCTATTTTGCTGTCAAAGTCAATGCTATACAGAGTGTGTCATAGTAGGCTAAGGTGGATATGTCACTTCACTTTTTGTCACTACTCTATCAATAACAATGACTTAAAATGAGGGTTGATAATGCTAGGCTAATATGACGGATTCATCATACTAAGGAGAGTATATGACACACGGCAAAAGGATAATGATATTAATTGTGTTACTGCTAGCGGCATTGGGCTGTTATGTCATAGGCCTTCATTTAGGTGCATTGCTCTTTATCGTCGCTGGTGTGCTGCTCGAATGTAGCTTTTGGCTGTACCTATTTTATCGCGAACAAAAGAAGTAGTACTCAGATTAATAGGGCGATGGCAACCCATTAAGCTAGGCCTGCAATTTTACTTGAATCTAGGTTGTTAGTTGAGCGGGTTTTATTTAAGACGTTAGGGGGACTGTGACCACTAGCATAGTTAAGGTCAGCAACTGCTGACCTTAATGAGTCTTACGTACTCACTGACTGTTAGCCATCAACTTAGGCTTGATGACACCGCAATTAGGCAAGGCTTTCACCTAAACACATTTATCTAAATGCTTTCACCTATTGTCACGGGTACATCGAAGTATTGGCCGTTACGTATGATGGTCATAGTGACTTTGGTCCCCGGTGGGGTTTCTGCAATTCTGTCCATCAGCATCTCAACGCCTGGCACCACTTCGTCGTTAAACTTGGTTATCACATCACTGGGTCTGAGCTTGGCAAATGCGGCAGGGCCTTGACGATCAATATCGGTTATCAATACCCCTGTCAGATCGGGCAGATTAAGAATTTGTGCCATCACGGGGTTGATAGGTTCGCCTGTAATACCTAATGCACCACGGATGACGCGACCATCTTTTATCAACTTACCCATAATGCTGTGGGCTAATTTTATGGGGATCGCGAAGTTAATCCCATGTCCACCACCTTCACCACCCACCTGAAATGCGGCGGTATTAATGCCAATCAGTTGACCGCTGGTGTCGATAAGCGCCCCGCCAGAGTTACCTGCATTGATGGCTGCATCGGTTTGTAGAAAGTCGAGGTAACGCGAGCTGAGGCCATTGCGCCCCGTCGCACTGATGATCCCTTGTGTAATGGTTTGGCCTAAATTGTATGGGTTACCAATGGCTAATACCACATCACCCACCTGTGCGGGTATTTCTAGGTTAATAGGGACGATCGGTAGACTATCACCTTCTATTTTTAAGACTGCCAAGTCGGTTACAGGATCAGAGCCCACCACTTCAGAGGTAAACTTGCGACCATCTTGCAAAGCGACCACGATTTCATCGGCTTTTTTAATCACATGGTAATTGGTTAGTATGTAGCCCGCTTTACTCATGATAACGCCTGAGCCCAGCCCTTGTAGCGCTCCAGAATTTAATGGTTGATTTTGGTCTATGCTCAGGCTGTAGATATTCACGACAGCGGGAGCTGCCCGACGAACAGCGTGTGAAAATGACAGCTCAATACCTTGTTTGCCGCGCGATTGAAACAGATTGCCATTCGAATCTTGTCCAGTCAGCAGGGGGGTAAGGATCAAAAAGACGCCAGCCATGATCAGCCCAAAAAATACAGCTTTGCCAATATATATCGCAGTGTCTTTAAGAGTCATTATTGGATGAAGTAGGAGAAAAGTTGAGTAAGATTAACATGTTTATTTATAGCGCACTATTAGCTATGTCAGGTTATTGCCGCAATATAATCCCAGTAAAAAACAAAGGAGGCGATAGTGGGATTATCACCTCCTTCATTGGGGGCGTGTTTAGCGTAATACGAGGTAGAGGCTATTGCCGTCACGCAATATCTTTAATGCGACTACACCACTAACATCTTTGAGCTCAGCCTTAAGGGCTTTAAGATCATCTATTCGGGTACGATTTATACCGACAATAATATCGCCTTTGAGCAAGCCACTGGCTGCCGCAGGAGAGCCCTGGGCTATTTCGGTTATTTCAACACCTCTCTTCACATTTTCAAGTGTTGCACCGGCTAGCATAGGGTGTACGGCTCCTGCTGCGGTTTCACTTGATTGATTAGCCTCACCTAGGATAGCGGTTACGGTTTCTTTATCGCCATCACGGATAAGCCCTAATTTCACTTTGGCGCCCGCTCCCATGGTGGCGACTTTGGCGCGTAACTCTTGGAATGACTTAATGGGTTTATCGTTAACGCTGATGATAATATCCCCAGCCTTAATACCCGCTTTATCGGCGGCGCTATCTGGCATCACCTCATTAACGAAACCACCATGTTGGGTTTCTAAGCCAAAACCTTCGGCTAGGGCTTTATCGAGATCGCGTCCACTGACACCAAGTACTCCACGGCGTACTTCGCCATGCTCGATGATCTGCTCAACGAGATTGTTGACCATGTTGGCTGGAATCGCAAAGCCAATACCTACGTTACCGCCGCCAGGAGCCACAATCGCAGTATTGATACCGATAAGTTCGCCATTAAGGTTGACTAGGGCTCCACCCGAATTACCGCTGTTAATAGCCGCATCGGTTTGAATGAAGTTTTCTAGCATCTCAATACCCAGTCCAGAGCGACCCATGGCACTGACAATACCTGAAGTGACGGTTTGCCCAAGACCAAAGGGATTACCAATGGCTACGGCAAAGTCACCTACTCTAAGTTCATCAGAGTCGGCACGCTTTAATGCCACCAAGTTTTTCGCTTTTATCTGTAATAGGGCTATATCGGATTCGGCATCCGCCCCAATTAATTTAGCTTCAATTTCACGGCCGTCATGTAGGCCGATTAAGATCTCGTCTGCGCCATCGATTACGTGATTATTGGTGACGATATAACCTTTGTCAGCATCGATAATGACCCCAGAGCCTAAGCCTTTAAATGGGCGTTCTTGTACTTGTTCACGTGGGGCATTAGGGCCAAAGAAATAACGAAACGCATCGGGTAGTCGTTGCTTAGATACGTGGGTTCCCGATACCGCCACGGCTACCACCGCAGGGGTGGTTTTTTCTAACATAGGGGCTAGGCTTGGGAGCTCTTGACCACCCACGGCTAATGGAATCGCTGCCTGAGAGACGACAGGCATCACCATGAGGCTAGCACCTAATAACGCTGCTGATAGTAGTGATAATTTTGTTTTCATTTATGTCATGACTCCAATAGTTGGGATAATGGACTTATGATAATCATAGATATAAGGTTGATTTATCTCATATCAAGTCATTAATCTTAAATCTGCTACTCACTCCGACTGTACTCGATTACGCAAAGTTCAGCTTGATTAACAAAGGTTAATTTTTTTGCCATTCATTTAGCACCTTGCTAATGGTTGTATTGCATTTGTGGCGAGTATTTCATGGCACTGTTTTGCTGTCTTTAATCTGAGCGGTATGACTTAGGTACGCTTACCTAAAAGTGCTGAATCCTTGCCGCCGAGTCATCCCTCAATGTGGTTATGATTTGTAGAGGCGCCACTCATTAAGTGTATCGCCGTTCTAGTGTAGTTGTTATTTTAGACTAACGTACAACGTATGCGCCTTAAATCTAAATGAACGCATTTCAATGGTTTAGCTAGTTTAATCAGTGATTTAGGTTGGGGTGTTGCTTGATGTTGACTAGATCGAATTAAGTAGATATTTATGAGATTTAGCATTGCTCGTGCTAACATCGCCTCGTTGATTTAAGGATAGAAGAGAATATTTCACGTGTCACATCTCACTCCCTGGGAGCATTACCAGCAAGATCTACAGCGAACAGATTTCTCCCATGATCCCGCTCAAGATCAAGCGGTTAAGTCGCTGCAACGTGTCTATGATGAACTGATAGTAAGCCAGCAGCCGCCTAAAGGATTGGCAAAATTATTTGGTTTTATGGGTAAATCAACTTCCCAAGTCAAAGGCCTATATCTTTGGGGCGGCGTGGGGCGTGGTAAAACCTATTTGATGGACACCTTTTATGATGCCTTGCCGGGTGATAAAAAGTTGCGTGCCCATTTTCATCGTTTCATGCACCAGATCCACTTAGATTTAGATGGGTTAAAAGGTCAACGAGATCCCTTATTGGTGATTGCTAAGCGGATGGCCGAACGTTATCAGGTGATCTGTTTTGATGAGTTTTTCGTCTCTGATATTACCGATGCTATGCTGCTCGGTACGTTATTTGAAGCCCTCTTCGCTGAAGGAGTGGTATTAGTTGCTACCTCCAATATTATTCCCGATGAGTTGTACCGAAATGGACTGCAGCGTGCCCGTTTCTTACCGGCGATAGCCTTGATTAATAAACATTGTGAAATTTTAAATGTTGATAGTGGTATCGATTACCGTTTGCGCACTTTAGAGCAAGCCGAAATATACCACTACCCCCTTGATCCACAGGCCGATAAAAATTTGCTGAGTTATTTTGCTCAGTTAGCGCCAGAGTCAGAAATATCTTACGCGCCAATTGATATCGATGGCCGCGAAATCACCATACGTCAGCAAGCGCAAGGTGTGCTGCTCATCAACTTTCGAGACCTGTGTGATGGTCCCCGTAGCCAGCGCGATTATATGGAGTTGGCGTGTCTTTATCATACGGTATTGCTCAGCGGAGTAGAGCAGATGGGTAGCAATACGACAGGCGATGATATTGCTCGGCGATTCCTCGCCATGGTCGATGAGTTTTATGAGCGCAACGTAAAATTAATCATCTCGGCTGAAGTTGAGTTGGAACAGATCTATACCGAGGGTTTACTCTCATTTGAATTTAGGCGCTGTCGCTCACGCCTTATTGAAATGCAATCCCATGATTATTTAGCATTGGAACACCTCCCTTAAAGATATCGGTTTATAAACGTTGATTATCCCAATGAGTTACGCGTCATGAATGGCGCGATAATGAGTAAGGTAATCAAAATAACGATTAATTTATTCGTTACCTAAGTGCGATTAGCGTAACGCTGGGTAAATCATTTAAATTAGCTAAAAAATTAGATGATTTTTAACTCAGCTTTGTCTATAATTCGCGACCTGCCCTCGTTACTCCATCTATACGGTGGAAGTTGTAAAGCCTTATTCTTTGCTCGAAGGGGCGGGGAATGGCACTTTTTGTGTTGTTATTTAATAATGAATGACGGCATGTGAGACAGAATTTTAACATTGGGTTTTTGTAAATGAAGACTACTTTTACTGCTACACCAGAAACCGTTACTCGCGACTGGTATGTTGTTGACGCTGAAGGTAAAACTTTAGGTCGTATCGCTACTGAAATTGCTACCCGTTTACGTGGTAAGCACAAGCCAGAGTATACACCGCACGTTGACACTGGCGATTACATCATCGTTATCAACGCTGAGAAAGTTACTGTTACTGGTAATAAAGCGAAAGGCAAAGTGTACTACTCGCACTCTGGTTTCATTGGTGGCATCAAGCAGATCACCTTTGAAAAGCTGCAAGATCATAAGCCTGAAATGATCATCGAGAAAGCAGTTAAGGGTATGTTACCTAAAGGTCCTTTAGGACGTGCCATGTTCCGTAAACTTAAAGTTTACGCTGGTACAGAACATAACCACGCTGCACAACAACCTCAAGTTCTTGATATCTAAACAGGATTAAGCAAATGGCTGCAACTCAGTACTACGGCACTGGCCGTCGCAAAACATCAACTGCTCGCGTATTCGCTAAAGCAGGTAGTGGTAACATCGTCGTGAACCAACGTCCACTTGACGAATACTTTGGTCGTGAAACTGCTCGTATGGTTGTTCGTCAACCTCTAGAGCTAGTTGAAATGACTGACAAGCTAGACATCTATGTAACTGTTAAAGGCGGTGGAACCACTGGCCAAGCAGGTGCAATCCGTCACGGTATCACTCGTGCACTGATGGAACTTGATGAAGCTCTACGTCCATCTCTACGCGCTGCTGGTTTCGTTACCCGTGATGCTCGTAAAGTTGAGCGTAAGAAAGTGGGTCTACGTAAAGCACGTCGTAAGCCACAATTCTCTAAGCGTTAATATTTCGCTTCGAAAATTCAAAAAGCCCAGCATTATGCTGGGTTTTTTTATGACTAAATTCTGCTATTTTTAGCGTTGAGATTATTTCATTGTCCTGTTTAAGGAACGCTGTTTATGTCACTGCAATTAATCATGCTTGCGCTCGGTTTAGTGCTGGTTATCGAAGGTATTGGGCCTTTATTATTCCCTAATCGTTGGCGTGCTTACTTACAAGAAATTTCCAATCAAAATCAAAGCCTTCTTCAGAGGTTGGGTGGTAGTTTAGTCACTGCTGGGGTGATCATATTGATTATTTTTTCATAAATTACTTGCCACTTCCCCCCTAAGATCTGCTAAAATCCCGTTTTAACCACTACCTTGCAGCAAATAATGGGCAAAAACGTCGTAGTTCTCGGCACCCAATGGGGTGACGAAGGAAAGGGTAAGATAGTCGATCTACTTACCGAACAGGCCAAATATGTCGTTCGTTACCAAGGTGGCCACAATGCGGGTCACACACTGGTAATCGATGGTGACAAAACCGTTCTTCATCTTATTCCATCAGGGATTTTACGCGATAATGTAAAATGCATTATTGGTAATGGCGTGGTGCTAGCACCTGACGCTCTGATGACTGAGATCAACATGCTTAAAGAGCGTGGCGTACCTGTAGAGGAACGTCTACTTATCTCTGAAGCGTGTCCTTTGATCCTTCCATTCCATTGCGCATTAGATGTCGCTCGCGAAAAAGCGCGTGGCAATAATGCTATTGGTACTACGGGTCGTGGTATTGGTCCAGCATACGAAGACAAAGTCTCTCGTCGCGGTTTACGTGTAGGCGATCTGTTTGATGCAGAATTGTTTGCCGTTAAACTGAAAGAAGTCATGGCTTACCATAACTTCATGCTGACTGATTACTACAAGTGCGAAGCAGTTGATTACGAAGAGACATTGAAAGATGCTCTAGCAATTGCTGATTACTTGAAGAGCATGTGTACAGACGTATCTGAGCTGCTTGATCAGGCACGCAAAGCTGGCGAACCAATTCTATTTGAAGGTGCTCAAGGCACGTTACTAGATATCGACCATGGTACTTATCCGTTTGTAACCTCTTCTAATACTACCGCTGGTGGTGTTGCAACGGGTTCAGGATTTGGTCCACGTCACCTAGATTACGTTTTGGGTATCATGAAGGCATACACTACTCGTGTTGGTGCAGGTCCTTTCCCAACAGAATTGAAAAACGAAATCGGCGACTACTTAGGTACTAAGGGTCACGAGTTCGGTGCCACTACTGGTCGTAAGCGTCGTCCAGGTTGGTTAGACGTTGTCGCAATGAAGCGCGCCGTGCAAATCAACAGTGTTAGCGGTTTCTGCTTAACTAAACTAGACGTTTTAGACGGACTAGAAGAAGTTAAGATCTGTGTTGGCTACCAATACCCAGATGGTACCGTAGCAACAACGACTCCTCTGGCGGCTGAAGGTTACGATCAGGTAACACCTGTACTCGAAACCATGCCAGGTTGGAGTGAATCCACTTTCGGCGCTACTTCTGTTGAGCAATTGCCACAAGCGGCATTGAACTACATTAAGCGTCTTGAAGAGTTGCTGGAAACGCCAGTCGATATTATCTCAACGGGTCCCGATAGAAACGAGACCATGATTCTAGTGAATCCGTTTAGTTAATAATAAGGGCCGCGTTAAGCGGCCTTTTTATTGAGTCAGGTAAAAGAAACGGCTATATATAGCCGAGCGTTATTAAGGTATATGCGCTGCTGCCGATAAGATAAGTTATACTGCCCAATGACTGTATTCCTACAGGTGATACTGGGCGCGAAATCGATATAGAGAATTTTGTTATGCTACGATTGTTATTCTTTATTATTTTGAGTTCCTTATCTTTAACCAGCTACGCAGATACCGAGGCTGTTGAAGTTTACAGCCAAGAACAATTGATTGATATGATACGAGATAAATCGTATCTCACTCGAGTCACCAGTGACGACTGCCAGTTACTGCAAGATATCGAGGCCCGTGCCGAAGTGCTGAAACAACCGTTGTATCAGTACCTTTGGGCCGAAATGCTCAATTATGGGATTTGCGTGACCGCCAATCCGCCAAGGGGTATTTCATTGCTTCGCGATGCCGCCGAACAAGGTAGCGCCGAAGCCATGGTTAGGATTGCCGAATATTACCGAGATGGTAAGTTTGTCATCCAAGATAAAGAGCGTGCAGTGCAATACACACTGCCTGCTGCCGCCAGTGGCGATCTTCCTGCACGTATGATGTTAGTGAGATTGTTTGGCGAAGGCTATGGTAGCCCACGAGATTACGAAATGGGTTATCATTGGCTATACAATGATGTATTTAGTGATGAGGCGACGAAACAACAAGCCTTACAATTATTGATGGTGCTAGAAGCAAAAATGCCCGCCAGTGCAGTTAAGAGGGCAAAGCAGGAGCATCTGAGATCCCGGTAATTGCCCCAAGCAATTAAGCATGGGCTGACATTTTGGATATTGAATGATCAACGATCCGCATTTAAAGCGTGAACAACAGAAGTACGACAACCCCATCCCTAGCCGTGAGTATATTTTAGAATACTTGCGCTCACAGAAATCACCCCTCAATCGCGAAAAAATTGCATCTGCACTCAACATTGTTGATGAAGAGCAATTAGAAGCATTGCGTCGTCGTCTACGTGCGATGGAACGTGATGGTGAGCTAGTCTTTACGCGCGGGCAAGCCTATGGCTTACCTGAGCGCATGGACCTACTCAGCGGTACTGTGATTGGCCACCGCGATGGTTTTGGCTTTTTGAAGCTCGACGAAGGGGGTGATGACCTTTATATCAATAACCGTGACATGTTGATGTATTTTCACGGTGATAAGGTTTTAGCTCAAAAAGCTGGCGTCGATAGAAAAGGGCGTGGCGAAGCACGTATTGTGCGCCTAACTCATCAGCGCACCGCCCCATTGGTGGGCCGTTTTCATATCGACTCAGGCATGGCCTTTGTCATCGCCGATGACAAACGTATCACCCAAGAGATTTTAATCCCTAACGAAGATCGCAACGGCGCCCGTCAAGGCGATGTAGTGGTGGTCGAGTTAACCCGTCGCCCAGGTCGCCATATCAAGGCTGCCGGTAAAGTGGTTGAAGTGTTAGGCAAAGAGATGGCACCCGGTATGGAGATAGAAATTGCATTACGTAATTACGATCTTCCCCACACTTGGTCGAGCGCTATCGAAAAGAAACTGCGCAAGATCCCCGATGAGGTAACCGAAGAGGAAAAGCAAGGTCGTGTCGATCTGCGTAAGTTGCCTTTGGTGACCATTGACGGTGAAGATGCTCGCGATTTCGATGATGCCGTTTATGCCGAAACTAAAAAAAGCGGTGGCTGGCGCTTATGGGTTGCCATTGCCGATGTGAGTCATTATGTGCGCACCGAATCGGCGCTGGATCAAGAGGCGCGTGCGCGGGGTAACTCGGTTTACTTCCCATCGCAAGTGATCCCTATGTTGCCTGAGAAGCTGTCAAACGGCCTGTGCTCACTCAATCCTGGGGTCGATCGCTTGTGCATGGTCGCAGAAATGACCATCTCAGCCACAGGTAAACTGTCGGGTTATAAGTTTTACCCAGCGGTGATGCACTCTCACGCGCGTTTAACCTATACCCAAGTTGCCGATATGCTCGAAGGTGGTGAGGTGAGCGATGAGCTTAAACCTATCTTCCCGCATCTACAGACGCTGCAATCTTTGTATCTGGTCTTAGAGCAAAACCGCGCTAAGCGCGGCGCCATTGCCTTTGAAACCACCGAGACCCAGTTTGTGTTTAACGTCGATCGTAAGATTGAGCGTATTGAGCCGCGTCATCGTAATCAGGCCCATAAAATCATTGAAGAATGTATGATTTTGGCCAACGTTGCCTCGGCTAAATTTGTGCAAAAGCATAAAGGTGAAGTGTTGTATCGGGTGCACGAGGCGCCATCTGAACAAAAACTCACTAATTTTAAGGACTTCCTTAAAGAGCGTGGATTGACCATGGGCGGCGGTTTAGAGCCTACTCCTGGTGATTACCAAGCCTTAATGGAGCAGATAGCCGACCGCCCAGATGCCGAACTGATACAGGTAATGTTGCTGCGCTCGATGCGTCAAGCTACTTATACTCCAGATAACCAAGGGCATTTTGGATTAGCGCTAGAGGAGTATTCCCACTTCACGTCGCCTATTCGCCGCTATCCTGACCTTATCTTGCACCGCGTCATTCGCTATCTATTAGCCAAGGAGCGAGGGGAAGGCAAAGATAAATGGACTCCAGATGGGGGTTATCATTATCAGATTGAAGAGCTAGATCTACTTGGCGAAGAGTGTTCAACCACTGAACGCCGCGCCGATGAAGCGACCCGAGATGTTAGCGATTGGCTTAAATGTGAGTTTATGCGAGATCATGTGGGGGATACCTTTGAAGCAGTGATCGCTTCGGTGACTCATTTTGGTCTGTTTGTACGCCTAAGTGATTTGTTTATTGATGGTTTAGTACATATTTCTAGCTTAGGTGGCGATTATTATCATTACGATAATATGCGTCAGCGCCTTGTGGGCGAAGCCTCTGGTCAGGTGTACCAGATTGGCGACCCGGTGACGGTTAAAGTGGCCAGCGTGAATCTTGATGATCGCCAAATCGATCTTGTGATGGTTGGTGATGAAGGGCGCTCGCCAAGGCGAGGTAAGAGTAATAAGCCGCTGACCGCCCGTGAACGGGTTAACCTTGAAGGTGCTAAGCAAGGTAAAGGGACTGGCGATAAAACGGCCCGCAAACCTCGACGCAGTAGCGCTAAGGCCGCAGCCGGTACGCCTAAGGCAGGCGTCAAGCGTAAAACCAATGGGGCTAAAGGCGGTGCAGCTAAAGCCAAAGCGGATGCAGCCAAAACTGGCGCCAAAAAACGTAAGCCAGTAAAGCGTAAAGTCACTAAGTAATAAGCGCAGTAATAAGAGAAAATATATTAATGAAAAAACAAGATATCACCTTCGGCATTCATGCGCTTGAAGCAGTGCTTAACCATAGTCCCGAACGTGTGATTGAGATGTGGGTATTGCAAGGTCGTGATGATCAACGTTTAACCCCACTACTTGAAATCGCCGCCCAGTATGGTGTGTCGATTCAAAAAACATCGCGTAAGGCGCTCGATGAGAAGGCGGGTAGCACCCAACATCAGGGGGTTTTGGCTCGCGTTAAAGCGGTTAAACAGCTTAACGACAACGATCTGTTAGCCTTAGTGGAAAAGACCGACACCCCATTTTTGCTCATCCTAGATGGCGTTACCGACCCGCATAATCTGGGGGCCTGTTTACGTAACGCTGATGCCGCAGGTGTTCACGGTGTCATCGTGCCACGCGATAACTCGGTTGGCTTAACCCCAACGGTTAGCAAGGTAGCATGCGGCGCGGCTGAAGTGGTGCCACTGTTTCAGGTGACTAACCTCGCACGTACCATGAAGAGCCTGCAAGACAAGGGGATTTGGATCATTGGTGCAGCAGGCGAAGCCGAGCATAATCTGTATCAAGCCGACCTTAAAGGACCGCTAGCCATCGCCATGGGCGCCGAAGATAAAGGCCTGCGTCGTTTGACTCGAGAGAGCTGTGATTCACTTGCCTCTATCCCAATGTCGGGCAGCGTTTCGAGTTTAAACGTATCGGTCGCGACGGGGATTTGTTTATTTGAAGCGGTTCGCCAAAGAATTAGCTAACCGCCAATTTGATGGTCAATTGTTGATTTGGCCATTAGCTGGCAATAGCTTTTAGCCAATAGTGTTGATAGATGCCGATGAGGATTAGCTTCATCGGCATCTTTGTTTCTGGCATGAGGCTAATGTTGCTTTCAGTAATATTTGAACGAGGTTCTTGTCGAGCAGTGAGTTCGGTAATATTGCCAAACAAGGTGCTACTGTTGATCTTGAAATAAGCGTCAGCAACCCTATTTATTATTAGCTAGTGCCACCATAAAGAGGTTATATCGATGAAAATATTAAGTATTAAAAAGATGTTAGCGGTTTCGGCCTTAATGCTGTTGCCATCGTCGGTTGTCATGGCATCGAGCGATTGCACTCATTTAATCGGTTGTGAAAGGAAATTTTGTGAAATTGAAACCCAGCTAGCACAGGCTAAAAAACAGAATAACTACCATAAAGTTAATGGGTTAACTAAGGCACTTGAAGAGGCTAAAGCTAACTGCAACAATGCATCGTTACGCCAGGAGTTGATTGAGGATATTGACGATGTTAACCAAGATATTGCCGAGTATACCCAAGCATTAGAGGAAGCCAAGGCCGAAGGCAAACAAGACAAGGTGATGAAGTATCAACATAAACTGCAGAGTGAGCGGCAGCAGTTGCAGCAACTAGAAGCGGAATTATCCAGCCTTAAATGATAGTGAGTCACCAGTTAATGTGATTTAAGGTTATGGTGCTAAGGGTAGCGCTTAGTAGGATAGGATTGGCCATAGGCTTATGCTAGCGTGGTGCTCATTGTGATAGCCATTAGCGATTGGGCATTCATTAAGGCTCATGTATCGGGGGTCATCTTAAGGATGCTTAGATGATAAAAGGCTGTCAGTGAGCTATGCCAAAGGAGCCCTGCCCGATGACGACAATTTTATATACAGTGTTAGCCTTGCTGGCGTTTGCGGGTAATTCTGTATTGTGTCGATTGGCGCTGGGCGAGGGCGCTATTGATGCTGCCAGTTTTAGTGTCATACGTCTGGTGTCTGGCGCAGCAGTACTCCTGTTTATCCTAAAGGTCATCCCCAAAAAAGCTACAGGGGTCTCTAAGGGCAGCTGGCGTGCTGCGCTCATGTTATTTTTGTATGCAGTCACGTTTTCTTTCGCCTATGTCTCGCTTGACACAGGTACTGGGGCGTTAATTTTATTTGGGCTGGTGCAGCTGACCATGATTGGCGCGAGCTTAACCCAAGGTTATCGGTTGCGTTGGTTTGAATGGAGCGGGGTCGCGCTGGCGTTTTTAGGCTTGGTTTATTTGTTGCTGCCCAGCATATCGACGCCACCTTTGGGTGGGTTTATATTGATGGCACTCTCAGGTGTCGCTTGGGCAGGATACACCTTGGTGGGCAGAGGGAGTGGCGATCCTATGAGCGATACCGCGTACAATTTTATGCGTTGTTTACCACTCGTACTGGTTTTATTGGCCGTGAGTTATCAATCTAGGCTACTGTCAATTGAGGGCGTGTTACTGGCGATATTATCTGGTGGGTTAACATCGGGTATAGGCTATGCAATATGGTATGCGGCGCTTAAAGGCTTAACGGCGATTCAAGCGTCCGCAGTGCAATTGTTAGTGCCGCTTTTGGCTGCTTTTGGCGGTGTGGTGCTCATCAATGAGCCGTTATCCAAGCCATTAATACTCGCCTCAGTCATGATACTTGGTGGCGTATTGCTGGTGATGCTTGCTAAGCAGTATGTGCCACAGCGTTAACCTGTTCACGAACGTAAATCGTTAATGGTATGCCATTGACGACGTCCCACCTCTAATATCATTCCTGCCGCTAAGCCTGCTGCCGTGTTGACAAATAAACACACCGCCGCAGTCGAGAGGATGACAAAAATACAAAAGGGTTTGCCGTCGATAAAGCGTTTTGACCATGCCAATTGTACTCCTGCAATAGCAAGCAAGCTGCCCAGCACCGCTAAGGGGATAAGTGACAGTAGGCTCGCGATACCCTCACCCCAACATAGGGCGATGAGTAGACAGCTACTACCAAATAGGGCGGGAGCGAGCCAGGTTCTGGCGCCAAAATGATATTGCACCGCTAGCCCTCCTGCGCCATGGCACATGGCGGCTGCGCCAAAAGGCGCTAATAGCAGGTTGGCCCAGCCAGAGCTGGTGGCGAGTCGTTTAGGTGAGAATCTGTCTGTGTGATGATTGGCATCGTGGGGAAATTTCTCTTTTGCCATTGCCGAGGTGGCGATCACCGCATTGGTGAGTGTCAGTGCCAGCTGCGGAAGGACTAATAATCCGGCAGCGGAGGTCCACTCTTGCATACTGGGCCAGCCCAGTTGCCAATCGTTGCTGGCCGCGAGTGTAAAGCTAGGGGCGAAGCCGCTGTAATATTGCCATACAATCCCGAGCACTAACACTAAAGGCATCACAAGGTAGGGCAGGGGTAAGAAACGGCTAGCAAACAGGGCGCTAAAGGCCAAGATGCCGATGAGCCAGGTGTCGCTCATCATCTGGGCGCCCATCCAAATCAGTTGTAAACCTATGGCCAGCTGTATACCAATACTGATGGCGGGTGACAACTGTTTAGCCATCCAGGTAATGGCACCGCTGTAGGCTAACAGCAGTAAAATACCGCCCATCATCATGCCACTGGCTTGCAGCATGCCGGGGGTTAACCCTTGGGCGATGACCAGCGCGGCAATCACCTTCATCGGTTGTACAGGTATCGGCCTGCGGTAGTAGAAGGCGCTAAATAAGGCGAACAGGCCAAAGCCGATAAAGATCCCTTGAGCTGAGAAGTGGTTCAGGGCGATAAGCCCCAGCACTAAAGGTAAAAAAGTGCCTAAATCGGCAAAAGCTCCGCCGAATTCACCTGTAAATTGATTAATGTATTTCAATCTGTTGCTATTACAACTCATATAGCTTGCCGCAGAAAATGGTCTCTTAATAACGCAATTTTAATGCCACATTTTTTGTGGTTATTCATAGGATTAAGCAGCTTATATAGCCATGGTTGACGAGGGTGTGAGACAAAATGGCCAACTCGATAAAAAAACTGTGTCGAATTGGCCATATGGCTTAAGGCGATAACGGTGCTACCTGTTAGCGGTAGCGCTCATGAATCTAGACCTATTTTTCGTGTCTGACTCCTTGTTTGTTTTTCATTGGGTCGCCGTCATAACCTAAGGCTTGCCAATCCATGCGAGTGCCTTTGTTGTGGCAGTCGTTACATTTAAGGGCTTGATCTGATGGCGATACCATATGGTTGATACGCCACCACATTTCGGTTTCAGCAAAGCCATGTTCGCCACTGTACTTGATACCTTGCTCCGTTAATGCTTGGTTAGCTTCCATACCTAACTTCGCGGCTTTATCCCAGTCGAAGTCTTTCCAGTAGCCGCCTTTGCCATAAACCTTGGCCGTGACAAAGATATTTTGTTTCTTGTCGTAGATCTGTTTGCCTCTGTGTACTTTGAACGGATAGATCTTAGCGGTAGCGTCGGTAATATCGCCTATGGGGTAAGTCAGTTTAGTTATCTTGGTGGGGTCCATTTTATCGCCGACCATGTAGGCATCGGCTTTGCCGTTATACCAAGCATATTCAGGAGCCACCATCTTCTTCCAAACGAAGCTGCCTTTTTTCTTCATAAAGGTGTGCTTGCCATTTTCATCGACGGTTTCTTCTTGATCGCTACCTGCAGTAGACCAATCCCAGCTCATCTTCGTAGGCTCATTGCGCGCAAAGAAGGGGATATGGCATGTCTGACAAGCCACGCTAGCGGTATGGGTGTTAAGGCGTTTGTTGCTGTGAGGCGCAGCTTCATGGCAGCTTTCACAGCCAATGTCATTAGTGCCGCCTGGTGATACACCCATGGCATTACCGCTGATTTGATGTTGCTCGGTAGCATGGCAGGTTTGGCACTGGAAGTCGTTGCCATCGCTGTCCATATGGACATCGGTTGCCTTATCTGGGTAAGCCATCGAGGAGTCGAGATCGCCATGTTTAACCGCATCTCCACCGCCGCCATAGAAGTGGCAAGTACCGCAGTTATCTCGTACTGGCATACCGACATTTTGCGCTACGCGCTCAAGGTTGACCTTGGCTAACGCTTCACCCGCACCGGCTGGATCTTTAATATAAGTCCCTGTGGTATCGTGACAGACCAAGCAGTCGACCTTGGTCATGTCGCTGAAGTCGAAACTGTCGTCTTTCCAGCCATAACCCGCATGGCAACTAGTACATCTGGGTTCGTTACCCGAAATTGAGGTACAAAAGTTATTGATGGCGTTTTTTTTGCCACGTTTAACCGTGCGTTCAGGAAGTACTTGTTCCAATTCCCATGTCCAGTGGGATGATTTCATAAAGTCTTTAGCATGATCTTCATGGCACTCAACACATTGTGCCGTGACTTGTGACCCTTGGGTAAAGGGGCCTGCAATGGCATCTTTATGGGGATTGTCTGCGGCATTGGCGCTGGCCAGCCCCAATAGCCCCATGGCGATTATTGAGATTAAAAAGCGTGGATGTTTCATCGGTTATCCCTACCCCCGGCGAGCGCCGGGGAATAGTCTAAGTTTAGAAGTTGACTGTTAACGAGGCATTGATGTCAAAGGCGGTGTCGACCACAGGGAGCATCGAATAAGCGGTGCCTTCAATGACATCATCAATTTTTTGCGGCGCGCCAACAGGGGTACCGCTACCTGTGTATTCATAGTCGTAATAAATCCCTGCCAGTTTGATGAACATACGTGGGTTGATATCAAACAGGTAATAGGCTTCGGCAACATGACCACGGGTGGCAAGCTTGCTGCCAATTGGATCGTCTTGCGCTTGAGTAAACGGAGTCCAGTATTTAGAGCCGTAGTTATATTCCAGGCCTAACTTACCGTAAGGCGCCGGAATTTGGATGCCGACATAAACGCCGTACCCATCTTTAGTGTCGGCGCTATCGGCGGCGTCTGGCATCATGATAATTTCACTGCCGTCGGCGTTGACCTGTGCTTCAAATACCGCATCACTTAACATGCCGCCAAACATACCGGCATTGCCGTTGCCTTCGGCTCGTGTCCAGCCAAAAGAGGCGAATAGCTTCATATCCTCATCGCTTTCATAGGCGTAACCGACACCCCCTAAATACATATCGCCAATCACCCCAC
Organism: Shewanella algidipiscicola; assembly: GCF_003605125.1. GTDB lineage: Bacteria > Pseudomonadota > Gammaproteobacteria > Enterobacterales > Shewanellaceae > Shewanella > Shewanella algidipiscicola. The sequence continues at coordinate 205,146 of NZ_QPQT01000002.1, forward strand.
TAGGTTGTACCCGGGTTTGAAAGTTGAAGTTGTCAAACTTCTGCATATCTTGGTACATGGTTGGGGCAAAAATGCCTGCCAGTTGAGTTGGAAAAGCCATGGTGCCTTTGAAGCCGTCGTTAATGTCTTTGGCACCAAACAGAGTAAATTGCAGGAAGTGGTTACCGTCGTTGATGGCGTCGATATTAAAACCCCCTAGATGCGTATCTTTGGTGACGATATCACCAAACATTTCGCCATTCCCCCATTGTGACTCAAAGCCTTGGCCGTAACAGAAACGGACCACTTGGCCATCGATACCTGTGATTTCGCCTAAGTTGTAACCTAAGGTGGCGCCATCGAAGTTAAAGTTGACTAAGTGACCCGACGGTGTGCCACCGCGCTTCTCGTTTTCTCTGTAATGTGATGGTGGGCCGTAGGTTGAGGGGCGACGACCGATAGAAAGATAGGTGTTGGTGCCACCGATGTTTTTCCAATCGAAGTAGGCGCGCTCGACTCTGAGCCAATCACCGCTGGTATTGCCACTACTACTGCCATCCATGGTGAACGAGCGCCATGAATCAAATACTTGGGTGCCAGTCGAGTCACCCCAGTTTTTATACATGCTTAATCGAGCTGAAAAGCCAACGTTGTCCCATACTTTGGCTTTTAGATTGAGTCTGAGGCGGGTGGTATAGAAAATATCGTTATCGATATCTTGTACCGATTTAGGTGCAAGCACATAAGGCATTACCCCCTGTAACATGCCATTTTGGAACGCACTGGCTAATTCAGGGTTGGCGCTTAACATCTTGCCTAATGGCGAGTTGGCATCGTTTGGCATTCCAAAGGCGCCAGACATGGCTTTTTGGCCAAAATCATTGAAGTCAACTTTGATGGCAGGGTTCCAAGTGACATTTTGGTAATGCAGTGAATGAGCCTTAGTACGAAAATCCCCAGTGAGTTGGATTCTGTCTAGTGCCGTGTGGCGCTCATTCTGGTCTACGCGGCTATTAATATCGTCAATTTCTTGCGATAACTCAGCTAGTTGCTGTTTTAAGTCTGCCAGCTTTTGTTGCTCTTGGTCGGCACTGTAAGCACCGCCAGAAAAGGCTAATGCATTGGCAATAAGTATCGATAGTAGTGTACGCATCTTATCTCTCCGTCGCGCGAGGTGCGCAGTCGATGGGCTTAGTGAGTCTTAACCACAGGTTTGTGGTTGATCGGAGTCTGCCGCGTGGTCATAGAGAAACTGCTGGATATCCAAGCGTTCTTTTTCGGAGAGTTGTTCAAAAACTTCAGGCTTAACCTTGTGTTGGTCATTCTTAAAGAAACGATCCCACTGGCTCATGGTTTTGCTCATCGGGGTGATTTCACCGCCCGAATCGCCTTTGCTATGACAGGCTTTACACTCTTTCTTGTAGAGGTGTTTGCCTTTCTTCGGGTTGCCACCTTCTACGGCATATACTTGGGCGCCTAACGAGAATGTGAGCATGATACACGTTGTTATCTTGACTATGTTTTTCATCATCTTTCCTTAATCACCGCCCGTGGTGATTTTTTTGTTAAACAAATCGAGCGTTTGTTGTTAAAGATCTTACTCAAGCGGGTGAGATGTGAATTTGAGGTTGATCACTTTTACAATAAAAATCTAATTGATAAAAATATCATTGATAAAAATCTAATTGATGCTATGTAAGTATCTATATTTAATGGTTTTTGTGTTTTGTTGTTTTTATGGGGAGGCGATTTAGGCTATCAATTGCTGGTGGAGGTGAATCACACTTTAGATGTTCATCATCTGCTAAATAACGTTAGCGATATCAATAAGCTTGTTAATTTATTTAAAGGGGGGGCGTTGTTAGATGGTATCAATATGCCGTCTAAAGTAGGTGAAAGAGGTTTTTTATGGGGGGCAATATCCATCACTTCAGCTATTTTTACGCCTAATAAAAGGGGATGGACCATCGACGTCAGTGCAACTAGAGATTAAATAGCACTAAATTGCAGTATTTTTACTAAGCACATCATTCAGAACTTGATAAATGAACTATCTTTAAAAATCGAGCGTATAAACATTTCGACACGCTTAAAAATATCATGGTTCGGGGGAAAGGGAATGAAGTGCCTTAGCATAATCGTGTTAATCACCCTGATGAGTGTTGCTAGTATTAGTTTTGCTGCACAGCAACATTATGACGCCCATGGCGATGCCATGGGTGTAGCTTCATCCAATCACCAAGGTACCGCCTTTATTAACCCTGCATTAATAGCCTTAGATGCCAGCAAGGACAGTGGTGGTAAGCTTCAGTCACTGCATGGTGAGCGAGCTTACACCAATAATGTTGGATTGGGTGTGTCCTTTGTCTTACCCACTGTTAAGATGCCAATGGCATTGTTTTATAAGACTTATATAGATGCTGTAGGCGTTGCTGCTGTCTCCCAAATTGATCTGGATAATTTAAATAACCTTGATGTCAATGGCTCGTCAACTATCTCAGAGTTAGACTCTCAAGGGGCAGTTGTTGCGGGCGGTGTGTCTGATATTGGCGTTGCGTTGAGTTTCCCCCTGTCAATTGTCAATATGCCTATCGCGGTCGGGATCTCGCCTAAAATGCAGCGCATTGACACTTACAACTATGTTGTGAATGCTAACAATTTTAATGTCGATGACGCTGATGATGTTCGCTATTCTTATGACGATACGGTATTTAATTTTGATATTGGCGTAGCGATACAGCCTACGGCAGGGTTGACCTTAGGGGTGTCGGGACGCAATCTTTTCAACCACAAGCAACAAACGATTGATACGCTAGGGCGGCAATTTACTTATCGAATTGAGTCTTTGTATACCGCAGGGCTTGCTTATGATTGGGCTAATCTGAGCCTAACTACCGATATCGATTTAAATGACTATCAGCGCTTTGATGAGGTGGCGAGTACACAATATTGGCGTTTCGCAGGAGAGCTAAAAACCGCCGATTGGTTGGCACTGCGGGTGGGTTATCGTCATGATTTAAACAATACTACAATTGACCTGTATTCTGTCGGCACTGGCTTTAGTATCGGTCGCACCTTTAATCTTGATTTAACTGGGTTATTTGGCAGCGACGATACCATAGGCGGCGTGATTCAAACCTCATATCACTTCTAACGTTGACCTGTCTTGCTAGGTTTGTCTGGCTTAGACCTGTGAGCTAGCGGACGGCTATCTTAGCTCGTTATATTCAGTTCGATAATCGATTTTACTGCCAGGATAAGTGCACTTAGACTGCATAATACCAGAGTTAAAAGCTGTGTTTTTCGTTTGTCGACAGCGCCGACAATACGATTAGCAACGATAAACCCTAGTAGTACCGATGGCAGTAAGAGCACCGAAAGATACAGATGACGTAGCGTGAGTAATCCACTGAAGGCCAAAATGATTAATGCGATCATTGAGCTAAAGATGAAGAACGCCGATAACGCCGCACGAAATTGTTTGGCGTCTTTGCCCGAAAGTAAAATAGCCATTGGCGGCCCACCGATGGCGGCGATATTACCAAAAATGCCCGACAGCACCCCCGCGATAAAAAGATTGCTGCGGTTAATTGGCAGGTGTAATTTGAAAATGCTCAGGATCACGGCTAAAGCAACGATGCTCGCAATGACCAAGCCTAACACTGGCTGTGGTGCGAGCAATAATAAGGCGGCGCCTAATATGCCGCCAGGGATACGCCCCAGCAAAGCATATTGTAAGCCGTTAAACTCCAGTGCGCGTCTCTCTCTTAGTAGGGTCAGTAAGGCGATAGAAAAGCCCATCATAATCACTGGAGCGGGTACTAGGCTTGGGTCGACAAGGTAGAGTAATGGTGAGGCGACAACGGCTAAGCCGAAACCGATTAGGCTTTGGGTTAGGGCGCCAATAAAGATGATCAGCGACGCTAGGCCAAGAAGCACGGGGTCAATCAAAAGTTCGGGCACTATGTCACCATAGATTCTAGTGTGTTTAGAGGTGATAAAGACGAGGGATCGCAGTGCGATCCCTCTCTAGCAAAACATGATAGGTAAAGTCGATTTACTCGACGTCTTCCCATTCGATGCCCATCTCAGTCATCAGCTTTTTCACTTCGGCTGGAATGCTGTCAGGTTTGTCCTTTGACAAATCATCGTCATGGGGTAAAGGTTGGCCAGTATAAGCATGCAAAAAAGCTTCACAAAGCAATTCGCTGTTTGTGGCGTGGCGTAAGTTATTCACCTGACGACGAGTGCGTTCGTCGGTTAAAATCTTAAGCACCTTGAGGGGAATAGAGACAGTGATTTTTTTCACTTGCTCATTCTTCTTACCATGTTCAGCATAGGGGCTGATATAATCGCCATTCCACTCAGTCATTGACTCACCTGTTAATTCTCAAATTCGGGGCAGATTTTATACCCTTACCGGGTACAGTCAAATTATTGCCTCTAATTTTTGTTAATTGCAAATAGATTTCTACATGCTTGGACGTCTAAACGTCTAAAGTTGTTGACGCTACCGCTTCCCTTAGGTACATTTAGACGTCCAGACATCTCTATGGTATAGATGACTGCCGCCGATTTAACTTTAGGAGTAAAAGATGACTGAGCGTAAATTAGCCACGGCAGCTGTGCGTGGAGGGATTGAATCCGACACTCAATATGGTGCCGTAGTCCCCCCCATCTACTTGTCGACCAATTACTCCTTTGATGGTCATCAACAACCGAGAGATTTTGATTATAGCCGTTCGGGTAACCCGACTCGCTGTATTTTGGCCGACGCCATAGCAGAGCTGGAACGTGGCGCGGCAGGCATAGTGACCTGTACTGGCATGGCGGCCATCACCTTAGTGACCAGCTTGCTTGGGCCCGATAATCTACTCGTGGTGCCACACGATTGCTATGGCGGTAGTTATCGACTATTTACCCACCTCGCCAAGAAAGGGGCATTTAAACTGGCGGTGGTTGACCAAACGAATGCCGCTGCTTTGGCAGACGTTATTGCTCGTCAACCTAAAATGGTCTGGTTAGAAACCCCGTCAAATCCATTACTGCGCGTGGTCGATATCGCAGCGATTGCGAGCCAGAGCCATGAAGTGGGGGCGCTAGTGGTGGTCGATAACACCTTTTTATCGCCTATCTTGCAGCAGCCTCTGTTGCTCGGCGCTGACATAGTGATCCACTCAACGACTAAATATATCAATGGACATAGCGATGTGGTCGGCGGCGCGGTTGTCGCTAAAGATGTTGAAGTGGGTGAGCTGTTACATTGGTGGTCTAATACCTTAGGCTTAACCGGCTCAGCCTTCGATAGCTATTTGACCTTACGCGGCTTAAGAACAATCGCGGTGAGAATGCGTCAGCATCAAGCCAACGCACAGCAGGTGTTAGCTTTGCTAACCCGTCATCGCGCGGTTGATAAGGTGTATTATCCAGGCTTGGCGGATCATCCAGGCTATGAGATTGCGTTAAAACAGCAAAAAGGTTTTGGTTCCATGCTCAGTTTTGAGTTAAAAGGTGGTGAAGCAGAGCTTATTGCCTTTTTAAATGCGTTAGAATACTTCTCTTTAGCCGAAAGCTTGGGTGGGGTAGAGAGCTTAGTGGCGGTTCCTGCTACCATGACCCACAGAGCGATGGAGCCAGCGGCGCGTGTAGAGGCTGGGGTAAAAGATACCCTCATTCGTTTATCTGTTGGAATTGAAGATGGTGATGATCTGGTGGCAGATATTCAAGCGGGTTTAGATGCGGCTATCGCGGTAAGTTGTTAAAGGTATTGAGGAGCAAAAAATGACACGATGTCATTTGCATAAATTTGGCGGTTCTAGTTTAGCGGATGCAGATTGTTACCGCCGTGTCGCTCATATATTACTCACCCATGGCCATAGCGATGATCTTATCGTGGTTTCTGCTGCGGGCAAGAGTACTAATTTTTTATATAAATTACTTGAGCTAACCGAGTCAGGTTTGCTGTGGCAAGAAGAGCTGCAAGTGTTGATCAGTTACCAACAAAATCTGATCGAGCAGCTGTTATCTAACGAACAGGCTCGCAGCTTACGCGAGCGTTTATCGACCGATAAATCCCAACTCAGCACGCTACTTTCTCTTGACGAGCTGAGCGATTATCAACGCAATCAAGTGGTCAGTTTTGGCGAACGCTGGTCGTCACGTCTACTTGCCGCGTTGCTGCGTGAGTCCGGTGTTGGGGCGGTCGATGTGGATGCGCGTACTTTATTGGTGGCCGATGAAGGCGCGGTACCGCAGATCCGCATTGGGCAATCAAAGCAAAAAGTGCAGGCGATGCTGAATGCTCACCCTAATGAACGCTTAGTGATCACCGGGTTTATCTGTGCTAATGATAAGGGAGATACCCTGTTGCTGGGTCGTAATGGTTCAGACTATAGCGCCACCTTGCTAGCCAGCTTAGCCAATATTGAGCGGGTGACCATTTGGACCGATGTGGAAGGGGTGTTTAATGCCGATCCCAATCGCATTAACGATGCGCGCCTGCTCAAAAGCATGTCATTAACCGAGGCCAATCGCTTGGCACACCTTGGCTCGCCGGTACTGCATAACCGCACCTTGCAGCCACTGTTTGACACTAACGTGAGCCTAGCGGTGCGTTCGAGTTATGCGCCCCATACCGATTTCACGCTGATCGCGCCTAAGAGCCTATCGGCCAGCGCGCCCGTCGTTACTAGCTTACCTAGCGTGTCATTATTTAGCTTAAGCTTTAATGCCGAGCTGCCTCAATTATTAGAGTGTTTTGCTAAGGCCGGACTGGCTCCTTTGGCCTACTGGTCATCGGCGTCTGGTCGCGCGGAACTCGCCTTTACCCACGAGAGTGAAAAACAAGCGCGGGCCATATTTGAAGTCAATATTCAAGTATTGGGGATCGATGCGTTAGAGGTGCGACAAGATTTAGGTTTAGTGGCCCTAGTCAGTGCTGATGCTGCACTTTATCGCCGGGGGTTTTCGCGCCTATTAAGCCGCGATGCTCATCCATTGTGTAATGATGGCCTAAGTTTGGTCACCTTGGTTCCTAAGGGGCAGGTGAGCCTATTGACGCAAAAGGTACATCGTCGCTGCGCTGGCCCGCGTAAACGTATCGGGGTGTTACTGCTCGGTATTGGTAATATTGGTGATGCATGGATTGAACTGTTTAAGCGGGCAAGGCCGGTATTAAACAAGGAGCTTGAGGTCAGTGTCGAGTTAGTCGGCTTATTGAGCTCTAAGTTGGCGCTATTAAGCGAGACCGATATCGATCTTAATCACTGGCAGCAGCAATTTAATGAGCAAGCAACCCCTTGGGATTACAGCCACCTGTTTGAACGATTACGCCATGTTGAATGTGATGAACTTGTCGCGTTAGATATCAGTGCTAGCGCCGATCTGGCGTTGCAGTATCCAGCATTTTTTGCCCGTGGTATTCATATGGTTAGCGCCAATAAGCTGGCAGGCAGTGGGCCTTTACCTTTTTATCAAGAATTAAAACAGCAACTGGATAATCGGCGACTTTTTTGGCGCTACAATGCCAGTTGTGGTGCGGGATTACCCGTGCAACATGCCTTAAATGACTTGCATAACAGTGGCGACGCCATCGAAGCGGTTGGGGGGATTTTTTCCGGAACCTTGTGCTGGTTGTTTGAACATTTCGATGGCACTAAACCCTTCTCTGAATTGGTGCTGCAGGCTAAGGCGCTTGGGCTGACCGAGCCCGATCCACGTGACGACCTGTCGGGTCGAGATATGCAGCGTAAATTGCTGATTTTAGCGCGAGAGATAGGCCATGATATTGAGCTTGATGATATTGCACTGCACTCTTTAGTGCCGCCGCATCTTGCGCAGATCCCACTGGCTGAATTTATTGAACGAATTAGTGAGCTAGATGCTGAAATGTTACGCCAATATCAAGCGGCAGCGGAGCAAAATAAAGTGCTGCGCTATGTGGCCTCCTTGCAACACAGTGACGCTCAACTTGCGGCACAGGTAGGGATTGAGTGGGTTGATCGCAACGATCCTTACGCTAATTTAACGCCCGGCGATAATGTGTTTGTGATTCGTAGTCACTTCTATCAAGATAATCCTTTGATTATTCGTGGTCCAGGTGCCGGCCGTGAAGTCACCGCTGCTGCGGTGCAATCGGATCTGGCGCAGATCTGTCGCGATCTATTGCAAGAGTAACCTCTTCGCAGACGTCATACCTTAGGCGGCCTAAGTTAACACTTGGGCCGCTTTTTTGTCGATAATGCCGCTATATAGTGCATCTACTACTTCATCTCAATGCCACAATATTCGCTTTTTTCTTGGAAAATGTCTGTTATCCAGCCGGTAGTTATATCGGCAATACCTTGTCGGCAAGCAGGTAATACATGTTATGTAACAATGGGTTGCTGATCATGTCGCTCATGCTGTAATCGGTTTGTTGTAGAGATGAATAGACTATTTTAATTTTGGTCAACTTTTACACTTGACTTCAAACTGAGTTTCTCTAGTATATGGACATATAGACGTCCAAACGTCTATTTACTATCATAGAACGTCTGAGGGATTAAAGATGGCTTTTCACCACGCACAACATGCAAATTCATTAAACCAAAGCTTGTCTGAGCTTAATGGTGACATTAACGTATCGTTCGAATTTTTCCCGCCAGCGACCCCTGAGATGGAGCAGATCCTATGGAAGTCCATTAGACGTCTCGAACCGTTAAAGCCTAAGTTCGTCTCGGTAACCTATGGCGCGAATTCTGGCGTGCGCGATCGCACTCATGGCGTGATTGAGCGCATTCAAAAAGAAACCGATCTGGTGGCTGCGCCGCATCTGACCTTGGTCGATGCTAGTGATGAAGAGTTAGTCGAACTGGCAAAGCATTATTGGAATTCAGGGATACGTGACATAGTCGCGCTACGGGGGGATTTGCCTGAAGGTAGCGCTAAGCCCACCCGATTTGCTAACGATTTGGTGCGTCTATTACGATCGGTGGCCGATTTTGATATTTCGGTTGCCGCGTATCCTGAAGGTCACCCTGATGCAACCAATGCGCAAGCGGATCTGATTAATTTAAAAAAGAAAATTGATGCGGGCGCTAACCGTGCTATTACGCAGTTTTTCTTCGATGTAGAGTCTTACTTACGTTTTCGTGACCGCTGTGTGGCGGCCGGTATCGACGTTGAAATCATTCCAGGTATCTTACCTGTCACCAACTTTAATCAACTCAAGCGCTTTGCTGGCATGACCAATGTGTCTATTCCTCGCTGGTTACATAGCCAATTTGAAGGCTTGGAGGACGATCCTGCAACAAGACAGATGGTGGGTGCCAATGTGGCGATCGATATGGTGAAAGTGCTGTCGCGTGAAGGTGTTAAAGATTTCCATTTTTACACTTTGAACCGCGCGGAGTTAACTTATGCTATTTGCCATACCTTAGGGGTGCGTCCGGGCAAATAAGCTCATGACAATTCGTCCCTTACGGTGGTTGGGCGCCTCTGGTGCTAATAGAGGGGCGTTACCGGCTTAATGGCGATTGATAGTTTCATTTATCGTGAGTACCCATCAATAGAGCATAAGTTGTATTGCTATAGTGACATTTGAACACATCTTGCTGCCAAAAGGATGCGTTTATGTTTTATAGGAATATTTTATGCTTTTTTTTATGAAATCCATTACCTTATTGTTCGAATCTCTCTATCATTAATAGCAGTCATAATCGGGAGGATAATTATGAGATCGATAACATTAGGTTCGGCTTTATTGCTATTGTCGATGCCTTTATTGGCAGAGCCAATGGCAATGCCGCCATCAGCACAGTTGTGTGGGACATGTCATGGTCCTACGGGGCAAGGCGTTGAGCCATTAGGCCCAAGATTAGCGGGTTTATCTACTGAATATATTACTCAGCAGATCAAGTTGTTCCAAACTGGTCAGCGCCAAAATGTCAGCATGACGCCTATGTCTATGGTGCTACAAGGTGATGCAATTAAGCCTGTTGCAGACTATTTTGCATCTCAAGAGGTGCCAGAAGTCACTGTTCACCTTCGTGGTGAAGCCGCAGTGTATAGCGACCCAACCCAAGAGTTGGTGTACCAAGGTGATTGGGACAGAATGATCCCAGCGTGCGTCACGTGTCATGGTCCTTCGGGCGTAGGTGGTGGCCAGTTCCCACGTCTTGCAGGCCAGCAAGCTAGCTATATCAAAACCCAATTACTTGCTTGGCAAGCCGGCACTCGTAAGGGTGATGTAGATGCAATGATGGGTTCCATTGCAAATAAGCTAACCGCAGATGAGATTGATGCGTTAGCCAAGTATTTTGCCGAGATCAAATAGGGAGTCTGACCATGAATCATGTTAAATCGCTACGCAGTGCTTTGATAGCGTTGGTTGGACTCTGTGTGCCAAGCTTAGTTATTGCCGCAGAGTTACCTGACAAGCAGGCAGAATTACAAGTTAAGCCGAAGTCAGAAGATACCGTTTATCTAAACCCAAGAGAGATGAGTGCCATTCCTCAAGGGGCATTTGGTGATAAAGTCAGACAGGGTTATCAGCTGTTTGTTAATACCCAACAGTTACGCGGTAAATATGTCGGTAACGAGTTGAACTGCTCTAATTGCCATATGGATGCTGGGCGTAAACCCAATGCATCACCATTATGGGCAGCTTATATGGCTTATCCCGCTTACCGTAAGAAGAATGATAAGGTCAATAGCTTCCAAGATCGTATTCAAGGCTGTTTTACTTATTCGATGAACGGTCAAGCGCCTGCAAATGGCAGTGAAGAGTTAGTGGCATTATCTGCTTATTCATACTGGTTAGCCATGAGTGGCTTGATGGATCAATATCAAGTGGCGGGTGAAGTGCCAGAGTTGAGTGATGCCGAGTTACTTAAAGGTGGCAAGCGTGAAGATTTTGCTCTACCAGCGGCGGTTAAAGCTGCGATGAATATTGATGAGTTAGCTAAGCTTCCTGGTCGTGGATTTCCACCGATTGACAAACCAGAGTTAGCCTATTCACCTGAGCGTGGGGCTACGGTTTACCAAGCGCATTGCCAAGCTTGTCACGGAGATGATGGCCAAGGGCTTGCCATTGCTGGTGTTTATAGCCTACCGCCATTGTGGGGGCCGCAGAGCTTTAACTGGGGTGCAGGCATGCATAGGGTCAATACTGCCGCAAACTTCATTTACGAGAATATGCCATTTGGTAAGAGTATTCAGCTGACAAACCAACAAGCTTGGGATGTTGCGGCCTACATTAATTCGAAAGATCGCCCACAAGATCCACGCTTTAAGGGTGATGTTGAAGCGTTACAAAAGCAATACCATAATCACCAAGGTTATTACGGTCAATCGGTTAATGGTGGCGCAGTTTTAGGTAGCCAATCTTACCCTGTGAACCCTGATAAAAAGTGATGTTGACGTTAATCAGCCTTGTCATCGACGCTGATTAATCTTGAGTGAGAGGAGTGTTAGCGTAACGGCTAATGCTCCTTTTTTATGGGAAATGGTGAGAGATGATATACAAACAGGCGGATTCGCCGACTCAGTCAGACGGATTATCGGACGCCACGATACAATGCCCCTTATGTCAGCAGTCAAATGAGTGCGCCGTAGCCAACCAACGGCCTAGTGAGACCTGTTGGTGTCATAGTCAAGTTTTTGTGCCAAAGGCATCGCTGACCGTCAATGTTCGCCGCGATGCCTGTCTCTGCCAAGCTTGCGCTGCAGCATTAATGGCGGAGCAGCAGGCTGGATTGAAACGGATAGATTGATATAGATAAAGGCGCGCTTGGATAGCGACGTTGCGGTTTGTATGCTCAGTGCTTATTGATAACACCGAGCCAATTTCAGCAATATAATTCTTATTGGGGGGAAACGTAAAAAAGGAGCCATTTGGCTCCTTTTTTGTCGCATTGGCGTTGATGTAAACTCACGTATTTAGCCACAACAGGTTATGTTAACGCATGGTGGCTTTAAGTGAGATAGACTCGGCCTATTAAGCGTTGTCTTTACCACCCTTACGGTGTGGTTTACGGTCGCCAGCTGGCTTACGGCGACGTGGTGGACGGCTGTCATCACCCGCACTTGCTGGCAGTTCGGTGCCGGCTTCACGGATGTTAAGCGGCTTACCGCATACACGCACTTTCTTCAGGTGCTGTAAGACATCTTTTGGCATTCCGTCTGGCAAGTCGATGGCGGTCATTGAATCAAATAATTGGATTTGTCCAATGTAACGGCTATCGATGTTGGCTTCATTTGCTACGGCGCCAACAATATTACCGACACCAACACCATGGTCACGACCTACGTCGATAACATAGCGACACATCTTAACGTCTGGGTGATCTTTTAAGGTATCAGCCGTTCCTAGATTGCTTGGCGTTGGTCGTGAATCACGACGGTTACGTTCGCGAGGTGCACGATCACCGCGTTCACCACGTTCACGGGTACTACGCTCATCACGACTATCACGTTGACGTTCGTTGATGTTAGGCAGCTGCAATGGACGCTCTTTCTGAACTTGCTGTAGTAATGCAGCAGCAAGAACTTCGGTATCAACTTCCAGTTGCTGACAAAGTTGCGCAACAGCACCCTTCATGAAATCGAGAGAGTCTTTACTGATTATCTCAGCAATTTGCTCGCCTAAACGAGATAGACGACGCTCAGTTACTGTTTCAGGGCTAGGCACGTCCATTGGAGAGATACGACTCTTAGTCGCGCGCTCAATGGTGCGCAGCATGCGCATCTCTCTGTGGGTCACAAATAGAATTGCCATACCAGTACGACCAGCACGGCCTGTACGACCAATACGGTGAACATAGGCTTCAGTGTCGTATGGGATATCGTAGTTAATAACGTGACCAATACGTTCAACGTCAAGACCACGTGCAGCAACGTCAGTTGCAATAATAATATCAAGTTGACCACGTTTTAGCTGATCAACGGCGCGTTCACGAGCTTGCTGATTCATATCGCCATGGAGCGGTGATGATGCATAACCACGAGCTTCTAGCTTCTCTGCCAGTTCAACACAGCTGTTACGTGTACGAACGAAGATGATAATACCTTCAGTATTTTCAACTTCGAGTACGCGAACTAACGCTTCTAGCTTGTTGTGTTGCGAGACTTGAACGAAACGCTGTTCGATTGAGGCAACGGTAGTATGACTTGCAGCGATACTAATGTGTGCTGGCTCAGTAAGATATTTATTGGCAACACGCTTAATTTGCTCAGGCATAGTAGCTGAGAATAATGCTAGCTGACGCTGCTTAGGCGTGTGCTCTAGGATCCATTCGATATCATCGATGAAGCCCATTTTTAGCATTTCATCGGCTTCATCGAGCACCATAGCTTTAAGCGTATCAAGCTTAAGGGTGCCACGACGCATATGATCCATTACACGGCCAGGCGTACCGACGATGATTTGTGGACCACGACGCAATGCGTTAAGTTGTTGATGCATGCTTTGACCGCCATAAATGGGCAGTACGTGCATACCTTTCATGAATTTTGAATAGCTACCAAATGCTTCGGCGACCTGCACAGCAAGTTCACGAGTTGGGGCTAATACTAAAATTTGTGGTGTATTTGACGTAGGGTCAATCGCATTTAATAGCGGTAGCGCAAATGCACCGGTTTTACCGGTACCTGTTTGTGCTTGACCTAAAATGTCTTTACCAGCCATAAGTGGCTCGATACTAGCAGACTGAATTGGCGTTGGTTTTTCGTAACCAAGCTCGTCAAGAGCACGCAACAAAGGCTCGGCAAGACCGAGTTCGCGGAAAGTTTTTTCATTGGATGACATGGGTTGTAGCCTTGTGGTGTAGCAAAGTGCAGAGACTGCACTAAAGATTTTATAGACAGAAAATCAACCCCGTGTCGACTTCCCGCACCGAAAAGTATCAGTAAGCCGGTTATTATAGCAGTGAGTTGGGATATTGGCTACCACTTAAGTCTGATTTTTAGTAGTAAACATGGGGCTTTACAGCTAAAATCTATAATTAACAGTGAGTTGTTTTTTAATAAATAACAAATTAATCTATTGTTTTGCTCGGTTATTTAAGAGATAACTGTCGATAATGAGTAGTTCGTAAGCCGTTTCTGTAACAGCCGCTAGAAACTCAATATCTATCTTCGATGCGATGTCACTGGTCTGATGATAATCGCTATGGGGTGGTATACCAAAATAGAGCCAAGGAAGCTTGGCCTGATGAAACGAATAATGATCTGACGATCTTAACCAGTCTATCCTTTGTATTGTTTTGCCTGCTTCGGGCGGGTGATTGGCTCTGATACATAAGCCTACCGCTTGCATTAAATGTTGTTGGAGTGCTGCAAATTGGCTAAAGTTTCTGCGCCCCTCTAGATAGATGGTGTGATAGCGGTCGGGGCGTCCAACCATATCTAAGTTAATTGCCAATTCAATCTGTGACATCGAAGGTTGGCTGTTGTTATCTTGTAGCATGGCGACTAAGGCTTGGCTGCCATATAGCCCTTGCTCTTCTGCATCGGTAGCGATAAAGAGTAAATTTGTGGGCCGTTGTTGGCTTTTGGCGTGCTCAGCCAGCGCCAGCATGGCTGCGATCCCCGAGGCATTGTCGTCGGCGCCCGGGTAAAGCTTACTGCCTCTCATGCCTAAATGATCATAGTGGGCGACAATCAGCCGCCATTGACCGCTAGCATGAGTTGCAGGCAGCATACCGATGAGGTTGACACCTTGGCGTTCAGTAAACTGATATTGATAGCTAAAGTGCTGTTCGAACGGGTTGTGGTGTTTGGCTGGTGCCATGGTGAGTGGAGCGAGGGAGCTTGACCAGGGGAGTAATCCCGCCTGTTGCATACGTAAGATAAGATAGTCGCGAGTCAACGCCGCACCGGGAGTCATAGTTTTGCGCCCTGCAAAAGCGGGCGAACTTAATCTGGTGACATCCTCGAGTAGCAGAGTCTGATTGCTCCAGGTGAGTGGTAAAGGGCGGCGGCAAGTGTTGCCTGTACTGCTACATCCGAGTAGGAGCAGCGTAAAGGTGAAATAGAGTGAGATGAGCGTAATGATGCGAGCAGGATTGAGCACTCTCATGGGCACTGGACACCTAGCTTGGGTGGTGGTCTAGGCTATAACTTAGCCGTAATCCATTGGTAAAGACAGCCAAAGCCAGAATTTTATCATTCTGGCTTTGGCGCTTATCAAGAGCAATTATCTATAACAAGGACGCGAGCAGGTTTAAGCCTCGAGCAAAGGCTTAAGGAAGCGCGCGGTATGGGAGGTTGGATGCTCAGCTACTTGCATAGGTGTACCACTGACCAAAATGGTGCCGCCGCCAGAGCCCCCTTCAGGGCCAAGATCGATGATCCAATCGGCGGTTTTGATCACATCGAGATTGTGTTCAATCACTACTATGGTGTTACCGTGAGCCTTGAGACGGTGCAGTACATCGAGTAAGAGCTGAATATCAGCAAAGTGTAAGCCTGTGGTCGGCTCATCTAGGATATACAAGGTCTTGCCTGTGTCGCGTTTTGACAACTCTTTGGCCAGTTTGACACGCTGTGCCTCACCACCTGAGAGGGTGGTTGCACTCTGGCCAAGGCCGATATAAGACAGACCAACCTCCATTAAGGTTTGTAGCTTACGGGCAATGGCGGGTACGGCATCGAAGAACTCGCGGGCTTCCTCAACGGTCATCTCTAACACTTCGTGAATATTTTTACCCTTATAACGCACCTCTAAGGTTTCACGGTTATAGCGTTTACTCTTACAGCTATCGCACGGCACATACACATCGGGGAGGAAGTGCATCTCGACTTTGATCAGACCATCGCCCTGACAGGCTTCACAGCGTCCACCTTTGACGTTAAAGGAGAAACGCCCGGGTTTATAGCCACGGGTTCTGGCTTCTTGGGTCGCGGCGAATAGCTCACGAATAGGGGTAAAGATGCCGGTATAAGTGGCTGGGTTCGATCGTGGTGTACGGCCAATGGGACTTTGATCGATATCGACCACTTTATCGCAATGATCCATCCCCTCTATTCGTTTGTAAGGGGCGGGTTCATCGACGGTGGCACCATTTAGTTGACGATGAGCGATCTTATAAAAGGTGTCGTTGATAAGCGTTGATTTACCAGAGCCAGATACCCCGGTCACGCAGGTAAACAGACCTACGGGTATGGTTAAATCAACATTTTTTAAGTTGTTGCCAGTTGCGCCAAACAGCTCGATGACTTGCTTTGGATTATATTGAGCTGGCGTTTCGCTGATGTGGATCTGCTTAGTGCCAGAGATATATTGTCCGGTTATCGAGTCTTTACAGTTGATGATGTCATCTAAGCTGCCATCACAAATCACTTGGCCACCATGAACCCCCGCGCCTGGGCCAATATCTATGATGTGATCCGCCATGCGGATTGCATCTTCATCATGTTCGACCACGATAACGGTATTACCTAGATCTCTAAGATGAATCAGGGTTTGCAGTAAGCGTTCGTTATCACGCTGATGCAAACCTATGGAGGGCTCATCGAGAACATACATCACCCCAACAAGACCGGCGCCAATCTGGCTAGCGAGACGAATACGCTGTGCCTCCCCGCCAGACAAGGTGTCGGCAGAGCGTGATAGGCTCAAATAGTTAAGCCCGACATTGACCAAGAAGCCTAAACGATCGCGCACCTCTTTTAAGATCTTTTCGGCAATTTGCGCGCGCTGACCTGTAAGAGATAGCTGCTCAAAATAGCTCATCGCCTCGCCAATTGACCATTCGGTGAGTGTTGGCAGATTAAGATCTTCAATAAATACATTACGCGCCTCTTCGCGCAGACGCGAACCACCACAGCTATTACAGGCCTGCGTGTTAATGTATTTGGCCAGCTCTTCGCGCACCGAATTTGATTCGGTCTCGCGATAGCGTCTGTCCATATTGTTTAAGATCCCCTCGAAAGGGTGGTTGCGCACCACGACATCACCGCGATCATTGATGTACTTAAACGCGATACTCTCTTTACCTGATCCATGTAGCACGATACGGCGAATTTTATCGCTGAGCTGCTCATAGGGCACTTCGACATCAAACTTATAGTGCTCGGCCAATGAACTGAGCATCTGGAAATAGTAAAAGTTGCGTCTATCCCAGCCGCGGATCGCACCGCCAGCAAGGGATAACTCAGTGTTGGTTATCACGCGCTCGGCATCAAAAAACTGCTGCACCCCTAGACCATCACAGGTGGGGCAGGCACCAGCCGGATTGTTAAATGAGAAGATACGTGGTTCGAGCTCGGCCATAGAGTATCCACAATGTGGACAGGCAAAATTGGCAGAAAACAACAGCTCTTCTAGATCACCGTCCATAGAGGCGACAGTGGCGATACCGCCAGAAAGCTCAAGGGCCGTTTCAAATGACTCGGCTAAGCGTTGACCTATGTCGTCACGTACCTTAAAGCGATCAACCACCACTTCAATGGTGTGCTTAACGTGCAATTCAAGCGTTGGCGGATCGGACAGATCGCACACTTCACCATCGATACGGGCGCGAATAAACCCTTGTGCCGCTAGACTCTCGAGTAACTTTACGTGCTCACCCTTGCGATCGTTAATCACAGGTGCGAGCAGCATCAAGCGGCTGCCCTCTGGCATTTCTAATACTTTATCGACCATCTGGCTAACGGTTTGCGCCGCCAATGGCTGATTGTGGGTGGGGCATCTTGGCTCACCGACACGGGCAAACAGTAATCTTAGGTAATCGTAGATTTCGGTAATAGTGCCCACGGTTGAACGCGGGTTATGAGAGGTGGATTTTTGCTCGATAGAGATGGCCGGGCTTAGGCCTTCAATATGATCAACATCGGGCTTTTCCATCAAGCTTAAAAACTGACGAGCATACGCAGAGAGGGATTCGACGTAACGACGTTGTCCTTCTGCATACAGGGTATCGAAGGCTAATGATGATTTACCCGAGCCCGATAGGCCGGTGATGACGATCAGCTTGTCCCTTGGGATTGTCAGGTTGATGTTTTTTAGATTGTGGGTGCGGGCGCCACGAACTTCAATCTTGTCCATCTGTCTCTCTGATTGGCCGAATAAAAAAGAGACTGATTATCGCATAAAAATTGTCTCAGGTCATAGCCAGCTCACACAAAAGCGCTAGGGGAAATGTTGACGAGCAATTATAGCTTTGTGATTGAATAGCTACATATACATCGCATCTTATATTTTTCTTTTTGAGCTAAATCCACGCTTCGTGATAACATGCGCGACTTATTTTTGTATTCATATCAGGGCGAAAAATGGCCAATAATGGACTGTCTAAGACTGAGAAAAAAGTCGCATTTTCGTTAGCCAGTGTATTTGGTTTGCGCATGATGGGCTTGTTTATGATCATGCCTGTGTTTGCGCTTTATGGACAACACTTACAGGGCTTTTCGCCATTATGGGTGGGGATAGCCATAGGGGCATATGGTTTAACTCAGGCCGTGTTGCAGATCCCTATGGGGATCTTGTCAGACAAATATGGGCGTAAGCCAATTATTTTAATAGGCTTGTTGGTATTTGCTATCGGCAGCGTGGTTGCAGCCATGGCGGACTCTATTTATGGGGTGGTTGCCGGGCGCGCTATGCAGGGGATGGGCGCAATTGCTGCGGCCGTTTTAGCCTTAGCAGCCGATTTAACTCGCGATGAACAGCGCACTAAAGTGATGGCGATTATTGGTATGTGTATCGGTTTCTCTTTTGCGCTCTCTTTGCTGGTTGGCCCGATTGTCGCGCAGCACCTTGGATTATCAGGGTTATTCGCCATGACAGCAGGTTTGGCGTTACTGGGCATGGTGATAGTGCAGTTATTAGTGCCCAATCCCATTAGCCAAGCGCCAAAAGGCGATACGGTTGCCGCGCCGGCCAAGCTTAAAGCCATGCTTAAAGATCCACAGCTGTTTAGGCTTGACGCTGGTATTTTTATTTTGCATTTGGTGTTAACTGCAGTGTTTGTCGCCTTACCGCTGGATTTAGTCGATGCGGGGTTAGTCAAAGAAAAGCACTGGATGCTCTATTTTCCTGCTTTTATCGGCGCGTTTTTCCTTATGGTGCCGCTGATCATCATTGGCGTGAAAAAGAAAAACACCAAGGCCACCTTTCAAATTGCCCTGTTAATCATGATGGTAGCACTTGCTTCCATGGCATTATTTGCTAATAGCTTAGTGGTGCTAAGCGCTGCGATCGTGCTGTTTTTTACTGGGTTTAACTATCTTGAAGCCTCACTGCCGAGCTTGATTGCTAAATTTTGCCCGGTAGGGGATAAAGGCTCAGCCATGGGCGTGTATTCGACCAGCCAATTTTTAGGGGCATTTTGTGGTGGTTTACTCGGCGGCGGTGCTTACCAGTGGGTCGGCGCGGCGGGGGTGTTTGCCGTAGCATTCGGCTTGATGTTTATTTGGCTACTATTAACCTTAGGCATGGAGAATCCCGTGCTGTTAAAGAGCTATACATTAGAAGCCGAAGTTGAAGGTAAAGAGCAGGCTAGATCCATGGCGACCGAGCTGTCACAGCTTCCAGGCGTCGTTGAAGCTATCGTGGTACTTGAGGAGAAAGTCGCTTATTTGAAAGTTGATGAGCATTTCGATTTGAGACAAGCGCGAGCTGTGTTAGGCTCTGTCAATTAACTGTTTGGGACTTGAGTAGACCTCACCCGTTAAGCAGTATTTATATTAGATTTGTAAGAATATCGCAGGAGATTTCAATGGCCAGTCGTGGTGTCAATAAGGTAATTTTGGTCGGTAACTTAGGGAAAGACCCTGAAGTACGCTACATGCCAAATGGCAATGCCGTAGCCAACTTTACAGTGGCGACCAGTGAGTCTTGGAAAGACCAGCAGGGTCAAGTGCAAGAGCGTACAGAATGGCACAACATCGTCATGTATCGCCGCTTAGCGGAGATCGCGGGCGAGTACCTAAAGAAAGGCTCTAAAGTTTACCTCGAAGGCAAACTGCAAACCAGCAAGTGGCAAGATCAGCAAACTGGCCAAGATCGTTACAAAACTGAAATTAATGCCAGTGAAATGCAGATGTTAGACAGCCGTGGTCAAGGTGGTCAGCAAGGCGGTATGGGGCAAAGTGCAGGTGGTTATGCGCCACAGCAAAATCAATATGCACCGCAAGCTCAAGGTGCCCCGGCTGCTCGTCCAGCACCTCAGCAAGCTGCGCCGCAGCAACAAGGTTATGGAGCACCGCAACAAGCCGCTCCTCAGCAAGGTTACGGTGCGCCACAGCAGCAAACGGCTCCAGCAACACCCGCTTATGCTCCTAAGCCTCAAGTGGCTCCGCAGCAGCAAGAGGCGCCACAGCAGCGTCCAGCGCCGCAGCCACAGCAAAACTTTACTCCAGATTTGGATGATGGTTGGGATGACGATATCCCGTTTTAGATCCCAGTTATTATAGTTATGTAAGATTAACTAGTATAAGTAACCTAAACCCAGCATAAAAGCTGGGTTTTTTATTGCTTAAATTTTACGGCAGTTAGCCACAACCCTAGTCGTTATCGACTTTCCTGCATTACCCGAAAGTATTACTCCTTTATGCTAGATTTTTATCAGGTAGCCCATTGGTAAGGTTTTGGGCTGCCAAAAAATGATAATTGCTGCTAGCGTAAGCCCCTTAAAACGTATTTTGCGTAGGTGTTGGGCATGTGCGCTGCTGTAGCCCTTAGCCAATGTCAAGTTGCGATGTTACAGGGGCGGTATGATGATGCGAACCAAGTTTTCGGCGCTACTACTATTAATATTGTGCTGTGTTACACCTATTCAGGCGCAAGACAATGATATAGAGATTAGTGGTTTAGTGATTGACCGTACGGTAACTCGTTTCGGGAAGGACTTTGTATTTTACTACGCCAGTTATTGGCGTGATCTGCCTTTCACTCAAGGGTTCAATGTCACCTTGTATGAAACGGTATTCCCTCAGGCTGGGACCTTACTTACGCTGGAAGTTAATGGCGTTACCATCTACAAAACCCATTTTGGTCGTAGAGCTAGCCCAATTAAAGAGCGGGCTGAGCAGGCCATTTTGTTGACAATCGATTATCTTGCGCAGGCAAGAGCAAATGCTATCACCGGTGAACTGGCTGATAAAAATCAAGGATATTAGGAATAATCATAATGAATAACAGGATGTTAATAGCTTCTATACTACTTTTATCTAGTTCAGTTTCGGCGACTGAACTGGTCTATACCCCGATTAATCCGAGTTTTGGCGGCTCGGCATTGAATGGCTCTTACCTGCTTAATAAAGCCAATGCACAAAATGATAATACGGCTGGCAGTAACGAAAAGGATTTTATCACGCGCTTTAAAGAATCATTGGAGCGTAATATTCTCAATACCATTACCCGTGGAGTTGCTAATGGTGATATCACCGATGGTACATACGATACTGGTGAGTTTAGGATTGAGGTGGCCTCAATCGGTGGTGGGGTGATGTTGACCATCACCAACTTAACGACAGGTGAGGTTACCGTGATTGAAATGCCAGTTTACGGGGGATAGATGATGAGACAAGTTAGTATCTTACTCTTGAGTTTAAGTCTATCGGCATGCAGCTTACTGCCTAAACCTGAGCTGAATATTACTGAAGCTGAAATTAATCCCATTAGTAGCACGATGCAGGATTTAATCGCCAAACCAGGCCCTAAATACACCATTCCAGTAGCAGTTTACTCGTTTCGAGATCAGACGGGACAATATAAGCCACAGCAAAATGTCAGCTCATTCTCTACGGCGGTGACTCAGGGGGCCACCTCAATGTTGGTACAGACCTTGTTAGACTCTAAGTGGTTTATGCCTGTCGAGCGAGAGGGGTTACAGAACCTGTTAACCGAACGTAAAATCACTAAGAATCAAGCGCCCAAAGTGAGTAATGATGATGTGCCGCAATTGACCAATGCCCGGTTACTCTTAGAGGGGGGGATCATCAGTTACGAGACTAACATTAGTACCGGTGGCGCAGGGGTCGAATATTACGGTATTGGTGCCTCTGAAATGTACCGTGAAGATCAAGTGACGATTTATCTTCGAGCCGTCGATGTGCATACAGGAAAAGTGATGATGTCGGTGTCGACCACTAAGCGAGTGTTTTCGCAGGAGATGCGTGCAGGCTTGATGCGTTTTACCAGCTTAAATCGTTTGGCAGAGGCTGAGGTGGGTTTTACGACCAATGAACCTGTACAGTTTTGTGTCTTACAAGCCATTGAGTTGGCAGTGTCAGAGTTAGTCGATAAAGGGATTAAAATGGGCTACTGGAGTCCGTCGGAAGCATCAATAGCGGATGCCAATCCGTTATCTTCTTGATTTTTTTATTAAAATGGTGCGGCAGATACATATTGTTTGCCACACCATTGTTTATCATTTCACTTCAACTTAACTTCTTCTTTTATCTTTAATCTTATCTAATTGGGGCTTAGTTGAGTATCGCTATATCGTGTCAGGCAAGGTTAGATGTATCCGTGTTGCATGATTGTTAACCGTTGGTGTTTTCTGTATCGTTATGTATCATCTGTGGCGGTAGCTAATGTTAACTTGGGCATCAGTGATCCAATAAGCCTTGTTAGGCTGTGTTAATTCAGGGAGAGAATTTAATGAGTAATATCGATGAACTTGTTTTTATTCATCAAGTAGCTGCACCGTGTCATTTAGCCGTTTTAGCCGAGTCTATCGGTATCAATACCCAAGTGATCAAAAAGCCTGCCGAATTGGTTGTAGCTCAAGATCGTCGCCGCTTGTTTTTGGTGTCACAAAAAGGGGCTGCACTTGACAGTAAAGGTATCCCGTTAATGGCCGCTCGGTTAATTTCTCAAGGCCCTGTGGCGTTATATCAAGTTGATCGGCAAACCTTAGATGCCAGATCGGCGCTGTTATTAGGCATTAAAGGTTTGCTGTTTGATGATCAAGGCATGGATCTATTATTAACGGGTTTAAACAAGATGATAGATAATGAACTTTGGTATGACAGAGTGTTAATTAGTGAGGCGTTTAATCATCTAGTTAAGAAGCTAGATTCTCGTGATGAAATGCCTGCTGATACAGTATCTATGTTGCAAATGCTAACGGCGCGCGAGCGTATGATCATTCAGTTGGTGGCTAGTGGAGCGCGGAATAAAGAGATTGCTCATCAACTTTGCATTAGCGAACATACCGTTAAGGCTCATATCTCTTCTATTTTTAGAAAAACCCAGTCGCGCAATCGCGTAGAACTCTTGCGTTGGGCACAGAGTCATCAAGCACATTTTGAGTTTAGAACTTAGTCATTTTAACCCACAATAAATAACCCATTTTGGTTGCTAGGTATCTCTATTTATTGAGGTATAAAAAAGTATTCAGCGATAATAAAAAGGAGCCTAAAGGCTCCTTTTTAGGTTAGCCGATACAACTACTTTAGTTTTGTACGATAGTGGCTACGTTAAAGTCACCAATTTGGGTTGCGTTGATAACGTTATTCATACCCGTTTGTGAGCCTTCTACTAAGTTGTCATTACCGGTTTGTGCAATGGTGAGACTGTTTGCATCACCCGATACCTTGAAAGAACTCACCCCCTCGTTACCACCAACCCAGTTACCGCTACCTGTTTGAGTGATTGAGGCAAAGTTTTCATCACCTGTGATGATCAAATCAACTAAGTTAAGTTCACCATCTTGCGACACAGTAACATCGGTATTTTCAAAACCCGCAACTGAAACAATAGCTTCATTAAATCCAATACCATCTTGATTCACATCGACTTCGTTATCATCACCAATGGTTTCTACGAAGGCGAAGTTGTCGTCACCTTCTTGAGACACTTCAATGTCGTTATCTTCGCCAGCAGCAAACGCATGGATTTGGTTGTTATTGCCTGTAGAAGAGAGATCAAAGTCGTTATCATCGCCAGCATAAGCACCAAAAGCGGCATAGTTGTTATCCCCTTTTTGGTCTAAATCAACGTCGTTACTGTCTGTCGTGATTTCAAATTCAGCTAAGTTGTTATCACCTTCTTGAATGATATCAATGCGGTTGTCACTGCCATCGATAACCGCGACATAGGAATCACCTACTGAGTTACCAAAGCCTTCTTGGCGGACAGATACATTATTATCATCACCCGTGCTGAACTGCAGTACCACGTTGTTGAAAGCCCCGTTTTGGTCAAACTCGATGTCGTTGTCAGACCCTTCTAAAGCATAGATAAAGCCAGTGTTGAAGATACCTTCTTGAGTCATTTCAATGGTGTTATCATCGCCGTTGATACCACGAACACCGGCTAGGTTTAAATCACCATTTTGGGTCAGGCTTACATCATTGTTATTGCCGATATTAGGGCTGAAGTCGAGCGCGATCATCCCTGCTTGGTTTGAGCTACCGTTCTGAATGATGGTGCCATCGTTATCGTTACCTTGAACGCGAAATACGCTGAAGTTTTCGTCACCGTCTTGGCTCACATCTGTGCTGTTATTATCACCAATGAGCTCAATATTCGATTCGTTTAATGAGCCAGTTTGAGAGACTGTGGTCTGGTTATCATTTCCGGTGATTTCAATGGTACTTTGGTTCCAAAAAACCGACTGAGTCACACTGGCGTCGTTGCCATCGCCCTCTATAGTGATATCCGATACGTGCCAGTCATCGGTTTGCTCTGTCGCCACTGTGTTGTCATTACCACGGCTATCAATATAAGACTCGTGCCAATCACCGTTTTGGGTGACGCTGGCCGCTTGTGCTGCCCCTTCTTGATTGACATCGGCGATATTAAGATCACCCGTTTGCAGTACAATTGCGTCTTGTTCTACACCGTTTTGCTTGACGGTAGCTTCATTGCTAGTGCTTGCAAAAGCCTGAGTACTTAAGCTTGCGGTGATAGCTAATGCGATTAACGATTTTTTGATTTGCGGTGTCATGATTTGACGCTCCCTGTATTTAATATTGCGTTATTGTGATTGCTGCACCATCGGCAATCTGTTCAATTGAAAAATTAGCGCTTCCTAGCTGGTTGAGCTGTACTACATTCTCGTTACCAATTTGGGTGATGTTGGCTTGGTTATCGAATCCGGCCTGCAGAAGCTCTACCTCATTATCTTGACCGTATTGCATCACCTGAGCCTGATTACCGCTCCCCACCTGGAGTAGGTTGGTGATATTGCCTTCACCCGACTGATTTAGGTATGCATGGTTTAATACACCTAATTGGGTTAGCTTGATGGCATTTTCTCGTCCAGAGCTTTCAAGTAGAGTTTGCAGTGTTATTGGAAGGGCGTTTAGCCCACTATCAAGCTCAGTTGCTTGGCTAGCGACTGAGATCAATATGAGGGCAATCGTGGCTCCCATTCGGTTAACTACTGACACGTAACACTCCTTAAGCTTTCGATATAAATAAAGAAAAGCAGCTTCTTTATTTACGTTCACTGATGAAATACATAGCTAGCTGCTAGCTAGGCATCCTATTCAGCGTTAGATAGTCAAGGTACAGGGCTGCCAGAGCGCTGCAATCAGAAAAAGGTCTACTTATTGTGGCAGGCTACAACGTCGATACCTTACCGTTTAATGATTTTTAGTTGTTGATATTTAAGGCTTAAAGGCTTTGTCGGCGTTAGGTTTACTTGGTAAGGCCTAGCCCATGTTACTAGTAGTTAAGGATTAAAGCGTCGCAAGCCTCTTTTCTAATCTTGGCTTATGTGGCAACAATCTCCGCGTTAACTCTCGCCGGCGATTCGCTGAGGATTAGGGTGTCAATTGATGACAACCTAACGGCTTGGTCGATGTATGGAGTACCGGTTCGTAAAATATAAAGGACTAATAGGAAACGTGTTTATGATAAACAAACTGACACCTTTAACAGCGGCGATTGCCGGTATTATCGCTGTTTCAGCCGCCCCAGCGCTCGCCAAAACGTCCATTCAGCATGAGTATGTAAAAGACTCGCTGTTAGTGGTTTATAAAGACAATGCCACGCCAAGTGAGCGTGCCTCGGCTCAGCATCTCGTTAACGCGACAATTCGTGATGCAAATGCTGACGGAGTGGATGACCGCTTCGCTAAATTACTCAATGGTAAGCTGGCTCGATTGTCATTACGTAAAGGCACAGATATCGATCAAGCAATTAAGCTTATTAGTCGCCATCCTGCGGTAAAGTACGCTGAGCCAAACTATGTTATTAAGGTAAGCGGTACGCCTGATGATCCTAATTTCTCATCGTTATGGGGGTTAAATAATACTGGGCAAGATGGCGGTACAGCCGATGCCGATATTGATGCTCCTGAGGCGTGGGATATCACCACAGGTGATAGTCATATCGTCATCGGCGTGATTGATAGTGGCGTAGATTATAACCACCCTGATCTGCAAGCGAATATGTGGGTTAACCCAGGGGAGATCGCTGGCAATGGTATCGATGATGATGGCAATGGCGTGATCGATGATATTTATGGTTACAGTGCTGTCAATGACAATGGTGACCCTATGGACAGTAATGGTCACGGCACTCACGTGTCAGGCACTATCGGTGCCACAGGTAATAATGGCGTTGGTGTAGTCGGAGTTAACTGGGATGTCAGTATTATTGGTTGTCAGTTCCTCGATGCTGACGGTTTTGGCTCTACCGCGGGCGCCATTGCTTGTATCGATTACATGACTGATTTAAAAATTAATCATGGGGTAAACATCAAAGCCACTAACAACTCTTGGGGTGGTGGTGCATTTAGTCAGGCATTGAAAGATGCAATTAACGCTGGTGGTGAAGCCGGTATTTTGTTTGTTGCCGCCTCGGGTAATGATGGCAAAGATAATGATGCCGTACCTAGCTACCCAGCAAGTTACGAGTCGGATGTCGTCTTTGCCGTTGCCAACACTAACCGTAATGACAATATGTCGGGTACTTCGCAGTATGGGTTAACCAGTGTTGATATGGGCGCACCCGGCAGCTCAATCTTATCGACGGTTCCTGGCGGTGGCTATGCCTCTTATTCTGGTACTTCGATGGCATCTCCTCATGTTGCGGGGGCCGCGGCTCTTGTTTGGTCCATTAACCCAGATCTAAGCCCGGTCGAGATGAAAGAGTTGCTGATGATCTCTGGCGACGCTAATGCGGCGCTTACTGGTAAAACGGTGGCTGGTACTCGTCTAAATGTGGCTAATGCACTTGAACAAGCTAATCCTGAGCCGGGTTACCGCTTTACGGTAACCCCGATGACACAAAGGGTTGAGGCTGGCAGCGCGGTCAGTTATGACTTTAGTGTGGGTAGCGTAGCAGGTTGGGATGGTGAGGTCGCGCTGACCGTTGAAACGACACCTGCACTCAATGGCGTGTCACTTTCATCATCGACAGTAGGCGCTGGTGATGACTTTACCCTAAATGTCGCCACTGAAGCTGAAGCGGCGTGGGGAGATTATCAAATAGTCGTGACTGGTGATGATGGGGCAACGGTGAAGTCAAAAGTGGTTTCATTGTCTGTCTATCCACAAGGGTTGAATGATATTCCTTATGACAACGAGGAGGTTACTGCGATTCCTGATGATAATTCTGAGGGGATCACCAGCATTATTAATGTTGCCGATCCTGTTTTTGTATTTGGTTTAACAGCCGATGTGAATATTACTCATACTTGGATTGGCGATCTTGTGGTTAAGCTAACGTCTCCTGCTGGCACCGAAGTGGTGTTACATAATCGAGATGGCGGCAGTGCTGATGATATTGTTAAGTCATGGGTGCTAAGTGACTTCGATGGCGAAATGGCGACAGGCGACTGGACCTTATCGATTACCGATAATGTTAGCGGAGACACGGGAACCCTTAATAATTGGGGATTAGTGATCACTGCATTAGGTGACGCTGCACCAGCTGCTCCTGTAGCAAGCTTTGAGTATGCTATTGAAGGGCTCGATGTTAACTTTAGCAACACCAGTACCGACATTAACGATGATATTGTGAGCTATCAATGGGACTTTGGTGACGGTGCTGGCTTGTCTAGTGAAATGAATCCAATGTACAGCTATGCGGGTGCTGGTGTGTATACCGTTACACTAATGGTCACTGATAGCGAAGGTAGAACCGACACTTATTCAAACGATATCGAGTTATTTGAGCGTGCTGTTAGCGCAAGTGAGGTTCGAACTAAGCTTTCGCGTCGAGGCAGCGCCATGGTTGATCTCAACTGGGACGGTGCAATAGGCGAGTCTGTTGTTATCTACCGCAATGGCGAAGCGATCGCCACAACGGCTAACGATGGTAATTACCGTGACCGTTTTAGCACTGTGGAAGGCGAGGCATTTGGCTATGTTATCTGTGAAACCGATAGCAACTTGTGCTCTGATATTATTACGGTGCAGTTCTAGTTTATTGGTAACGCTAGTTCATTCACGATTGCCACTTTAGCGTTGTAACACTGAGTGTTAAAACGCTCCTTAAAGCAATAATGCTTATGATCTAAAATGCGCTTATTTAAAGCGGCCTACGGGCCGCTTTTTTATTGCTTCAGTGAGGAACGTTAAATAAGATCCGCCAGATAAATAATTAAAATGTATTAAAAATAAGATGATATAAAATTATTTCTCCCAGAGAACAGGCTAAATAAGGCTTGATGGTGTCAATAGTGTTATGTTTTTGAATGTAGAGGGTTGAATTGCCCATTACTGAGACACATTTTATTATCGCGCCGGTATGAACAGGCTTAACCTTAGGTTAAGGCGAGCAGATTTGCCTTATCATTATGCACCTATCTCTATGCTGACGCTGAGCGATAAACAGCATTAAGTGTCAACCATAGCCATTGGTGACTTAGTGCTTGTCACCCACATTAATCGAAGAGAGTCATCTATGAATAAACGTAAGCTATCTTGCCTGCAGGCGCATGTTAGTCACCCTGGCGAGGCTGAGGTGATCTCTTTGACTCAGGGGGAGGTGGCGTTACCTGCACCCGATCAGGTATTGATTAAGGTGCACTATGCTGGGGTTAATGGCCCCGATATCGCTCAGCGTAAAGGGCTTTATCCTGCACCAGAGGGCGCTAGCCCAGTATTAGGCCTTGAAGTGTCGGGTACCATTGTCGCCCTCGGGGAGTCGGTAACGCAGTGGCGTATTGGCGATAAGGTTTGTGCCTTGGTGCCTGGTGGTGGTTATGGCGAACTGGTGGTGACTTGGGCTGCTCATTGCTTACCTATCCCTAACGGGCTTAATTTGGCACAAGCGGCGGCGCTGCCCGAGACATTTTTTACCGTGTGGGGGCATCTATTTATGCGCGGTGGTTTGCAAGCTGGAGAGACTGTGCTAATTCACGGTGGCTCGGGCGGTATAGGTTCAGCTGCGATAGCCCTAGCTAAGCAATTGGGTGCTAAGGTTATCGCCACCTCTTCAAGCCAGCAAAAGTGTCAGTATTGCCTCGATTTAGGCGCCGATCACGCGCTTAATTACCGAGATGACACATTACTCGAGCAGATTTTAGCTATTGCTCCTGATGGTGTCGATGTTGTGCTCGACATGGCCTCGGGCGATATGATTAATCTTAATTTGAAAGCGCTAAGGCTCGAGGGGCGTTTAGTCACCATAGCACTGTTACGCGGCGCAACGGCGAATGTCGATGTGTTTCGCTTAATGGCTAAGCGTATTACCTGGACAGGCGCCACACTTAGACCGCAATCGGTGGCGGCGAAGGCAAAAATAGCTGATGCATTGCGTGAGCAAGTGTGGCCCTTATTTGCTACTTCCTCAGCCCAGCCTCTGGTGCCTCAGCTGTTTGCCGAGTTTGCTTTTAGTGAGGTAGTTGCGGCGCACCGTTTGATGGAGTCTGGTCAACACACAGGTAAAATAGTGCTTAAGATGGCTGCGGCAGGTGAATTATCGGGTTAGCAGCGAAGCGACGGCACGATAGAACTTGATGGTGCTTAGGCTTAGAAAAAACTTGAATAACTGATTTGATCGGCTAAATTCGATATTAGTATCGATAGAATGCACAATTTGATAGCAATTAGATGAAATAGATCGATTTGGCTATTGATTTCTGCCGATATTTATTAAGAATGTGCGCAAGCATCGCTGCAGAATATTTCTGCGTGGTGACAATGACTAAGCTAACGAAATTGTCAGCTTAATAACTTTATATTGGTATGTGTTGATTTAAGGGTATTAGCATATATGTATGACACTTCTACAGAATCTGTCTGGTATGGTGAGCTTCGTACTGCACGAGGTAACACCATTCTCATTCATGATAAAGAATTCCCTGAAGCCTCAGCGGGACGCGTTTATCTTTACAACACGGCAAGAGATGCCGTGATTGAATATGCAGTTGATATCGTTAAGGTAAATCTGCATGACCTTACGGATGAGGAGATCAAAGCCGCGAAAGCTGAATATGATGCTAAATGGCAGGTTACCCGAGAGCAGTTTATGCGCCAGCATTCTGCCTGGGTTGAAGCTATTCATGCTAAGCCAGCGCCGGCCCCTAAGAAAGTGAAAATTGATGTCGATGTTGATTCTGATGACGACGATGACGTCGAGCTGGAAGTCGATAGTCTCGATGATGATGGCTTCGACGATTGGTCGGATGACGATTAAAATTAAGTGTTAACTTGTATCAACCCGCTTGTCAGTTAGGTATAAGGTTTGATGTTCGTGTTTGTCATTTGGGTATGAGGTTCTAGCGTAACTAGGGCCTCTGCCTAAGATGCTTAGCCTCAATCTTTACTCCATCCAATCTTTACTCCATCGAATGTTTGAACGCTATAATGTTTTAAATCTATGTTAGTGGCTAGTGCTCCCTGCTGTGTGAGCAACGGCATTTGTTCCCGTTTACACTGTGGCTCCCTCTTTTTAGCGCCGTCATAAACCTGTTTCGATTAAATCATTCGCAGCCACGTAACGGCAGCAGGCCTTTAGCCCATATCCTCGTGTTTGTTATCGAGGAGGTCAAAGGGCAAGCATCGCTTAACCGTTAAGCGTGACTCATTGACGGTTAATAGAGTTCGTCATCGAACCAGCTTTCGTCAACTCGACTTGCTCCGCCACTGGCCGAACAAAGATAAACAGTCGGCTCTATCCCCGTTTTCACTTGATATTGGGCTTCAATCGCCGCCACTACTGCGTCGGTCAGTTCATGGTCAACCAGTGCGACGACGCAACCACCAAATCCTTTACCCGTCATACGCACGCCACCTTGTTGGCCTACCACTTGAGCTATGATCTCAACTAAGGTATCGATTTCCGGCAAGCTTATCTCAAAATCATCACGCATCGATGCATGAGATTGCGCCATTAACTCACTTAAGCGGCCAATGTTACCGGCTTGCAATGCATGGGCGGCATTTTGAGTGCGCCGGTTTTCGCTGAGAACGTGGCGTGCGCGGCGATAAATAAGCTCCGGCAGCTTTGTGCGAGCGGCTTCTAAGGTCGTTAAGTCTAAGTGACGTAGGCTGTCGATAGCAAAGTGATCTGCCACCTGCTGACACTGTTGACGACGTATCGCTTCTTGGGCCTCGACTTCACCGCGCGGTAGATTCGAGTTAACGATAATCAGGCTTAGGCTTTCGGGGATTGGCACAGGTTCACTGTCGAGATCTTCACAATCAATTAGTAATGCATGATCTTGTTGACCCATGGCGCTGATGATTTGATCCATAATGCCACAGGCATAACCCACATATTGGTTTTCACCACGCTGCGCCATTTGGGCTACGGCTAATGGAGATAAGCGTAGCTGACTGCAATCGTTGACGGCTGTTCCGAAAGCAATTTCTAATGCGGCTGAAGAGGATAGCCCTGCGCCTAGTGGCACGTTACCTACTACAGCTATGTCCATCCCCTTTGCTGGCAGGCCTGAGGCAGCCATGGCGGCGGTAAAGCCTTTGAGGTAGTTTATCCACCCATCCTCAGGGTCCATCTTGCCTTCTTGGCCAAAGTGCCAACTGTTAATTTTGCCTGGATAGGCATCCGACACCGCTCTAAAGCGATCGTCTTCACGCTTTTTTACTGCGATGATAGTGTGAAAATTGATGGCAGCAGGCAATACAAAACCGTCGTTGTAATCGGTATGTTCACCGATCAAATTGACACGCCCAGGGGCACGATAGAGATCGTCAGCATTGGTGCCAAAGGTTTGCACAAATAATTTATTGGCGCGTTGCGCGGGATTTGCCATGCTATCAAGCTTCTCAGAAAAAGGTGAGCACTCTCTGCACCGAGTATCGGTGACAGTATTTTCACGCCATTGTTGGAGCGTGATTCGTTCCTTGTCATTTTTATATCATGAGTTTACCGATTGTGTAACGCAGTTTTTGCTTATCGACGAATATGATATCAATCTTAGGGCCTGTTGAGCTTATAAGGTTATTTTTACAGCGAATTGTTGGGTGTTTATACAAGGCAGAAGCTTTGTGGTGTAGTTATTCTTCTACATAAAAAGCTGATAACGAAGTAGAAATACCCAACAAACGCTGCCCGAAGGGTTCGGCTAAAAACGTTTTACTCTTTGTTAAGTGCATTTTGCTTAAATGACTAGGCTGCAATTCATTCGCCTCGATTAAAACGTTTTGATCTCGAACAACATTCAACCAACAAAGATCAACCGGCCCTAGGGTCTATGGGGGCGCAGTTGACAGCAATACGAGGGGGAAAGGCGTTGGGAGCGTTGTTGCCATGTCGAGATTCTGCAGGTGAGATGAGTTTTCCGCTTGGCTACTTAGTCATAAGCGGTGCGAGCAAAGGGTCATAAACGGCGCGAGCAAAGGGGAAGCCGCTACCTGCTATCAAGGACATAGCAGGTAGCCAATATCATCTGATGCTCAGATGATTAGCTGGCGTTCGCTTGGGTCTCGATAACAATATCGGCTTCGTGTTGTTGACCGGACTTAAGTTCATGTACCACATGCTCAACAAAACCCGCACCAGCGGCTTCGTAGAGGTTAAATACGCTGTGAACGCCCGCTTCTTTAAGGGATATTGCATCTTCACTGTATTGCACAATAGCACTTAGCTTGCCTTGATAATCGAGACGTTTAAGTTGCTCTACGGCAAACTCATTACCTGTATGGTGAGGCATCGCCAGCAGCACTAATTCTAGATTTGGTGCGCGGTCGAGCTTTTCCCAAAAGTCGGTATCAGATGCATCCCCCTGCACCACGTTTCGACCTTCTGCTCGATGAAAATCGACTAATTCCTGTTTATGTTCAATTCCTAATATTTCGCCTTCAAACTTATTGGCCAGTTCATCGTAGGCTCCAGAACCAATTCGGCCCATCCCTAAAATTAAAAAGCGTGGATTACCGACTCTAATGGGCCTGTCTTCAGGGTGCAGTGGATGGCGCTCTAACTTCTGTAGCCGACTTTGATACTTTTGGTATAAACGGCTGGAAGCTGCATTTAACGGGGCAGCAAAGAGAAAACTGAGACTTAACGCCACCGCTAAGATGACCATCCAATGGGCTGGTAACCAGCCTTTGCTGGTGGCCACCGCTGCTACAATGAGGCCAAATTCGCTGTAGTTACCTAGGTTAAATGAGGTCATCAATGAGGTGCGCGAGCGCAGCTTGAAGTAGGTCAGTAGGTAGAGGAATAGCACTATCTTAATTGGCACCACCAAGACTAACACTGCGGCAAGGCCAATATCGCTAAAGCTAGGTAATCCATTTAGGCCGACAGTTAAGAAGAAGGCAACCAAAAATAGTTCTTTAAAATAAAATAGTGATTTAGCCAGCTCCGATGATTTAGCGTGTCCCGCCAATAATATACCTATGACCAAGGCGCCTAAATCTGGTTTTAAGCCAACTAACTCAAATAGGCCTGCGCCGACAACTAACGCCATTACTAAGCCGAACAGGACCAGTAACTCACCGTGGCCAACACGATCAAATGCTTTATAAATAAGCGGCTTAGCAAGGGGGAGTAACAACAAGCCCAGAGCCCATATAGAGGGCATATCACCTTTAGATATAGTTAAAAATGCGACCGCAAAGATATCTTGCATGATCAGAATACCGATAGCGACTCGGCCATACAGGGATTGCATATCGCCTTTATCTTCAAGCACTTTGACGGCAAAAATCGTGCTGGAAAAGCTCAAGGCGAAGGCGAGAAGGGCTAATTGATCGAGTGCTAATCCGCTAAGTTGTTCTAGTCCTAACAGACCCAGCAGTTTCAGCAGGGGGACTAAAAATAGCATAGAGCCAATTAAATGTAGGCTAGACCCTGCCCAAACCTCGACTTTAAATAAGCTGCGCAGATCCAACTTTAATCCAATAGCAAACAGCAGCAGGGTGACACCTAAGTTGGCGAGCTGCTCCAGCAGGGGCAAGCTGGTTTCATCTAGGCCAAACAAAAACAAAATAAAGCCAGCCACTAAATAGCCTATCAAGGGGGGTAATCCGATACGACTGACTAAGATGCCGCAAGTTAAGGTGATTATGAGTATGGCTGGTTCCATGTTGCTCCTTGGGGGGATGAGGTGTGTTCCATGACACTAAACAGCGCTTATAATATAAGATTTAGATTAACAATAAATAAAAAATCACCGTACAGAACCATTTTTTATCTGCGGCAGTATCCCATTGATTGCGGTGTTAATAATAAACAAGCCTCCCGAGGGAGGCTTGTTAAAGCTAAATTAAATGAGCGGGTTATTGCTATTTTTTCTCTATGACGAGATCGAGATGGCTGGCAAATGCCGCTGGCTTCATAAAGCCAGTGACACGCAGTTCATCACGTAACTGCCCTTGAGCGTCAAACATCAATAGGCTAGGGAGTCCCAACACATCGTAATGCTCTAACAGCTCTACATCGAGTTGATCCATTTTGGTCACATCGGCTTGCAAAAATACCATCTGGGCTAGACGCTGTTGCACAGCTGAGTCTTTAAAGGTGATGTTTTCAAACTCTTTACAAGCCACACACCAATCGGCGTAGAGATCTAGCATCACAGGTTGACCTTGTGCACTGGCGGCCTCAATTTCCATTTGCAGGTCAGCCAGTGACTTAATGGTTTTGTGGGTCACCATGTGATCACTCGTTTGATTGCCGTTATGGGCTTGGAAACCCAGGCTGCTCATGACCGCTTGGAAGCCGTAAGAGAAGCTAGCTAACAGCATTAATAATAGTAAAACTGAACGTACGGTTTGCTTCCAGGTAAATTCAGTCTGTTTATTTTGGTGCATCAGGTAACCGACTAAACTCACGCCCCATAGTGCCCATAACAGGTCTGAGATGAGCCCGATCCAAATGCGGCCTAGCATCACGATGGACACGGCAATCAGCAGGAAGCCAAAGATGGTTTTTATCACATCCATCCATGCGCCAGCCCTTGGCAGGAGTTTGCCACCTGAGGAGCCAATGATAAGTAGTGGTAAGCCCATGCCCATGCTTAATACATATAGCGCCAAAAAGCCTTGCAGTAGATCGCCTGTCTGCGCCACATACACCAGTGCTCCCGAGAGCGGTGCAGTGGTACAAGGTGAAGCGACTAAACCAGAAAGCACGCCCATCAAGAACACGCCTGCCACATTGCCGCCTTTTTGGTTGTTGGAGAGGCGGTTCATTTTTTCTTGCCAGCTTGAGGGCAGTTTTAAGTCGTATAGACCAAACATGGATAAGCTGAGTACGAAAAACAAAATAGCCAATACAATCAATACCGCAGGGTGTTGCAGGGCTGCTTGATATTTCATTCCCGCCGAGGCGACCACGAGCCCAAGTAAGGAATAGGTGATTGCCATACCTTGTACGTAAACCATCGACAAGCTAAATGCTTTGGCCGTTGATAGCTTTTCACCTTGACCGACAATAATGCCCGACAAAATGGGGTACATGGGGAATACGCAGGGCGTTAATGCTAGGCCTATCCCTAAGCCAAAAAAGATCACTAAGGTCCACAACAAATTATCGCCTGATAACATCTGGCTTAGGGAATCTTGTTCAGTAATAGGGGCGCTAGGTTCTGACCGGTTATTGGCCGCCGTGTCTTCAATCGTGGTGTTATCGCTGACTGGTAGCACGCCGTCGTTAGCGGCAACTTCTGTGAGCTGTACGTTACGTTTGGTTGGCGGATAACAGAGTTTGCCTTCGGCGCAGCCCATAAAGGTCACGCTGAGTGTGCTATTGTTAGCAGCCTGTTTGATGGCCAGCGGAATTTCAACGTAAGTGTAATAGACTTGTTGTTCGCCGAAATACTCATCAGTATGGGCTTTGCCTGGGGGCAATTGTATTTCGCCGAGCGTGGCACCGTCCGCTTCAAACTTAAGTTTGTCGCGATACATATAGTAGCCATCGGCTATTACCCAGCTGAGCTCAAGGTGTTGGTCTTGTTGTTTGAAATCAAAAACGAATGCCTCATCCACAGGCATTAGTTTGGGTTCATCCTTTAGGAAATCGAATTTGTTGGCGCCGAAAATGCCTTCACTTTGTACACCGGGGGCAAGCAGCAGACATGACGCGAGAACAATAAACAGTATTTTCTTCATATTTGTGTAGTTTCTTTTATCCAATCTAAGTAAGCAGCAGAGCCATAAGCTATCTTGGTAGCGATAAGTTCTGGCACATCATAGGGATGTAAAGTTAATATCAGTTCAGCAACCTCATCGTAGGCTTGACTGAGGCATTTTATTTGTAATGAGATCTCTTGCTCTTCGTACAGATTGCCTTGCCATAGGTAAACCGAGGTCACTGGCGCAGACAGTTGCACACAAGCTGCGAGTCTAGCATCGACTAAGGCTCGAGCGATGGCGATAGCACTGTCTTGATTTGGGCAAGTCGTCATGACTAATAAACAGGTATCATGCATGTTAATATCGTCTTCTTAGGTTGTGATTTTGCGCTGTAGTCGTGGATGCTTGGTGTTATACCTAAATATTGCGACACATCGCAGCGAGCATGGCGTCACTCTCAATGGCGGATACTTTACGACTTTTACCGTCTGGTTGCATTAAACGACGGTTAAAATAGTGAGATTATCCAAGGTAATTTGCTTAGGCCGAATGGCTAGGTTTTATTGCCCAGCTTGAAAGTAGACCCCTTCAGCCCCATTTAGTTTTCAATGAATTAAAAATTATTTAGTGAGGTCAGTGTGTTTTTTATTCTATTAGTGATCTTTGTACTGGTACCAGTCATTGAGTTAAACGTACTGATCCGTGTCGGTGAAGCCTTAGGCAGTTGGACTACGGTGGGATTAGTCTTACTGACTGCCGTAGTTGGGGTCTCTTTGGTGCGTAGTCAGGGGATCCATACCCTAATGCAGGTACAGCAAAAGCTGGCAAGAGGTGAGGCGCCAGGACAAGAAATCGTCGAGGGCATGATGTTGGCCATCGCCGGGTTGCTGCTGCTGATCCCAGGGTTTGTGACTGACTTTATCGGCTTACTATTACTGACTCCAATAACCCGTATTCCACTGGCGGCGTTATTGTATAAACGTATGCAATTAAAAGTGCTGCGCCAAGGCGGTTTTCACGCCAATTTTGGTCAAGGGCCTTTTAATCCTCACGACTCAGCAAGTGGGCGTTCGCCTTTTGGTCAGGATCCGTTTAATGGCGATCAAGGCAATACCTTCGATGGCGATTATGAACACAAGCATGATGAGTCTGATACTCAACGTCTGGACGACAAGCAAGATAATGCGAAGAGTGATGATAAACAGCCACCCAAACACTAATCTTTTGTGGGCAGTGCCTTAGGATTTTTAGGGTAAAAGTGCTCGGGTTTGCTGTCGATATGGTTAAAACGGCGAGTATTTTTATAAGGCAGTTTCATAAAACCTGAGACCCCTTTGCCCTGAATTTTATCCACATGGCTTAAGATCCTGTCTAAACTGGCGCGAAATGCTGCTTGTTTCCTTGGGTTCAGCAAGCGTAAGTAGCTGTGAATTTTCATGTGGTGGGGAAGCACCTCAAAAATAATACAGCCAGTATGATGAATCTGATTTATCCAGCCCAGCTCAGTCATAATCGCTTTAGGGAGTTCGAGATTTTCATCGGGATCGCGGCCATCTTCAAAATAAGAGTGTAGCCGCGACTTATCTTCTAATGACGGCACATCGCCCACTTCAAAGGGGAGTTGTTGATCTGGGCTGAGCTTAAAGGGCTGGCTGGTATCGCTGCGTTCGAGATGCAATGTATCTCGAGCATTAAAGAAACAGGCCTTAAACACCCCAATGCGACGTATCCCTCGGGCTAAGGTCACCATATTATTCACGGCTAGTACCAACGCTGCTTTTTCATCGCGGTTATAGGTCGCGAGATTAGAGTCGATATAAACGCCAGACTCTTGCCAATGAATTGCCAGCCCACCGACGATGGAATATTGCCCGACTCGGCCAACGGCGGCGATAAAGCCTTTCTCGGTATCCCCCATACCCGCCATAAAGTTGCGATAATATTTCTCAAGCTGTAGATCGTCCATCTTAGCGATGGGGTCGTCACTATTGTGCTCTTTAAGAAACGATTTACGCGAGCTGTAACTGACGGTTTCGACCTCCTTGCTGCGGGGCAGTGACCACACTGGTATGTCAGGTTTAAGGGGGGGGCGGGGTAACTCGGGTAGATGCAGCCGATGGCTATGAGCCATGCTTTTGAGAAAGTAGTCACCAGCTTGATTGCGGGTTTTGGGGTCGTCACTGAGCATGCCATCTAAAGTGCGGGCGAGTTCAATAGGCAAGCCGATACTGGTGGCTGGGATCACCTTGCTGCCAAAGCGGCTCGCTTGTCCAGAAGCCAAGGCGTATAAGGTTGCCGCAACCCCTTGTTCGTCAAACCTTGGGCTCGACAGTGCGCCATTGAGTTGCTCTTCCCCAATAAAATAGACATCCCCCATGCGGGCATTAGTATGTTGTTGATCGCTTGAGAGCAGATCCATCACATTGCCATTTACCGGGTTGCCTTGGCCATCACGCTGGGCAAAGACTGCCGAGCCCCAATCAATTAATGACAGCTGCTGGCTGTCAACATCGTAAACTAAGTTAGAGGGTTTAATATCGCCATGGACGAGGGGGCGGCCGTGATGTAGATACTGCACAATATTAGCGAGCTGCCGAGCAATGCTCATGATCATTGCCACAGGTAGCGCTCCTTTACGCAGGCAAAGCTTATCGAGGTCTTCTCCAGGGGCCCTTGCCATCACTAAAATGCCCTGCTTACCGACACGCTCAAATTTAATCATAGGTGGCACATTGGGGTGGACCACCTGCGACAGCATAAAGGCCTCCTCTTCGAGGCGGTCTTGAATGTGTTGCGGCAGGGTCATACGGGAAAATTTAAATACGTGAGCATTGTGCTGTGCATCGACGCCAGCAAAAACAAAGCCGTAAGCGCCTTTGCCAACCAACTCTATCTCTCGATACCCTAATTTGAGTAATTGCTGCTTACACAGGCGGATCCAGGCCTTATGTTTACGCGCATCATCCGCCTTAAGCAGATAGATAGATTGCTCTTCAGAGATATAGAAATGCTGTAACTGTGGCGTCGCTGCGCTGAGATTAGCCATGGTCGCTGTCGTTAATAATGAATATGGTTTTTATAACAAGAACAAAGGCAACTGCACAATAGCTAGATTTTTCATACTTGGGACTCCTAACTGATTTTTTCGCTGCTGATGTTGACCTACATCAATTATGATCCACAGCCATAAAGGTAACCTAAAGCTAATATAAATATTAACCGCTTAAGTTAAGAGCAGATATCCGAACAATAGGAGGGTGTGATGTCACAACCCGATAAAGCCCTGTTAATAGAGTTATTGGACTACCCCAGAAAGCGTATTGTGCAGTCGATGGAGTTAAAGTTTTGCCCCCATGCCGGTTTTTTTAACAGCACAGATCTGCAATGTATTCATTGTCACCAAGGTATGGAATGTACTTGGATGAACCATAATGATGA
The DNA here is from genome assembly GCF_003605125.1 of Shewanella algidipiscicola. Lineage (GTDB taxonomy): Bacteria > Pseudomonadota > Gammaproteobacteria > Enterobacterales > Shewanellaceae > Shewanella > Shewanella algidipiscicola. The sequence continues at coordinate 244,941 of NZ_QPQT01000002.1, forward strand.
GCTGGTGGCCGTTGAGCAAAAATCGGTGCAGGAGTTAAGGCAGCAGTTGTTGATTGCGGTTGATTTTATCGATTCGAGTTTAACGCCACACCATTTGTCGCGGCGCAACTGTGAGTGTGAAAACTGCGTCTGGCTCAGACGGGTACAAAAGGTATTGAATATTGCCTGATTTTCGTACATTTAATTAAGCTTAGTTTTGCACCCGTCTACACTTGGCAGTAAAGTACCCCGCAGATTATTTGTCATGAGTCGCAGCGGAGCTAGATATGCAACCAAGTTTTTGGCACGAAAAGTGGGCATCGAAACAGATAGGCTTTCATTTAGGTGAGGTCAACCCATTATTGATTGAGCACTGGCCGCAGTTAAATGTGGCATCGGGGGCAAGTGTATTTGTGCCCATGTGTGGTAAGAGTTTAGATCTGTGTTATTTGGCCGAACAAGGGCTGGAAGTGGTGGCTTGCGAGCTCAATCAAGCTGCCGTAGAACAGTTTTTCACCGACAATGAGTTAAGTGTCGAGGTTCAAACCCTCGGGGAACATACGCGTTATTGCACCGAACAGATTACCCTTTATCAAGGTGACTTATTTACCTTACCGACTCACCTGACAGCCCACTGTACTGCCTTTTATGATAGAGCCGCGTTAATTGCGTGGCCCGAAGCGATGCGCCAGCAATATGTTAAGCAGCTAGCCAAGCTTATCGCCCCCCAAAGTATTGGTTTACTCATTACCTTAGATTATCCTCAGGCCGCCCTTAATGGCCCACCGTTTGCGGTGTCTGATGATTGGGTGATGGCTAACATGAGCGAATACTTCGAGATTGAACGCTTGCGCTGTGATGATGTGTTGGCTCAAAACCCACGCTTTATTAGCAAGCAGGTGCCTTGGTTAACTGAATCTGTGTATCGCTTAGTGAGAAAGGGCTAAATTATTATGTCCAATTGTAAGTAGCAAAAAGGCGACTCAGAGGTCGCCTTTTTGTCGAACTAGAGTCAGAGACTCAGCCGATTAGAAGTCGTAACGTACACCAACAGTGAATACATCATCATCTTCTAAATCTACAGTAACGCCGCCAGCGTTTTTGTAATCACCTTCGTACATAGCATAGTGGCCATATACTAGTGTTGATTTAGCTACGCGGTAGTCAGCACCGACAGTGATAACTTGTGTATCAATATCAGTACCATTGTTAGCTAGTTGTGAATACTTACCAAAGCCCGCTTCATCTTTACCGTATTCAGCTTTTAGGTTAACGCCGTTTAGGTTGTAAGCTACGTTAACGAAGTAAGTGTTGCCATCTTCTGAACCATCGACAACGCTTTCAGAGTTTTGGAATAAACCACCTACTTTGAAATCGCCTAATTTAACTTGAGCGACACCACGGTAGGCATCGATACCAGAAATGCCTTTGTTATAAGCCGCTGCTACATAGTAGTTTTGCGCTTTGAACTTCTTATCACCTAAAGTGGCGCTAAATGCATATTGCTCTTCATCAATTTTATTGCCATTTTTGTCAAATTGATTGTCTTCAAGTAAATAAGTCGCGTTAATAGTCACTAAGTCAGCAATCTTAGGTGAGTAGTACCAGATACCGTCTGCAGAACGAGTCTGACCGCCAACTAAACGGTCGATATCGGCGTTGCTGTTACCAAACAGGTCAACTCCACCTTCGGCTTGTTTAAATACAGTATCGTTACGGCCAACAAGTACGGTACCAGCTGCAGTTTTAAGGCCTAGGAAAGTGTTACGCGCCTTAAAAACATAATCTTTGCCATCTTTTTCGTACCCGGCTGTATTTTCAACTTGGAATTCCATTTGGTAAACAACGTCGATACCGTCTGCAATCTTCTCGCTACCTTTCACACCTAAAAGTGAAAAGTTATTTTCTAATACAGTACCTTCTTTACCATTTTGGGTGGTTAAACCTTTATCTGAGTTAGTCACAGACAAGTCTAAACGACCATAAAAGTTAGGACCATCGGCTAGCGCACCGAATGAAGCCAAAGTAAGTACAGAGGCGATTGATGCAGAGATTAAAGATTTTTTCATGTGTTGTGCTCCCAAGAACTGAGTTCTGTTCCATTTTGTAATGTTTATTAACATCGTTTCCACATTTTGTTACGAGCATCCCTACCCGCAACAAGATGGTCAGCAGTGTACCTTTTTATAATTTTAAAATTGTGGCTCAGATCAAACTTTTACCCATTGAGATAGGTTTTTAGCCAAGTTTTGCAAACAATTTGCTCACCTTGTGTAAAAAGTAATCGTCAGGCGTAAGCCGCAATTATTCTCCTGTTAACACACTCAAGCGACTCATTAACAAGGTTAATTGAGTATTGCTCAATAAGCAGGAGCTAACATTGTAGTTTGTTTACCGAGTAATGGCGCCCCCAAGTGTGATAATCCTGTTGTTCAGTTGTATTTTGATCAACAAAGCTCGCTATATTACGCCGTGTTGAACCGTGTTGAACCGTGTTGAACCGTGTTGAACCGTGTTGAACCGTGTTGTTAGGTAAAGTGGGGTGCCGACATGGGCTACGCGCTACGGTCGATGTCGAACGGGACAATGTTAATCGGAATCGCCTCATACCGTGTTCAGGTTATGATTCACTCTGAGTGTATTACAGGGTTTTATTTTCGCTTTGTGGGTGTTTAGGATAAAATCGACATGTCTTTAATTTCTATTTTTAATCTCTATTTTGGAGTACAGCTTGAGCTTGCCAACACTTACAGATGCTTACTTAAATCGATTCGCTGGTATTGGCCGTCTTTATGGCACTAAGGCGTTAACCTTGTTTGCGCAGTCACATGTCGCAGTGGTGGGAATTGGTGGCGTTGGCACGTGGGCGGCAGAGTCATTAGCACGTAGCGGCATAGGCGAAATTACCTTAATCGATCTCGATGATATCTGTGTGACAAATACCAATAGGCAGCTACATGCGCTTAAAGAGACCATAGGTGAGTCTAAAGTGGCTGTGATGGCAGAGCGTATTCGGCAGATAAACCCTGAATGTCGTGTTAATGAGGTAGAAGATTTCATTACTCTTAATAATCTTGCTGAGTATTTTAATGGTAAAAAAGCCGGCGGCTCGCTCGATTATGTTATCGATTGTATCGATGCGGTAAAACCTAAGGCGGCGCTTATTGCCTGGTGCAAGCGTCAAAAGTTACCCATAGTCACTGTGGGTGGGGCGGGGGGCCAAACGGATCCTACCCAGGTACAGGTAACTGATTTAGCAAAGACCTACCAAGATCCCTTGCTGGCCAAAGTCAGAAATATACTGCGCCGCGAATACCATTTTTCAAAAAATGTGCAGCGCCGCTTTAGTATTGAAGCCGTGTTCTCGACCGAGCAACTGGTTTATCCTCAAGGTGATGGTAGCGTTTGTAATACCAAGGCGACGGCCGAAGGCAGCATGCGTATGGACTGCGCCTCAGGTTTTGGGGCAGTGACTGTCGTGACTGGTACCTTTGGTTTTGTCGCCGTCAGTCGAGTGCTGAGCAAGCTTGCGGCTAAAACTTATAGTAAGTAAAACGGGCTTACGGGGTGATGTTCAGCAAACTGTTTAACCAGTGATGGCATGGTCAGTGAACGGATGTTACAGATGCTATCAGTATATTGACTGAGTGGGTGTTATAAGCGTCATGTGAATGGTGAATATTAATCGTATTTCATGGCGTCGCGCTCGCCTATGGCGGTGAAGTGATTGCCGCAAAGGTTAAGGAGGCTATCACTAAGGTTGCTGCCCGAGTGACTTAAGGCGAATAACTCAAGAGCCATTTCGGCCGTCATATAGGCCACATAGCATATAGATAGTACAAGCCTATAAAGTAAAAGCACCTATGGGGGTTGAGTCATCTCGTGGCGCAGTGGGTCTATTTTTAAGTCATGCAACTTTATTTTATTTTGGGCGTTATTCTGCCTATTTCTGGTATCTAATTTGCATTGTCTAAGCTACTGCAGATTTTTTGACACTGGATACTAAAAATGGAAAAGTTGAATTTGACTCTTTTTAAGCATGCAACGCCACAGCAAGTGATGTTTAACTTAATCCTATGGCTAACATTAGTCAGTGCGGCCTTGATGTTTGCCCCTCTGTCGGTGATTAGTGCACTTAAGTTAGAGGGGGTGGTCAATGATAATGCGCACATTATTGGGTTAGTGCTGCTTCTTGGCGTGGCTTATCTGTTGATGAAGGTTGCTAACTATTTTATTGACGAGGCGATTACTCATCTCAAGGGGAAGCGTACTGTTGAGGTGATTGAAAAGAAAGTGTTGTTACTCGATCCGACTGAGCGAGCATTATTACGAGAGTTTTTCTTACAAGGTGAGACTATCTTGACCTTGCCCGAAAATGAAGCGGCAGTGAAAAGCTTACTCGAGAGCAATATTTTAGAATACTTAGGTAACCAAAAGCATTATGCGATTCAAGGGCCCACTGCCGATTATAAAATATCAATGGCCGCCAGAAGCCACCTTAACCGCCAAGTGCTACGCTTGCCGCAAGGTGAGCCAAATCAAGAGCAGATCCAGTTGTTGATGAAAGCGAGACCACACTTTATTCACAGCATGGTGCCAAGCCGTAAACACGCAGCTTAAGTTATTGCGGTATAAAAAAAGAGGGGGCTTGAGCCCCCTTTGCATTAGAAATGTGTATTAACACTGAGCCTTAAAAAGCCCTATCTATTCTGGTTTTGACTTCGATATAAACAGCCACATGATGTATGACATTATTCCAATGGTGGTAAAGATAACCAACATAGACATTAAACCAATGGGGTTGCCGAACATTAAATCTAACCAAAATGCCATTTGAGAAGTCCTCTTTCGCAGATGTTTATAAAGATGTCATGGCTAAATTAGCGCTATTAGATGTGATTTATGCTGATCTTGATCAATTAATGATGTCAAAGCATTTCTAATCTGCAATGATTTGGTTAAATCTGTGCTGGCGATCGCCTTATTTTGCCTCCAATCCACCATTTAAGTTTCTGTTCATAAGCCATGCGGCTGAAATTTATCCACTCGACCATTAATCGTGTTCAAAAGACTTGCCATTGGCTAAAGCGAAGGTATAATTCGCTTCACTTGCTCAGCAGAGATGTTTTAGCAAGGTCTATTTGATAAGCCGGAGTGGTGGAATTGGTAGACACGACGGATTCAAAATCCGTTTCCTTCGGGAGTGACGGTTCAAGTCCGTCCTTCGGTACCATTATCAAATACTCTCATAGAGAGATAAGAAACCTGCTCTGTGGCAGGTTTTTTTGTCAATGACATTGCAGATGTGGTGGAATTGGTAGACACGCTAGCTTCAGGTGCTAGTGGCCTAACGGTCGTGCGAGTTCAAGTCTCGCCATCTGTACCAAATTGATCGATGAGAGACATTAGCCTGCTTTATAGCAGGTTTTTTTATGCCTGCAATTTGAGCATGTCGATGCGAAACATAAGAAAGCAGGCTAGGCCCACCTTCTTATGTTGTTTAAGTTAGTACAGTCTAGGTATTAGCTTTGTAGTATCTTCAGTGGCAGACTGAGCATCTCGTCGCCGCTACCGGCAAAATACCAGATGATAGCCACTAACGCGCCCACGGTTAACAGATACCAAATCGCCGAGAAGAGTTGCCCATATCTGTCTAACGGCAGTAGGTGGCTCTGATGGCGTGTTTTCCATTCAAATACTATCTCCATGCTGCCAATTAACAGCAAGAAACCTAGCAGTGCTAAACCTAATGTGTAGCTAATAAACACGCCAATTGCGGCGCCAGCGATACAGGCCATCAGTCCCAGCGTGCTGTTCATCGAAAAGCTGATGCTTTTAAGAATATGACCGCCATCTAAGGGCAAAATAGGTAACAGGTTAAATAGGTTTAGTAGTGCATTAAAGGCCGCTAGTCCGGCAAAAAAGATATTGCCGGTGACCCAGTAAACCAATAAGGATGCCAGCGACATCAATAGGCCGAAGGTGGGCCCCATGATAGAAATCACCACATCTTGCCAACGAGTATTGATTTTTTCGTCACTAAGCGCCAAGCCGCCCATAAAAGGAATAAGGTAAATCCCTTTAGTTTTCATGCCAAAATATTGCATGGCGCGGATATGGCCATATTCATGAAACACCAAGCAGGCGATAAGCGCCATGGCAAATTGGAACGAAAATAGCCAAGAGTATGCGGCCACACTGGCGCCAGCGAGTACCACTTTGATCACTTTGGCACTCTTAAATAATTTAAATCCCAATGAACCTAAGCCAACCCAGCTAAATTGTGGTTTGGCTTTTATCGGTTGTACCGGCGTTTGTTGTTCTATGTCTTTGCTGTTACGGCTGCCTTGAATGATGAGGTCATCATCTTTTAACAGACTGTATTCTAGATGAAAAGGTTGCCATGCTAAGTCGATAGAAAGCGTGATGGTGATGCTTGGCTGGTCATCATCCGATGGACTTTTTAGTTCAAACTGATGCTGTTTTAAGCCTTCATTGTTGGCTGATGCTGGTAGTGCCGACACTAATTGTCCACCCCAATACAGTTGTTGCCAGCCTGCCATTGAGCCTTCTAATCTTAGTTCTTTACCCAAACACTCTATCTTAAGGAGTTCCACATTATATCTCAGTTGATTAGCATCATATGGGGCGAATTATGCCTGTAAACGCCTTAAAAATGAAACAGGCATAACATTAAGTTATACCTGTGAATGATGGGGCGTTGGGGCGCTTAATGGCGGTTATAGTCGAAGCTTATCTCTTGATTATGATTCGTGACAATACAGAAGCCGTGTTCGCGCTGAGTTCGCTGGTGGGCAGGACCTATGTGTAGTTCGACATTAGCAAAAATATGTTTACCAGCCTCGACCCGATATTGCCGATAGTAATCTTCTACTTCTTGCTCTAGTAAGTTGTATTCAACCTCCTCACGGGCGCATTCGGCGGCAATGCGACGCTTCTCTTCCAGCATCCCTTTGACTTGTTCAACCATCAATTCATCATCTTGCCAAGTTGCTTTCGGTGGCAACTTGTTTAGCCTCGACTCAATGTTGAGCCTAGCGACCACCATCTGTTTAATGCCGTGATCCAACTGTTTTAATGTTTCTTTCAGGTCACCTAAGTGCATAGCGCAATAGATTTCTGTTTTGGTGCCCGCAGTAGCGCCGATAATTACCGCCTTAATGCCTTTATTGGCTTTGGCTATGCCGCCGACTAAGTCGCCTCGACGGCCATTGGCGTCACTGACGGTGAGCCTTGATTGGGTTTCCGTATGGCTATGCAGCAGTTGTTTGGTGATCAGGATATCTTTGTCGGCCGTTAAATTAGAATATTGCACAAATTGCGCCGAGATCTGCCCCTTAGCTTCTAAGGTGGTCGAAAGTTGCTCATCCTTAAGCTGACGGCCGATCACCCCTTTGCTGACGGTGATATCCCCTTGGGCATTGAGATAGGCGGAGTCGACAAAGCCCATGACGGTTATATCGCCACTGCTTTTTACGACCATACCTTCATGGACGTCACCTGTGATTAAGATGCTGCCTTTAAAATCGACATTACCATAGCCTATATCGACATCTTTTATTTGCAAAACATCATCGACCTGCATGCCGTTACTGGTTTCGACTGGCTGGCCAGCCACGCTAGCGATGAGGGTATTACTATCATGTTTCAAGAAGCTAGTACCATTACCGGCAACCATTTTGATATCTTTACCCGCCGCAGGCTGTAGCTTATCGCCATTGACTTTGTAACCGGCAGAGCCGTTAGTTGCAGGTGTTTTAACCATTAACACGTCATTCGGTTTGACCATGATGACGGCACCGAGATTACGCATATCGACGGTGCCATCTTCGCGTTTTTGCGGTTGCAGTAAGCGCTCTCGGGCCAGAGGCACTTTACGCTCAATGCTGGCGTGGGTACCGTTAATTGCCGGCTTACCATTGGCAATCACTTCGGTGCACTGCTCCCCTGGGCGTAGCTGGGCTAATTGCTGCAGTGCTGATTGGATTTTTAGCTTGCTTAACCCCATGCAGATGGCGTGTTTTTTTAATGCATTAAGAATATCGGGCAAGGTGATCTCCTTACCACCCCATGCTGCGGTGAGTGTCATGGCGGCACTCATCTTGTCGTCGGCGATCTTGAATTCAAGTTTACCATCACGGCGCTCGGCAATATTAAACCGTTGTGGCTTGTGGCCATCATCTTGACCGATAAGTTGGTTGACTTGTATGACCGCTTTGTCGATAACAGGTTTAAGTGGATATAGCTTGGTGAATTCACCTAGCGAAAGTAGCTGGTTAATCATTTCTACGGAAATGGGGCCATGGATAGCCGGGGTCACTTTGAGTTGAGCTAATGTACCATCACTACTTAGTTCGATTAGTTCAGGGGACAGCATAAGTGTTTCCACAAGTTGACTCTTATAATTAGTCTCTTGAGTATAACAGCATAAAGTTTAGCCGATGAAGCCTTTATTTACTAAGTATTGAGCTGGGTCGCGCTACATTAATCAAATTAAATCATTGGATTATTTAGTAATGCGGCCCGATGGCTTTGGTGGAGGATTATGCTTTTCGGCGGTTAGTCGGGTGTGCTTTACAGTAACAGACACTAGGTTGTAGTAAAAAAAACAGGCGACGGTTGTCGCCTGGCTTGTTTATGTATTTACATCATTGCCGACAAGGGGTTAGCTGCGCTGCGAGTACACCTTGTACTTGTTGTTTTCTGCGCTGACATTGACGCCCTTAAAAGTGCTAGCAATAGCCTCGCTATAGGGCAGGTGGCGATTGGCCACGATATGCCATTGACCACCGCGGGTGAGTTTTTGGGCGCTATCTTGTACAAATTGCGTCGCGATATTCGTAGTGTGATGTAAGCCATCATGAAACGGGGGATTAGAGATAATCGCGTCAAATTGCCCCTGGGTTTGTGCTAAACCATCTGATGGATAGACTTTAGCTGTCATATTATTAGCTGCGAGTGTGAGCTCACATGAGGCCAGCGCCATGGCGTTAATATCGACACATTCCATAGTGATAGCGGGATCTGACTTGAGTAAGGCGGCGCTAATCACACCTGCACCGCAGCCGAAATCGAGCACTCTACCCGAGAGTCTCGGCAGATGTTCAAGCAATAATTTCGTGCCGTCATCTAAGCGTTTTTCGCTAAATACCCCCACCAAGTTACAGATGGTTAATGCGCCTTGCGGAGTATCGAGTGTATAGCGACTGACCCAATCATTGAGGTTCATTTTTGGTGCAACTTCTATTAGCTCGGCGCTAAATAACAAACAGTGACGAGCATTATCAAGTTTACTCGCGGCATCAAAGTAGTTTGGCAGCTGTTTTGTTAGTGAGCGCACTCCGCCTTTGTTTTCACCCACCACGAGCAGTTGACCACCCTGTTTAAGATGCAGGCCGGCCAAATTCAGCAGGTAAGGGGCTAAGCTTTTAGACTTGGGATAAAACAGCACCACACAATCGAAACGTTCATCATTAGCCATTTGATGGCCAAAATGCAGTTGCAACTTCGCTGATTCATAGGGTAATAGTTGTAAATGGTGATTGAAATCCAGTGCTAAGGTGCTGACCGTGTTCGCGACGCTCTGTAGCTCTTTTGCTAATAGGTCACCTTCAATGTTGAGCAGTAAAACATCTTTTGATTTAAGTAGATCACTGTTTCTTTCGATCAGTTTTGATGGATTAGATAGCACGAATAACCAATATCATAGGGAAAATTTGCTTTGATTATATCCCATGGGTAGAGATTATAAGTAATCATTTTATTCTGCTTTCGAGCTGATTTTTGTCTAACCTATTAATTATATAGAGTTAAGTCTATTTTAGTCTGGAGTAGCGACTTGTTAATGCTTGGCATCTTGCTGCTTCACCATCATCTATACCTTGTGCTTGGAGTATAAATTGAAGGTGGTGATTAATCGTCACTTGCTGATATCTGGCACATATTGCGTACGCACTTAACCATGCTGCACGCCAGCATTAGGCTGCCAACGCCAAGTTCAGCACTTAAGCCCTTATGTATTTCGCCAACTTAAGCCGTAAAGTTAAGCACATTAAGGGCTAATCGCGTTGTGGTAAGTGCTTGTTACTGGGTGAGCGTGGCATTCATGGCGCTAGGCTTTTGTGTTAATGATTGGCCTTTGGGCTCTTGGCTTACCCCTGTTATCTTTGTCGCTTTTGGAGCGTCTTGATTTTGGGATTGTTGGGCTGGTATCACCTTGGGTAATAGGCTGATTATTTTGTTGGCGATATCGGTATTATCTTGATAACCAGAAAATAGGCTTGCCGCAGGGCCTGTGGCAAAGACTTGCACGTCCATGCCTGTATGACCATCGGTTGTCCAGCCAGTGTTAGAGCGGGTATCGATAAGGCGTTTAATGGCGTTATCGAGTACCTTGTGGCCTTGCATCCGAGCATTTGCCAGTTGGCGAGTCTCGGATTCATTCAGTGATAAACCCAAGCGACTTTCAACTACGGTGCGCCAGTCATCGGCGGCTATGGCCTCGGTGGCAATCGTCGTAGGGCTGGCACTTATATTACGTAATACTTGGCTGTCCCAGCGATAGTCACCATTAGCACCTATCGATAACCCTCCCGTATTGTGATCGGCCGTCACCACTAACAAGGTGTCCTTGTGGTTACGAATGTATTGCTCAACCACCTCTATGGCTCTGGCAAATTCATGCATCTCCGCCATTGCGCTAGCAATATCCTTGTTATGGCCGGCCCAGTCGATAAGGCTGCCCTCGACTAATAAGACAAAACCTTGCTGATTAGTTGAGAGTAATTCAAGGGCTTTACTTGTCATCAGGCTAAGACGATTGGCCTCAGGCTCATCAATCGCCCAGGGTAATTGCACATCGGCAAAGAGCCCAATGACCTTAGGTTGCGTTACCTGTGAGAGTTGGCTGAAATCGGCAAGATAATGATAGCCCTTAGCTTCAAACTCTTTAATGAGGGCGGCTGGAAAATACTTTTTCCCACCGCCAAGCAGGACATCTGCATCGGTATTGAGGTAGCTTTTGGCTAATGCTTGGTAGTTGCGGCGACTCTCGTTGTGGCTCAAAAAGGCGGCGGGGGTGGCGTGGTTGATTTGCGAGGTGACCGCCACGCCAGTACTCATATGGCGTTTTTTCGCCAGCTCCATGATGGTATCAATGGGTTGCTTATCGGTATCGACCGATATAGCGCCATTATAACTTTTGACCCCAGTCGCCAATGCGGTGGCCGCGGCGGCGGAATCGGTTACCACGCCGCTCACCGCTGCCGGATAAGTACTGGCACTGCCGATGGCGAGGCGATCGAACACAGTCTGCTCAACCTCTTGAGTGTTAGGATTATCCTGATAATAACGGTAGGCGCTGGTATAAGCAGGCCCCATCCCATCACCGATCATGATCACGATATTTTTAGGACGGCTAGGTGCCGCCTCTGGCGATAATGGATTGGCACTTATCATGCTGCTGTGCAGCAGCGCCGCAGCAAGTGAGCAGGTGGCTATAAGCGTTGATAACTTCATCATGGCTCCAGGTTATGACTTAATACGAGCTTCGATAGCGTCCATCAACATGCCAGTAATATCGACGTCATAGGCTGCCTGGATCTCTTTGATACAGGTTGGGCTGGTGACATTAATTTCAGTCAGTTTGTCGCCAATCACATCTAAACCGACGAAAATCAGTCCACGTTTTTTCAACTCAGGGCCAATCGCATTGGCAATGGCCCAATCGCTTTCAGACAAAGGCTGCGCCACACCTTTACCGCCAGCGGCTAAGTTACCACGGGTCTCACCCTTTTGCGGGATCCGCGCCAAGCTATAAGGCACAGGTTGGCCATCGACCACTAAGATCCGTTTGTCACCTGAGGTGATATCTGGGATAAAGGCTTGCGCCATGGCATATTGCTGACCGTGGTTGGTGAGGGTTTCGATGATCACCCCAAGGTTCGGATCGTTTTGCTTCACGCGGAAAATCGAGCTGCCGCCCATACCATCCAATGGCTTTAAGATGATATCGCCCTTTTGTTGATAAAAAGCACGAATACGCGCAGCATCGCGCGTCACTATGGTTTCAGGGGTAAACTCACTAAACCAAGCGGTAAACAGTTTTTCGTTGGCATCACGCAAGCTTTGCGGCTTGTTGACGATTAGCACACCTTGCTCTTCGGCGCGCTCCAGCATATAAGTGGCGTAGATGAACTCGGTATCAAACGGCGGATCTTTGCGCATTAAGATAACATCGAGCTCAGCCATCGGGGTGTCGACGGCGTCACCTAACTGATACCAGTTTTGCTCATCCTGCTGCACTGTTAATGGGCGCATGGTCGCCATGGCGACGCCATTGACCATGGCAAGATCATGCATCTCCATATAGAACAGCTGATAACCCCGAGATTGGGCCGCCATCAGCATGGCGAAACTAGAGTCTTTCTTGATGTTGATGTCGCTGATGGGGTCCATCACGATGCCAAGCTTAATCATCTCTCTTTCCTTATTCAATTGTGGCGCATTCGTTGTGGCGATTGGGTTAGCCCAAGTCGCCGAAATTAAGTTGTAGTGCACTTATGGCAGTTAAGGCTGCTGTTTCGGTGCGCAGTACCCTTGGGCCTAAGAGCACATCGGTAAAGTTGTCTTGTTCTGTCAGCGCAATCTCTTGCTCCGATAATCCACCTTCTGGGCCAATCAGCAGGCGTACACGCGTGGTATTAAGTGCTAAGCCTTTGATACCGTGTGAGGCTCTTGGATGTAAATTGAGCTTAATGGCGGTGCTACTCTCATGGCTCCAGTCTGCTAATGCCATGGCGGGTCGCACGACAGGGACCACGCTGCGACCCGATTGTTCGCAAGCGCTAATCACAATTTTTTGCCATTGCTGAATCTTTTTCTCTAAGCGTTCGCCCGATAATTTAACTCCGCAACGCTCTGAAAATAGAGGTGTTATTGTATTCACGCCCAGTTCAACTGACTTTTGGATGGTAAAGTCCATTCTATCGCCGCGGGAGATCACTTGCCCAAGATGCAGGTGCAGTGGTGATTCATTGTCGTTAACCGTTTTAGTTAAGACCTTCACTTCGACATTTTTCTTACTGGCACTGACGATCTCGGCTACATAATTGTGACCATCACCATTGAACAGTTCAAGCTGTTCACCTGGGCCCATTCGCAGTACGCGGCCTACATGTCCAGCCGCTTCAGCATCGAGCATAACGCTAGAGGCTAGGTCTAAGGAGCCTGCTTGGTAAATTCTGGGTATTCTCATCTGCTACTCCGCAGTTTGCTGTATCTTGGCTTGTTGCTGACACTGGCTTTGCACAAATGGGTTATGGTTGCCCTGACGTGTGGCGATGGCGTTATCGCGTCGGCACTCAATAGTATCAACTGGATAGGTTTTATCCCATGCTTTAAACAGGTTTAGCTGACTTTTGGCAATTTGTAAGCCGTAAGTCTGCTGCATATAAAGGTAGGTACGCGCGATCTGTCCACGGGTATGGGGTGGTGGTTCCACTTTACGAGACTTGAAATCGACGACCATGGCACATTGACCATACTGCTCCGGTGTTGCGTTCCACTGGCTAAAGCGGTAGTTGCTGCGATCGCCATTGACTTCGCCGATAGCAGGCACCAAATTATGCAGGTCACTTTCCATTTTTTTAAACAGATTATCGCTCTTGCCGCAATGTTTACGGCCACCTTGTTGCCAACATTGGCGTTGATGACCAAACTCCCACGCGGGCACTATGTGCTCCCATTCAATTCTGCTGGCGCGTTTTTGTTGCTTACGCACCTGGTAACCACAGCGATTAAAGTCCGGTTGCCACAGCTTCCCCTTAATGGTGATATCGCAGCCGCAATAAAAACTGGTGGTGGTAAGGTCTTGACTGTAAATCGTGCGCGCAATTTTTTTGGCTTGGTTAAAACTGCTAGGGTGCGAGGCAAGGGTATTGGCCGACACCAGTGATAATACCAGCAACGCCATTGCCCTCAGCACCAAATGGTGCCGAGCATAAATATTTCTTAACACATCTAATCCCTAAAAAGATAACAAAGCTTGCCAGGCACAGTGGCGAGTGACGCGGCAGGGCCATGGCAAGCTTAATGACAGCACTTCGGCTGTTTGGTGCCGATTTTACGGGATGGGGCGCAGCTTAAGCAAGCGGCGAGGAGAACCGCCGTCGCTCGATGTTGCGTTGCTTTGTCGATAATCTTGGTCATCTCGTGCTCGACTAAGCCGAGGTGAGGGTCTGTTTACAACGCCGGCAGCGATAACGAGTTTGCTCTCGTACCACTTTATTGTGACGGCGAATGCTCAACGAAACCGGGCCACAATCACAGCGATAAGCGAAGGTTTTTCCTTGTACTGAACGGGTATCTAAGCTGTGAGTTGTGCTGGGTGTCAGTTTAAACAGAGTTGTCATTAGGGTTTGCCACTCAATGCCATGGGGCTTGACGCGGCCATAAAGCTGGTGGGCGAGCAGATGACAGATCTCGTGGGGGACGACCTGAGTTAAAAATATCTCTGGGTTTTCTTCGAGTAAGACGGCATTAAACCTCAACTTATTGAGTTGTAAATGCGCTGTACCAGCACTTTTACCTCTGAGTTTAAAGTTAACTTCTGGGCGAGGAAAACGGCGCTGTAATTGATGCTCAGCATGTTGGTAACAAAGGTCAACTTGGGCCAGTATTTGTGCTTGGTTGTCTGTCTGTGGCAATTGTGTTGTTGCAGCAGGTGATAAGCAAGCCTTAAGCGTCATACCTTTCTTAATTAGTGTGTTAATGCGTTGATACATCTTAAATCTTATGTTTGCGCCCCAGTGTGGTTAGGGGCGCTGTTGGTTCTGGGGATTATAACCGAGTTGCTGCGGCTTCGACCATAGTGGTTATCTGATCGACAATCGCCATCTCAGTGGCGGGATCGTGGCGACTGACCCGCGGGGTGTGAATATGGCCTACCTTAATGGCACTATTAAATTGCTGCCCTAACAGCACGGCACGGTAGGAGATCTCATTGGAGAGATAACCGCCGCCAGAGCCTTCAACCGAGGTTGCATTTTGCAACTCGAGTAATGAGTCGGCGCTAAAAGTTCCTTTTGTTAATGTGGTCACAGTTCGATTGTCATTGATTGGCCAGCGTCCTTCGATGTTTTGCATTGCGTCTACTGGCAATGAAAACTCCACAAATTCAGGGCCGTTTAAGGTGTTGCCCTCTAGTAATGGTGCTTTAGGTGCGGCTGGGGTCGCCCCCGTCATGATGTTGAGGTTGTCGGGAGCATCGGCACTGCGGTTACGGCCTGGGAAGCGTTCTAAATCGAAGTTATCTCGACCCATACTGACGGTAAAAATAGCATCGACGCGGTTATCGCGATAGATGGGGGTGAGAAGTGACTCAATGATCCCTTGGTCAAAGTCGGCAAATCTAACTGGTACCATAACTGTTTCAATTTGAGCTTGCTTGCCATTAACCGTGAAGTGGTAACCATCTAGAGCTAAAGCAGCTAAGCCTGAGGGGTTACTTTGGTCAATATCGCGATCGAGAAAGAAGGGATCGAAGCCCGTTAAGAGTATGCGAATTTGGTTATTAGGTTTGAAATTGATGTCGCTAAAGCCACGGGAGGATTTCTCTACAGCGTTAAGCAATATGTTGCGTTGCCAGGGGGCAATGTTAAATGCAGGTTGATGCTGTTTTAGTTGAGTTTTCATCGCTAGACGACTCCAATAGAGCGGCCTATCATCCTGACCGCCAGATTGTACGTCCCTGACCGCTTGTTGCCACAAACGCTCACCCTGACGAGCAACCATCTGGGTCATCACTAGTTCGTCAGACTGACGTAAGTATTTTTGCCGTAAGTCATCAATCATCGCCTGATATCGATTGACTACGTTTGGCATGGCCGCACTGGCCTTAGGTAAACGCGCCTCTTCAACGTCTGTTTTAGCTAATGTAGGTAAGGCGATAAGGTTTGTTGCAAGCAAGGTGAATAGCAGTGCCGAGCGCAGGTGAATCATTGCCGTATCCTTTCAAGGGTTATTTGTGCGGTAAATACACGCAATATCAGTTGCCTAAACTGCTATGACATGGTGCTATTTTGACCTCAGTATGCATCAGAATAACGACGATGGAAAGTTACCTAGGCTCAATGATGATAGCACTAGGATGTCATGGTAACCATCGGGTGACTAACGAGGTTTAAGGATAGGATGTTATGTATTTTTCATTAAATTGAGTTAATAAAATTTATTTTATCTAAATAGTATTTTATTACTATACTTTCTTATTTTAAATCATCCGTAAAGTTGAATATTTAATTTTGCATTGGTATTTAATTGTGCTTTTAGTTTTGTTTTCAATGGTGTCGATAAGTTTAGGTGCGGTCATGGTGTTGAGAGCCAATAAAGGGAGTTTGATATGAGGTGTCTTAGCGTTATTGGGCATATTTATGATGATGGGTTGTGTAAAGGGTTAAAGACTCATGGTATTTTTACCGAATTTCATGATGTTGAGAATATGCAAAGTTTTAATTTCAATATAGATATATTACTACTGGATTTAAGAGGTGTGGATCAAACCGATTGGGCAGAATTGATACTTAATCAGCTAAATAAAAATACCTTAGTATTAATGTTGGTTGAAAATAAACAGTTACAAGTCAATAGTATTCAAATGCTTATTTCAAAATATGCTTGGGATTACCATACTGCACCATTTGAGGTAGATAGATTAACACGCATATTAGGGCACGCATTAGGCTTGATTAGAATACGCTTAAGGTGTGCAGCCCAAGCTAATAACTCCCTACATTTTCCCTCAAAAACTATCATGTGCTCTCGGGTGATGCAGGCCTTGAGTAAACAGATTTATCGCGCGGCACCAACCGATATCCCTATTCTTATTCGTGGAGAAAGTGGCACGGGTAAAGAGCTGATTGCTCGCGAAATACATCAAAAATCTCAACGTACATCAGGTGAATTTGTTGCGGTAAATTGCGGGTCATTGATTTCAGGTGTAGTGCAATCTGAATTATTCGGCCATGAAAAAGGGGCTTTTACTGGAGCCATAAACCGGCATAAAGGCAAAATAAGCCAAGCTCATGGCGGCACGTTATTTTTGGATGAGGTAGGCGACTTACCTCTGGATCAACAGGTTAATCTGCTGCGTTTTTTACAAGAAGGTACCTTTGATGCAGTCGGTGGAAGTCAGCCGACCTCTGTTGATGTGCGTATTGTGGCCGCGACACATATCGATTTAGATGCAGCGATTAAGCGCGGTGAGTTTCGCTTAGACCTGTTTTATCGTTTAAATGGCCTCACGCTTGAGTTGCCACCACTGCGAGATCGTAAGGAGGATATCATCTCTCTTGCTGAGCACTTTTGTCAGAAATATGCCGCAGAGTATGCTGTAGGGGGGTGTCATTTTAGCGAACAAGCTAAAACCGCTATGTTAGAGCACCAGTGGACAGGTAATGTACGTGAATTAATTAATCGTATTCGTCGTGCGGTACTACTATGCGAAACCGGTATTATACAAGCTTCTGATCTAGAACTTGAAAATTCAATTAATCAATCCTGTTTTGCTAGAGGCTTAAAGAAAATTAAAGATGAAGTAGAAAAAAACACCCTTATCCAAGTCATGGAGAAACACAGCGGAAAAATGGATGTTGTGGCAAATGATCTTCAAATATCAAGAGCAACATTATATCGCCTAATTGATAAGCATGACATTTATGCAATCGATTCTTAATTCTCAGTTTTGAGACGCTGATGTTAATTTTCAATAATAATAAGATCAAGGTCTTATTATTTTTTTTGTATCAACTTTGAGACGTTTTTTTTATTAATAATATAAGGTGTTGATCTTTAAAGCTTCATTTTTTGGCCTGTTATTTGCTCTATTCATTAGACGATTGCTACTAATCTAGATGAAGAGGGCTAAATGAGACTAAGTTACGGACAACGGTGTTTATGTTTATTATTTAGCGCGATGGCTTGTACTGTTATTGCCGATACGAATCATAATAGCCCTGATATGGGAGAGTCCAACGTAGATGGCTCAAGTGTGGCAAGCCTGAGTGTTGATGCCCAGAGCTATGCCATTGATTTTCCAGGCAATACAGCCATCATCGCGCCGCAGGCTTTTTTAAATGCTCAGGGTCGAGTAGCAATTAATCAATCAGCTGGCGTTCAAAACTCACAAACCAATAGTCATGCGATCGGTGGGCAAGTCGTCATCCTCTCTAATCAGAAAAACCCTTACATTGCCGACAGCACTTACGGTGATGCTATCAATCAAACGTCAATCGAAGAGTTAGCGTTTGAAAATAGCCAAGGGCTGATCAGTATCAATCAGGTCAGTGGCCAAGGAAACATTCAAGCTAATCTTGGGGCCATAGCGCTTCAATCTGTTGTTGGTTTTGGTCTCGATGACAAGTCACTTGAAAGTGTGACCAGTCCCAGTGCTTTGCCTATTGGTCATCTTGATAATAATCAGTCTTTTATCGCTTCTGATAGTTTTGAAAATGTGCAAGGTATAGTGCAAATCAACCAAATTTCTGGCGATGGTAACACCGCCATAAATCAGTTCTCGCTGCAGTTACCAAGTGGGAATTAAATCATCCTAATGGAGAAATGGAAAATGGAAATGAAAATGAAGAAATTAACCTTAGTAATGTGTATTAGTGCAGCAATTAGTGCCAATGCGTTTGCCAATGGTGAAACAGATTCAGATAGTTCTGTTGAGCTCAAAAAGGAAGTGAGTGTTACCAAGGATCTTGAGTATAAAGGTAAAGTTAAAATTTCAGGTGATATCGGGGTTAATGGCTTAGGTATGGCTGTAGTTGAGAATAATCAAGAAGTGGGGGCTAATATTGTCGGTAACTCTTACGTTGATAATGCGGCTTCAGTTTCCGATGAGGCTTTTAGTAATGCCAGCGGTAATATTGGGGTAAACCAAGCGGCGGGCGACAATAATGTGCAAGGGAATTCTGCAGCACTCGCATCGATAGATGCCTCGTTTGCGTTTGGCTCTGGTGATGCTGAAATTTTCAGTAGTCAACGTGGTACATTCAATGGTACTGGGAATTATGCCTCCACCAATAGTGCCAGCATTAGTAGCTCAGCATTCAATGGGGCTTCGGGTAATATAGGTGTGAACATCGCATCAGGTGCCAACAATGTTCAAGCCAATAATATGGCTGCTTCAGCACATACGGGTAGCTTAGGTGAAGCGACGGTCTCAAACACCCAAGTTACAGGTCATAATATCACTTTAAATGAAAGCGCTTTGCAGAATACAGCTGAATCTGTTGATGTGACGTTAACATTAGATGCATCGGGTACCTATGCAGGAAGTTCAACTCAGAATGGTGGTTTTTATCCAGAAATTTGGCAGGATAATGGGGCTCATGATGATGGTGACGATTCCGTATTGTGGGGTCATATGGATATGGACGGTGAAAACCCAGGTGGTGATACTCTCGATTTTGATGAATCAGGTACACTTGAGTTAGCTGGTACTGTGACTGGTTCAATGCCTTTCGTTATTGAAAGCGTTACTCAAAAAACCACTAATACCGTTGCTATAGCGGGTGGTGCTTTCCAAAATGCGTCAGGTAATATTGGCGTCAATATGGCGTCGGGTACTGGCAACCTACAGTCAAACAACCTGTCTCTTACAAGCATGACTGGAGGAGCTATCGTATCTGAACAATAATTACTCAGCATTCTTTTAGTATCGCAGTGGCTCAAGATGCTTTGAGCTACTGCATCACTAAGGACACCCAGATGAAGTATTTATTGTTATGCCTGTGTTTAGGCATTTATCAATATGCCATTGCAGCTGAAATAATGTTGACTGGCATGATCCCCGGCATGGGGAACTACACTAAAAATATCCAAAGTATCAGAGAGCGTAAGTTTGAATTTGTGGTGCCGCAAAGAACAGACTTTTCATGTGGTGCAGCCAGTTTAGCTAGCATTCTTAAGTATGGATATGGTCAAGATGAGATAACCGAAGAGCATGTCTTATTGGGTATGCTCGAGATTGCAGATATTGAGTTAGTGCAAGAGCAAGGTTTTTCCTTGTTAGATATGAAACGTTACTTAGCAACGCAGAATATGCGTGGCCGAGGATATAGGGTGGGGGTTAAAGAGCTTCTACTGTTAAAAATTCCGGCGATAGTGCTGTTAAATGATGGTGGGTACAGTCATTTTGTTGTGATGAGACGGTTTACTGAAAATCAGGTTTTTCTTGGCGACCCCGCACTTGGAAATCGTATTCTAGAGTATGAAGAGTTTGCCAACAAATGGAACGGAATTGTCTTTGTCGTTATAGGTAATCAATACATTAAAGATAATCCGCTTATAACGCCTAGAAACAGATTAACGTATAACGTGCTAAGCCCTATGCAGCCATTAACCGATGCTGAACTATTAGAGTTTGGTTTCCAATATGCAGACATGCTTTAAAGGAGGCAAAATGAAATTTTGCTTAGTAACAGGGATTTTATTGGCCAATTCAGCTTTAGCATCCAATCTGCCATTAGATGCTTTTGATGCACAAGCGCCATTATCAGATCAGGAGTTGGCTCAGCAGAGGGGGAAATACACCCAAAATGGCCAAGACTTTTACTTTGGTTTATTGATGCAAACCCAATATCTCAATGCTCAGGGGGTCGCTCAGCAGGTGAGCATGCAAATTGAGATGTCGGCATCAAATGATCGTCCCGAACTTGTCATTACCATTGCCGATAAAGGGGCGCTAACGGATAACTCGTTGGGACTGTCCACTTCTGGACAGGCGAGTGGCTTGCAGCAACAAATTCAAATCACAGGTGATTTTAATAACGTAAACAATCAACTCGATATCACTCAGGGAGCATTAGCTCCACTGGCTAATGGTGTCGAAATCATATTAGGACAAACCTTAGTTAACAGTAGCGGCAATGTGCTCTATTCTGCTAAAAGCGGTGAATTGGGTTATCGGGTCGACTTGCAATCAGCATCGTTTGCACAAGGAGTATTATCTCAAGAGGGTAATGGTCAGTTGATGCAATCAATCAATATTATTGGTGGGTTTAATCAAATTACTAACAGTTCATTAATACGCTATCAAGGAGTTGATATTGGAATAAAAGAGCGACAATTAATGGGCTTACAGGTACGCGACATCATGGGAATTGGTCTATAGTTTTCAGGCGAGTCTATACCTAAGACCACAAAAGTTAATCAAGGATAACGATCAATGGACGTCAAATGGACTAAGGTTGCCCTGCTAGCATCGATTGCGTGTGTTAATTTCCCCAGTTTCGCGGCTGATAACGATCAAAATCAAGCTTCAATGACTGAAGCTGACGAGCTTCAATTGCTAAAAAAACAGCTCATCTTCCTTAATAAACAAGCACAGATGCAGCAGCAAGCCATTAATCAAATGGCGCAAAAAATCTTAGCGAAAGAAGCAACGCTTAATCAGTCTCAACGTAATACCACAGATGCGCAGGAGCAAGCAGCTCAAACGATCGAACGGCAACCGCAACAACCGCGTGCTCAAGAATCAGCGTCTTCAGCTCCGGTAGCACAAGTGAAAAAGGAACCGGAACGCTCTCGCAGTACAGATGATGTGTTGCAAGAGGCGCATAATGTGTTTGATCGTAAGTTAACTGTCGAATCCTCTATGACCTACAGCTATTATGGGCGTAAGGATTTGGTTTTGCGTGGTTTTCTTGCATTGGATGCCATATTTCTAGGTAACTTAAACCTCGATAGAATACGCTCTAATACGGTCCAGCTTGACTTAACTACGCGCTATACTCTCAATGACCAATGGCAGTTCGAAATGGGTTTTCCTTATGTGTATCGCCTTAATAAATATGAGTCTGTAGGGGAGGGGAATTCGAGCCAATTATATGAGTCTGCCAAGGTTGAGGGTGGACAAATTGGAGATATGAGTTTAGCCGCTTACTATCGGGTAATGACCGAGGGTAATGGTTGGCCCGATTGGGTTTGGAACGTCAGGGTACGTTTGCCCACGGGGACAGATCCTTTTGGTATTGAGCTAGAATCGTCTGAGTCGGGTAATTTAACTTATCCTGTGGATATTGCGACGGGTGCTGGCGTGTTAGGGCTCTCAACCGGTTTTAGTTTGGCTAAAACCTATGATCCCGCGATTGTATTTTTTAATCTCAACTACGGCACCTTTATCCCTGAAGAGTATGGCGATCTATCTGGGTTACCTGGATTATCGCCCGGCGAGATCGATTTGGGGGATTACATTGATTACAGTTTGGGGCTTGCATTTGCGGTGTCAGAAAGAATGAGTATTGGCATGAGCTTTAACCAGAGGTTTTACGCTAAAACTCAGCAGCGTCCTAAAGGCAGTGATTGGCAAGATATCACTAGGACAGATACCAATACCGCATCGCTTGGCCTTGGCGCGACATTGGCGCTAACTGAGAACCTGTCTATGGTCACAAGCATTGGTGCTGGTTTAACCGAGGATTCACCCGATTATCAATTAAGTTTACGTTTCCCGTATCGTTTCTAGCAGTTGACAGTTTACAGAGGGGATCTTGCTTAAGATATGACGATGATAGCGCTATGGTGATTAATTTATGTGAAATTGAGTCAAGCGGCGGACTAATCTTAGATGGCTAATATTAAAAAGTGTTAGCCATTTTATTTTAGTTATTGCCGATTTTTTATTTTTTTATCAAGGCATCATATAGCAAGTAATACCATGCCATTTAAGGATTCGCGGCGGTTGAGAGAGCTTGGTGGTTCAGCTTAGTCACTATTGTGAATGATGAGCGCTGTTACATCATTAATGACTGCAGCGATTCATGACTGCTGAAGCGTTTAGTAAAAAAATCTAAGAACACACTAATGTTCGTCGCCAGCTGACGCCTGCTCGAATACACCCCATACACTTTGAAAGGCTCAATGGGCCAGTCTTGCAGAAGTGGTACAAGGCTGCCGCTAGCTAACTCGGTTTTACACACAGAATTAGATAGCATAGCAATGCCAAAATCATCTAATACTAGTTGTTTCACCATGATGGCGCTGTTTACTCTCACTTTTCGTTTAAAATTGACCATGGTTTTACGTTGGCCTTTTCCTAGCGGCCAAATTGGGGCTGAGCGCGAAGTACCAAGTAAAATACCGTGATGTTCGCTCAGTTCCTGTGGTGTAGCAGGGGTGCCTTTGGCTTTTAAATATGCTGGACTGGCCACTAATATGGGTTGACGTTCTAACAATAAACGCGCCACCAAGTCAGAGGATTGCAGCGGGCCATATTTGATGGCGATGTCATAACCTTCACCCACTAAACCAACATCATTATCGGTAAATTGGACGTCGAGTGCCACGTTAGGATATAAGCGCATAAAGCTACTGCATAGGTTAGCGATGAGCTCTTGGCTAAAGGAAACCGGAATAGCCACACGTAATGAACCAGATACATCATTATGTGTATTTTCAATGGTGGCCTTGGCAGCTTCGACTTCATCGTTAATACTACTGCAATGTTGATAAAATAATGCACCCACTTGAGTCAGGCTTAAATTACGGGTATCACGTTGCAATAAACGTACGCCTAGCTGCTCTTCGAGTTGGGCGACTTTACGACTTATGGTGGATTTTGGCATGCCGATATCGCGAGCCGCCTGAGAGAAGCTTTTAGCCCTCACTACCGCTGCGAATAGCATCATACCGTTCAAATCTGGCATTATTTTATCACTGTCTCAAAAATGGAACATAGCGTCTAAGTCAGTTTAATAGCATTTGACCCTATAACAAAGTTATATTTATGGGCTAAAAATTTTAGAGGCTAAAGCAGAGGATCAATTGATGACCAGCACCAATCAGCCCACAAACACGACTCAGGTTCAAACTGCCGATCCGCTTTTTCTTCAAGCAGAACATTTGGCACAAGATTTTTCTCTGTTTCCAAAACACAGTAAGCAGAGTCTGTCAGAGCAGATTAACGGTTTATTAAGTGAAGAGACGATTCAGTCTAATCTTAAGGAATTGGAACAGTTAGACGTAGACGGTTACGTTGCTAAAGTGATTCAACCCACCTTAGATAAAAACCGCCTTGGCGCTAAGCGCGTTATTGCCGATCTCAAGGGCAAGTTGATCACAGATAAACACTTAGGCCCATTTTACAGTGCTGAGGTTGAGCTCAATTTTGGCACTCGCACTCGCCGTATCGGTTTTATTGCTCAAGAGCGCACCACTAGTAATGGTGCGTGGATGCCTGAGCATCATATAGCGGCTTGTGCGGCCATTCGTCACTTTGCCGAATTGTCTATGCCTATTGTTTACCTTATTGACACCCCTGGTGCCGATGCCGGTGAAGTGGCGAACAGTCAAAACCAAGCACATACGATTTCTAAAGCCATTGCCGAGAGTGCCAACGTCGATGTTCCGACGGTCGGTATCGTGATTGGTGCTGGCTATTCTGGTGGTGCAATCCCCTTGGCCGCGGCCAACATTTTGTTGTCACTGCGTGATGGTATTTTTAACACCATTCAGCCTCAAGGTTTGCAAAGCATTGCGCGTAAGTACAACTTGTCATGGCAAGAGTGTGCTAAGTCGGTGGGCGTATCGCCAGAAGAGCTTTACACTTCGGGCTGTATCGATGGCATTATCGACTTTTCACCATCGGATAAAGATGAGCGTCAGCATAATCTTCGCCGTGCGATCATTAGCAGTATTGAAGCGGTCGAGAATGCCGCGGTGCAGTTTGTGCGCGAGTCGAAAGATTTACGTGAACATTATGACCGCAGCTTAAATCGTTTCTTGCATCCGTCGAAGAACCTGTCAGCCTTAGAAGAGCAGGCGGGATTATCGGTTGCTGACAACCCAACGATGCACCTCAATTTATTCGGTAGCTCTTATCGTTATCTGCGTTACTTAACCCTGCGTAGCCGTATTCATTCGATTTCTCAAGAGCAGTATGGCCGCTTATCTAAGGTGAGCGTACCAGAGGGCGATCTGCTGGCGCGTATTCAGCAAGAGCAAGATAAGGTGTTCCAGTCTTGGCTATCTAGCCCAGATAAACTGGTTTACGATGAAGATCTTAATAAGTTATGGAGCAACTTTACCGCCAAGCGCGATGATGTGTCTACTGAACGAAACATGCTGACGCGGTTTATTTTAGGTGAGCCTAAAGAGAATTATAAGAAGGCGCGTAAGGCACTGTTATTTAATATCGGTTGGTCGCTATACCACCGTTGGAAAGGCAACGCCGAAAACAACTTCAAAGGCTTAATCCAATATCTAGAAAGCTTGCCTGATGAAGTGACACAAGCCGATTGGCCAGAGCTTAATCAGCTGACGGTTCTGGATGTGATCGTCCATGACGAACTGCGCGAAGATTTTATTTGGCAATGTTATAACATCTTAATTTTCAATGCGCTGTATGACAACGTGGTGGGTAACTTAGCCTCAATCGCGAAAGAAGCCATGATGACGAAGAGTTTATCGCGCGCCTCTGTCGACAACCTGCTACATGACTCAATCGATCGCGCTATCTCTAAACAAGATACTGCTAACGATAAGAACAAGTTCTATAAGTGGCTGAAGTATTTCATGTCGCAGTCAAACCGTGCCGATCTGCTGACTAAAACAGAGCAGTGGAAGAGCGTCGGTTTCCCGCAACTTAACGACAGTCTATTCGTTATCTTGACCTATTTCTTCGAGCGTCTACTGCCTGAGTATTTTGCCAGCGAAGAGAAGAGCAGCGACTACACTGGTGCCATCAACCCTGTGCGCATTGGTCGTCGTAAAGACTTCTGGAACCGCTTGACCATGGGTTATCAAGATCTGCTTATCCAGAAAGTGCTTCGCGATGAGAAGCGCAAGGGTAAGATGACTTGGGAAAATGTCATTGCTAAATTCTTCAGTGATTTTGATGAGCTAAACGGCGACAAAATGTCGGCTAACCTGCTTAATTTCCCAGGTTTCCGTTTATCGATTGAAGATGCACTCGATAAAGGCATTCGTCCATGCGGTTTGATCACGGGGACCGCCAATGTTGAGTACAAGGGGCAAACTATTCGTGCGGGTATCGCCGTATCCAATACCGCATTCCAAGCGGGTGCGTTCGATATGGCCAGCGCCGAGAAATTCAGTGCCTTGTTGATCGAATGTGCTAAACGCAGACTGCCAGTTATCTGTTTCATCAGTTCAGGTGGTATGCAGACTAAAGAAGGGGCGGCGGCGCTGTTCTCTATGGCGGTGGTGAACGACCGTATTACTCGTTTCATTCGTGATAACGAACTGCCAGTCTTGATGTTTGGTTTCGGGGACTGTACCGGTGGTGCTCAGGCCAGTTTTGTGACCCATCCTTTGGTGCAAACATATTACCTGTCGGGCACTAATATGCCATTTGCAGGCCAGATGGTAGTGCCAGCATACTTGCCGTCGACCTCGACGTTGTCGAATTATCTGTCTAAGGTTCCGGGCGCAATGAACGCCTTGGTCACCAATCCATTTAGCGACACCATAGATGAGCAACTTAGCGGTATCGATCCATTAATGCCTAAGCCAACGGCTAAGATTGAAGATGTTATTGGCAATGCCATTTCAACCTTAGTGCCTGAAATGCAAGTGGCCGAGGATGAGATAGTACAAGATGATCCTCGTCAGTTGATGAAGCCTATTGAGAAAGTATTGGTTCATGCTCGTGGTTGTACTGCGGTTAAGCTAATCCGTAAGGCTCATGACAACAACATTAGCGTGGTATTAGTGGCGTCAGATCCCGATATGACCTCGGTACCAGCCGATATGCTTGATGAAAACGATAAGCTGGTCTGTATCGGTGGTAACACTTCTGATGAAAGTTACCTAAACGCATACTCAGTGCTGAAAGTTGCTGAATATGAGAAAGTTGATGCGCTGCACCCAGGTATTGGCTTCCTGTCTGAAAGCCCGCAATTTGCCGCATTATGTGTTAATAACGGTGTCAACTTCATTGGCCCTAGTGTGCATAGCATGACGACCATGGGTAACAAGTCGAATGCGATTAAAACCTCGCAAGCGCAAAATGTACCTGTGGTTCCAGGTAGTCACGGTATCTTGACCAACGCAGAGCAAGCGGTCAACGTGGCCAGCGAAATTGGCTATCCTGTGCTGCTTAAAGCGGTACAAGGTGGTGGCGGTAAGGGTATTCAAGTTGTTGAGCGCCCAGAAGATATGATCTCTCTATTCCAAAAGACCTCTACCGAAGCGGCGGCGGCATTTGGTAATGGTGACCTTTACCTAGAGAAATATGTTACCTCTTTACGCCATATTGAAGTGCAGCTACTGCGTGATCAGTTTGGTAACACTAAGGTACTGGGGTTACGTGACTGTTCGGTACAACGTAACAACCAGAAAGTGATTGAAGAGTCTGGTTCGACTATGTTGCCAGATGAGCTTAAGCAGAAGGTGATGGAATACACGCGCGCATTAGGCGACGCCACCGATTACATGGGTGCAGGTACGGTAGAATTTATCTACAACCTCGATACCAATGAAGTGTACTTCATGGAGATGAATACTCGTCTGCAAGTTGAGCATCCGGTTACTGAAGCAACCTCGGGTATTGATATCGTCAGCGCCGGTTTCGACATTGCCGCGGGTCGCTCTATTGAGCACCTTGAGCCACAAGAGATTGGCTATGCTATCGAAGTGCGTGTCACTGCCGAGAAAGCGGCATTAGACAGCAATGGTATACTGCAGTTATTACCGCATCCAGGGGTGATCACCGAATATGCGATGCCTGAGCGCGATGATATCGAAATCATCTCTATCGCCGGTGAAGGTAAAGAGGTATCACCATACTATGATAGCTTGATCGCCCAGATCATCTGCCGTGGTGAGTCGCGCGAAGATGTGATCAACAAGCTGCATGACTATCTTGCCAACGAAGTGGTTATTAAAGGTATTGCAACCAATATTCCGTTGCTCACGCGTATCTTAAAAGATGGTACCTTCAACGAAGGGGTGTATGACACTAACTATCTGCCACGCTTCATGGCTGAGCTGGATATTCCTGAGCTGATTGCCGAAATGGAAGCGGCAGCGGAAACTGTGGGTGTCGATACCGAGTCGCTACGAGTCGGTGAGAGTAATGAGCTAAAAGTATTGGCACAAGGTGCGGGTATCTTCTATACCTCGCCAGCACCGGGTGAAGCGGACTTCGTCAAAGAGGGTGACATCGTTACTGTCGATCAGACGCTGGCGTTAACCGAAGCGATGAAAATGTTCTCACAGGTGACGCTTGCAGGCTTTAACCGCCAAGGCGCTGTGCTGTACCCTGAAGATAAGCAATATCGCATTGAGCGTATTCTTAACAGCAACGGTCAGCAGGTCTCACAAGGTGAACTACTGTTTGTGGTGTCACCCGTTAACTGATGCCACTGAGAGCCAGTTAAGCTAATAAAAATACCCATCGAATGATGGGTATTTTTTTATCTGTTGCTACCCATTTAGCGGGGGAGTGCTAGAGACGCTTAGGTGTTCTTTTTAGGCAAGGTCACTGTGCCAGTTGAGCAAGCTCGGGCCGATTAAGCGTCCCGTTAGCATCTCGTCTACCACAGTGGATAGTGACCAGCGATGATGCCGTTTGCCCTTGCGTGCCATTACGGGGTATGCCTAAACAGAGTGCCAGAACAGAGTTATCTATGGCAATATTGGCCTCTTGCCACAATGGTGTATATGATAGTGAGCTTGGTTAATTTTATGACCAAGATCAAGGCGTAAGTCACAAACCGTGACTAAGCTCAACTTAAGGTTTAGCGGTAGGAGAAAACCATGGATAAGGTGTTTATCATTTCGCAAAAAAAGCAGCAACAAGCCGATGCAATTGCCACAGGAGTGGAGCTTGCTAGTGCCTTGGGTAAAACGGCCGAGGTGTTTGACTATAGTTATGAGTCTTTTAGTGGCAAAGAGTGTTATAGCCCTCGTCTTGCCGCTGCGGCGAAATTACAAATAATGAAGCAGCGTAACAGTGACATTGAAGCGCAGCTGCAATCACTTAAGATAGACGATGTTCCAGTCAACACTGTGTGGACTAAAGATCTATTCGAACATGCCTGTCATCATTCTATGCGCCATGGCTTTGATCTTATGATTAAAGCCGTTCAGGATGCCGACCACTACTTACCTGTGGACTGGCACCTGATCCGTAATGTAAAAATTCCGCTGATGCTATTGACCGATAATCCATTAAATCGCGCCAATAGCGTGCTGATGGCGGTGGATTTAGGCAGTGATAAACCGATAAAACAGCAACTTAACCATAATGTGATTGCCTATGCTCGCCAACTTGCCAAGGCCACTGGGTGCGTATTACATCTGGCCTATGTGGTAAGAGTACCTAAGATCCTCAGGGATATGGATGTCATCAATCCCCGCACTCTGGTTAAAGAGGCTCATCAGCGTTATCAATCTCAGCTCGATGAGCTTGGCTTGCCGCAGGATAATATTCATATTTTAGCGGGTGAGCCGGATCTGTGTTTATATGAACTGGCCTGTCGTTTACGGGCTCGTTATGTGGTGCTTGGGGCTCGTCAGCGCCGTGGTTTGCTTGGCTGTGTTATTGGTAATACTGCCGAAGCCATGCTGAGCCGTATCCGTAGCAATGTGTTGGTGATCCCTGCCGACGATCAACTAGTGACGCCATCGGTTTAACGCCTATCAGTGATAGTGTCTTCACGGTGGTTAATTATATTAGCCACCGCAATTAACAGACAAGGTTTCTTTCAAATGCTTAGCCGATGACTAATTATAGGTTATAGGCGTCAATATGAATGCTGTTGGTCATCAGCATCCCTAATAATTATAAACAGTAAGCTATTTAATACAGTAAGTTACTTAATCAAGGCTGCAAGATCCCAATGGATCGCTAGCCAATACGTTGTCATGGTTGTAGCGTAATGAGTGGCGTGGCAAGGGGCAAAAGAGCATAGGCATCAGTCGAGTGACCAACGCCTATGGCTATGTTTAGTTAAGCAGCGGGTGATCTTCTGGCAGCTGTCGACTGATCCATAAGATCAATTTGTGCTTCATATTCGGCCCATCTTCTTTGTCTGTGGCCAAGGGCTGGATTAGTTTATCTTGCACTAACAGCCGGTAGATACATTCGACTTTATCTTTAGGAGAGATGCCTTTGCCGAAATCGGCAAATCCGCGTTTTTTTGCGTAACCTACACCAATATCCATGGCGAGTTTTAACAGTTGTGCGTCATGCTTACCTTGTTTCATAAAAGGCTCCATCAAAGCTGATAAACACAAGCTACCCTAAATCATATCAATAACAAAATAGCTAAGCCCCATTTTTGAATAACAGGGGCAATTTGTGTTTAAGTGGACAATCAACTGGTTACTCTTACAGCAATCAGCGATAAATAACGGCACCATCATCATAGGAGGTCACAGCGTATGATAGAGGTTAAGGGAGTGGACCATGTGGTTTTTCGTACCACCAAGCTTGAGGCTATGCTGCATTTTTATACGCAGGTACTTGGTTGCCATCTGGAGCGGCAGCTAGCAGAAGAAGGCTTAACTCAACTGCGTGCAGGCACCGCCCTCATTGATATTGTCACTTGCGATAGTGAACTCGGCCGTCTCGGTGGCAAGGCACCGCAGCAAGATGGCCGTAATGTCGACCATGTATGCTTGCTCATCACCTCTATGGATGAGCAGGCATTACTGGGTTATCTCGCTGAGTTTGACATCACTACAGAGGGATTCGCCAAGCGTTATGGGGCCCAAGGTTTCGGGCGCTCGGTTTATATCAACGACCCAGAGGGGAATGTGATCGAGTTAAAGCTCTCGAATTAGTGCTATCCAAAGGGCAGCTTGTAGCATTTGATTTTCAATGGCCTGCCGCGGCTTTCCGGGCTGGCAATTCGGTGGGTCGCTGCAAGTATATCCTTATACGCTCGACGGTGGCATCCATGCCACCAACCCCCACCGCCATACCTATACCGACTTATCACTCTCTTTGATTTAGCCGTAATTGGTATCCACAGAACCATTAAAAGCTAAATTATTTTTGGACAGAAGTGTTCTGGCCTTCGAATGAAGGGGCTGGCATTTTTGGCTTGTAGCATTTAGTCGAGTTAGTTTTTATTTATTGATGGTAGCGTTAACCTTTATGGCAACCAATTGCCTGCAGCAGGCCTTTCGTGCAGGTATTTCGGTGGGTCGCTGCAAGTATATCCCTATACGCTCGACGGTGGCATCCATGCCACCAACCCCCACCGCCATACCTATACCGACTTATCTATCTCAGAGGAAATAACCCAGGGTAAGTGCGGTTTTAGCCTTTGAAATCATGGATGATTTCGCCGTTCCCACATGGACGTGCTGGAATAACGTCCATGTCTACAAGTCAGTTCGACAATCCCTGTTGCTCTTTCGTGAGCCCGAAGCTAGGCTTCACTCACTCCAACACCGAATACGCCAAACGCTACTCAAATAAAACTCAAAAATGCCAACTTTTTATTTCTAGGCCGAGCCCTTATGCAATACTGGCCTGCAATGCGGTTAGCTCATGATCTGTTAGTTGCCGCAATTGTCCAGGCGGTAAGTCACCAAGTGATAAAGACTCAATGGCCACACGCTCAAGGTCGACTACCCGATAACCCAATGCTTGACTCATACGGCGTATTTGGCGGTTTAACCCTTGGGTGAGTACTATTTCAAACTGACTGTCATCTAAACGCCGTACTTGGCAGGGCAAGGTGGTGAGGTTTTTATAGCTAACCCCAGCAGCCATCTGGGTAAGAAATAGCTCATCGAACGCTTTATTGAGTCGCACTCGATAACGTTTACGGTGGTGAAAATCGGGGTGCATTAAACGCTGTGTCAACTCCCCGTCGTTGGTCAAGAGTAATAAGCCGCGTGAGTCTTTATCCAGCCGCCCCACAGGGTAAAGGCGCGGCTGCTTGGGCAGTAGATGCCACAGGCTAGATGGGTCGTGGGGCAGCAGGCGGCAGTCGGTGCCGACCAGCTTGTTGAGCATCCAATATTGCTTGTGCTCCACTGCGGGCAAAGGTTTGCCTTGATAGCAAATGTGTTGCTGCGCCGCTTGGCCTTGCGGGGTGTCGATTAGGGTAACGCTGTCGATATGATTAGCTAGGCGGCCATCGATGCTGATTTGGCCATCACGGATAAACCGGGTCGCACCGCGGCGAGAGCATAAACCGGTAAGGGCGATATATTGAGCTAAACGCATGACGGACTCTGATTAAATTAAAATAGGGATAGAAAAGCTTATTATAGTCAGATACTTCAATCGATTAACTGTTTAAATTATTTATCTAGTAACTTAATTGGTCGTGGGTGTTTACCAGGTGACAGCCAGCTTGGCCGATATCGAGTCGTGATAGCTTTTTCTCGCCAGCTTCTTGATACTGAGCGCCAGTATGATGCACCAGATGGTTACTAAATGGATTTGACACCACAGCAGATAGGTCAGTACACAGGGGACCTGTTCGCCATGGGGACAGGGATCAAAACTTAAACTATCCCAGTTGAGCATGAACGCGAGTACCGAGGCGCAGCATACGCCTAACAGGCTGACGATCATCAGTGGCGTTGGGCAGATATTTTTATGATTAATATGGCCTAACAAGCTAATACAATAGAGGCTTAGGGTGCTGATTAAAAAAGTGGTTGAAAATAATCTGTGCTCAAACAGGTAATTAATCGGGTAGATCCCCATGAGTATGATGCTAATGCCTACCGCGGATCCCACCAGGGCAATGGTGTGGCTAAATTGGTTCAAGTGCAACTGCTGTAAACCGTACATGGCCAGTAACATACAAATGCCGGTGAGGATCAGCCCCATGTTAAAAATGTATGCCAGTGGCGAGCGAATATAGTTGCCCAAATTGCTAGGGAGTTGGCTAAAAATCAAGTTGCCCATCAATTGGTACTGGGCGAGTAAGGTAATGGATATTCCTACAATGGCGACGACTGTGCCAGCTAAAATAGTAAAAATCACCATGCGGTGGAAATCGTAATTGATGGGGTTATATCTTGTCATAACATCGCCAGTTAGGATTGCGATAAATAAAAAGGAGTGCAGTAGTTGCACTCCCTTGATTCATTCGGCGATCAGTCATCACTGTCTCATATCGTTTATTTACAGATGCATCTAACGATAGGGTGAGTAGTCGCCTTATATTCCTAAGGTGGTAGTTTAAACCATAATTAACGCTTAATACACAACTGCAATTAATTCCTTAACAGTTGTTTCTCTATGTGTCTGCGCTGCATTAATGGCGCTTACGTAAAATCACAATTGCAATAGCAACCAGTGCTAATACCATGCAGTACCAAGCGTGGCTCACCGCTTCAATGGGGCTGATGGCAAAGATAGAGGCGATCAATAATGCCTGCGCGCCATATGGGAGCAGTCCCTGCACTATGCATGAAAAGATGTCTAAGATACTGGCCGCACGTTTAGGCGTAACTTGATGTTTCTCTGCTAAGTCTTTGGCGATATTACCCGTTACCACAATCGATACCGTGTTATTTGCCACACAGGTATTGGTCAGGGCAACCATGCCTGCAATACCCAGTTCAGAGGCACGCGTCGATGCTTCACCTTTATGTTTGGAAAAGCGGGCGATCAATTTTTCAATCTGTTTATTAACAAAAGCTAAGCCGCCTTGTTGCTGCATTAAGGCCGCGAGTCCACCGACTAACATAGATAGAATAAAGATCTCCTGCATGTTAGTGAAACCTGCGTAGATATCTTTACCAAAGATGATGAAGTCATAGTCACTGGTGAATAACCCGGTCGCACCAGCAAGCAATATGCCCACAGTCAGTACCACAAACACGTTAAGCCCTGAGACTGCCAAAACCAAAATGGTTAAATAGGGGATGACATTAATAAAATCAATTTCTTGTGGCGCAACATCCGCTTGACCTTGGCCTGCTAGGGTAAAGAAGATCATGGTGATGATGGCGGCCGGAATAGCAAAAATCAGGTTTTCTCTGAATTTGTCTTTCATGTGGCAGCCTTGGGTGCGAGTCGCCGCAATAGTAGTGTCAGAAATGATCGACAAGTTATCACCAAATAACGCGCCGGAGATCACCGACCCGGCCATCACCGCTAGCTCAATTTGGGCTTCGTTAGCCACGCCGAGCGCAATAGGTGCTACAGCGGCGATAGTGCCCATTGAGGTGCCCATGGCAGTAGCAATGAAGGCGGCGATGACAAAAAATCCCGGAAGCAACAGGTTAGAGGGGACTAACGACAGTCCTAAAGCGACGGTGGCATCAACGCCGCCTGTCGCTTTAGCGACCGAGGCAAATGCGCCAGCCAGTAAATAGATTAAGCACATGGCAATAATATTGGAATGGCCAATACCGGCGATAAAGGTTTCTATCCCTTGGTTGAGCTTCTGCTTAGAGATCAGTAGGGCCAAAATGATGGCGGGTAAAATGGCGATGACACTAGGAAGTTGATAAAAGGCAAAGTCTACTCCTTGGTTTTGAAAGTAGACGCCAGCGCCAATAAATAAGGCTAAAAATACCAGTAAGGGTATTAAGGCAATAAAAGAAGCCTGTGGCTCACTAGAAGCGGGGGCATGTTGCTCATGTGTCGGTGTTGTCAATGTGTTCTCTCTCACTGCTTAGCCTCGCTAGGCGAGTACGTGTCGTTAAAACAAGGTGCTGACCTAGGGTTCCCATGCCCTCCTTGCAGGAACCTATCGCCTCGATGCGATAGTGGTCATCTCAATTAAGCAAGAGGATATGAGATTGAAAGACGTCTGTCAATTTAGACGTCTAGATGTTTTTACTGCTATTTGTTTTGTTTCTGTTAAATCTGTTATCACGTCATCGCATGTAATTCGACTCGACAAGGCAATGAGCGTAATTACACCTGGTTTAAATATAGTGGTGTAATGCCATTTTATGGGTAAGCCATGGTAATCTTACGCCTTATTTTTTGGGTTATTTACAGAGACGTCAGATGAAATTAATCGAAATAGACAAGATCACCTACCGTGAACATTTAAACCGTGTGATCATAGTGTTTATTGCTTGCCTTGCTTTCTTGTCGTTACTAATGGGCCAGCTGTTGATCAGGTTATGGGGCCAAGTTGAAGTAGCGACAGGCGAATCGACGGGTAATTTTCATCTTAATTTTTTAGGCGTACTGTTAGCTTTTGCTTTATGTGGTGGGGTGTTATATCGACAGCGGCATCATGACTATTTTAAAGAGATCTATTATGTGTCGCGTTTAAAAGCGCTGCATAATCGCATCTATCGAAAACTAAAAGCCATTAAACTTGCGGCACAGAACAACGATATCAATGCGTTGATTATTTTGAGCTTCTATTACACTAGCTTAAAATTTGTTTACCTGTTAGATGACAACACCTTGACCCTAGGTGAGGTGGACGTTGAGCTAAACCGGATTAATCAGCAGATTGAGCGTTTAGGGCTAACGGTAGGCGCGCAAGATTTTAGCGCCGAGTTACTAACGCGCTTTTAGGGGGAACTCGTATAGCCCTATCTTGGGGGCAAGCTTTCAGTCTGCCGATGAGCCGGTGAATTTAGGGCCTAGGCATCCGAGCTGGTGATGAAAGGCAAACACTGGCGAGTGCTCTGCTGGCTGTTAAGTTAACGGCTTGATAGGACCTAACTGGGCATATCTAGGCCAAACACTTCATTAAACGCCGCCATCAACAGCTCGACTTTGGCGGTTTCTCGCGCCGAGTGCTTATACACCATCGACAAATTAAACGGATAACTGGCGGCATCGCCGTGAATTATCTTCATCTGACCCGCCTCTAGCTCTTGCTGGATATAGCTTAGCGGCAGGTATCCAATATAGCAGCCCGATAAAATTAAGGTTTTACGAGTATCAAACTGATACGCTTTTGCCGACAAATTTAAGCGTTTTAATTGCTCGCGCCCATCGGGATCGATATCGACGCCAGGGTGGATAGAGGCGGTTTTTGACAGCATTTCGGCGCTGATCTGGGCATCACTGAGCTTAAAGTAGGGGTGCTGAGCGCTGCAGCACAGATAGATAGGCTCGCTAAACAGTGTGCGGTAGTGCAATCCTTCAACCTGCTGATAGCTTGGCAGTAAGCCCACATGGGCCTTGTCTTGCAGTAACGATTTCTCGATATGGTGCAGCGCTTCACCGTCTAAAATCAGGTGTAGCTGGGGTTGGCGCGCATGGATGTAGGCCACCACCTGTGCCAGTTTCTGTTGCATGGTGTGATCTAACTGATCGGCACATAAGATCACCAACTCGCCGATCAGCTCCTCGCCTAGGTTATTCACAAACATAGAGAAATCATTGAGTGAGTCAAACAGTTCTATGCAGGCGTGATACACGGCTTGTCCCGCCTCGGTCAGGGCAAATCCGCCACGGCCTCGGCTGCACAATTTCAGTTTCATGCGGCTTTCAAGGTTGGACATATGCACGCTAATGGTCGAGCGGGTGACACCCAGTTCGGCTTCGGCTGCGGCAAAGCCGCCATTCTCCACTACGGTGCGAAAAATGCGCAGCAAGCGTAGGTCATATTCGGTGACAGCCTTAGGGATGATCGATTGCTTGCTCATAAGTTTTACCGTCATAAAACATTGTGTTGATTATTTTGTATTTAACCTGAGTTGCTTTTGCTATTCAATAGACAAATTTAGTGACTAAAAGCTCAGCCCTTTTGATTTGGAGTATTTATGCAGGGAATTAAAGATAGCCAGTTAATCAAGCTCGCCTCATATATCGACGGTAACTGGGTCGATAGCGCCGACCGTTTTACGGTGGTCAATCCCGCCAATCAACAGGTGGTGGCCGAGGTGGCCAATGCTGGCTGTGATGAAACCCAAGCGGCGATAGTGGCCGCTAAAAAAGCCCTACCAGCGTGGTCAAAAAAGAGCGCCAATGAGCGCGCCGCACTGATGCGTAAATGGTTTAACTTGATGATGCAACATCAAGATGATTTGGGCCGCATATTAACCCTAGAGCAGGGCAAGCCGCTGGCAGAAGCCAAGGGTGAAATTGCCTATGGCGCGGCCTTTATCGATTGGTTTGCCGAAGAGGGCAAGCGTGTCTATGGCGACACCATTCCAGCGCCAGCCAGTGACAAGCGTATTATTGTGATCAAGCAGCCAGTTGGTGTGGTGGCCTCGATTACCCCATGGAACTTCCCCAACGCGATGATCGCTCGTAAGGCCGCAGCGGCCTTAGCGGCAGGCTGTACTTTTGTGGCGCGCCCTTCGCCGTCGACTCCCTTGTCGGCACTCGCCATGGCTGAGCTGGCCGAGCGCGCCGGGATCCCAGCCGGGGTGTTTAATATTGTGGTGGGTGAAGACGCTGCGGGTATGGGCAAGGTGCTTACCCAGCATCCAGACGTGGCTAAGTTTACCTTTACCGGCTCCACTGCGGTGGGCAAAATTTTACTGGCCCAGTGCGCCACCAGTGTAAAAAAAGTGTCGATGGAGCTGGGTGGCAATGCGCCCTTTATCGTATTCGATGATGCCGATATCGACGCCGCAGTGCAGGGCGCTTTGGTGTCGAAATACCGCAACGCGGGTCAAACCTGTGTGTGTACCAACCGCATCTTAGTGCAAAGCAAGGTGGCCGCCGAGTTTACCGAGAAATTCAGCGCCGCCGTGGCGGGTTTGCAGGTTGGAGATGGCTTGAGCGAGGGGGTCACCGTTGGCCCGATGATCTCTAAAACCGCGGTTGACGATGTGCTAAAGCTGGTGGACGTCACTGTGGCCAGTGGCGCGACAGTGATTGCTGGCGGTGGGCGCAGTGAGTTAGGCGAAAGCTTTCTCGCGCCTATGATAGTCACCGGCGTCACCAATGAGATGGCGCTGGCACGTAATGAAATTTTTGGCCCTGTCACACCTATCATTAGTTTCGACGATGAAGCACAAGCCTTGGCGCTGGCTAACGATACCGAATATGGTTTAGCCGCTTATTTCTATGCCCGCGATATTGGCCGTATTTTCCGTGTTGCCGAGGGACTTGAATATGGCATGGTTGGCGTCAACGAAGGCATTATCTCTAATGCGGCTGCGCCTTTTGGCGGCGTAAAACAATCGGGTAATGGCCGTGAAGGGTCAAAATATGGACTCGATGATTATTTAGAAATTAAGTACCTGTGCCTTGGCGGACTGGATAAGTAACTCAATAAGATTAAAGGATTTCAAAATGAGCAACGCAGATTTACAAGCACGTAAAGTGAACGCCATCGCCCGAGGTCAGGGCAACGCCTATGCCGCCTATGTTGAACGTGCCAGCAATGCTGAGCTGTGGGATGTGGAAGGCAAACGTTATATCGATTTTGGCACAGGCATCGCCGTATGTAATACCGGTCACAGCCATCCAAAAATAGTCGAAGCCGTTAAGGCGCAGCTGGATAAATTTAGCCACACCTGCGTGATGGTTAACCCTTATGAATCGGCGGTGGAGCTAGCCGAAAAGCTGACCGCTATCGCCCCGGGGCCGAGTGATAAGAAAGCGATTTTTGTGACCACTGGCGCCGAAGCCGTGGAAAACTGCGTCAAAATCGCCCGTGCGCACACGGGACGTCGCGGCGTTATCGCTTTTAATGGTGGTTTTCATGGCCGCACCAATTTAACCATGGCGCTAACGGGTAAAATCAGCCCGTATAAGCATCAATTTGGTCCCTTTGCCGGTGATATCTTCCACGCGCCTTATCCAATGGCGCTGCATGATGTGAGCGTGAAAGATTCACTTAAAGCGATTGAAAACCTGTTTAAGGTCGATATCGCTCCTTGCGATGTGGCGGCGATTATTGTTGAGCCAGTGCAGGGCGAAGGCGGCTTTTATATTGCGCCGCCTGAATTTTTACAGGCATTGCGCGCGCTGTGTGATACACATGGCATTGTATTAATTGCCGATGAAATTCAAAGTGGTTTTGGCCGCACCGGTAAGATGTTTAGCTTCGAACATGCCCAGGTGGAGCCGGATCTTATCACCATGGCGAAAGGCATTGCCGGCGGTTTCCCACTGGCGGCCGTGGTGGGCAAGAGCGACATTATGGATGCGCCGCTTCCCGGTGGTCTTGGTGGCACTTATGGTGGCTCGCCCGTGGGCTGCGTGGCGGCACTGGCTGTACTAGAGGTCATCGCCGAAGAAAATTTAGTGGAGCGTGCGGCGCAGATTGGTGCGACATTTAACCAGCATTTGACCGCGCTGCAACAGCGTTATCCGCAGCTGATTGGCGAGGTGCGCAATCAAGGCGCAATGATCGCCATGGAGCTGTTTGTCGATGGTGATAAAGAGCAACCCAATACTGCACTGACTCAAGCGATCATCGCCAATGCCGCCGAGCATGGCTTAGTGCTACTGGCCTGTGGTTTTTACGGTAACGTGATCCGTTTCTTGCCCGCATTAACCATTAGTGATGAGATTATGCTTGAAGGGCTGGAGAAATTTAATCAGCTGTTTACTGCTGTGGCAACATAATACCAGTCAAATAACCATGATTTTAATAGGCTTGTTTGCGGCGTAAATGGAGCATCATTAGCCAGTATTTTACCCTTCAAACGTTAGCCGAGAACGAATGCGATTGCGAGCACAGCAACGCATGGTATCAAGGGGTTAGTCGCACTCGTGACTAAGCCCTTTTTTATGCTGGTAAGACTCAGGTTATCTAGCTAATTTATCGCGATTAATCCATAGTATGAGCTTGAATAAGCGCGCCAAGCGCGTGAAAATGCCTACTGGCAGATTATTTAAGCGGGTCACTCGGCCTGCACCTTATGGAGTAAAGCGTTTGCAGCACATAGTTTGGAATATCGATCCTGTGATGATCTCGTTCATGGGACTTAAAATACATTGGTATGGCGTACTGTTTGCCTTGGCGATCGCCAGCGGTTTTCAGGTGATGAAGCGTATTTATGTACGTGAAAGTTTAGATGTAGAGTCGTTAGATAACCTACTGATTTATTGTGTGGTAGGCATCATTATCGGTGCGCGATTAGCCCATGTATTGTTTTATGATCCTGGCTATTATTTTGCCCATCCGCTGAAAATTTTAGCGATTTGGGAAGGTGGACTTGCCAGCCACGGCGGTGGAATAGGGGCCATATTAGCCCTGTATTATTATCATACTAAGACCAAATTACCCTTTCTGTTTTTACTCGATCGCTTGGCGATCGCCACCGCCATCTTTGGCTTTTTTGTGCGCATGGCCAATTTTGCCAATTC
The DNA here is from genome assembly GCF_003605125.1 of Shewanella algidipiscicola. Lineage (GTDB taxonomy): Bacteria > Pseudomonadota > Gammaproteobacteria > Enterobacterales > Shewanellaceae > Shewanella > Shewanella algidipiscicola. Next base: position 285,139 of record NZ_QPQT01000002.1, read on the forward strand.
AGAGATCTTAGGTGTGGTGACAGATAAGCCTTGGGGGATCATTTTTGAGCGTATCGATCGCCTACCTCGCCATCCGGCTCAGTTATATGAGGCGTTGGCTTATTTAATTATCTTTATCAGCCTGTGGTTCATCTATCGCACTACGCAGATGAAGCAAAAACAAGGTGCGATTTTCGGTCTATTTTTAGTGTTGGTGTTCAGCGCGCGGTTTATCATCGAAGAGATCAAGGTAAAGCAGGCGGCCTACGCCCAAGATTGGGCCATTAGTGCTGGGCAGATGTTGAGCGTGCCTTTCTTAATCGTTGGGGTTGTCTTATTAGCGCGGCCTTATTTAACACGGCGTTAGGCTTAACCTATTAAGTCTGCATTACGTGTTTGGCTGGTGGAGGTTGGGCTCATCAGCCATATACAGTTATAGAATCGATGGCGCCCATGCGTCTTCTTAGGCTGAGTTCTTTAGCCGTCTAAAAAAGGATATCGATGTCTTACGAAATTATCTTACTGGGAATTGCGGCATTGATTGCCGTGGGTATTTTATTACATCATCCGTCTAAAACCTTTGGGCTGCCAAGCTTACTGATTTTTATGGGAGTAGGCTTAGCGCTGGGCAATGGCGAATTTAATTTTGTGTATGATAATTTGGCCGTCACTTCGATGGTGGGCGGGGTCGCCCTTAATGTGATCGTGTTTGTGGGCGGTATTAATACCTCCACCGAGAGCATTAAATTGGCTTACAAAGAGGGCGGTGTGTTGGCGACCTTTGGCGTGGTGCTGACAACACTCTTGTTGGCATTATTACTCTATCCGCTCACCAACTGGGGCCCGATTATTTGTCTGTTGTTTGCGGCGATGGTGTCATCTACCGACGCGGCCGCGGTGTTTTCAATCCTTGAGGCGAAAAAACTCAAATTAAAGCAGCAGACCGATCGTATTTTGGAGTTTGAATCGGCCACCAACGATCCTGTCGCGCTGGTGATGGTGATGATTTTAACCGGTATCGCCCTCGCGCCCAATGAAGCAATATCGGCATGGGAGATAGGCCAAACTTTAGTGCTGCAAATTCTGTTTGGTATCTTAATTGCTTTCGTGGTGGCTAAGCTGGGCGTATGGGCGCTTAATCATATTCAGTTGCAAGAGTATGGTCTGATCCCTGTGTTCGTATTAGCATGCTTTGTGCTTGCGGCCTACGGCAGTGAACTCGCGGGCGGCAATATTTTGATTGCTTCTTACGTTGCGGGGGTCGTGTTAGGCAATGGAATCAAGCGTGGCGGCGAGGTGACGCGCCACTTCTTTAATAGCATGTCGTGGTTAGCTCAGTCATTGATGTTTATTGTCTTGGGGCTGCAGATGTTTCCCCAAACCTTGATGTCGGTGTTTACCCTGTCACTGCTGCCGGCAGTATTGCTGATGTTTGTGGCGCGGCCGTTAGCGGTGCAGCTGTGTTACTTGCCCTTTAGGCAGGCCAGTTGGCAAAAGCGGCTGTTTATCTCATCAATAGGCTTAAAGGGGGCTGCTCCAATTGTATTTGCGTTAATTCCGGCGGCTGCAGGAGTCGATGGCGCCATCGAATTAGTGCATATCGTGTTCTTTATGGTGCTATTTTCTATTGTCATTCAAGGGGCGGCTATTGAGCCGCTAGCCAAAAAGCTTCAATTGAATCAAGATGACTAAGTTGTTGAAATAGATTGTTAAAAGTCGATGTTGCTGAGTTTATCAATGAGATCTAGCTTGCCGCCCTATCTGATATGCAGTATCTATATCAGATGAGGCGGCCTATCTAAGGCCTGTTGATCTTTCAAGGTTATTTTTGCAGCGAATGATTGAGTATTGATTCAAGGCAGCGCTTTGTGGTGTAGTAATTCTATATAACAAGCTGATAACGCAGTAGAAATACTCAACAAACGCTGCCCGAAGGGTTCGGCTAAAAACGTTTTACTCTTTGTTAAGTGTATTTTGCTTAGATGGCTAGGCTGCAATCCACTCGCCTCAATTAACACGTTTTTGTCTCGAACAAGATTCAACCCGCAAAGATCAACAGGCCCTAGTTAACCGTACTTATTTCAAGCGATAGATCACTTCGACTCGGTCACTCACCGTGGTTTGTGCCTGCTGATAGCTCTCGGCAACATTGCCTTTTGGTGTGGCGTCCATGCGATACATCACCGGCTGTACCTGACGCTGATCGTAATAACGGATCTGCCATACTCTATCTACCTCTGTACCAAATTCGGCGGCTAAGGCCTTGGCTTTTTGCTGGGCATCGGCGATCGCCTGTTTGCGTGCCTGTGCGATTAATTCGTCGGTTTTACTCGAGGTAAAGCTAATATTGTTAACTCGATTAATCCCCTGTTCAAGCGCCGTATCTAATATTTTATTTAGTTGTTTCAGCTCCACTACTGTGACGGTCACTTGACGACTGGCACGATAACCCACTTCGGTTGTGGTGTGAGTGTCACTGTCGTATTGCTGTTTGGCTTGCAGTGAAAGGTTGGCGCTGTGGATCTGGTCGCGTTCGACGCCTGCTTCGGCTAAACGGGCTAAAAAGTCTGCGACCGCCTTATCGGAATTAGCCTTAGCGTCTGCCGGAGTCTTAGCCTCGCTGACCACTTCGACATTAATTTCCGCCATATCGGCCTTAACCATCACCTGGCTGGTGCCGACGGTTTCAATATGGGGAAAATTGAGTTCATTGGCTTCAGCCTTTGTGGCTGCGATAGCCAGGGTGCTGCTCAACAAACTCGCCGTTAATGTTGCTAATATGGTTTTTTTCATTGTTTACTCCGAAATAAGGATGTTAGTCATTGATTGAACCTAGAGATTGTCAATCCTATGCGTTATAAACGGCCGAGTTTGCTAAAAGGGTTAAGTGTGGTGAATTTTTTATTTAACCTGAATATAGGTTGTTTGGTGTGCCGAACATATTGCCCCACTTAAATGAAGTTTAAAAGACTGAGCACAGGCAGTTGCGTTAGGGGAGCCAGCCGCAGTCACTTTGAGTGACTGCGCTGGTTTTATGTCAGCTATGAGTTTAATTTTAGCGGTTGTTATTGGCTTAAGGCTTAAGCCGTCTCGGCCTTTAAAGGCGATATACTTTGAACAGTTTCGGCTTTGGTGGCTATTGCCCAAATGCTATTTGGCTCCCCCCGATGTGCTCTTAAGTATGTTTTTCGGCTGGCAATATAAAACAGCAATGCAAATATTGTTGCCACAATTTCAACCGATGCCCCATAAAGTCCCCCTAGGGACCACGTCTCAAATAATAGCGGAGAAGCCAGTGCTAGGGATGTCAGCGGGATCAGTAAACAGGTGGCCGCTAAGCTCCGTAATAAGTGAATCGCCGCAATTGCCGCTCCGCGCCATAAAGCGTAGCCAATAGCGCCAAAGAAGCTAAGGTAATAGCAGTAGAGATAAGAGTAGTTGGTTTGAAGCTCAAATATATAGAGCCATTTCGTGGCGAGTATCGCGACGCAAACGCCTAATATCGAACCCAAGCAGACACCTACAGTTAACGCGGCCATCAGGTAACTTGAGCGAGTCTGTTGTCCCTGTTTTTGTCGGCGCTTTTCGAGCCACAATAAATTGCCGCTATAGAACAAAAAGGCACCTAGCAACCCCATAGCGAAATAAAGCCAACGGCCAAAGTAACCGGCATAGTTACCAAAGTGTAGACCGAAAAAGCTATTAACGATGGCGGTATAGATACCAGCCTCGTCGTTGGCAATGGTGTTGAAAGCGATTTTTTGGGTATAAGGATTCATATAGATGTAATCGCTATAGCCGCCGCGCATGATGGTATTATCGCTAACCAGTTTTACCGCAAGGCTTGGGTTGCTGCTGTCCAGCCTAGAGAACGCCATGGAGCTTATGCGGTAGCCCTCGCTCATGGCATTGATTTTCTCTAGATAACTGGTGACGGGGGGCAGATCGGCAACCGAATAGCTGATATTTGACTGGGGTCTGGGGGAGAACATCGGCTTATCGCCATAGACCAGACTTAACCCGCCGTAGAGTACATCGTGAAAGGCAAATATGACGACACTCCAAGCGATAATGATGTGAAAGGGGAGGCTAAAGATCCCCACTAGGTTATGGCTATCGAGCCAAAAGCGATTAGCGCCCTTATTTTTACGCAGCGCAAACAGGGTCTTCATCATTGTGGGCAGTAAAAAAATCACCCCTGAGACGAGCGTCAAGAAATAGAGTAGCGATGCGATACCCAGTACTAATACCCCTAATCTTTCATGGCCGATCTTACCCGGTATCCCTGCGGTGCGGTGTAGTTGATCGATGAGCCTGCCCAGTTTGTTGCTCGAACTGGCCACTGTGGTCAATTGATTATCGTCATTGAGGCTCGCCTGAGTCAGGCTATCGTCGAGTCTTAGGCCGCGTCCACCGCCCTTTTCGTACCAGGCCATGGGAGACTTATCTTGGTCGAAACTAATGATAAAACCTTGTTTGGCTTTATCGTGGTTTGCCATCGCTTGTTTGACTAAATCATCAAGCTGTGAAGTGTCTACTTGGGGTAAATGATGGCTAGGTGGTGTTGCCCATTGAGTAATCTGGGGTTTAAACATGGTCAATGACCCGGCATAAAATCCGATGAACAGAAATAAGCCGGCGATGATGCCTGTCCACGTATGGATAGACTGATATGTGCGTAGGATATCGGAACGAATTTTCACAGCGACCACCTCAAAACGGCGAATAAAAGCAGGCTTGCTAGGTTTGCTACGCCTAAATAAAACAGTGCATTACGTGCAGTTTTGAACATAAAGCTCAAGCTGAAAATGCACAGCCACAATAGGCAAACCAGCCACATATTAAATTGCACTTTGGTCGGCGCATCTATACCTCCGGGGCCAAACCAGGCGAATAAACCTATGATGCCGTAAGCCAAGCTGAATCCTAACAGGCTAGCGATCAGCGTTTTTTGCCACCATTGCGGTTGGATCTTATTGACAGGAGATAACACTTTCATGAAGAGCGCTCTTTTTTGCTGATTAAGGTGATAAATGGAATGCAGGCACATAGGCTAATGGCGGTAAATAACCAAGTGAATATAGCTGCGGTCGTGGTTAACAATTGTAACCAGCTGAGCAATGCTGCCAGCAGTAAACTCCATCCCATCAGGGCTGCCGGAGTTGGTAGAGGTTGACGCAGTACCCGCTGGTGTTTGCGGGTTAAGTAGATAAGGGCCGTACCTATAAAACTCAGTACTAGAGCCATCAACTGAAACATCACGGTATTCATTCCTTGTTACGTTAGTTATTCAAGCTGACAAATATAGTAATGTAAATGATATTGATTCTCAATTGTATTTAATCTTTGGTTAACGTAAATTATTGGCCTGTTAATTTACGTCTCACCTTTCTTGCCTTAACCAGAGGGTTTATATGAACAATAAGGCGCTTCAAAAAAAACTCCCCACCCTGACTTTGCTCTGTTCACCGTTATTATTGACCACCTATGCGATAGCAGACGATGCACCCGTGAAGCCGATGGAGGTGATCACTGTGCACGGGGAAAAAATGGAACGTAGTCTTAAAGACACGACGTCATCGGTATCTGTGATTGATAAAGAGATCTTAGATAGTGGCCAGTATCAATCGATTTCAAATTTGCTCGCCGAGGTCCCAAATGTGGTGGCCTTGAGTGGCTCAGTTCCCGATATTCGAGGTGTGACGGGTAATGGCGCCGCAGGAGGGTTTAACTCCTTTTCTGGTGGTGCTAATGCTAGGGTCTCAACCTTAATTGATGGAGTGGCCGAACCCTTTATCGCCGATTTAACTGGAGATACAGGCCTTTGGGATATTCAGCAAGTTGAAGTATTTAGAGGCCCTCAATCTACGTTAAATGGACGCAATAGCATTGGTGGTACCGTCTTTATTAAGACTTTAGATCCGACATTTGATTGGAATGGTGCGGCTCGCATTGGTTATCGTAATCAAGATAATTACCTCGACAGTGCGGTGATGCTATCTGGGCCGATTTTAGATGACCAACTGGCATTTCGCGTAAGTGGTCAAAATGTCACCGGCGATAGCTTTGTAGAAGAACATATCTATGCAAGTAATCCCGATAGCTTTGACCAAAATGAACTGACGACCAATCGTTGGCGAGCAAAATTACTCTGGCAACCTGCAGGGTTAACAGATTTAACAGTGCTTTACGGTTACTCCTACAATCATGAGAAGGGCAATACCGGGCGCAAATTTTTTTCCGGTGATGATCCATGGGCCTTTAAGTCGATCATGCACAGATATATGGATACCGAGTCCCATACTCATTCGGTTAAATTTGATTATCAACTTAGTGAGAGTCAAAGTGTCGATCTGTTAGTGGCCTATATGGATTACCAATGGGGATTTAACTCCTACGAACCTAAAGTCACCAGCCAGCAGTATGTTGCCATGGATGATACAAGCTACACCTTAGACGGAAAATACAGTTTTGGCTTAGATGACCCAAGCCTTAATGGCTTTGTCGGTTTGTCTCTTCATAAACGTAACCAAGACTTCGCTAGCGTTGGAAGCTATCCCTATCAAGGTGATGACACCAGTGAGTCTGAATCTGTGTACGCAGAGCTTTATTATCAGTTGAGCCAACATCTAGGGCTGACCCTCGGTGGCAGAGTCATGCATGAGGAGCAAACGCGTAATTTCGCCGTGTTATCAACTGGTGAAGAGTTCAATGAGCAGTTAAATAAGAATAATACCGTGACCTTACCTAAATTCGTCTTACAGTATTTTGTTGATGACTCGACCACCTTATCGATCAGTGCGCGTCAAGGTTACAACTCTGGTGGCGGTGCGCTTTCAGCCGATAATCAGTATTACTATTATGACGAAGAGTCGGTTAATACCTATGAGATCAGCTCACGCAGTCATTTCTTTAATGGCAATATTAGCTTGAATGCCAATTTGTTCTATAACGATTTTGAGGGTTATCAAGCATCGAATCGCCAACGTAGGATCACCAATATTGATAAGGCGGAGACTATGGGGCTCGAGGTTGAATTGACCGCGATGCTAACTGATAATGTGCAGTTAACCAGTGGCTTTGGTTTGTTAGAAAGTGAGATTAAATCGGCCGATCAGGCCTATGGTGACATCATAGGTAATGAGCTTAATTCCGCGCCTAATGTTACCGCGAATGTAGGCTTAAAGTACTGGCTAAATGATGAGTTAACCTTAGGCGTATCTGGGCATTATGTCGGTGAATACTTTGGTGATATCAATAATAGCGAGGAACGAGTCGCGGGTGACTATGTGATCACACGTTTTAACCTCGATTATCAAAATGAAAACTGGCGTATTAGTGGTTTCGTCAACAACCTATTCGATGAGCAAGCCGTGACGGTCAGGCAACCTCCTAGACGCAATTATACTGATGGTTATGTGGCAATCGTTGATCCAAGAAACATTGGCGTATCGGTCGCGTATAACTTTTAGTGCAGGTAGGCTAATCGATAATGCAACGGGTTAATCGACTCGTTGCATTATCTTTATATTGAGCGCTAACGCTTAGGGCGTCTAGAGTGGGATGGCTTACCTTTATTCGCGCCAGCAGGTTTTTTCTTTTTACCATGATGTTGCATAAAGTGCTCGGGGCCTTCAATCTTATCCCGTAGCGATTTATTGGGTTTCTTGGCAGGCTTTTTTACCGCTTTTTTGGGGCTTTTCTTATCTTCAGATGAAGAGTGTTCGATAAGCTTAAACAGGGTTGAAAGTTCCTCCTCATCTAAGTCACGCCACTCTCCTAAAGGTAATCCTTTTAAGGAGACATTCATTATGCTTTGGCGTTCAAGCTTGGTCACCTCAAAATTGAAATGTTCACACATTCTGCGGATTTGACGGTTAAGGCCTTGTACCAGAACGATTTTAAACACGAAAGTAGAGATCTGCTCTACCTTACATTTCTTGGTAATAACCCCAAGCATGGGCACGCCAGCGCGCATGCCTGTTAAAAACGCCTCAGTGATCGGCTTGTTCACTGTCACCACATACTCTTTGTCGTGATTGTTGCCAGCACGCAAAATTTTATTGACCAAGTCGCCATTATTGGTGAGGAATATCAGCCCTTGAGAGTCTTTATCTAAGCGGCCAATGGGAAACACTCGTTCGCTATGATTGACGAAGTCGACGATGTTATCGCGCTCGGCATTTTCGGTGGTGCTGACGATGCCGACAGGCTTATTTAAGGCGATAAATACCAAGTCGTCGGCGTCTCTTGGCTCAATATCGCGGCCATTCACTTTCACCTTATCGCCAAATGAGACCTGGTCGCCTATTTGAGCACGTTTACCATTAATAAAAACATTACCTTGCTCGATAAAACGATCGGCTTCTCGGCGAGAACAAATACCACTTTCACTGATGTACTTGTTAAGACGGATCCCAGCTTCGCTCACAATGGCTTCCTTTGAAAAGAGGAGCGCTTTCGCGTTCCGAATAATGGGCGCCAATTGCAGGGCGCAGTAGGTGTAAATGCTATCACATTCACTGTCATTGGGTGGCACAAAATGGTGTTTGCTCACGCTATCTATCAGTCATCTGACGGGAAGAGGACCACATCTATAACTTGAAAGTGAATTAATAATCGAATAAATAGCATATTTATTGACATGAAAAGGGCGGGTGCTTATAGTCTGTGGCTGTTGGGGTATTTATAGAAAAAGAGAGTTTACAATGAACAAATCCGTGTTATTAGGCAGTTTTAGCTTGGTTGTAGCCTTGTTGTTAACTGGATGTGGTAAAAGTGATGATGTACTCGTGGTTGGAACCAATGCAGCCTTCCCACCTTTTGAATATGTCGGTGGTATTAGTGGCGATGAAATCAAAGGTTTCGATATAGATTTAGCGCGTCAGATAGCTAAAGACGCCGGCAAGACCTTAAAGGTCGAAAATATGAAGTTTGATTCGCTCATCGTGGCATTAAACTCAGGTAAAATTGATTTTATCGCCTCGGGGATGACCATCACCCCCGAACGCCAAAAAAGCGTTGATTTTTCGGCGCCATACTATGAAGCAACCCAAGTGGTGTTAGTGAATAAAAATGATGAAGCTATTCACGGCCTTGATGACCTTAAAGGCAAGCATTTTGCGGTGCAGTTAGGGTCAACGGCCGACATCATGGCAAAGCAATATACCCAAGAGGTAACCGCCTTTAATACCGGTTTTGAAGCTATTAAAGAGCTGAAAAATGGCAAGGTGGATTTGGTGCTATTTGATAGTGAGCCTGCGGCTAGCTACCTAGCTAAAAATCCAGAGTTGAAACTTATCAGCCTCGACTTCGAGCCTGAGTTTTATGGGTTTGCTGTGAGCAAGAGCCAGCCTGAGCTACTTAAGAGTATCAATACGACCTTGGCCAATATGAAGGTCAGTGGCCAGTATGATGCACTGATCGCCCAACATATGAAGTGAGCAATCCATGATAGATGCAATTAACACTTCGCTGTTCACCCCGATAGGTGACGACGGCTTAATAGGTATCTTGCTGATTTTAAATGGTCTCAAGGTCACTTTGATGGTCACCTTTTTCGCCATGATCTTAGGGGCGATATTAGGCATTACCACCACCATGATGAAGATGTCATCTAAGTGGTATCTACGTTGGCCTGCCGACTTATATGTAGGTGTGATCCGCGGTACACCAGTGGTTGTGCAGTTAGTGATCCTTTATTTTATCGTATTATCCTCTTTAGATGTCGACAAGGTAACCGCGGCCATTATTGCCTTTGGCCTTAACAGCGGCGCCTATATCTCTGAAATTATTCGCGCTGGTATCGAAGCGGTGGATAAAGGGCAAACCGAGGCGGCGCGGTCATTAGGTTTGTCTCCTGGGATGACCATGAAAGAGGTGATCATGCCGCAGGCGGTAAAGAAGATTTTACCCGCCCTTGGCAACGAGTTTATCGTGCTACTGAAAGAGACTGCGGTCATAGGCTTTATTGGTGGCGTCGATTTGATGCGCGCCGGCGAAATCATTCGTAGCCGTACCTTTGAGGACAGTGTGCCGCTATTTACCTGTGCAATCATCTACCTGCTACTGACGTACAGCTTCACCTTTATGCTGTCAAAACTGGAAAAGAGGCTAAAGCAAAGTGATTAAGATAACCAATTTACATAAGAGCTTCGGTGATAATCAGGTGCTCAAGGGGATTAGTCAGCATATTGCCCGCGGTGAAGTGGTGAGTGTAATTGGCCCAAGTGGTAGCGGTAAGAGTACCTTTTTACGCTGTATCAACTTGCTAGAACAGCCGACCGAAGGTGATATTGTTATCGATGGTCAGTCGATCACGGCTAAAGGCGCCTGCATCGATAAGCTGCGTCAAAAAGTGGGGATGGTGTTTCAAAACTTTAATCTGTTTCCTCATAAAACCGTGATGCAAAATATTACCTTAGCCCCAGTAAAGCTCGGCTTGATGAACCAAGTTGAGGCCGACCGTCAGGCGGTGGAGTTGCTGGCACAAGTCGGTTTGCAAGATAAAGCCAATGCTTATCCTGCCAGCTTATCGGGTGGCCAAAAGCAGCGGGTGGCCATTGCTCGTGCCTTGGCGATGCAGCCTGAATTAATGCTATTTGATGAGCCTACCTCGGCGCTCGACCCTGAAATGGTTGGCGACGTACTCGATGTGATGAAGTCCTTGGCGTTAGCGGGCATGACCATGGTGATTGTCACCCATGAAATGGGCTTTGCGCGAGATGTGTCCGACAGAGTGATTTTTATGGATGGGGGCTATGTGGTGGAAGATAGCTCACCGCAAGCGCTGTTTAGCGCCCCTAAAGAGGCGCGTACTCAGGCATTTTTAAGCAAGGTATTACGCTAGTCGGTTAGTCTATATTGATATTATGCCCCTAATTATCTATCGATAAAAAGGCTCTATTCTTGAGCAAATTAACAAGGCAAGCTTGCGAGCTTGCCTTGCTATTGGTTGCATTTTACGCGGCGCCCAGCGCCTTGAGTTTAAAGCGGTTTGCCGTTTGAGCCGCCAGTCGCATCACGAGAGTCGCTATTACAACCACAACCTTCGCCGCACACAGGTTTAAGCTTGGTGTAGTTAAGCGATGGTGTTTTGCCATGATAGCGTGCTTGCATGTCGTGCAACTTGTCGGTCAGCATGGTTTTTAAACAGTTAGCCAGAGGTTCAATCACCCCCTGATGACAATGCAGATAATAGCTGTCACAGGGCAGACCGCTGGTGGCAAGCCACTGCTCGGAGACATCGATAAACCCCACATCGCTGCGGTGCTCAAAGTAGGGCAGTGACATCACAGATGACAGCAGGCAAATATCATCGCTTCTACTGGTATGGTCGACCAACATACGCAAACTAGGGCTTCGCAGCACAATATTAAGATCGATATTATGGGCCTGGGCATACTGCTCTATGCCGTGTAATTGCTGCTCATGTAGGTTGGTGTTGACTAAGGTGATGTTGTAGTCAAATAGATCGACCAGAGGTTGTGTCGAGCTCAAGATCGGATGGCCGCTTCTAGCCACCATAAAAAAATGATCAATATCACCCAATTTAATGTTATTCACCATGGGATGATGGATAGGTTCGGTGGAGATGGTGCAATCAACTTTACCCTGACACAAGCGCTGGCTGATGTTTTCTGACCATGGCATCACATTGATATTGACCCCGCCTTCAATACAATGGCAGGTGTGTTTCAGGTTATTCATCACCATTAATGACCACTGTTCGTATGTGGCAATCGTCAACTGAAATGGCTCTAAGGTTTTGCCTATGGTGATGGCGATAATTTTGTCGTATTGCTCAAGAATGGTCTGCACCATGGGGTAGAGGCGTAGCGCAATATGATTGGGCTCAAAGCCATATTGCTGGCGGATAAATAGCTCATTTTCTAATACCTCACGCAGGCACATCAATGAGCGGCTGACCTTAGATTGAGTAGTCAGTAGTTTTTCAGCAACCGCGATGCCATTTCTAAGTTCAACCAAGCCGACAAATACCTGTAAGGTAAAGTAATCTAAGCGGCTGATTTTTTTGTACATAGCCTGGCTCCTTGCGTTGTCAGTGGCTGGGGGTGGTGATGGGCCACCGATAAGGTTCACTGTTCGCTTAGGATGGGCAGTAGACGTATATGACGGATACACTCACAGGGCGTTAGCCTGTGTTAGTTTGTCGTACTCATCGATTATTCGCCCTAGCACTGTGACTCATCAGTAGGGGCGTATAGCCGTGGTGGTGTTTATCAATGGGTAAGGCTGGGCACCATCCTTTGTTGAGTGGTTATAGCACCACTAATAGAATAAAACTGCATGGGTGGTCACATTTTGAGCGCTGCAACTAGCCTGTTAGCTAAGGATATGATTGCTTATGTCTTCTAAAGGTATTTATGGCGTTTGCTAGTGACTTTTTTTAGGTAGTTACGGCTTTCTTGTCGAATATGGCGCTGAGTTAAAAACCAATAAAATTCGCTGCGAGTCATGTTATTGATGCGGACTAGGGCTTGGCGACGATCGCCACGGGGATTAAGGCTCTTCCATAAATTACCTGTGCCACCGTTATAACTGGATATCACCGCGTATTCGCGCTTTTGTGGATCGTCAATGCCCTTAAGGTAACGGCTAGAGAGCAGGTGTAAATAACCGGTCGCGACCTCAATATTTTTTTGTGGATGGTATAAATAGGCCGCTGACGGCGTATGGGCATAGCCTTTAATTAAATTAAAATAATCCCGCCCAGCGGTGTTGGCCTTTATCTGCATTAACCCTAGTGCATTAGAGCGTGATTTGGCTAAGGGATTAAAGGCGCTTTCGGTCTCCATGATCGCCATGATCAAATCAGGTTTAATCCCGTAGGTACGTGCCGACTGGCGCACAAACTCAATATACTTGTTGCCGGCAATTTGGGTGTGATTGTTGACCATGCGAATTGCCACTCGAAAACGGGCCGCTGGGGTGGCACTTTGCTGATTAAGGTTTTGATTGATAAGGTAGTCGGCAAAGCGCGCCGCCCGCCAATGAAACTCGATGGGGTGGCCATCTTGATCGTGTACCTGCCCCCAAAAAAAGGGCTTCTGCTTACCATTGATGAGGCCAAAATCGTGGGCGGTTTTGGCATCGATCACTTCGGGATCGATCTGAGTCAGCAGCACTTGGATCACCGCTTGTTTGAGCGAGGCTTTATTCACACTTTCAACCACAATCAGCCCGCGTTCGAAATCGACATAGGTGTGCTCTTGCTCGGCCTGATTAAGCACTAATACCGAGGGCGCTAAGCTGGGAGCGTTATGTTGATACTCGCGCAGTAACGCGGCAACATCGTCCTCATATTGGCTCAGATCTAGGCTTAATGCATTGCAGCAATACAGCAAAAAAAAGCCAGCAATAGTATGATATTTATTCATTTATCAACGCATTAAGCATAGGTGTTATTCGTAAGCAGTATACGTGCTCGGCGTGCTGGGGTTCAATGCTTGTTTGGTAAAGATGAGCGCCAGTACGCAGCTGCTCATGGTGCGTACTGGCGAGATAAGGCCTATGCCAAGTGCTGATGGTATCACCTAGGCGATGGTCATCTGCCCGGTATAGAGGATAAAGTTACGCAGTAAAAATACCCCGATCAGGCTAAAGCTAGCCGTGACCGCGACATAGGTAAATTTACGGTCGGCCGATACCTTCATCCATAAATTAAAGGCCAGTGGCAAGGTTAAACCGATACCGATAACACCGCCCCAAAATACCCAGCCCCAGAACCCGTAACCGATAGCGTTCAGGGCCGCCACTTGGCTTTGTCCACCCGATAAAATCAACCCGACAAAGAAGGTAAATAATAGGCCCATTTCCACCAAGATCAGCGGGATCTCAATACCATGAATAAAGCGCACCTCAACCCCATTAGGGTTACCGCGCAGTAACACACCGCCCAATAAGGTTGCCGCTGCACCAGAGGAGAGCCCCGAGATTAAAAACAGTAAGGGTAATACCGGATTATTCAGGAGTGGAAAGCCAATCAGCGCCGACAACAAAAAGCCGGTATAGGCGCCCAAGGAAATCGATAATATTACTAAGATACCTGTGATGGCGGCCTCTTTGGCCACTAGCCATCGAAGTCCGCGCTGCAGCCACATCCACTTGTCGCCTAATAACTGCAAGATCCCTTTGTTAAAGATGCAGGCAATCCAAGCAAATAACGCCACCTGATAAGCCATGAGAACCAGCACCCCCATCGACATCACAGAGGTGATATTGTAAAACACTAAAATCTTCCAAAAATCCAGTGGCTTGGTTAAATCGATAACCAAGATCCCTAAACCGCCAAATACGGCTAAGGGAGCGATGATCGCCGCCGCTTGCACAAAGGGTGAATGATAGGCTTCGCCTGCTAACTTAACATGTTTGAGCATGATGGCAAAAAACACTGCGCCAGCAGACAAGCCCGCTAAAAACAGATAGATGGCAATAGGCCAATGCCATACCAGGCCTTCAAAATGAAAAGCACTCATAGCATTATCTCCCCATCGATGGTTTGGATATGGAACAGCTTAGGCCGCGTACCTAAGTCCACTTTGGCACGGTAGGTGGGCTTACTTTTAAGCAGGTGGACTAAGGCAGAATCGGCATCTTTAAGGTTACCAAAGGTCAATGCCTTGGTTGGACACGCGAGCACGCAGGCTGGCTGTAACCCTTGCTTTAACTGAGTTTGCTGGCAAAAATCACACTTGTCGGCGGTGCGAGTCTCTGGGTTAATAAAGCGTACTTGATAAGGGCAAGCAGCAATGCAGTATTGGCAACCGACGCAGCGCTCTTCATGTACTGCGACTATACCCGTGTCTTTGTCAATATAAGCGGCGCCTGTGGGGCAAACCCTGACGCAAGGCGCGGCCTCACAATGTTGGCAAGACACTCGGCTAAAGCGGTAGCTCTGGTTGGGATACTCGCCAAAGGGCCCGCGGCGCTCAATCTTGACCCGAGTTACCCCCTCGGGCACCTGATTGACCTCGCGGCAGGCTTCAACGCAGGCGTTACAGCCGATGCAGGCATTTTCGTCGTGTACCATGGCGTACTTAATGTCAGCCTCTGAGCTCGTGTCACTGTGCTCTGCTAACGGAGACTGGGTGATACCATATACAGAGGCCCCTGCCAGCAGCGCCCCACATCCTTTAAGAAACTGGCGTTTTGAATGTAGCATAACAGGCCTCCTATGGATTGACCTTATGGCAGGTAACACATAACTGGCTATGTTGCTGACGGCTTAACGACAACATAGGGTCGGATTCTGGATGAAGTTGGTGGCATTGAGCGCAGCCGACGCGCACGGCATGGACGTTGTGAGTCCAGTCGGCGTCGGCCAAGGTTTCATTATCATGACAGGTAAGACACACGGCCGCTTGCTGCTGGACAGACAAAGGGCTGTCGATGCCAAACTGGTTGAGGGAAGCCCCTTTTTTGGGGTGGTTGCCCTTTTCGCCGTGGCAGTCTTGGCAGACGATGGCTAAGCCTGGGTTGCCATGTAAGCCGAGCATCTGACCATTACGTTTGTGGCATTTAAGGCAGGTATCGCTGCTGGCGCTTGTATTGGTTATTGCCGTGACTTCGGCGGCAACACTAATGACAGGTTGGGTACAGTAAATTAATGCGGCGGCACTAAACGTGAGCAGTATTGAGATGTAACGGCTGATGTGGCACATACCGTATCCTTACACCTTAGGGTGAGCATGACCTCGGGCGGAGGTGAGAGCGCCAAGGTATTGGGTTGACGCTCGGTTGGGCAATGACAGCGAGATTAATGTTAATCATTAGGCGGCGAGTGCATTGCGTAGCAGCATCTCATCACACTGCTTATGTTTATCTAACTTGATAAATTGCACCCCAATGTAATCTAAACATTTTTCGATAAACTTAACCTGCTCAGGTGAGCTGCGATCAGTGTCGCTCACCACCAGTTTAACTGCCGAAGACTCATTGTCGACGACCACATAATCTAGGTGGCAATGTTCCATGAAGTCTTGTACCTCTTCGTGGTTTTTAATCGAATCATCAATATCAACCACGTTAACCAGAGACGCCCCGTACAGCACATCGTAGCGATTGCTCGCGATCGATTTTAAGCTTTTTAGAAACTGCATTGACTCTTGATCAAGCAGATGAGGCTTGATGCTTACGGCCGCATCAACCATCTGTACATCAGTTGATCTAAAGAACTTAATGCACGTCATTACGAAGGTCACGATAACGAGAGGCACAATAATAAATAAAACAAAGTACATAAAAGCATAACTTAAAATAACGGTAGCGGTGGCGTTCATGATAAACCTCCAAGGGGACTTAGCTTTTTCTCTCTATTTTATTATTGCTTCATGTGTGATATTTACAATAATTATTGAAATCAAATTATTAAAAGTTAGCGCATGATCTGATAGTTAATTTCTATAATTTCAACTTGTAGATTATCGTGAGGTGGATATGCCAATCTCAATTAATAAATATCTAATTATTTGCGGCATATCTATTTTAGTTGTTTAAAGTTGGTGTTTTTGCTTTTCATATATAAATATATGAATTTTAAAGTTATTAGCTGCACATTATTTAATTTGTGCATGAGTTGTCAATAATGTTATTGTCGGATTTCGCTTATTAACTATACTTTAATCTGGTGTATTTTAAATCGGTAGAGGTATTTTTAAAATGAAAAATATAACTCTAGATAGTTTAGATATGCTCAGTGCTAATATACTGGTTAATTTGTATGAAAAGCATTCTGCCTCGTCAGTGGCCATCGATATGAATATACCTGCCCCTAAGGTTAGCCGTTGTTTACAGCATGCGCGGATGATGTTTAATGATCCGCTGTTTATTAGAAAAAAACATGGTCTCGAACCCAACGAATTTACCCGCCAGTTATACCCAATTGTGAAGGAGTTGGTGCAGTGCTCAGAGCACCTTTATCAATTAAATCATATTAATGCTGCCGAATCACACGCGGCGATGGTGATCTATGTCAGCGATCTCTTGATCGCCCATTTTCCCCAGCAATTGAGCGCGGCCATAAACGAGGCGCACTTGCCGATAAGTTTTGAGCTGCGTAGCGGCTCACAAGCGGTATTAGATGACATCGCCAATGGCCTTATCGATATGGCGGTAGTGAGTGAGTCTAATCCGAGCGCGCTGCAACAAGATCAACGCCTTAGTGTTATGCCATTGAAAGCGTTATCACACCTCTATCTGTTGTGCGGCCTAGAACACCCAATATTGCAGCAGGAGATAAGCTTAGCCAATATGGCGAACTATCCTTATTTAAGTGCATTTAATCAACTTGATAAGGCTGCACTGGATCCTTTTGAGGCCTATTGCCGCCAGCAAAAATGCGCTTGTCATCTTGCGCCACGCGACAATATGCAAACCAGCCTTGGGTTTCATGATCTTTACCGCTATTTGGCCGACAATCACACTCTCAGCATAGTGCCTTACAGCAAGGTGTATGAACAAAGTTATCTACTACCCGGTTTGCATGTGTGCTGTTTATCGACCATAGACACTGCAC
The DNA here is from genome assembly GCF_003605125.1 of Shewanella algidipiscicola. Classification (GTDB taxonomy): domain Bacteria; phylum Pseudomonadota; class Gammaproteobacteria; order Enterobacterales; family Shewanellaceae; genus Shewanella; species Shewanella algidipiscicola. The sequence continues at coordinate 302,654 of NZ_QPQT01000002.1, forward strand.
TACTGTATGCGGATCACCCTCTGCCACGGCTCTATCTTGTCAGTGCCAAACGCCATCCTAGTGCGCATTTCGATTGGCTTAAGCAAACTGTGGTAGCCCTGATTAAGCAAGAGGTGCACTAAGTGAGCGGGATCAATTGGTCAGTTGTTCGCTGGTGGCGGGGGCTGTAGGTTTACTGCGCCAAAAACGGTAGGCGTGCTTGCCCTGCTTTTTGACTTGGTACATGGCAGTATCAGCATACTCACAGCAGGTGATGAAGGTGTCAGTGTGATTAAAGCGGTAAATGCCGATACTTAACCCCAGAGAGACCAACTGCCCCTCGAGTTCTAGCGGTTGTCGGTAAACATTGAGTATCGTCTGAGCGAACTGGTGTAATAACGCTTCATCTATGGCTGGGATCAGGACAACAAACTCATCGCCGCCAAGCCGAGCGCAATGCGCCGACTGACCATTTAGGCCGCTATGACTTAGATTGGTTAAGGTATTTGCCACATGGATTAAAAGTAGATCGCCCAATTTATGGCCTAAGCCATCGTTGATCCCTTTAAAATCATCAAGATCGATAAAAAATAAGGCCCCGCCACTGCTGGTCTGTGCTTGATGTTCTTCGAAGGCTTGGGTAATGGCTTTGCGGTTACTGAGGTGGGTGAGCGGATCGCTTAAGGCCAGTTGGGCTAACTCAAGTTCGTAACGCTTTTCTTGAGTGATATCGATATGAGTCCCCATTATTCGCAGTGCTGTTCCATCAGGGCTGTATTCAATGACACGGCCGCGATCGGACACCCAAGAGACTGAGCCATCTTTGTGGATCATACGGTGCACCGCTTGATACTCATCGGTTAGGCCATTGACGTGATCTTCAAATGCCTTAATCACCCACTCTTTATCATCTGGATGTAAGTTTTGTTTCCAGCTACTGATATGTGCTGCCAGCTCTTCGCGGCTAAAACCCAACAACTCGCCCCAAGGTCGATTGAAGATGGTTAAATTACCACTGGGAATATGCTGCTCCCAAAGGCATAAACCGGTGCCATCGAGGGCGGCACACAATTTCTCTTCGGCGCGAGCATTAAGCAGGGTGAGCTTAGCATTTTCTCGCTCGAGCGCGGCGTTACGCTGTTTAAGCGCCGCGAGTTCGGCTTGCACCCGTTGTAGTTCAGCATCCATTGAGAATTGAGTTCCATGAGTCGGTAGCAAGAGGATTGGCAATAATATACTGCGAATTGTGCTTGAGATCAGTAACCCTGATTGATAGTTGTGTATTTATGGCTTAAGAATGCACTTATTGTCGAGAGCAGGCTTTATATACTCAGACTTATGACTTAGTAGGCTATGATAGATGTCACGGCGCAAGGCTAGGGTAAGCGCAGCAATCACGAGGCTAGTGACAGGGAAAAGCAATGAATGATGCCTAGGCATCACTCATCACAAATTATGGCTCAGTTGAAATGAGTATTAGCACATAGTGAGAGTCGCTGATGTGCTAATACGGGTTTGCGGCTAGGCTAAATCGAAGCGATCGGCATTCATCACCTTAGTCCATGCGGCAACAAAGTCTTTGACAAACTTCTCTTGGTTGTCATCTTGCGCGTACACTTCTGCGTACGAACGAAGAATCGAATTAGAGCCAAACACCAGATCCACTCTCGTAGCGGTCCACTTTAGCGTATCGGTGGCCCGATCGCGGAGCTCATATAGGTTTTCACCGGCAGGCTTCCATGCATAATTCATATCCGTCAGATTGACGAAGAAGTCATTGGTTAGCGCACCTTCACGATCGGTAAATACCCCATGTTGGGTGCCGTTATAGTTAGTGCCAATAACCCGCATCCCACCAAGTAATACGGTCATTTCTGGCGCCGTTAACCCCATCAATTGGCTACGGTCAAGCAGTAACTCTTCTGCGCTGACGCTATAATCTCGTTTAAGCCAGTTACGGAAACCATCATGAATGGGTTCTAACACATCGAAAGAGTCAACGTCTGTCATAGCGGCACTGGCATCACCACGCCCCGGAGCGAACGGCACGCTAATTTCAACATTCGCCGCTTTGGCTGCCTGTTCAATGCCTAAGTTACCCGCTAACACTATGACATCGGCGACACTCGCTCCGCTACTGCTTGCAATACCTTCGAGTACACCAAGCACTTTGGCTAAACGTGTCGGTTCATTACCTTGCCAATCTTTTTGCGGCGCTAATCGGATCCGTGCACCATTGGCACCCCCACGCTTGTCTGAGCCGCGGAAAGTGCGGGCACTGTCCCATGCGGTCGTCACCATTTCACTGACGGTTAAACCACTTGCTGCGATCTTAGCTTTAACGGCGTTAACATCATAGTCAGTCTTACCAGCAGGAATAGGGTCTTGCCAAATCAGCTCTTCTTTCGGTACGTCGGGGCCGAAATAGCGTGCTTTTGGCCCTAAGTCACGGTGAGTCAGTTTAAACCAGGCGCGAGCAAATACTTTGGAGAAATAGTCTTGATCTTTATGGAATTTCTCAGCGATTTTGCGATATTCAGGGTCCATTTTCATGGCCATGTCAGCATCGGTCATTATGGGGTTGTAACGCTTAGATGAGCCTTCAACGTCAAGGGGCTTATCTTCCTCCTTAATGTTAATGGGCTCCCACTGCCAAGCCCCTGCGGGGCTCTTTTTAAGCTCCCACTCATAGTTAAGTAACAGCTTGAAATAGCCGTTGTCCCACTGTGTAGGATGAGTTGTCCATGCGCCTTCAATACCGCTCGATACTGTATCACGGCCAATGCCACGCTTAGTTTTATTTAACCAGCCAAGGCCTTGGTCTTCGACTTCTGCCCCTTCTGGCTCAGCTTCAAGCAGCTCTACATCGCCATTACCGTGGCACTTGCCTACAGTGTGTCCCCCGGCGGTAAGGGCCACGGTTTCTTCATCGTTCATGGCCATGCGTTCAAAGGTGACGCGCACATCATGAGCCGTTTTCAGTGGATCTGGCTTACCGTCGACCCCTTCAGGATTAACATAGATAAGCCCCATCATGACGGCTGCCAAGGGGTTTTCTAAATCACGTTCACCCGAGTAACGGCTGCCTTCACTGCCACTAGGCGCCAGCCACTCTTTTTCTGCTCCCCAATAGGTGTCTTTTTCGGGATGCCAGATATCTTCTCGTCCAAAGGCGAAACCATAGGTTTTCAAGCCCATGGACTCATAAGCTATGGTGCCTGCATAGGCAATTAAATCGGCCCAACTAAGCTGGTTGCCATATTTCTTTTTGATTGGCCAAAGTAGGCGTCGTGCCTTGTCTAAGTTAACGTTATCTGGCCAAGAGTTGATGGGCGCGAAACGCTGATTACCGGTAGCGGCGCCACCTCGACCGTCGGCGATACGATAGGTACCGGCCGAATGCCAAGACATGCGGATCATCAGGCCGCCATAATGCCCCCAATCGGCGGGCCACCAGTCTTGGCTGTCGGTCATCAATGCATGCATATCTTTTTTGAGCTGAGCAACATCAAGACTCTTGAGGGTTTCTCGATAGTTGAAGTCTGCACCCATAGGGTTAGTCTTGCTATCATGTTGATGTAAAATATCGAGGTTTAATGATTTCGGCCACCACGAGGTATTGGACATACTGCTCTCAGTGGCGCCGCCATGCATCACTGGACATTTGTTTTTAGACATTGGTCAATCTCCTATTCTCTTGTAAAAAGAAGTTGCTATCTAAACGCTATCAATAAGTACACTCCACACTATTGTTCATTTCAAACTAGATGTAAAACCGGTTACGGCGATTGTGGTGATTGGTTTTCTTAAGTGCGGTTTACCTAGAAGATTGCAGTCTTTCGACTGAGTTTTTGGGCGGGATTTGTGCGGTGTTGCGGCTAAGAAAAGCTTTTCCAAACAGAGTTTGGGTTAATGTCGTGGCATTCCACACCAAGGCAAGAGGGGGGATCAACAGTAATCCCCCCTCTTGCATTTCCCCATGCCGCCCCAGATGAAGTTGTACTTCCTCATGCTTATGGATAAATAGCTAACACTTCCGATGGTACATCCATTCTTTTTAAGGGAAAGCCGAAAGCTAGCCGGGTATCCAAGCCCAGACTTACGCCATTTATTCCAACGCCTTTTGGCAACTTCGATGGGGAATTTTGTAGCCACAACACGAGTTTGGTGATATCAAAATTTAATATGGATTTATTGTTGATGTGGTTATGCGGCCGTAAGGCCGCACTCTCGGCGCTAGCCATTCAAACGGAATTTGAAAAACATTCCTAGTGGCTCCAGCCACGACTCAAATAGTTATTTAAACCATTGTTAACTGACAATGGTATCCCAAATCGTTAGAATACCAGCTGATTATTCCTCATCAGAGCCAACCCCATGCATGTACACATCTTAGGCATTTGCGGCACCTTTATGGGTGGCCTCGCACTCCTTGCCAGAGCCAATGGCCACAAGGTTACCGGCAGCGATGCCAACGTCTATCCGCCTATGAGCACTCAGCTCGAAGAGCAGGGCATTGAACTTATCCAAGGTTTTGATCCCAGTCAGCTTGGGCACAGTGAAGATGATGCACCCGATATCGTGGTGATTGGCAATGCCATGAGCCGGGGCAATCCGTGTGTGGAGGCGGTGCTTAATCGTGGTTTGAAATACACCTCGGGGCCGCAGTTTTTAGCCGAACATATTTTGCCGGGGCGTTGGGTATTGGCGGTATCGGGCACCCATGGTAAAACCTCGACCGCTAGTATGCTGGCGTGGATCTTACAAGAGTGTGGCTACGAGCCGGGCTTCTTAATTGGCGGCGTGCCGCAAAACTTTGGGGTGTCGGCGCGCTTGGGTGGTTCGCCCTTTTTTGTGGTCGAAGCCGATGAATATGACAGCGCCTTTTTCGATAAGCGCTCTAAGTTTGTCCATTACCAGCCGCGCACCTTAGTGATTAACAACCTTGAATTTGATCACGCCGATATTTTTGATGACTTACAAGCGATCCAGCGTCAGTTTAATCACGTAATACGTACCGTGCCGGGTCAAGGCAAAATCATTTGGCCAAGCGACAGCGCTGCGGTGCGCGAAGTTATCGCTATGGGCTGCTGGAGTGAGCAGGAAACCTATAGTGTTAATTCGGTCGATATGGGTTGGCATACCGAGCTGCAACGCGATGATGGTCACCGATTCGAGCTGTTTTTCGAGGGAGAGTCGCAAGGCATCTTAGATTGGCAATTGATTGGGCAGCATAATGTTGAAAACGCCACCATGGCGATTGCGGCAGCGCGCCATGTAGGCGTAAAACCTCAAGCGGCTATCGAGGCGCTTGCGAAGTTTGCTCCGCCCAAGCGCCGCATGGAGCTGATAGGCACTGTTAATAACATAGACATATTTGATGATTTTGCCCATCATCCAACAGCGATTGCCACCACCTTGCAAGGTTGCCGGGCGAAGGTGGGCGAGGGGCGTATCCTAGTGGTGTTAGAGCCGCGCTCGAACACCATGAAACGTGGCGTGCATAAAGATACATTAGCGGCGTCGATGACGCTGGCCGATGCGGCATTTTTGTATCAGGCTGATAATATCGATTGGGATGTGGAGGCGGCGATGGCTAAGGCGGCATTGCCTGTGGTGGTACTGTATCAAATAGAGGATGTGGTGGAGGCGGTGGCGAGTGAAGCCAAACCCGGTGACACCATTATTGTGATGAGCAACGGCGGCTTCGGCGGCCTACATGGCAAGTTGCTCGACAGATTAAGTTAACTAAGGGCTGAGTGTTAAGCGGCAATTATTGAGTGGCGAGTTTTGAGTTCACTTATCTCTTATGGCTTATTGCTCAGGGCATTCCAACTTACCACTATTTCAGTTACAGCAGCTAAAGAGAGTGTGATGAATTATCCAAGAAAGGCCAAGGCGATCAGTTTAGCGTGGACAGGCGCCTCGGGTGCGCCCTATGGGCTTAAGTTACTCGAATGTTTGCTGGTGGCCGACTACCAAGTGTTTTTGATGATCTCCAGCGCAGCGCGGGTCGTGCTGGCCACCGAACATGGCGTGCAGCTCAGTGCCAATGGCGATAAAGCCAAGGCGCAGTTGCTGGCGTTGTTTGCGGAAAATGGCGTTGATATTCATGGTGAACTGCATGTGCTGGGCAAAGAGGAGTGGTTTTCACCGCCGGCATCTGGCTCGGCTGCGCCTAAGCAGATGGTGATCTGCCCTTGCAGTACGGGCACTTTAGCGGCAGTGGCGACGGGGATGAGCAACAGTTTGCTCGAACGCGCCGCCGATGTGGTGATAAAAGAGCGTGGCCAGTTGATCTTAGTGCCAAGGGAAACTCCTTTTAGCAGCATACACTTAGAGCATATGTTATCGCTGTCTAAGCTGGGGGCGACCATCATGCCAGCGGCGCCGGGCTTTTATCATGATCCCAAATCGGTACAAGATCTGGTAGACTTCATGGTCGCCCGGATCTTAGACCATCTGGGCGTAGACCACGCGTTAACTAAGCGTTGGGGCTATGATAAGCACAGTGCCAGCAATAGCGACAATTAAGACAATTTTGAGAGTAGTATGAAACACACCACCGAAGTGATGATCTCGGCTGATGAGATTGAGCAACAACTGGATATCCTTGCAGACCAAATTAATGCCCATTACGCCGACAGCGAGCGTCTATTAATGGTGGGTTTGCTAAAAGGGTCTGTGGTCTTTATGGCGGATCTGTGTCGCCGTATTAAGGGTCATGTGGAGATCGATTTTATGTCGGTATCTAGCTATGGTAATGCCATGACCAGTTCACGGGATGTGAAGATCCTTAAAGATGTGCAGTCGGATATCGAAGGTCGCGATGTATTGATCGTCGAAGATCTTATCGACTCAGGTAATACCTTAAATAAGGTACGCGAATTGTTACTGCTGCGCGCACCTAAGAGCCTAGCCCTCTGTACACTACTGGATAAGCCAGAGCGCCGCGAAGTGCAAGTGCCGGTCGACTTTATCGGCTTTACCATTCCTGATGAGTTTATTGTCGGTTACGGTATCGATTATGCTGAGCAATATCGTAACCTGCCTTATATCGCGAAAGTGGTTCCGCTCGATTAATAGAGCGAACCGATACGATTGCAAACTCCTGCCCAGTGCGGGAGTTTTTGTTTGGTGTTTAATGCAACATTACGGAAATCATTCATGACCGATGAGCCATATGCGTTAGTTATCGACTCGCTGAGAAAAACCTACAAGGGTGGCGTCGAAGCAGTAAAAGGGATAAGCCTGAAGGTGAAGGCGGGGGACTTTTTTGCGCTACTGGGCCCCAATGGGGCGGGTAAGTCGACCACCATAGGTATTATCTGTTCTTTAGTGCAAAAGAGCTCGGGTAAGGTAAAGGTGTTTGAGCACGATATCGATACACAGCTAGAATTAGCCAAGATGTCGATAGGCCTAGTGCCTCAGGAGTTTAACTTTAACCAGTTTGAAACCGTGCAGCAGATTGTGATCAATCAGGCCGGTTATTTTGGCGTATCACGTGAAGTGGCGCTTGAGCGTGCCAAGAAGTACCTAGGTCAGTTGGATCTGTGGGAAAAGCGCAACAGCCCAGCGCGCGCCTTGTCGGGTGGCATGAAGCGCCGCTTGATGATTGCTCGCGCCCTAATGCATGAGCCTAAATTGTTGATCCTCGATGAGCCGACCGCTGGGGTTGATATTGAGCTACGTCGCTCGATGTGGACTTTTTTGACTGAGCTTAATCAGCAAGGTGTGACCATTATTTTAACCACGCATTACCTTGAAGAGGCGGAAATGCTGTGCCGCAATATCGGCATTATCGACAAAGGGGTGTTGGTGGAGTGCACTAGCATGAAGTCCTTGCTGAGCCGCTTAAACAGGGAAACCTTTGTGTTTGATCTGCGCGACAACCTCGACACCTTACCGCAGCTTGATGGCATCAATTGTCGCTTAGTCGACCCGCATACCCTAGAGGTGGACGTGGAGAAGGCGCACAGCATCAATAGCGTATTTGCACAATTGAGCGCCCAACAGATAGAAGTGTTGTCGATGCGTAATAAGGCTAATCGCTTAGAGGAGTTATTTGTGGAGTTGGTTGAACAAGGTAAAGGGGCGGCAAAATGAGTGCAGGATTAAGCATGAAACAGGTCTACTTTACCGCCTTTAAGAGTATCTTGATTAAAGAGATCACCCGGTTTACCCGCATCTGGGTACAAACCTTAGTGCCGCCAGCGATCTCTATGACTTTGTATTTCCTTATTTTTGGTAACTTAGTCGGCAAACGCATCGGTGAGATGGGCGGTGTCTCTTATATGGAGTTTATCGCGCCAGGGCTGATCATGATGTCGGTTATCACCGCATCTTATTCTAATGTGGCCTCATCATTTTTTAGCGCTAAATTTCAGCGTAACCTCGAAGAGTTGATAGTGGCTCCCGTGCCCCATTATGTGATGATTGCCGGTTACGTTGGCGGCGGCGTGGCGCGCGGTTTATGCGTGGGCACGATTGTCACCTTAGTGGCGATGTTCTTTGTCGACATTAGCCTGCACCATGCTGGGCTGGTGGCGGTGACTGTGTTGCTAACGGCCATTTTGTTCTCTCTGGGTGGCCTGATAAATGCGGTCTTTGCTAAGACCTACGATGACATCAGCATAGTGCCAACGTTTGTGCTGACGCCGCTGACCTATCTGGGCGGCGTGTTTTACTCTCTGACCTTGCTCCCTGACTTTTGGCAGGGGGTGTCGCAGCTCAACCCTGTGGTCTATATGATCAACGTCTTTCGCTATGGTTTCTTGGGTTATGCCGATATTAGCATTGCGCTGTCATTTGCGATTATGGTGGGTTTTTGTAGCGCGCTATGGGCGGTTGCTTACTACCTGATCAGCCGCGGTATTGGCTTAAGAAGCTAATGCATCAAATAGCAGTGCCTTGGTGAGTTGCCGAGGCACTAGCGCTCTTCTAAATACTTCAGTATCTCAAACACACGGCTAATATTATTTGCCCCCAGCTTGGCGGTGCAGCAGTGACCATTTTGGCTGGCATGCAAGCGCACCCAGTCGATAATGCTGGCTAAGCTGTGGGGCGCACTCAAATGAAATTCCCCCGCGGCCGTTAAGGGCTGTACTTGCCAGCGATAACTCTGGCTTTGACTGTCGATAATCACCACCGACCTTGTGTCGAGCAAGGGCAGCTCATCTTGCCATTGCTCTATATCTTCAATCAGTTGTAGTTGGTTATCGTCTGGGTGTTTAACCAGTATGGGCCAATGGAGCATGGTTTACCTTTTAATGCCGAGATGGTTGAGTGTCGCTTGCATGAATCTTGTTTCTGGCTAGATTATGCCATAGCCAGCAGGAGGAGCGCAGTAATGAGCATAACATCTGTGTTGGCTTAGTATCTATTGGTTAGGGCAAGGAGCTCGCGGCCGCTTGGGACGAACTCTGCTCGGCCGATTCGGCTTCAATCTGGGTTTGGTGCTGGGTTAATAATTTGATTGAGGCTAAATTTATGTTAATCAATCCATCGAAATGGTTATTCATCTCTTGCAGCTGGGCTACAAACTCCGGGTCGTCCTTAGCCTGTTTTTGCCAGTAACGTTTACGGTCGATTTTTTGTCGCTCGCTGGTGCGCAAAATATCGTAATAGCTGTTTTCCTGTTTAAGACGGTAGAGCTCACTGTCGATAAGTTGTAATAGCTTTTCTTTTGAAATCGAGCTTTGATTGAGTAATGCTTGCAACGGATCTCGGGCATTCTCGTTTGCTTCTGAGCTGGTTTCTGTGGTGATGCCAAGTTGGTAGGTGACTTGGTGTTGATTAAAATCTTTGGGGCAGGAGATTTGGCTGAAGACGATTTTATCACCTTTGACGCATTTATAAATACTGGTGGCGTGTGCAGGCAGAGCCAGAGCCAGTGATACTGCAACAAATAACAATTTTTCCATTTGGCGATACGTCCTCTATCTGCCACCGATAAAATGTGGGGTGTTGAGGCGTCTAATACCAGTACCTAGCGCTGCAGCCTAAGGATTTACTGGCTCAATCAGCCTTTTTCAAACAGCGTCACATGTCCATTTAAGCAATTTACCCCCCATACTATGGCGTAAGTTCTCGCTGAAAACTAGTGTTTCATCTGTTAATGGTGTGTAAATTGACCGTTTGGGCGAAAATCAACCATCTTGGGGGAAGTGATATCTAGGTTGGCGTGGCGATATAAAAAACCGCGATGTAAAAGGCTTACATCGCGGAGTTTGCTTGGGTGTGGTTATTTAAAACCTAAATTATTTTAAGTTGTTATGATTAACGGCTGCACTCTTCTAGCAGATAGGCTAGATGACGATATGAGATGCCGCTGTGATGTGACAGACCCACTTCACACATACGGTTGGCGTAATAGCCCTCGTTAATATCGACAGGGATGAGCTTTTTGATGTTGCGCAGCGCACTGGCGTTCATCTCTGGCTTATACAAGCCTTTCTCGCCTGCGTAACCACAGCACTCGATCCCTTCGGGTAGCTTAACGCCCATGCTACAGGCGTCGGCCAACGCTTGCATCTTAGGTTCAAGCTTCATCTTACGGGCGCTACAACCAAAGTGCAGGGCGATGTTGACCTTTTTGGTGAAGGTCAGCTTAGGTAAGATCTTGTCGTGCATAAATTCGACTAAGTCGGTGATCTCAACCTTAGGGTTACCCGTTAGGGTGCGGTAAGTACAAGAGAGTGCGTCGACGACCACGGGCACTTTGCCATTATCGCTCAGGGCGCTTAGCGCATCGATCAGCTCATCGCGTTTCGCATCGGCGTTTTTAAAGTCCCCTTTCGACTCCCACATCTGGCCGCAGCACAGATGACGGGTGTTGTCTGGGGTCACCACGTTATAGCCCGCGCGCTCAAGCAGAGTCACCACCACATCGGGTAGAGTGCGATTGTCAGGGTCGAGCGGTGTTGGGCCAAAGGTGCGACCGCCACAAGCAGGGAAGTAGACGATGGTTTCTTTATCTGGCGATGCCGGCGATGGCGTAGGCAGATTAGCGCCCTTGGCAAAGTCTGGATTCCAGTATGGCACCTCTTTAGACACCATGCGGCCCATTTTCATCAACCCATTGGTGATGTTATCACCCGTGACCTTATGGATGATATTGAGCACATTGAAGCCTGTGCTGATCACTTGGTTTACCGCGCCAAAATGTTTGGCTTGGAAATCCAGTACCTTCTGCTCTGTGGTGGTGATATAAGGCGTACGTAGCTTACGTACCAGATTGCCCATACTGTTATCAACAGGGCAGGAGATGGTACAGAGTTGACAGGCGGCGCAGGTATCAATGACATCATATTTGGCCGCTGCGCGCATCTCTTCTGCCGCCTGCTTATCGCCAGATTGTTCGAGGCGAGCAATTTCACGCAAGGTGGCGATACGTTGACGCGGGGTGAAGTTAAGCGCCGAAGTGGGGCAGGTCTTCTCACAGAAACCACACTCGATACACTTATCGACAAAGTCATCGACCACGGGGCAGGGCTTGATGTTTTTAACGTGCACATTGGCATCATCGTTAAGGATCACACCTGGGTTAAGTAGTCCTTGTGGATCGAAAATTTGCTTGATGCGCTTCATCAAGGTGTAAGCATCGGCGCCCCATTCCATTTCAACAAAGGGTGCAACGGCACGCCCCGTCCCATGCTCGGCTTTCATTGAGCCATCGTACTTATCGATAACCATCTCGGCCACATCTTGCATAAAGGCGTGGAAGCGGTTGATATCCTCTTGTGAGGCGAAGGTTGGCGTAATAATGAAGTGGAAGTTACCCGCTAACGCGTGACCATAGATCACCCCTTCTGGGTAACCATGCTTGCCAAACAGTTCGGTGAGATCCTTGGCAACGTTGGCGAGGTGTTCTACTTCAACCGCGATATCTTCGATGATAACCGAGGTGCCTTTTGGACGTTCGCCACCAATGATTGGGAACAAACCGGAACGCATCGCCCAATATTTGCCAAATACAGCAGGATCATCGGTGAAGGTGATTGGACGCTCGGTTTCAATGTGCGACAGTTTATTCACCACATCTTTGGTGTAGCTTTCAAGGGTCTCTTTATCGTTCGAACGGCACTCGATAAGCAAAATAGCGGCATTTTCTGGTAAGTCGCTTAGCCATTCGGGCATACCGGCTTTACCTGTCACCGCTTGAATGGATGCCCAGTCTAATAGTTCTGCCGCGGCGACACTTTGACCATTGATCGGTGGGATCGCACTTGCAGCATCTTCCATATTGAAAAATACCGCCATCGCAGAGGCTTTAAATTTAGCCTCGTCAACTGTGTTATAGGTGACCTCTTCAACGAATGCGAGCGTCCCTTCAGAGCCGACAATCAAGTGATTGATCAGATCGAATGGATCACTAAAGTCGACTAAGGCATTGATACTGTAGCCGGTGGTGTTTTTGATTGAGAATTTTTTACGAATACGATTCGCGAGCACTTCGTTGCTGCGGGTCATGATGCCAAGTTCAACGAGCGAGTCGAGCAGCGCTTTATTGTTTTCACTAAAGGCAGCCTTAGACTTTTCACAACCGGTATCGAGCTCTGAGCCATCGGCAAACAGTAACTTGGCCGATGCAATCGTTTGATAACTGTTTTGCGCCGTACCACAACACATGCCCGAGGCATTGTTCGCCACGATACCACCAATTTTACAAGATGCCAGTGTCGCAGGATCCGGACCTATTTTCTTGCTAAATGGCTTCAGCGCCAAGTTAGCATCTGCGCCTACCACGGCCACCCCTAGAGAGACCTGTGTACTGTCGGCACTGACTTCAATTTTACGAAAGCCATCATGGCCCAAGATAAGCAAAATACCTTCGCCAATGGCTTGGCCCGAAAGGCTGGTACCGGCGGCGCGGAAGGTGACCGGAGCTTGGTGCTGGCGCGCGACCTCTAGGGTGAACTTGGCATCTGCTAACGTTTCGGCGTGGACGACCACTTCTGGCACGATCCGGAAATAGCTGGCATCGGTTGACCACGCAAAGCGACGTACCGCATCATCAGTGACCGCATCTTGACCCAGCTTAGCTCTTAAATCTGCGACGACGGCTGAATAATTAATCGACATAATATTACTCTTTTTATCGGGGTTAAAGGCGCTTATCACGCCCTTAGCCCGTGTATCGGAGGTTAGAAACCGCCCCAAAGGGTGGCGATAGTTCCGGCAATTAAGGCATAGCCTAGCGCCACAGGCATGGTCTTGCGAATAATCTCAGACTCTCGTCCGGCCATGCCAACAACGGTTGCCGCCGCGACCACGTTCATCACACACATCATGTTACCCGCGTTTGCACCTATGCCCTGAAGGGCAAGTACCATGGCATGGTTCATACCTATGTTGTCGGCCACGCTGTACTGCAGGCCTGAGAACATCATGTTAGAGAAGGTGGCAGAACCAGAGAGGAAGGCACCGAAGATCCCCACGATAGGCGACATCCAAGCCCATACCGCGCCCATAGAGCCTGCTAGCATATCGGCCAGGGCCACAGGCATAGATTGTAGACCTGAGTCGTTAGCGCCAGAGTTAAGGAAGATTTTTACCATAGGCACCGAGGCACCGAGTGAAATGATGGTCGGCAACATCGAGCGGCACGACACTGTGACTGATTGTTTGATAGCCGATGGCTTCATCTTAAACAGCACGAAGCCTAGCAGGCACACTAAGATAAAAAATGCGCCAGGGGCATATAAGGTCGCAAAGCCCGCTTTCAGCTCGGTGCCCATCAAACCTGTCCAACTGATGTTAAAGCTTGTTAGCCAAGTTTTAATTGGCGCCACGGTGCGCGATAGCACCAGTAGCGCCGCCATAATAATATAAGGGGTCCATGCAGCGACTTGTGAAAAATGTGCCTTAGTTTCAACCTTGTTGATGTCTAGGTCGTCATTTTCAGCAAAATCATTCCAAGGGGTTTTAGGCAGTAGGTAACCTTTACGAGCGACAGGAATAACCAAAGCCATACCGACAAGCGCACCGATAACAGAGGGGAACTCTGGGCCCGCGAAGAAGTTTATTAACCACGCTGGGATGGTGAAAGCTAGGCCCGCAAAGAGAGCAAACTTCCACACCGCTAAGCCCTCTTTAAATGATTTGTTACGACCGAAGAAGCCCGTCAACACGCTCACCATGACCAGAGGGATCAGGGTTCCTGTGATGAGATCGATAGTGATCATATGCATGGCGATAAACTGAGCATAGTCAGCGAAGTGGCCACCGTGTTCGGCTATCTGCTCGGCAGCCATGCTGACGCCGCCTGACATTAAGCCCTGTTCCATACCAAATAGTACCGGTAAGCCAATGGCACCAAAGGAGACACTGGTCGAGTCTGCAATTAGTGCAACGACTGCCGAAGCAATCGGTGGTACACCCAGTAATACCAGCAGCGGTGCACCGATAGCGGCTGGTGTACCGAAACCAGCTGAACCTTCGATAAATGAGCCAAATAGCCAGCAGATGATGATCACCTGTACTCGCGCATCACCGCTAATGTTGGTAAAACCGGCGCGAATGGTATCCATAGCGCCGGAATATTTTAAGGTATTAAGTAGGAACACGGCACCAAAAATAATGCTTAAGGGGGTCAATGCCGATAACAAGCCTTCGACAATCGATGCACCGAGAACAGTGGTGTCCATCTGCCAGATAAAGACGGCGGCTAAACCTGTCATCACCATGGAGATTGGCATGGCGCGTGAAGCTGGCATTCGAAGGAGTACCAAAAATAGCATAACGCTTATCACTGGCGTTAAACTGGCGAGTAGTTGAAGTAGGGTCATGATTGCCTCTTACTGTCGTAACTGTGTTATTGCTAACTATTATATTAGAGCTGACTTCTATGGGTGCAGCGCTGCCTTGTGGGGTGATCAGTGAGTTGAGCTCACTCGATTAGCCTTAGGTGCGTACTAAACGCTAATTCAACAAAAGCCAATATGATCTAGATCATCATGTGACGATTACTTAAGTTTAGGTTAGATGGCTGTGAGCCACCTCGTTCGCAGCTAAATTAGAGCGTGATTAATATCACACTTAATGATGACCTGTTGATAACAAATTAGTGTGCTAGGATGTTTTGTTAGTCGAAAATAGTGTTTTGGATGATTTTTTAAGCGAAAAACACCCTATAAATGCAAATGTATGATCTGATAATTTCATTTTTGGGTGTTACGGAGAATAAAACGACATAAGCGCTGTGTGATGTAGGTCACGCTGCGTCTTGTCTGTTGTAGTTTGTTTTGCTGTTGTTGAATTTAATTTAATTTGACTTCAAGGTGTTAGTCTATAAAGGTCGAGCGGCAGGTGGCGATAACTCAATGGCAGTCCCCTAAGCAAAACCTTGGCGGTAGTGATGAAATTTGCGCAATCAGGTTATTTAATTTCTTACATCAGTTAGCCATCATCGCCTCTGCATCGATGAAGGATGGTGCAGTAGTGCATAAAAATATCGCTAGACGATGCACCAAGTATTCAGTCTGGCGGTTGGTTATATGTTTTAGGGTAAGGTTGCAGCGTTAGGGGAAGACGATATCGCCTTCCCCTAAATGTTTGCCGAGTGCTTACATATAAGAGTGCTTTCGTCTATTAGTTGCGGGTAAAACAGAGATTGTCGATAAGACGAGTGCTGCCCATATATGCCGCGGCTAAGATCACCAACTGCTTATCGTCAGCGCCAATAGGATGTAAGTTGGCCGCATTACGTACGCTTAAGTAATCTAGCTTAAAACCAGCTTGACTCAGTTGCTGACCCGCCTCGCTCACTGCCTGCTCTACATCTTGCCCTTGGGATATGGCCTCAGCCATGGCGTCCATTGTCTGTTTTAACGTGGCGGCTTGTTGTTTTTGTTCATCGCTCAAATAGCCATTGCGTGAGCTCATGGCCAATCCCGATGGTTCTCGTATGGTGTCGATACCGACGATCTCAATGGGCAGCGACAGATCTTCAACCATGGTTTTTATCACCATCAACTGTTGAAAGTCTTTATTGCCAAAGACGGCGATATCGGGCTGAACGATATTAAACAGCTTGCACACTATGGTGGCGACGCCGCGAAAATGGCCGGGACGACTGGCACCACACAGCTCATCAGAGATCTTGGGGACTTCGACAAAGGTCTGCAACTCCATCCCCTTGGGGTAGATGATGGCAGGGGTGGGGGTAAACAGTAGTTCGGCGCCAGCCTCTACTAAGGCAGCCTGATCGGCGGACAAGGTGCGAGGATACGCATCGAGATCTTCATTTTGGCCAAATTGCAGCGGGTTAACGAAGATAGAGACCACGACATGGTCGGCGCGCTGAGCGGCTTCCTTTACTAAGGTCATATGGCCTAAGTGTAAATTGCCCATGGTAGGCACAAAGGCCACGGTTTCGCCTTGGCGTTTCCAAAGGCGAATTTGCTCTCTGATTTGAGCGATATCTTGGGTGGTAAACATCTAACGACTACCTGTATTAATGCCTTTAGGGTTAGCTAAAGGTATGTTCGCTGCTAGGGAAAGTGCCGTTCGCCACTTCGTCGATATAGGCGCGAATGGCGCTACGAATTTCGCCCGTTTGTGCCAAATAGTTCTTCGAAAAGCGTGGAATATAGCCGCTGGAGATCCCCAGCACATCGTGCATCACCAATATTTGGCCATCGGTGTCAGCGCCTGCACCAATACCGATAACGGGAATGGTCAGTGCTTCGGTAATGGTTTTCGCCAACGCGACAGGAATACATTCTAATACCAGTAGTTGGGCGCCTGCCGCTTGTAATGCTTTGGCTTCATCTAAGATGCGCTGGGCGTTACTGGCATCGCGTCCTTGTACCTTAAAGCCGCCAAAGACGTGCACCGACTGTGGTGTAAGGCCTAGGTGAGCACAAACAGGAATGCCGCGCTCGGTGAGCTTAGTCACGGTTTCTAGCAGCCAATGGCCACCCTCAACCTTGACCATATTGGCACCGGCCTGCATCAGCGTCGTGGCGTTTATCATGGCTTGTTCTGGAGTGGCATAACTCATAAAAGGCATGTCGGCGATTAATAACGCGCGCTTAATACCGCGGCGCACACAGCGTGTGTGGTAGGCAATATCATCGACACTCACGGGCAGGGTATCATCATGGCCTTGCAACACCATTCCCATGGAGTCACCTACCAGTAATACATCTACCCCCTCACTGTCGAAAGCCGCTGCAAAGCTGGCATCGTAGGCGGTTAATGCGGTGAATTTTTTTCCTTCTTGCTTAAATTTAAGCAAGGTAGCGCTCGTTATCTTGGACATAATGATGGTCTTAAATCTAATGAATAAAAGGATTCAATATCCGCAGTAGTGTGCTTTATATGCTAACTGTGGCTTAAGTTCAATGATCCGGGCTGAGTTGTTGCACTTCAGCTAAGAGGGTGTCGTCAATTAAGCTGGCCACGGCGGTGCCGCAAGGCAACACCAATTCAGGCGCAAGATCGTGTAACGGGACTAACACAAAGCTGCGTTGTTTCATGCCATAGTGGGGCACCGTCAGTCGTGGTAGGTCAATCTGTTGTGCGCCATAGAGCAACAGATCTAAGTCTAAGGAGCGTGCGCCCCAGCGGATATGACGTACTCGCCCCTGTTGCTGTTCGATAGCCTGCAAGGCATCGAGAAG
Source organism: Shewanella algidipiscicola (assembly GCF_003605125.1). GTDB lineage: Bacteria > Pseudomonadota > Gammaproteobacteria > Enterobacterales > Shewanellaceae > Shewanella > Shewanella algidipiscicola. The sequence goes on from NZ_QPQT01000002.1 coordinate 320,260, forward strand.
CGCGATAGGGTCAAGAGAGGTGTTGAAGCACGCCACGGCGTTAAGGTAATCGGGCTGGGGGACATCACCCATGGCGGCACTTGCGTAATAGGGCGAAACAGCCACTCGACCGTCACTTGCTAGTGCCTTAAGGGCGATGCAAGCTTGGTCAAGTTGAGCTTTAGGGGACGCTAAGTTGGCCCCCAAGGCGATATAAACGCGAGTCATTATTCTGCTGGTTTAACCGGTTTTTTTGGGCTGCGGCGACGACGATTAGTGTTGCGATTCTTGCTGCCTTTGTGGGTGCTACGCGCAATCACACTGCGTTGTTCTTCGCTGCCTTCAACAAAGCTTTTCCACCAGGCTGCCGATTTGGCGATGCTGCCACCTTCGGCCTCGGCGCGCAGCAGCAGTAAGTCGTAAGCGGCGCGAAACTTAGGGTGTTCGATAAACTTAAAGGCGCGAGTGCCTTGATTACGATCGAAACGCAGTTGCAGCTGCCAAATGTCTTTCGCTGGGGTACTAAAACGGCGCGGAATACTAATGGTGCGACATTGCTGCTCCATCACATCGCCCATGGCGGCATAAAAGGCATCATAGGTGGTGAGACCGCTCTCTAAGGCGATATCATCGGCGCGCTGACTCAGCGGGTACCAAAGCATGGCCGCGTAGAAGAAAGCTGGTGTCACCGACTTATCGGCGTTGACCCTGTCATCTGTGTTACGCATGATGGCTTCAATCATCTTAGTGGCAGGCCCTTGTGGGTCCTCTACTAGAATGTTTTCCACTAAGGGGAATAATGGCTCAAATAAGCCAAAGTCGCGCATCATGTGATAGTTATCTTGGGCGTGGCCGTGGAAAAAGAGTTTCAGCACTTCTTCATACATGCGCGCCGCTGGAATATCTTTTAGTAGTGGGGCCAACTCATAGATAGGGTCGGCAGCAGCGCTGTCGATAGTCATCCCCAGTTTGGTGGCAAAACGCACGGCGCGCAGCATGCGCACCGGATCTTCACGGTAACGTTTTTGCGGATCGCCAATCAGGCGTAGGGTGCGCGATTGCAAGTCTTGCAAGCCGCCGCCATAACTGTGAATAGAGAAGTCACTGATATCGTAATAAAGTGCATTGACGGTAAAGTCACGGCGCTCGGCGTCTTCATCTATGCTGCCATAGACGTTATCACGCAACAGACGCCCTTCGGCATTGGTTTTGGAGATCTGTTCGGCGCTGTCGACATGGTGACCACGTAAGGTGGCGACTTCGATAACATCGCGGCCAAACACGATATGGGCTAGACGGAATCTGCGGCCGACTAAGCGGCAGTTACGAAACAGCTTTTTAATCTCTTCAGGGGTAGCATTGGTCACGACATCAAAGTCTTTCGGCTCTAGGCCTAATAAAATGTCGCGCACGCCGCCGCCCACCAAGTAGGCCTTAAAGCCTGCCTTGTGCAGTCGGTAGAGTACCTTTATAGCGTTTTCGCTAATCTGCTTGCGAGAGATGGCGTGATGTTTTCTCGCAACGATCTCTAAGCTTAGTCCCGCTTGTGTGGTTTCTGTGGTGTTTTGATTGTCGTCAAAAAGCTGTTTACAGAATTGACTAATACGGCGAAAAATAGGACACCTCAACATGCATCTGGATATCAGGGTTAAAATAAGGCCGCTATCATAACTTAATTATGGCTCAAAGAGTATACCCACGGCGTTTGCGGCGTATCACAGGTGTGATGTCGCGCGTCAGGTTTGCTCACTCTGATTGCTAGGCAGCAAAATCTCGGTTTGTTTAGGGATCCGCGAGATATCGAATTGACTCACCGCTTGGGTGAGCATCTTATCCACATCGTCCACATCGCATTGCGCTTGACCCAAAAACGCCAGTGCCGCATTGATACTGGCCTGAGGCGCACGGGTGTCGATGGCGGGGGCATGGTTTTGCTTTGACAGTTTTCGCCCCGGTTCGGCGCAGGCCAATGGCAGATGCAGCCAGTGAGGTGTGGGGTGATCTAATAAGGTGTACAGAGTGCTTTGGCGCGCACTGGAGGTTAACAGATCGCTGCCGCGAACCACCTCGGTAACGCCTTGTAAGGCATCGTCCATCACCACGGCTAATTGATAGGCCATCAGGCCATCGCGGCGTTTAATAATAAAGTCTTCGCTAGCAAAGTCGGCGTCGATATGGATATCGCCCAGCAGTTGATCATAAAACTGCGTCACGGGATGAGTATTACAAATACGGATAGCGCCTTGGCGATGGCGCGGTGTGCGCCGGGCACAACGGCCATCATAGGCTGCACCCATGGCCTGAATTTGCTTGCGGGTACATTGACAGTAATAGGCCTTGTTGTGGCTTAGCAGTTGCTGTAACTGCGCCTCATAGGCGTCCAGTCGTGAACTTTGATACAGCACGCTGCCATCCCAATGCAAGCCGTAAGCTTCAAGGGTGCGTAAGATCTGTTGGCTCGCGCCAGGCACTTCTCGTGGGGGATCGATATCTTCTATGCGCACCAACCACCGACCCTGCTGAGCACGAGCACGCAAATAACTGCCAAGGGCGGCAATGAGCGAGCCAAAATGGAGTGGGCCTGAGGGAGAGGGCGCGAATCGGCCTATGTAGGTGTTAAGATGCACTATGCAGCCTTTGCACTGAATCAATTTAACTTAAGAAAGCGACAAAAAAGCGGGGATAATCCCCGCTCATCTTAAGTCAGATTAACCTGCCATCTGCTTTTCTTTGATCTCGGCGAGCGTCTTACAGTCGATGCATTGATCGGCTGTTGGACGGGCTTCGAGTCGGCGGATACCGATTTCGATACCGCAAGAGTCACAGAAACCGAAATCATCTTCTTCGATTTTTTGTAACGTCTTTTCAATCTTCTTAATCAGCTTGCGCTCTCTATCACGTGCACGAAGCTCTAAGCTGAACTCTTCTTCCTGAGCTGCACGGTCGACAGGATCTGGGAAGTTAGCAGCTTCGTCTTGCATATGAGTCAGGGTACGATCCACTTCTTCACGAAGTTGGCCACGCCACGCATCGAGAATTTTTTTGAAGTGATTCAGTTGAGCGTCATTCATGTACTCCTCACCGGGTTTCTCCTGGTAAGGATCGACTCCTGCGATAGCGAGTACGCCAAGTTTTTTAGTGCCTTCAGGCATAACGCATCTCCTGTTAATCATTTGCGTTGTAGGGCGGCTGTTATTTAAAGGCCGATATCTATATCAGAAACCTATTTGCCACGCAAATTTTTTGTGCTGTAAAGTTTGATATTTTGCGACTATGTCTTCTATTTGCTTTTTATTCAACTTTTAACGGTGATTTATACGCTAACAGGGCAGGATTTAGCCAAGTGCAGTCCTTCGGTGGACATCTCGGTGCAGTAAGCCAAGATTTCCACACCGGCTTGATGAGCCTGAAAGAGCTGCTGGGCGTAATCGGGGTCGATATGCTTGGCGGCGCTGACCCTGTCAATGCCGCTGTGCTGCACCACAAACAGCAGTACGGCGCGATGACCTAAATGGACCATCTCGATTAGCTCGCGCAGGTGCTTTTGGCCACGGGTACTAACGGCGTCAGGAAAATAACCCTGTTGCTGCTCTAATAAAGTACAACTTTTGACTTCTATATAGCAGCGACCTAAGCGGGCGTCCTCAAGTAGCAGGTCGATGCGGCTGTTTTCATTGCCATATTTGACTTCACGGCGCAACTGGCTATAGCCCTGCAGTTCAGTGATGACTCCGTCAGCTATCGCCTCGGCGGCCAGCGCATTGGCGCGACCAGTATTAATACCAATAAGGTGGCCAGTATCGGTTTGCGCCAACTCCCAAGTATTTGGGTATTTACGTTTAGGGTTATCTGAGGTGGAAAACCACACCTTCTCACCGGGAAACAGACAGTTGCGCATCGAGCCTGTGTTAGGGCAATGGATAGTGATCTGCGAGCCATCGCACAGCTCGATGTCAGCCAAGAAGCGTTTATAACGTTTGATTAAGGTGCCCTGTTGAAGCGGGGGGCTAAAAAGCATGATCTGACCTATCCATTAAGCATCGGGGCGCAAAGTCTATCAAAGCAGGCCGATGACGACTATGGCTGTGATTTGTATCGAGGCTTGGCATTAACATCAGAAACGTCAGAATTTGCAGAATTGATAAAGGCAGATATCGGTATTAGAAACCCGATGCCGTTTATGGTTATACTGGGCGAAATGACGGCAGAGCACATAACATGCTGTCGATAAACCCAGTCGTAACAAGGAATAATAATGAGCGATACGATGAAGATCTACCTGACTAACGATGCCCCCGCAGCCCATTGGGGCAGCGCCGATGTCACTTTTACCCAAGGGCAAGGCCATATCCATCTGCAGGCGGGCGATCAGCTGCGCCAAGTACAACAAGCCGCCCGTAAATTACGTGGCCAAGGGTTAGCGGCGGTGCAGTTGTGTGGTAACGACTGGGATCTCAATAGTCAGTGGGCGTTCGCGCAAGGGTTTGCTACCGCCAAAGGGGCGGGAGAGATCCTTTGGAGTGGTGATGCAGGTATGCAAGCGGCGCTTAATGCTCGCCTCGATAGCGCTAACTTTGCTCGTCAGTTGATTAATGACACTCCCGAAAACTTGGCACCAGTGACGTTAGCAACCGAAGCGGCAAAATGGTTAACGCAAATAGGTGGTGATAAGGTGAGTTACCGTATCATCGAAGGTGAAGCGTTATTGCAACACAAGTGGATTGGTATTCACGCCGTGGGCCGGGGCAGTGAGCGTCCGCCTGCCTTACTAGAGCTGGACTTTAATCCGTTAGATGCCGATGCGCCTGTGTCGGCGGCCTTAGTGGGTAAAGGGATCACCTTCGATTCGGGCGGCTACAGCATTAAGGCCTCAGAGGGGATGCTGGGGATGAAGTGCGATATGGGCGGCGCGGCCACGGTTACGGCAGCATTGGGGCTGGCGATTAAATCTGGGCTGAATAAGCGGGTGAAATTGTTTCTCTGCTGCGCCGAGAATTTGATCAGCGGGCACGCCTACAAGCTAGGTGATATTTTGACGTATAAAAATGGCGTCTCGGTGGAAGTGGTCAATACCGATGCCGAGGGTCGTTTGGTGCTGGCCGATGGCTTGCAAGCGGCCAGCGAAACTGGCGCGCCATTGATTATCGATGCGGCTACGCTTACGGGCGCGGCGGTAATGGCGGTTGGCACCAACTATAATGCGATTTTCTCCCCCAATAGTGACCTGTTGGCACAGACGCAAACTAAAGCATCGATAGTTGCAGAGCGAGTGTGGCCACTACCGTTAGATCCGTGGCATAAAGAGATGTGTCCATCTGCCTATGCCGATACTGCTAACAGCCGTCCTATGAAAGGGGGAGGCGCTGGCGGCGCATCCAATGCGGCGGGTTTCTTGTGGCGATTTGTATCGCCAGAGGCCAAATGGTTACATGTGGATTTGGCTGCAGCCTTTGCCGATAGCGCTAATGACCTATGGGCGGCGGGCGCGACGACTCACGGCATGCTCACCATTGCAGCGCTATTAGAAGATTAATCTTGCCTTGCTGATGAAATAACAACGCGCCCCATGGGCGCGTTTTTTGTGCGCGTTTGTCATCGTTAGGGCTTAGGCTCCACTAACGACCATGAGTGCATTATGGGGTAGTGGACGCCGGTGTTATCGCTCACCGACTGGAACAGATGCAGGGTGTTGGCATTAAGTGTGATGGGCTCAGTCGCCTGCGGGGTAAATTGTTTGGTTTTACGAAACAAGGTGATGTGCGGCGTAAAGGGATGCTGTTGCTGATGCAGACCCAGGTTCGCAGCCACTTGCTGACAAAGGTGTTGCAATGCTACTAGGTGAGGATCATCAAGCCGAGCCACTAAGCACAGGGCTTTAGCCTTAGGCCATAAGATGAGTTCATTCAGGCAAACGCTAAATGAGCTAAGCTTACGCTGTGCGCTTAACTGATTGAGCTCATCGATTAACTGTGTGGTGGCCGTGGGGGATACTTGGCCGAGAAACGCCAGCGTCATATGCAAGTTGGCGCGTGGCACGGCTTGGCCATCGGTCGTTAGTGTTTGCTGCAGCGATGTTAATTGCAGTATGTGCTCTGGGGCGGGGCTCACGCCCAGAAACAGTCTGTTGTGCATATTTTTATTCCCCGTTTGACTTTGCGCTGAGCACTGGTTTGAGCTGTGCTTTAACCATTGACGATCTGTTAACGCCAATGGAATACTGAACTTGAGTGTACTTAGACTTTATGGGTAGTGTTATTGTTCTTTTTTAAGTTTATGATTTTTATTCTTAATGCAGTGTTCTATTTTTTGTGATGCAGATATACAAAACAACGATTTGAATGAGCTCGCCGACAAGGCTTTATGATACGGTACGCAATCCATTGTCGCGACTCTGAGAGTGTTGATGTTCATCATATGTGTATCCAATAAGCGGTCATAAGGAAGCGACTAGACATGTTACAGAGTAAACTTAAGCTTAGTCTGCCATTACAAGAACAAGAGTTGCAGCAGGTTGCCACTGCGTTGTCGGGTTATGATCTGGTCGACGAGTTAGATGCTGCATTGTTGGACATAGCCCGGTTCACCGGCTGCAATGGCTTGTTTTTGCTGCGCCTAACCCCAGCTCGTTTGAGCGTGCAGATTGAGGCAATGTATCAAGATGATGGCACGCTATTTAGTCAGCGCGATGCGCAAAAATTATTAAACCGGGTGGCGAATCGCCGCCGCTTACACTCCTATGCGTCATTATCTCATCCTACCATTATCCAAGATGTAGCCAGCGTGATTGAAGAGGGCGATAGCCTACAGTCTGTGGTATCACGTCTTCGCAGTGTGCTGCTGATCCCTGTACTGGGCAATCGGTATATTTTTGGGGCTTATCGCTATCACTGCGATGGTCAATGGCGTGAGTCGAGCCTCAATGCGCTCACGATGGCGGGCAATATGTTGGGTTATGCCAAAGAGGCATGCCGATCACAGCAGGCTGTAAAGAGCAGTGAATTACAATGTATTGAGCACTTATACCGTATGCCGATCTGCTGTGTGCATATTGCTAGTGATAACCGAGTGATCCGTTATAATCACTGCGCCGCCACGTCGTTTAAGGTAGAGATGCTGCAACAGGTCGCCAGCTTAGTGCAACCTCAAGAGGTCAGCCAATGTTATGCCACCATGGCGTTGGTGCGCGATGGCTTATTAACTCAGGCCAGCTGTGAGCTACAGATGAAGAGCAATCTAAGTCAGGACAGGGCGCGAGTGACTTTTCTCTCCTTATCGGCAGAGGATGGCACCTTGTTGATGATGGTTGAGCCCATTGAAGCGTCGCAGACATTAGCCCCGCAGCAAGATGCCACATTCAACTTTGATGGGTTGACCGGCTTACCCAATCGCGCCTATTTTGAAACCCTCTATATCGACTCTGAGCCTTGCGCAGCTAAACGCAGTACTTTTGTGGCCTTTATCAATCTCGATCGTTTTCAGGTGGTCAATAATGTCAGTGGCAACCAGGCTGGCGATAGGCTGCTATGCGAAGTGTCATCAAGGCTTACCCACCTGGTGCGCAGAGGCGATGTGGTCGCACGGCTCAGTGGTGATGAGTTTGGCATCTTTATGCCCAATATCGATCGCAACATTGCCGAGCAAGTCGCTGAGCGGATCTGTCAGGCGTTAAATCATCATGAGTTTACATGGGAAGGGCGCAAACACAGCGTCAGTGTCAGTATCGGCTTGGCGCAGAGCCAAGATCCTCAAGCCAACATTTCTGATTTACTTCGCAGTGCCAATGCGGCATGCCGGGTCGTGAAAGAGAGTGGCCGTAACGGTTGGTATGTGTATGCCAGCGATGATCCTATGGTGGAGCGACTCAATACCGACATGAGCGCCTCGGTCGATATTATTGGCGCGCTGGCCAACGACAGATTTGAGCTATATTACCAACCCATTGAGATGCTACAGGCAAACAATAGCGGTTTGCATTTTGAAATATTGCTGCGCATGCGCTGTGAAAACGGTGAGCTGATGTCGCCGGCTATCTTTTTACCCGCTGCAGAACGATTTAGCCTCGCCGCCAAAGTTGACCGTTGGGTGATCGACAATGTGCTGCGCTGGGGAGCGAGCCATTTAGCCTTATGGCAAGGGTTATCTATGGTATCGGTTAACCTGTCGGCGCTCTCCATTGGCGATCGCGAGTTTATGCATTGGCTAGAGATGCGCTTGTTAGCCGAGCCAGAATTAGCGCGTAAACTCTGTTTTGAAATTACAGAAACCGCCGCGGTAAAGCAGCTCGATTTAGCCACCGAATTGATTAACCTACTCAAACCCATGGGCTGTAAATTGGCACTGGATGATTTCGGCTCAGGCTTCTCTAGTTTCGCCTACCTCAAATTACTCGATGTTGATTACGTTAAAATTGATGGCCAGTTTGTCCGTAACCTGTGTCAGGATAAAGCCGACCAAGCCATTGTGGCCGCTATTTGCCAACTGGGGCGCGACATGCAGTTTGAAGTGATCGCCGAATTTGTCGAGTCCATCGAGATTGGCAAGCATTTAGCAAAGCTTGGGGTCGACTATGGTCAAGGTTACGCTATTGGCAAGCCAATGCCGCTAGCTAAACTGAGCGCGAGTGATGGCCTAGGCTGGCATCAGCAACTCAACGCTAGCGGTTAACTTAGGCTCGCAGGTGTATTTTGTTTTTCGGCCCATAACGGGTACACTTGCCGCAGTTTTTGCCGACAGATAGCCCCTTGTGAACTCACTACCCATTCAACATCTTTTCCCTGCCTTGCAAAGCGCATTGGCCAGCTCATCGCAGCTGATTTTACAAGCGCCCACAGGCGCGGGTAAGTCGACAGCATTGCCGTTGGCGCTGCTCGATTGGCCGCAAGTTAGCGGTAAGATATTGATGTTAGAGCCAAGACGGATGGCGGCGCGTAATGTGGCCCATTTTATTGCTAAGCAGCGCGGCGAAACCATAGGTAACACCGTCGGCTTTCGGGTGCGCGGCGAATCTAAGGTGAGCGCTAATACTCGGCTTGAAGTGGTGACCGAGGGGGTGCTCACTCGCATGATCCAGCAGGATCCTGAGCTGAGTGGCTATGAACTGATTATTTTTGATGAGATCCATGAGCGGCACCTCACCACAGATTTAGGCTTAGCCTTGGCGTTAGAGTTACAATCCTCGTTTCGTGACGATCTTAAGATCATAGCAATGTCGGCCACCTTAGCGGGCCTGCCATTGCATGGCTTAATGCCCAATGCGGTGACGCTCGAAAGTGAAGGGCGCAGTTACCCTGTGAGCATCGAATACCGCGCGGTGGGGGCTCAGCAAGAGTGGTTGGTGCATATGGCCCAAGTGATAGTGACCGCCTTGCAGCAACACCCACAAGGATCGCTGCTGGCATTTTTACCTGGCCAAGGTGAAATTAATCGCTTAGCCCAGCAGCTGTCGACCCGCCTCGATCCTAAGGAGTATCATATCGCGCCGCTCTACGGCAGTTTGCCTGCTGCGCAGCAAGATAGCGCTATCGCTCCGGCCACGGATGGGCGGCGTAACGTGGTGCTGTCGACCAATGTGGCCGAATCGAGTTTAACTATCGAGGGGATCACCTTGGTGGTGGATAGCGGTTATAAACGCCAAGCCAGTTTTAATCCTAAGACTGGCGTGACTCGGCTGTCATTAAAGCGGATCAGCCAGTCGTCATCGGCCCAGCGCGCCGGTCGTGCTGGGCGCTTGTGCCCCGGTCATTGTATTCGGCTATGGGGCCAAGAGGATCAAGGGCGCTTGCTGCAAGCCGATGAACCTGAAATCGTACTCGGCGATTTAACCTCCATGGTGCTTGACGGCGCCTATTGGGGGGTGAGTGCGTTAACGCAATTGCCATTACTCAGCCCGCCATCGGCTGCCAATGAAGCGGTCGCTTGGTCGCTATTAACACAACTGCAGCTGGTGGATGAAAAACGTAAAATCACCGCTCATGGCCGCGCCGCGTATCAGTTAGGTTGCCATCCGCGTTTGGCGCATATGCTGTTAACGGCGCAGCAGTGGCAGCAGGCCGATAGCAGTACACCTTTGCTGGCCTTAGCGGCAGTGCTGGCGGGCGTGATTGAGTCACGCAGCCGCGCTCGTCGCGGCGCCGATATCAGTGGCTATCTGGGCGATGCGCGTCATGGCGAGAGTGCGCAGTTAGCCCGCAGTTATTTGACACGTATTGATGGGCAAGGGCGGGGTAAAGGCGATCTCGCTCAGGCCATCAGTCAGGCTCATCCCGATGATATTAGCGTGTTGCTGGCCTTGGCGTTTCCAGACCGAATCGCCAAAGCCAGAGGCGTAAGCGGCTATCAATTAGCCGCAGGCGTGGGGGTGACGCTCAATACTGATGACAGCCTCAGTGGTGCGCCTTGGCTGGTGGTGGCCGATTTTCAAGAGTCACAAGGCCAAAGTAGTGGCCGGGTATATCTGGCCAGCCGGCTCGATCCTGCCTGCTTTAACGACAGCCTAAAGTCGCTGGTCACAGAGCATATTGATTGTGGCTGGGATGATAACCAAGCGCGCTTTTACGCGCTACGCCAGCGCCGAGTTGGAGCGGTTGTGATTGATCAGCAGCCGATAGCGCAGTTGGACGCGGCACAGATTAAACAGGCCATTTATGGTTTAATTCGCGCCAAAGGGCTAGCAATGCTTAATTTGGATGACAAAGTCACTCAGCTGCGTCAGCGCGTGGCCTTGGCACGCCAGTATCAGCTTGCTGGCGACTGGCCCGCAATGGATGATGAGGCATTGTTAGCCGACTTATCCACTTGGCTGGGACCTTATCTGGATAATGTACGCCGCTTGACGCAGCTGCAAGCGCTCGACTTTTATAGCCTGTTGCATAACCTCTTACCTTGGGATCTGCAGCAAACCTTGGCGCAGCACTTACCGACACACTGGCCCATGGCGACGGGCACCCGTGCCAATATAGAATATGAGCCGTCGGGGCGCGCGCTACTGAGCGTACGTCTACAAGAGGCGCTAGGCATGGCGCAAAGCCCGACCTTGGCGCAAGGTAAATTGGTGGTGACCATGGCGTTGTTATCACCTGCTCAGCGGCCGTTGGCGCTGACTGCCGATTTAGCCAATTTTTGGGCTGGCCCCTATCTCGAGGTGAAAAAAGAGATGAAGGGGCGTTACCCTAAGCACCTGTGGCCTGACGATCCGGCCAATACGGTGCCGACCAAATTCACCAAGAAAAAAACATTAAGTAACGGTTAATGACCCACCGTTAGCTATTTTTTATGGGATTAAGATGACAAGCAAAGAGACACCCAAGAAACCGCGCGCCGCAAAGCCTGCTCGATCTTCAACCAAGGCGAGCCCCAAAACTAAGGCGCGCAGTACGTCAAAGTCAGCCCCGCGCACCACGTCCGGTTGGGGACGAAAAATCTGGTCCATCGTGTGGAAGCTATCCTTGGCACTGCTGGCGGGGTTGATTATTTACAGTATCTATTTAGATCAAATTATCGCGCGTAAATTTGAAGGGCAGAAATGGCATCTGCCAGCTCAGGTGTTTAGTCGCTCTATGGCGATCTATCCTGGGGCGGCGGTGAGCCATAGCCAATTGATCGCCGAGCTCAAGTTACTCGGTTATCGCAAGGTGGCTAATCCGCGTCAGGTGGGGGAGTTTTCCGCCTCTAGCACCCGGGTCGATCTGTGGCGTCGGCCTTTTCTGCATCCACAAGGCTCGCAGGCCGAGCAGCGAGTGATGATAACGTTCGATAGCCAGGGGGTCGAATCGGTCGCGCGTCAAAGCGATAATCGTCAACTGGCGGTGTTCCACCTTGAACCTGTGTTACTGGACAGAATGATCGCCGGAGACGGTGAAGATCGCCTCTTTGTTGATGCGCAGCAGATGCCTAAGGCGATTGTGGATGCGTTAATTTTGGTGGAAGATCGCAGTTTTTATGAGCATCACGGCGTCAATCCCTTTGCGATTGTACGTGCCGCATTAGTTAACCTGAGCGCGGGACGCACGGTGCAAGGCGGCTCGACCCTAACCCAGCAGCTGGCGAAAAACTTCTTTCTGTCAAGTGAGCGCTCAATTGTGCGTAAGCTGCGCGAGGCGTTAATGGCAATCATTATCGACTTTCGGTATGACAAGGATGAGATCTTAGAAGCCTACCTCAACGAAGTGTATATGGGGCAAGATAAGGCCCGAGCCGTGCATGGCATGGGGCTGGCGTCGCAGTTCTATTTTGGTCGGCCCATCGCCGAGCTGACCCTGCCGCAGCAAGCCTTTTTAGTGGCAGTGATCAAAGGGCCATCTTATTACAATCCGTGGCGCTACCCTGAGCGGGCGCAAGCTAGGCGCGATCTGGTGCTGCGGTTGTTGATGGAGGCGCAGCAGTTGTCTGTGGCGCAATATAAGGTTGCGGTCGACTCGCCGCTGGGATTACGCCAGTTTGATAAATCGGTGCAGCAAAAGTTACCGGCATTTTTTGCCGTGGTGCGCCATGAGTTGAGCGAGCGTTATGGCGATGCTCTGTTGCAGCAATCGGGCATTAAGGTATACACCACGTTAGATCCTATGGCGCAAGAAGCCGCCGAAACGGCGGTGGAGTCGACCATGAAGCAGTTGGCTAAGCGCGATAAAGCCTTGCAAGTGGGCATGGTGGTCACCGATAAGTATTCGGCAGGTATTGCCGCCATGGTGGGTGATAAAGTGCCAAGTTATTATGGTTTTAACCGTGCGGTCGAGATACGTCGCCCCATAGGCTCATTGATCAAACCTTTTGTGTACGCCAGCGCCTTGACTCAAGCTGATAAGTACACGTTGGCTACGCCGTTAAAAGATGAGCCGATCACCCTAACAAACCAGCATGGCCAAACCTGGTCACCGCAAAACGTCGATAAACAGTTTTCGGGTCAGGTGCCTTTGTTAACAGCCTTTAAAAAGTCGATGAATGTGCCCACGGTTAACTTGGGCATGGCTATCGGTACCGATGCGGTGGCTACCACCTTAGATAAGGCGGGCTGGCCAGATAAAATATCTGAGTATCCCTCAATGTTATTGGGGGCGGTCAATGGCTCGCCCTTGATGGTGGCACAGGTGTATCAAACCTTGGCCGATAATGGTCGTTACCGTCAGCTTAGTGCGGTGACCCATGTGCTGGATATGGACAATCAAGCCTTAGCGGGCAGCCCCATTAAGACCCATCAAGCTATCCCGGTGGCCAGCGATTTCTTAGTGCGGCACGCCATGACACAAGTGACGCAGTCGGGGACGGCAAGCCGTTTAGGCCGCGCCTTTCCTGGGGTGACGCTGGCGGGTAAAACCGGCACCAGCAATGATTCACGCGACTCTTGGTTTGCCGGTTTCGATGAGCGAAATGTCGCTTCAGTGTGGGTCGGCCGTGACGATAATGGTAAAACCGGACTCTATGGCAGCAGCGGCGCTATGGCGGTGTATCAGGAGTTCTTACGCCAGCGTGCGCCCATCAGTTTAAGGCGCACCCCAGTTGAGGGCGTGGTGCAAGGTTATTTCGATCGTGATACCGGGGTGGCGCAAGAGGCCGATTGCGACAATGTGATGGCCTTACCTGCGCTGCGTGAGAGTTATCGCCCTGTGCGTAACTGTGGTCAGCCCTTGTCTTGGTGGCAAAAATTGACCGGCAGTTAGGGTTACAGCTTGTATCGATGATAAAAAAAGGAGGACTCGCGTCCTCCTTTTTTTATGGGCTTTAGCTGCATGGCACGCGGCAAATGTTAGCGAATGGCGTGGGTGATAAAGGTATTCACAGCGCTGTTTGCCACTGGGTTTTTATAGGCGGGGGTAATGTACTTCGGCGCAGATAAAATGCCTTTCGCGATTAAGCGCGACAACATGGGCAGATAAGCCAATGAGGTTTTGCCCATCAACAGGTGATTAAACAGCGGTTCATTTTCATAGGCGTTTAAGATCATGCTAAAGCCTTTGAGATAGAGGTGATCTTTGGTATAGCCACCGCCTCGATATACCCGTGCGGTAATGGTGTAAGCCAAGTTGGGCTCGACGCCATAATTTTCTTTAAGCATTAAGAAGGTGGTGCGAAAGTTTTTATCTTCGATCATCGAGCGCACCGCAATCACTCTGAGCGCCAAGGTTTTTAAGCGCTTAACACTAAGATTGCCCGACAGGTATTCGCTTAAAATCGCCAAGCCTTCCTGAGTCATGGTATTGAGTGGACAGCCCAGCGACAAAATTTTCAGCGGCTGATGTTTACCATTGAGGGAGGTGACTAAATGTACTCCTAGTTCATGATGCGCCAAGGCTAGCGCATCGGTTTTACTCAGGCGGGCATGGCTGTTAATACGCACTGTGGTGCCAGACACTAAGGCGTTGGCCACCATGGTCTCGTCAAACTGCAACTGCCATTGGTAGTCTTCTTGCTGCGCCATCTGCTGCAACAACTCGCCTATCGCCTGCGCGTCGAGCTGGGGCTCATCGCCATCCTGTTGGAGATCGGGCAGGTGCAAAATGAACTGGGCATTGCGCAGATCTTTCTCGCTAGGCTCGCCATAGTAACGCAGCGAGTCATACAAAAACTCACTGCTGCCAATAGATTTAAACTGATCGATTTTATCCACATATGAGTCAACAATGTCCAGATATAAGGTGTAGATATCGGGATCATCTAGCGTCTCGAGCGGTAGATTAAATAGATCGCGTTTGAGCTTAAACGGATCGATTGAGGTATCGGCGTAGATAAAGCGAGGCTCAATTGAAAAGTGGTTATCAAAGAAGGCCTGTTTTTGTTGCAGGTAGTTAAGCGGTTTAACGGCTTCTAAAATATCAATATCTTTAACAAGCTGATGCAACTGAGTGTCGATAGCCGACAGGGTAGGCGCCACATTAGACATAGAATGTTCAATCTCACAAAGAGGGTGATAGATGCCGATAATCGACATCGCCTAGACCTATTATGCAGGCCAAGAGGTGCTATTGCCGTGCAAAATCTGTCTGTTGCTAAAGCTAACTCAGCTTAGCCATTTTCGCTACCAAATCATGCTAGCTGACCCAAAATGATCGCGAAAGGGATAGTGTGGCACCTATGATTTATACTAATCACTGTCCCCAAGTCATCGGGTGAGTGTTTTTGGTAAACAGGTATATACTAGCGCCCCCAATTTTGGATAACTCTGATTGAACGAGCCCATATGTTTCTAAGCCCTTATTTTAAAAAAGAACAGCAAAGTGTTTCGGTATCGGCCCAGCAAGCCAGTGATTTTGCCAAAGAGGTCGCACAAGACTTTAACCCCATCCATGATGTGGCAGCCAAACGTTTTTGCGTGCCTGGCGATCTCTTGTTTGCCTTAGTATTAGGTCAATATGGCTTGAGCCAAAAGATGCGTTTTCAGTTTGAAGGCATGGTGGGCGATGGGGTGTCCTTGGTGTTTCCGCCTCAGGTGGGCGAGCGTTTTGCCATTTGTGACCATAAAGATAAACAATATTTAAGTGTCGAGCGTAGCGGCGACAGCACCTTGTGTGATGTGCAAACCGAATCTTTTATTCGCAGCTATGTGGCCTTCTCTGGGCTTAACTTTACCCACGTATTAGTGCCGTTAATGCGCGAGCAAGGGGTGATGATCAATCCCGCTCGTCCATTAGTGATCTACGAGAGCATGGCTTTCGACTTAGTCACATTGGACTTTAACCACATTGAACTGTCTCTGGTGGAGCAAACTTTAGTGATAGATGGTAAGCGCGGCGATGTCACCCTTAAATTTGAGCTGCGCTGTGGTGATAAGTTAGTGGGCACCGGCGTTAAAACCTTAGTACTGAGTGGCCTGCGCGCCATTGAAGAGCAAGATATGGACGCCATGGTGGCGCGTTATGAAGCGCGGCGTATCGATTACCAAGGTGCCTAACGGTCAAGTGACCCGCTATATATTAAGGGCTCGCCAAGTGCGAGCTTTTTTGTGGGCGCGGTTAAGTCGTCTCATTGCACCTTATTGACGCATTATTAAGCTGATTTTGCGATGTAAGCGTGCTTTTTAAACGTCCAAAAGCGCCTCGAGCGCCGCTCGATTGCCAAGCCTGTCGCTTTGATTTACTTTAGTGACCATTAGATTGTTGCTACCTGCCGTTATGCCTTGGCGTAGGGAGGTTTTTATGCGCGCTATGACCGCCCTAGCGCCGTTTGCATTAAGGAAGAAGATGCCTAGTTTGAATCGAATAGTGCTGATAAACACGCACCTACCTGGCGTTGTTGAACTCGCCCTCGACGGACACACCAATATTTGTGGGACCAACGCCTCGGGTAAAACCACCTTGCAGCGGCTGGTACCAGTATTTTATGGTGAATATCCGAGCCGGGTCGTGCCCTCAACCCGTGATAGTTTCGAACGTTGGTATCTGCCGCACGATTCCAGTTACATCATCTATGAATATGTACGCGACGATGGCCTTTATAGCCAAGCGGTGCTGGCATCGGCGGGTGATGGCAAAGGGGTTAATTACCGTTTTATCGCCAAAGCATTTGAGCTAGCAGACTATGTGAAGTCTCAGCAAGGCGACTCGATTTTGTGCCACAACATGGCAGAGCTGGGCCGCGAGATGAAACGCAGCGGCGTGTCGGTGAGTAATTTACTCAACACCCGAGAATATCGCGCCATCATACAAAACGATCGCACCTTATTGAGCACGGGCAGTAACCGCAGTGAGCTGCGCGCCTATGCGCGGCAGTTTTCCTTATGCCAGCAGGAACACTCGCTGCGCCATATCGAAAAACTGGCCAAAGCGGTGCACTCGAAAGAAGGCAAGATGGAGACCATCAAATCGATGATCGCCGCCATCTTAGAGGAAGATGGGGTCAATCCGCCCAGCTCACGCCTCAATCCACAGCGTGTGGAAGCCTGGATCCGTGAAAGCCAGTTGATCCAAGGATTCGAGCAGATCCGCCCCGAGTACGACAAGCTCGAACAGGAATTTAATCAGTTACTCAGCGCCGAGCAGCGCCTGAGCGGCCTGAAGCGTGGTTACAGTAAAGATGAAACCGCCGAGGTTGAGCGCCAAGAGCTTAATCAGCAACGCTCCAAGGCGTTAGGTGAGCAGCTGCGCCAACTCGACGAGGAGTGGCGCGAGCAGCGCGACGAGCTCAATCAAGACTTGTCTGCCGCCAAGGGCGATGTGACTAAGTTTGAAGCCGATCTAGACGCAATCGAAGATCAGCACGGCGCGTTTCTCGATGCCGATATTGAGCAGGCTAAATTGGATCTCGACCAGCTACCAAGCTGGCGCGCCAGTTTAGATAACTTAACCGAGCGCCATAAGCTGCAAACCGAAAAACACCAAGATGTCGAGGCGGCATACAATGCGCGTCGCAGTAAAATTGGTGACAACCTTAACCGCGAATTAGAGCAGCTCGATAAAGAGCAAGATAAGCATCGCGAAGCCCGCGACAAGCAGCAAGAGCAGGGCCGTAACGAGTTAGCGGCGCTAGAGCAACAATGGCGCGAGCAGCTGGAAGCGGGGCGGGCGAAACACAGCGAACAGGCCTATGAGCTCAAGCTCTCGGCCGCCGAGTTGACCATGCAGGTTAACAATGTCACCTACAGCGAAGCGGAAAAGCTCAGTTTGGCCGTGTTCGATGAACGGATCGCCCAAGCAGACGAAGAACAAGAGGTGTGCAATGCCAAGGTCGAACGCCTAAGCAGCCATGAGCGCAAGCTCAGAGCCAAACGCGATCACGCCAACGAAGCCCTGCGCCAAGCGGGACTGAGGGTCATTGAGCGTCAAACTGCCCTCGACGAGTTGCACCATGTGCTGTTTCCCCAATCTCACACCCTGCTTGAATACCTGCGCAAAGAGGTCAGCGGGTGGGAAGCCAATATTGGTAAGCTGATTAATCCTGAGTTACTGCATCGCAGCGACTTACACCCAACCATAACCGAGCCGCAAGAGAGCTTTTGTGGTATCGCTCTAGATCTTAAAGCCATTGATATCCCTGATTATGCCGCGTCAGAGCAGGAGCTGCGTAGCCGTTACAGTGAAGCCGAAGAGGCCTTGGCGGCGGCCAAGGCGCTGCAAACCGAGGCCGAAGCGCATCTGGTGGCGTGCAACGCCGAACTCGATGAGCTCAACCGTGAGCTGACCTTTGCCAAGACCGCCTATAAGAATAGCCGTGACGATCTGCGTCGCCTGTTTGATGATAAACGCAGCGAACAAGAGAAAATCAATCAAGCGTTGAGCGGCCGTAAAGCCGAGGCACAAAAACGCCTTAGCCGTATCGACAGCGAGATTAAGCAGCTTAATGCCCAGCATCAAGAGTGGATAGCGGCGCAAAAAGAGCTAGAGCTCGAAGCCCGCATGGAGAAAAACGCCTACTGGCAAGAGGTGGTCGGGGTTCTGGACAACCAGTTAGCCCAAGTGAAAAACAATATCGTCCAGCGCCGTCAAGACGCCAAAGCAGAGCAAAAAGCCTGTGAGCAGTGGTACAAAGATGAGCTTAAATCTCGCGGTGTCGATGAAGGCAAAATTGTTAAGCTCAAGCAGGAGATACGTCAGCTTGAAAGTGACATCAGCAAAGCCGAACAGCGTCGCAGTGAAGTGCTGCGCTTCGATGACTGGTACCAGCACACCTGGTTGTCACGCAAACCTAAGCTGCAAACTGAGCTGAGTAAGGTCAAGATGGCGGTCGCTGAGCTAGAGCAGCAGTTGACTCGCAAAGCCAACGAGATCAAGCAGCGACGTCAGGAGCTCGACAGCCAGCGTAAGCAATCGGATGCGATTCAAGTGGAAGCGTCTGAAAACCTCACTAAATTGCGCAGCGTGATGCGTAAACTGGCCGAGCTAAAATTGCCCGCAAGCAATGATGAACTGCAAGGCAGCTTGGCTGAGCGCCTGCGTCAAGGTGAAGATCAGTTACTGCGCCGCGATCAACTGCTGGGATCGGTGAAGCAATATATTGAACATTTTGATTCGGTGATCGCCAGTAAGTCCGGGTCGAGCCTGTCGGAGATCTGGGATCGTGCGCGCGAAGAGTCGAGCTTTATTAACGATAAAGGCATTCGCCTACTCGATTATCGCAAGCTCGTGCCACAACTTGAGCAGCTGCTCAATGTGATGGTGCCCCAAGCCGTGATGGGCCTGCGTGAGCAAGGGCGTAACTTTGGTATCGATTTGACCGCCTTTTACGATGTGTTAGCCGATATCGACCGCCGTATTGCCTCGCAAAGTGCGCGTATTACCCGCGAAGTGGGTGAAGAGCTGTTTCTCGATGGGGTGAGCGAGTCGGCGGTACGTATCCGCTCGCGCATCAGCGAACTGGAGTTTTGGCCAGAGCTTGAGGTGTTTGTTAAGGCGTTCCGTCAATGGAAAGCCGACGGCTTTGCCGAATTGCCCGACGAGCACTACACCAACAGCATGCGCCGCGCCTTAGACATTATTGGCCGCGCGGCATTAACGGGTGGCATCGCCAAGTTATTAGAGATTGAGCTGCGCCTAAAAGAGGGTAACAGCGACCTCATCATCCGCACCGATAGACAGCTTAATGAGTCGTCGAGCCATGGTATGGCCTACCTGATTTTATGTAAGTTCTTGCTGGCTTTTACCCGCTTACTGCGTGGCCGTGCCGATGTGACCATTCATTGGCCTATCGATGAGTTAGGCACCTTACACCACGGTAACGTGAAAAAGATTTTTGATGCCTGTGAAAACAACAATATCAGCGTGTTAGGGGCATTCCCTAACCCTGAGTCAGAGGTGCTAAATCTGTTTGTTAACCGCTATATCATCAATAAACAGACCAAGAAATTACAGGTCGTGAAGCCGCAATTAAATCCGATTGCCGACAAGTTAAGCCAGCGTTTTGCCAAGGAGACGGGATAAATGAGTACTAGCACACAAACCGTATTAGTCGGCCAAGGCGCATTGATTGAAAGTTTGCTGCGCGGTGAATTTATCTGCCGTACCAGTAACGAAGAAGCGTGGCGTGCGTTAAAGTCATCGACAACCCGCGACAGTGTCGAGCAGTACCTTAACCGCATTAACCGTACAGTGGCATCGGCCGGTGAAGGCGAAGTGTTTTTTTGTGGTTACTTGCAGCTCGGTGACACTGAGCGCAAGGTGATATCGTCTCAGTTTCGCGATATCTGTAATGCATTGATCCCTTTGGTCGAATGGCTGGTGCTGGTGCAAGAAGCCAGTGGTCAAGATGCGCCGCTTTGCGAAGGGGCGGCGGTGCGCTTAAGCGAACTGCAGATGCGCATCGAAGATACCCCCGCGTTTCGTGAGCAGCTGGCTAAGATCAGCCACTACCGTTTATTTGGCTCTAGCAGTACTCAGGTGGATGCACAAATTAAGTTGGTGTTTAAACGCTTGGTGGAGCTGGGGTATCTGCTGCGTCCTAACGTGGAAAAGCAGATCTACATCGCCACGGGTAAACTCGATTACCTCTATGAAGTGATTCGTTTTATCGACGAGACTGAAGGCTTAAGCCTTGAAGCTCAGGCCGAAACCGCCACCCAAAGGGACTTGATCTGATATGAGTAGTAACTTACACCAATCCGGGGTAACGCTACTTAAGCTACTGGGGCGGCATAGCGAACTTATCATGGATGTGTACCTATCGGGCTCAGTGGCCGAAGGGGGCGATAACGCGGCAGCAATCGATAAGCTACGTAAAGCCGAGATCCTGTGGCGACCAAAACCCGGGCAAGATTTACGCCTCAAACGGTCGGTGCGCGCGCTATTAGAAGAGACCTTAAGTGATGAGCGTAATCGGCAAATCGATGCCAATGTCGGCTCGGGTCTTGCCACCATCAAAACCTTGGCGAGCCACTATAAAGAGGCGCGCCATGCGGTAGATTACAGCGCCAGCGAAGCCTATTTAGCCGATCTGAGTGAGCACGTTTACAGCTTTGCCGAAGGGCTGCGTTATTCGATACGGGTATTGTGGAGCCGGATTAATAATGAGTTTGGTTATGTCGGCACCATTAATGCCAAAATTCGCGAAAACGAATTGGCCCAAAGCCAAGTCAGTGAGCTGCTCAATGGCTTAGAGATGTTCCAATTTAGCGAGCTTGGCGAGCTGGCCGGTGATATTCGTGAGCTGCGTAAATTGCTGGTCACCACCTTGCAAGAAACCTTGAGTGATTGTACCCAAGAACTCAGTGTGGTGCAGGGGCGGTTATTGGAGTTGCTTGGACGTTTTAGGCAGATCCAAGGGCGAACACGCTTACTTAAGGGCTGGTTGTTATACACAGATCAACATCCCGATTATCAGGTGGCAGATCATGTCAGCCACAAGCAGTTGCCAGTTCTGTTTAATCGCGCCGAGGCACTCTTAGCCCCTGCGGCGGTTGATGTGAGTAACACAGGCTATGAGGCTGAGCTGTTACAGCTGGTGGCGCAAGTGAAAGCCATTAGCCGTGTCGAGCGTGACACCTTAGTGCGCGAACATGATGTGGCGTTTGCCTTGGTCGATGCTGAAGATTTTGAAATTGCCGATAACCCCCTCAAGTTGGCGGTCGATGATTATTTTTGTGCGGTGATCGACTCAGGCTTAAGGCAATCGGCATTGCAATACCATCAACAGCAAACGCTGGAGTGGGATCCTGAGAGCTGGTTGTATCAGGTGATCTGCGGTTACGAAGGATTGCCAGAAGAGCACAGACGCTATTTTGAATTAGAGCCCATTGGTGAGCCGCACCCCACTTACAGTGGTAACTTTATTATTCGTGATGTGGAGCTTTGGTTGGCCTAGCCTGCTGAGGATAACGCCTTGGGTCTAAGCCGCTATTGACCAAAAAAGTTATAGCCTTTAAATAAAGCAATCGTCCTTAAAACCATTAAATCAAGTGTTTACACTTTGATTTAATGGTTTTTTTATTGCTTATTATCAGCACGGGTCGGCGCTTTTTTCAGCGGTGCTGACTAGTGTATTTCACTAGCGACACCCAAGCGACAGTGGTTTGAGCTGTTATTGCTTTTAATTGTGAGTTTATGTGTTGCCATATCACCACTCGTTAGTGTTAAATACTGGTTCTGCCGGTTGTAAATTGAGTGGTTAGGTTTGTTTTTGTGGGTCAATGTAAAAGTTTGGTGTTATGGGTGTCTTTGCGATGGCCGTCTATCTCCTTGTTAATATTGGGCTAAGTGTTTATATTTTTCATTGTTATCTACTTGTTGTTTTTGGGGTTTTTTTCAAAGGCCATTGAAAAGCTTGCCAGCATGATCCACTATCTCTGCATCAGCAGGGGGAGTACCCGCCTCACATCTTAATCTCTATCGATGAGATACACAGATAAAAGCGTGCAGCAGATACGCTAAATTTAATAGGCAAACAGATGACAAAATCACTTTCTACCCGCATCTTTATCGGGCTCTTTTCGGGTGTCATGCTCGGCACTATTTTGCAATACGGTTTGGCTGATGCCAGCCAGTTAACCGCATGGGTGGTCAAAATCGCTAGCGGTGTGGGTACCATGTTTGTCAATATGATCATGTTGATGGTTGTGCCTTTGGTGTTTGTCAGCATTGTCTGTGGTGTACTGGAGCTAGACGACCTGAAGAGTTTTGGCCGCCTCGGTGGTAAAACCTTTGGGTTTTATATTATTAATACGCTGCTCGCCATCTCTACTGCGCTGGCGGTGGCCTTGATTGTTGAGCCCGGTGTCGGTATCGATATGGCCTCAGGTTCTGACGTTGTGATAGCCACCACTGAGCTACCTAACTTGATGCAACTGATTGTCGATATCGTCCCCAGTAATCCCGTTAGCGCGTTTTCCTCAGGCAATATGCTTCAGGTGATCTTTATGGCGCTATTGGTCGGTGGGGTGATTAAGTCGATGGACGATGCCGTTCCCTTGTTAAACCAAGGGTTTCAAGAGGGCAACAAGCTAATGATGAAGCTGATTAGCGTGGTGATGCAGCTAGCGCCTTATGGGGTGTTTGCCTTAATGCTGAAGTTAGGCGCCACGTTAGAGGCCAGCTTATTTGTCAGTGTGATGGAATATATGCTGGTGATCATTACCTTGTTGTTGGTGTGGATTTTTATCATCTACCCCATCGCCGTCAGTCTGTTTACCTCGGTGTCGGCCAAGGCGTTTCGGGCTAAGACACAAGAGCAAATCTTGTTTTCCTTATCTACCGCAAGCTCCAATGCCACCATTCCGGTGACCATGCGCACCTTAACAGAAAAGCTGGGGGTTAAGCCCGCAGTCGCAGGTTTTGGCGTGCCACTAGGGGCGACCATGAATATGACCGGTGTGTCGATTTATGTCACCATCGCGATTTTCTTTGTCGCCAATGCCTTTGGCGCTCCCATCATGATGGAGCAGTTGCCATCATTGTTATTCAGTATCTTCTTGTTATCGGTTGGCGCTGGCGGGGTACCTGGTGGTGGCATGGTGATGATTGGCGTGTTGATCCATCAGATGGGATTACCACTCGAAGCCTTTGTGATTGTGGCGGCGCTAGACAGGGTGATCGACATGGTGTTGACCTCTTGCAATGTAGTGGGGGATGCGGCGGTGTTAACCATAGTCGACGCCAGCGAAAAGGCTTACGACATCGAGACTGTTAAGGTACCAGAGGCGCAGCTTAAGCCTGCTTAAGTCAGTCCGCCTAAGTCACGTATATATGCATGAGTGGCGCCAAGCCACTCATGCTGCTTGGCAATTAATGGCCTTTTAAGCGCCGACTCAGGGCGCTTTGGCTAATGCCCAGTAACTGCGCCGCCGCGGTTTGATTATTGGCGGTGCGGCTCATGGCTTCATCAATTAACGCCTGATTCATCTGGGCTAAACTAGGCAATACCTTAGGAAAAACCAGCGTATCTAATGGCGCTTGTGTCAGCGATTTATGCTCGTTAATCGCCTCCATAAAGGGGGAGATATTTAGCGCGACACCATCACTGCGGCTGACCGCATCAAATACCATCCCCTTAAGTTCATGCAAATTACCCGGAAAGTTGTAACTCGCCAGTTTAGTGGCCAAGTCGGCCGGTTGTTGCGGTGCGGGCAACGCCATCTCGCTGGCCGCCTGAGCGATGAAGTGATTGATCAGCATCGAAATATCCAGCGGCCTGTTGGCCAGTGGCGGCAGCTTGATTTTATGGGCGCGTAAACGATACAGCAGATCGCTACGAAATTGCCCCGCTTGGTGTAATTTCAGTAAATCATCTTGAGTCGAGGCGACAAATTTGCATCGCACCGGATAGGCACTGTCGCTGCCCAGTGGATAATATTGCCTGGTTTCGAGCAGATCCAATAAGGTGATTTGTGCCGCCAGTGGCAGGGCGCCTACCTCATTAAGATAGAGTACACCATCGCCCACTTGATGCAGCAAACCGGCCACGGCATCGACTTGGCCATCGCTATTGTGGTGTAGATGACCACACATCTTTTGGGCAAACACCTCGCTGCTGATCCCCGCCAGATTAATGGTTAAAAATGGCGCTTGTGGGCTGTAGAGGCTGTGGCAGGCGCGGGCAAATTCACACTTGCCGGTACCACTTTGACCAAAGATAAGTAAAGGCTCAGGGCTAAAAGCGACCGCTTCTAAATAGCGAAATTGATCGAGCATCTGCGGCTCGCAGGTCAAAATATTATTAAACGCCTGTGGATTGTCTAAGGTGCGACTTAAGAAACGCTCCTTAATGTGCAGGTAATTACGCTCCAGCCCCACCACTTCTAGCGCGCGGCGTACCGATTGAGCCAACTCTTCCACCTTATCGGTTTTGATAAAGTAATCGTAAGCGCCATTTTTAATGCAGCGCACTGCGGTATCGACCTCATTGACGCCGGTAACGATGATCACCCGGGTGTTAGGAAACTCGCTGCGGATCATCGCCAGCAGCGTTTCGCCACAATCGAAAGGCATGGTTAAGTCCAGTAGGACTAAGGCGTAATCGCCCACCTGTAGGCGATTGATCACCTGACGACTATCGACGCAGGTGTCGATTTCAGCTTCGGGCACTAAGCGGTTAAGGGTGACGGCTAAGGTGCGTAGCCATGAGGCTTCATCGTCGACTAAGAGTATGTTTCTGGCCAATTTCATGGGGTTAATCCTGTTGTACTAACGCAAACGTTAAGCGGATGCTTGTGCCTTGGTCGACACTCGATTGGATCTGCATTTGAGCATGATGTTGTTTGATTATCCTGCTGCTGACCGACAAGCCCAGGCCGCAACCGCCGTTATTTCTGCGCGTGGTAAAGAAAGGTTCTGTGATGCGTTTTAAGGTGGCGCGGTCCATGCCGCAGCCGTTATCGCTCACGGTGAGCAGCACTTGGTCTGCATCAACCTCGGTGGTGATACTGATAGCGCCAGTGTAAGGGTCGCAGGCGTGACAGGCATTTTGAATAAGGTTAATCAACACTTGGTGTAGCTGCTGGGCATCGCCGTTAATGAGTGGATCTGCTGGGCAAAGGTTGGTGGTGATTTGGTAGCTCTTACACTGGTTATTGGTTAAGCGCAGCGCCACTTGCACCACATCGTTAAGGGCGATAGGCAGATGTGCTTGGGCTAAGTTGGGCAGAGCGTAGCATTTAAGATCGTTAACAATACGGCTGATGCGCGTGGCGGCCTCTTCAACCGTTTGACAGCTTTGGCCCATCTCGGCCATGGCATCGTTTGGTGCCAGTCCGGCAATGCGCCAAAATGGGTTGTGCTTTTGGTAGTGGGTTGCAGCAGGTGTTAGATCCTTGATTGCCGCGCTCAGCAGTGAAATGGCATGCACAATCAGCCCTGTGGGATTATTGATTTCGTGGGCAATGCCGGCCGAAAGCTCACCTAGGGAGGCTAGGCGGCTGGCCTCTTCGTTGGCCTGGCGCAACCTATGTTGCTCGGTGGACTCTTCGAGCAATATCACCACCTGATCGCTGGCGATCGGGTGGATCTGCAGTTGCCAAAACTCTTGCTGGTACTGCATGTCAGCCGTTTGTGACCGCTGCTGGGTCAGCACGGTATTGATCGCCTGTTTAAGGTCAAAGGGTTGGCCGTCGAGGTAATGAAATTGCTGATTAACGAGCAGCTCAATATTATTATCGTTACTCCACAGACGCTTAAGGTGCTTATCTATGATAGTGACGCCATGGGGAATGCCATCGAGCACCGACTGAAACTGAGTCGAAATAACCGATATCTCCGCTTCGGCGCGCCGGCGCTGTTCTAACTCTTCTTTAAGCGCCCTTTTTTGGCGGCGTAGGCTCGCGCTGATAAATCCGGTGTAAATCATTCCGATAGCCGAGATAAGCGCCACTAAAATGGCCAGTGAAAACATGCGTTTTTGGGTCGAGGTTAAATCGACCTTTTCCCGCCCGGTGCCAAACCATTTGTTGACTAATTTGTCATATTCTCCCGAGAGTTTAAGCTGACGCAGTGCGTCATTAATCTGCTGCATTAATACGGTTTTTTTGCCGTTGCTGACAAAGTTAAAGGCGCCATAGATCAGCGCATCGCTGGAGCTTCTCACCGATGGGTAAAAGGGCAGCAGTCGCCGGGCGACAAAGTTTTCGGCTAACACCACATCAACCTGATCATCCATCAGTTGTTGAAAACCGGTTTCGTATAGATCGACATCGATACGCTCAAACCGTTGCAGATGATCTGACAGATACACATCGACAAAAGCGCCTTTTTTAATGGCCACTCGCTTACCAGCGAGATCGCTCCAACTATTGATAAGTGCTTTGCCTTGTAGGGTATAAGCCTTGGCGTGGGTGGAATAGATAGGATCCGATTGATTTAGCTCACGGCTAAAGTTCACCGGGCTGACTACGGCTATCACATCGATATCACTATCTGGGTTGTGCACATCTGCGACCAGCTGCTGAAAGCTCTTACGCCGCACTATGATGCGTTTGCCCGTCAGTTGGCCAATTCTGTCCATGAGCTCAAGGTTAAAACCTTGGTCAACGCCATTGTTACGCCATTCTAAAGGGGCGGTATTGGAGTGTACGCCAAACACTATGCTCTCTTGGGAGAGCACTGGCAGCGAGGCGCAAATAAGGCAAAGTAGTATTAGTCTCATGGGCTTGAGTGTAGAGAATAATGGCTTAAGAAACTGTGCTGCACTGCGCGAATTAGCAATCGGTGAAGTATTCGGTTGACTGCGGCATTACGGCGGTTGATGAAGGGTTATAAGCATAGTGATCTAGCGCAGTATGTGCCATGCAAAATTGCATATCTCACTTGCAAATTATGCAACTTTGCATAGTGCATTTTACTGCTTGTGATTAAGGCTGCATTTCTTATTGAGACCTGAGCATCGACCTTGCTGTAGCCATCGGTATAGATAAAGATTAACTCGAGCAATATAAATGTCGGCCGCTGTGCAATGTGAGTGGGCGTCACTTGAATCATTATAATAATGAAAAGTTTCTAGACTTATAGCGTCATCGCCGTTGAGTGTGGAAAGGAGAGTATAAAGATGAAAAAATTACAACTTGCAGTCTGTTTAGCCACGATTATGGGCACCACAGGACTCATGGGCAATGCAATTGCCGCAGATAATCTAGCTGAATTTCACGCTCAAAACCAAGAGTGTGATAGCTGCCATACTCCAGATGGTGAGCTTTCAAATGATAGCTTAACCTATGAAAACCAACAGTGTGTCGCGTGTCACGGCACCATGGCTGAAGTCGCTGAAACCACTAAGCACGAGCATTATAATGCTCACGACTCTCATTTCCCTGGCGATGTTGCTTGTACCTCTTGTCACAGCGCGCACGAAAAATCTATGGTCTATTGTGACTCTTGCCACAGCTTCGATTTTGACATGCCATATGCGGAAAAATGGCAACGTAATGAACCGACGATTGCCGAACTCGCTAAAGATAAATCTGAGCGTCAAGCGGCACTTGCTAGCGCACCTCGCGATACCGTTGATGTAGTGGTTGTGGGTACTGGTGGTGCAGGCTTCTCTGCTGCCGTATCGGCTCACGACAATGGCGCTAAAGTCATCCTTATCGAGAAAGAGCCTGTTATCGGTGGTAATGCGAAATTGGCCGCCGGTGGTATGAATGCAGCGTGGACCGATCAACAAAAGGCTAAAAATATTACCGATAGCCCAGAGATGATGTACAAAGACACCATGAAAGGCGGTCGTGATATTAACGATCCTGCGCTGGTAAAAATCTTAAGTTCACACTCTAAAGGATCTGTGGATTGGATGACCGCCATGGGCGCCGATTTAAACGATGTTGGCCGCATGGGCGGCGCATCGGCTAACCGTTCACATCGCCCAACTGGCGGTGCTGGTGTAGGTGCTCATGTAGTACAAGTACTTTATGATAATGCCGTTGAACGTAATATCGATTTACGTATGAACACCCGTGGTATCGAAATTCTTAAAGATGATAGCGGTAAAGTGAAAGGTATCCTAGTTAAGGGGATGTACAAGGGTTACTACTGGGTGAAAGCCGATGCAGTGATTTTAGCAACCGGTGGTTTTGCTAAAAATAACGAGCGTGTGTCTAAGCTCGATGCTAAGTTGAAAGGCTTTATTTCGACTAACCAACCAGGCGCTACTGGTGACGGTATCGATGTGGCAGGTAATGCTGGCGCGGCGATGAAAGATCTCGAATATATCCAAGCCCACCCAACACTGTCTGTAAAAGGCGGCGTGATGGTGACCGAAGCGGTACGTGGTAATGGCGCGATCTTAGTCAACCGTGAAGGTAAGCGTTTCGTCAACGAAATCACTACTCGTGATAAAGCATCTGCCGCGATTTTGGCGCAAACAGGTAAATCTGCGTTCTTAGTTTTCGATGATTCAGTCCGTAAGTCATTGACGAAAATTGATAAGTACATTGGTTTAGGTGTCGCACCCACGTCTGACAGCTTAGTTAAGCTAGGCGATATGGATGGGGTTGGCATCGACGGTAAAGCCTTGGCCGAAACCGTTGCTCGCTACAACAGCTTTGTCACTAGCGGCAAAGATGCTGATTTCGAACGTCCAAACCTGCCTCGTGCGCTGAATGAAGGTAACTACTACGCTATTGAAGTCACTCCAGGTGTTCACCACACCATGGGCGGCGTGATGATTGATACGAAAGCGGAAGTGATGAATGCTAAGCAGCAAGTGATCCCTGGCCTATACGGTGCGGGTGAAGTGACTGGCGGCGTACATGGTGCTAACCGTTTAGGTGGTAATGCCATCTCAGACATCATCACCTTTGGTCGTCTAGCAGGTGAAGAAGCTGCTAAATATTCAAAGAAAAACTAATATTAAACATTATCTAATAATTAGTAACATCGTTCCAGTTTGACCTAAAGGTGGTATGGATATCACCGCTAGAAGCCACAGCCCTCCCGCTGTGGCTTTTTTATATCCATCCTTGATGGAGCGGGGCTGCTCAAGATGGGGTTTCCACCAAAGTTTGGTGGCCTTGGAATGAAGGTATGGCATTTTTTGTTTTGTCTGGGTAGTGGTTGGCGAAGTCTTTTTTGGAAAGTGTGTTTGAAGGTGAGCTTTTATGGCAATCTATCACCTGCGGTGAGCGTATGTGTAAACACTTCTGCGACACGGTGAGTGAAGCGTAGCTTCGCGCTAACGAACGAGAGGCATGGACGCCGAACTGGCTTTTAGACATGGACGTTGTTCAAGCACTTCCATGTGGGCTCTGCGAAATCATCCATGATTTCGAAGGCCAAAAGCGCGCTTACACCTATCTCTAACTCCTCTTCGATTTAACTTCATTTGATACGACTAGTGAGTTAAAGGTTAAAGTATTTTTGTGCCAAAGTGTGTTGGTCTTGGAATGAAGAACAATGACATTTGCTTGAGTAGCGGCTGGCTGCATTTTTATTTATTGAAAGTGATAAGGTCGAACCTTCACTGTTATAAATCGCCTGTCCGGCGGGGAAGTGTGCAAGCTCTCTTTTGGCTCGCTGTGAATATATCCCTATACGCTCCACGGCGGCATCCATGCCGCCAAGGGCCAAAAGCGCGCTTACACCTATATCTAACGCCTCTTCGATTTAGCCATATTTGATGTGAGTTGCTAGTTCAAAAGCTAACTAGGTTCTGCCCCTTTATCGTTTAGTGCTGTTGCTCTATCGTAAATATATTTTCGGGTTTGCCTTAGATTTACTAATTTCAAATTAACTGTAAGGATGAATCAAAAAAGGTGGCCAGTTTTACTTAGTCACTACCATGAATCAAATATATTTAAAAGGTAACTTTCAAATCTATCCGAATCGCTAAAGCTAATTTGGCGTCCATCTTTATCGGTAGCAACCCATTTGTCTTTGAAAAAGCCTTTTGTTCCTTTCGTTATTATCCCAAGTTTTTTCGATAACAAAGCAAGGTCATCGAAATTTGAATTTTTCTTTCTAGCCTTCTCAATTAGTCTTGTTAACTCTAGCAATCCACTATCTTCTTGATCTCTTCTAATAGCCTGCAACTGCTCCTCGTCCATTAGGGATAGAACTCTATATTTAATGTATAAGGACTTAGTTTTGCTATCATTGCCTTTTGAGTTCGCGATAGCTTTCACCCATAAAGGTTTAGATAGACTTCCTTTCTCGAGTTCGTCTGCAACAATTTCATACAATGCTAGTTCTTTACTACGACTTTCTGACTTTAACCGCCTTATTTTATTAAACATTATCTTCACCGTTGCACGCCACTGGTTAAAGTTTAATAGATCTAGAATTAAGGATGTAAGAAGACCCCCCCTCCAGAATCGCACTAACAATAATAACTCAATTGTAGCGAGGCAAACAAACTGTTCATGAAATAAATGCCATATATGGACGCTCCCGGTAGTTGACTAGAGAGTTGACTAGGACACCCATCGCTAGGGAATCCCCAGATAATTTCTTTTACAATCAATTAGTAGACACGCATGGTGCTGTTTGATCTAATCAATTTCGCCAAAAACAAACTAGAACAACACCATGCGTGACATTACAATACTACATGACTCTCTTAGCAATCAATGCTCTTCCATCCACAAAAAACGTCTTAATTCTCTTATGGTTGCCACTAAATCATTACTAGATGGTGATCAACTCTCTTTGACCCAGCTAGGCCGTAACATCTCTGGTAATGTGGCACCTAAGCACAGTATCAAACGTATTGACCGCTTGCTCGGTAATCACCACCTCAATAATGACCGAATGGCGATATATCGCTGGCATGCAATGCATCTTTGCGGTGCTAACCCAATGCCTATCGTGCTTGTCGATTGGGCCGATGTAAGAGAACAACTCCGCTTGATGACATTGCGAGTTGACTAGGACACCCATCGTTAATGGCGCAGAAGTTAACCTTCGGCTATGCTTTGATTGAGCATTGAACAAGGAGGTTTTTATGCCACGCCCTCGCAGAACTCAAATAAGTATCGAAGACACACCCTATTATCATTGTTGTAGCCG